>CATWQE010000065.1 GCA_958352855.1 uncultured Bacillota bacterium
TAAACTACGGATTTATATTTTTTCTTGATTTCCACAAACACCGGGTCGGTTGTCTTCACCGGCTTATAGCTTCGGATGCGGAGTTTTTCCTTATACACCGGTTTTTCCAATGAACGCCGGATAAGCCGGAAGGTATCTGTGTCATAATATATATTTCTTATAATGGTTCTTCCGTAATCATCCAGCTTCATATAGGGCTGCATTGCCAGAAGTATCTGTTCTTTTTCCTGCCTGTTCAGCAGATATTTTAATTCATAACGCTTGAAGGTCATTTGATAGGCCATAGTATTCCTCCTACTGTTTTTGTATTTTACATATACAAGATACTTTCTGAACCTTAATTTAACTTTAAAAATACTTTTCATATTATTTATTTCATCAAGGATACCAACTGCTTTCTGAAATACCACATAAAAAAGCCCGTATCAAACAATTACGTTTGTACGAGCTAAATAAAATCATATATATCACTGCAAATTACCCCCGCACTTACCTGGGGATTCCATAATCCTCACACCCTCTTCCAAGGTGCAGGCTTCCTGTAAGTTATTTCTATGCGTGCAAACGGTACTCTGCATTGAATGCCTTTTCTTTTTTCTGAATCAGCACAAGCAATATTGCTGCAAAAACAGCTACTGCAACAAATCCCGGAGCAAAGCCTGCTCCCAATGCCCCTGTTGTCACAAGTGTGCCAATCTGATATACCAGGAACGCTACGGTATATCCGGTACACAGTTGTAAGGCAATTCCACCCCACAGCCATTTCTTATCCTGCATCTCAGAATTCATAGCGCCAAGAGCGGCAAAGCAAGGCGGCGTAAAAAGATTAAACATCAGGTATGCCAAAGCGGCTGCTTTTGTAAGTCCCATAACCGTTGCCACTTCATTTGCCCCACCAACCAGCGCCAGTTCATCCGTATCAATAAAATTGGTCAGTCCATAGACAACAGCCAGTGTACCAACTACATTTTCTTTTGCAATAAAGCCTGTAATAGCTGCCGCTGCAAGCTGCCATACGCCAAATCCAAGAGGAACTAAAAGCACTGCAAACGGAGAGGCAATGGATGCCAGAATGGAAGTATGCTCCATCCCTTCTTCTACTACCTCAAACTGCCAGTTAAAGCTCTGCATAATCTGTACAACTGTGTTGCATACTAAAATAATGGTTCCGGCCTTCACAATATAGGCTTTGCCACGAGAAAGCATGGAAAGTGTGGCACGTTTCAGACTTGGAATTTTATACTCCGGAAGTTCAATGATAAAGAAGGATTTACGGAATTTATATCCTGTAATTTTTTTCACTAATAATGCTCCTAAGAAGATTAATACAATACCAACCAGATACATGGTTGGACCAACCCAGGAAGCATCTGCGAAAAACGCTCCGGCAAACAATGCAATCACCGGAAGCTTTGCGCCACAAGGCATAAACGGCGTCAGCATGGCTGTTGCTCTTCTTTCCCTTTCATTACGAATAGTACGGCAGGCCATAATACCCGGAATTGCACATCCGGTTCCAATGACCATTGGGATGACGGACTTTCCAGATAGACCAACTCTCTTAAAGATCGGATCTAAAACCACAGTAGCCCGCGCCATATATCCGCAGTCTTCTAAAAGGGCAATTAAGAAATACATAACCATTACCAGAGGCAGGAAGCCGATTACCGCACCGACGCCTCCAATGATTCCATCCACCAAAAGAGCTTGAAGGAATGGATTTGCTTCTTCCACCAAACCGGCAACCCAGCCCTGGAAAGTCTCAATCCAGCCAACTAACCAATCTGCAATCCAGGTTCCAACCGTAGACTGAGATATGTAAAATACGCCGAACATAATCACCGCAAAAATAGGGATTCCAATAAATTTATTAGTGAGCACCCTATCCATGCTGTCCTGCTTATTTTTTTCCTTTGTTAAAACCTTTCTCTTCTCTACTGCTTTTACAATTCCATTTACAAATTCAAAACGTTTTCTGTCTGCCGCTTCAACCTGCGTCTTATCCTGCAAATTAATATCTGCCTGTATATAAGGCGCCTTCTGTCCATATCCATTCAATGCCACCGCCTGATTTACAACTTCTTTTAAGCCTTCGTGACCAGAAGTTGTGGAAACTGTCTGAATGACAGGACAGCCTAGTTTTTCTGCTAATTTTTCTACATCAATTTCTGTTTTTTTCTTCTCTGTAAGATCACTTTTATTAAGAGCTACTACTACAGGGATTCCAAGTTCCAGAAGCTGAGTTGTAAAAAATAAGCTGCGACTGAGATTTGTAGCATCCACAATATTGATAATTGCATCCGGATTTTCATGTTTTACATAACTGCTGGTAATACTTTCCTCAGAAGTAAAAGGAGACATAGAATAAGCTCCCGGTAAATCTACCGCAATCAATTCCTCTGTCCCGTCAAAGTAGCCTTTTTTGATGGGGCTCTCTTTTTTCTCCACCGTAACGCCGGCCCAGTTTCCCACACGTTCATTTCTTCCCGTAAGTGCATTGTACATGGTTGTTTTTCCACTATTGGGGTTTCCCGTCAACGCAATTCTCATTTTCTGTATCCTCCTTCATTATTGATTAGTCTATACTAACCACTTGTTTTAAAAAAACAGTGATGAAAATCACTATTTTTTTATATTGAAATAGCTTTCGCTAAATCAGTATCAATATTATATCTTCCATCCTTAATGGACACTACGCATCCGCCTTTTCGATGTGCAACAACCGTAATGGGCTCTCCACTATAGCATCCTAATGAAAACAAAAATGCATTCAATTCTTCATCATCTGTTAATATACCTTTTACAATATATTCTTCCCCTTCTTTAGCTTCTGATAAATCCATACCCTTTGAACACGCCCCTTCTGTATTTTTAGTTGTTTTCCACTTACTTTAGTTAGTTTATTCTAATTATTTTGTTTTGTCAATACTTTTAATGAATTTTATTATCAATAAGTTTCTATTTTTCTTTTTTATCCATGTACCTAATCAAAATACCACCGTAATCCGCAAGGATTTTTCATCCCTTGTTTCCGCAAGGATTTTCCCTTTATGAGACTCTACTGTAGCTGCTGCAATAGAAAGTCCTAAACCATATCCGCCGGTCTGGGAATTTCTGGACTCATCTGTACGGTAAAATCGGTCAAATAAATGAGATATCTGTTCTTTTGAAATATATTCTGTTGTATTAAAAACAGACAGGCAGATGCGATTCTTTCTCTTTTCTAAAGTAACAGAAATCTGTCCCTTTTCATTAGTGTATTTTACTGCATTGTCAAGGAGAATCGTAATAAGACCCCGGATTGCTTTTTCATCCCCCTTCATGGATATCATTGGTTCAATGGCGCTGGTTAAGCCTTTTTCCTGTACCTTTGCCGGAGCCTGAAAGGTGTGGCATACTTCTTCCACCATATCGGACAGAGGAAACTCTACTTTCATATTGTTGTTCTGTCCCTCTTCCATACGGGAAAGCATAACAAGGGTATTCGTCAGATCTGCAAGACGTTTTGTCTGTCCTTGTATATCCTGAAGCCATTCGTTTTCTCCGAAATCCATTTCCAAAACCTCTGTATCGGCTTCAATAATGGTCAGTGGAGTTTTTAATTCATGACCAGCGTCTGTAATAAAGCGCTTTTGTTTCTCATAATTATCAGAAAATGGCTTTACAATCCTGGCAGATAAATAAACCATTAAAATAAACACAGATAAAAGACCAATACTTGAAACACCAAAAGTTGTAAGCAAAAAGTTTCGGAAATTGTCTAACTGTCGTCTGCAATCCAGAAAAATAATACGCACTTCCCCGTTGGAAGAACATATCCAATAGCGATAATCCTCCAGGAATCCCTGTTCCCTTTTCTTTTCCCAAACTTCTGAAGCATATTCTATTGCCTGAGTTGTATCAATGGACACAATCTTTGAAGTATCTGTTAAAATAATATCTCCGTTTTCATCAAGCAGGACAGAAAAATATCTGGACTCATAAGGAACTTCCGGTGACATTCCGGGTCTGTCATCTTTTCTGTCTCCCTGAAATTTTTGTGGAAATTTCCCTGCATTTTCCTCCAGAATTTCGAGAATCCTATCAGCATCCTCTACGATTTTCCTGTAATTCAAAATGCCTACGATTCCTCCAATCACAAAAAAAAAAAAAAAAAGAGATGCCATAGATGCAGCAATTAGTTTGATACGAAGCTTTTTTATCATGGTAATTCCTCCAGCGAATATCCTGCATTTCTTGTGGCTTTAATCTGAATATCTGCATGAATCGCAGATAACTTTTTTCGCAAATAGGAAATATAAACCCATACCACATTGATTTCTGCTTCACTGTCATATCCCCATATTTTTTCCAAAAAACGCTCTGTGGAAATTAATTGGTGAGGATTGCACATTAAAAGCTCCAGCATTTGGAATTCTTTATTGGCAAGCCGGAAGCTTCCCTTTGCTGTAGAAAGCTCAAAAGTAGCCCGATCCAATGTCACATTTCCCATAGTCAGCTTGGAATTTGTCTGCGCAGCCTGTGTCCGCGTGATGGCACGTATTCTTGCCAGCAATTCTTTTGAATGAAATGGTTTTGCCAGATAATCATTGGCGCCTGCATCCAATCCTTCCACCTTATCATCCACTTCTGATTTTGCTGTCAATAGAAGAATCGGTATTAGATTTCTCTTTTCCCGGACTTTTCTTAATACGGTAAGTCCATCTACCTTTGGCATCATAATATCTAAGATAACCCCATCATAATTATCCATTTCCAGATAATCCAATGCACTTTGACCATCATAAACCGCATCTACCGAATAGTTATTTCTTTCCAAAATTGCCACCAGAGCCTTTGATAACGCTTTTTCATCTTCTGCCAACAATAAACGCATGATACAAGCCTCCCTTTTTCTTTTCTCTTTTCTTTATAAGAATACGCGCATAACCTTAATTATACTTAAAACATCCTCACATTTGTTCCAAAACCTTCTCAATCCCCTCCACTGTTTCTGCAATTTCTCCGGCTCCTGCCTGCAGCAGTTCCGCTTTTGTTCCGTATCCATAAGTAACACCAATACAGGCAATTCCCACCTGTTTTGCCCCCTCTGCATCATGACTCCTATCCCCAATCATCACAACTCTTTCCTTTTTCTTTTCATAGCCAAGTTTCCTTAAAACCTGCTCTATTACTTCCGCTTTTGTCATTTTGGGCTGATTGATATCACTGCCCAGGATTACATCAAAATAAGAATCCAGATGAAAATGTTCCAGCACAATATGCACCATAGAATCTGGCTTGGAAGAGGCAACACCCAGCGTATATCCCTTCTCTTTCAAATTATTTAACAGCCTTTCAATACCCTCATATGGATGGTTTTCAAAAATCCCGGTTACTGTGTAGCGCTCCCGGTAATATTTCACTGCCTGTTCGGCCTCTGCTTCGCTCCATCCACCAAAAGCCATAAACTGCTTTAAAAGCGGCGGCCCGATAAAAACTTTCAAGGTTTCTAAATCCTGTCCCAGTTCTCCCTTTCCCATCTTTTGCAAGGCATATTGAACCGATTTCGTAATGCCCTCTCCGGAAGCAGTCAAAGTTCCATCCAGATCAAATAATAAAACATCATAATTTCTCATTTTTTCTCTCCTTTTCCTTTGATAAAGTCAAAATCCTATAGTTTTTTCTCAATTTATCAGAAGATTTTCCTGATATTTTCTTCTATAATCCTCTATACAACATGTGATTCATAATATAGGGAGGATTTTATATGCAAACTTCATATGCAGCGGGCAGCTCTTCTTTTTCTAAAAATCTCCTTCGCCTTGCTGTTCCTATTGTGTTACAAAATCTGGTTACCACAGCCGTAAGTTCTGCAGATGTGATTATGCTTGGCTTTGTCAGCCAGGATGCTCTGGCAGCCGGTTCCCTGGCAAGTCAGATTATGTTTATTCTAAACCTGGTTTACTCTGGAATCTCCTCCGGAGTTATTATGCTGGCGGCCCAGTATTGGGGCAAACAGGATACTCTTACCATTGAACGGATTATGGGAATCGGTATGCGGATTTCTATCCTGATTTCTACAGTATTCTTTATTCTGGCATGTTTTTTCCCATCCCTGCTCATGCTGATTTTCACCAATGACAGGGAGCTTATTGCCACAGGAATCCCTTACCTTCGTATTGTAAGTTTTTCCTATTTATTTATGAGTATTTCTCAGGTTTACCTGTGTACCATGCGCACCATTGAACGTGTTATTTTTGCCACTGCAGCCAATGCCTCTGCTCTGCTTTTAAACATTTTCCTCAATGCAGTCTTTATTTTCGGTCTTTTTGGCGCACCCCAAATGGGGATTGCAGGCGTTGCTCTTGCCACTACCATTGCCAGAGGCATTGAGTTTGGAATCTGTATGCTGGATGCCCTTCGCTTTAAAGTGATTCGGTTCCGTCCTGCTACGATTTTTGAACGAAACAAGGTTTTATTTGCAGATTTTATGAAATATTCTCTTCCGGCTTTTGGCAATGAAGTCTCCTGGGGACTGGCATTCTCTATGTACTCTGTCATTATGGGACATCTGGGAAGCGACATGGTAGCAGCCAACGCGGTGGTTGTGGTTGCCCGTAATTTAGGTACGGTAGCCTGCTTTGGTATTGCTAACGCAGGAGCAATTCTGCTTGGAAAATCCATTGGCGCAGGCCGTATGGATACGGTAAAATCCGATGCTTCTAAGTTCTGCCGGATCACCTTTGTAAGCGGTATCGTAGGAGGTATTTTCATTTTCCTTCTGCGTCCTCTGTTCCTGAATATGGCAGATTTGACGCCCACTGCTCAGGGATATTTAAACATTATGCTGTTCATTAACATGTATTATGTCCTGGGGCAGGCTATGAATACCGCGGTCATCTGCGGCGTTTTCCGCTCTGGCGGCGATTCCAAATGGGGCTTTATCTGCGACACCATTGACATGTGGGTGTACGCAGTTCCCATGGGATTTCTTACAGCCTTTCTTCTGAAACTGCCGCCTATGTGGGTATACTTTATTATCTGCACCGATGAATTTGTGAAAATACCTTTTGTATATAAGCATTACAAAAGCTACAAATGGATTAAGAACATCACCAGGGAATTTTAAAACCCTGGTGTTTCCTTTTCTCTCCGTATAAACACCAGATTTTCCTCAGAAGAACAGTCTGGCTCATAAACAAAATCAAGCCCCTGGAAGTCTTTTATATCTTCGGGATTTTCTATCTGATTCTCTGCCATCCAGCGTACCATCTCTCCCCTTGCCATCTTTGCCAGTGTTCCCTTTACCTTGATTTTTCCATTTTTTCGTTCTCCAAAAATGCAGTTTATCCACTGTATTTTTTCTTCTTTGTAAGCCTCCACTGCCTTGCTGTATTCTTTGGAAGCCAGGTTCACAATCACAGCTTCTTCCCTGACTAATTCCTCATAAATCTGTTTTCCCCAGAATGCATATAAGTCTTTCCCCCTGGCTGTTTCCATCCTGCTCTGCATCTCCAGACGATAGGGAATGACCCCATCACCTGGTTTTAAAATGCCATAAAATCCAGACAAAATCCGCAGATGTTCCGTCACATACTCCCACTGTTCTGTTGTAAAAATCTGGGGCGCCATATACTGATACTGAATCCCCTCATATGCCAGAAGCGCAGGTGTTACCTGCCTCGTCAAGTCAAAAGTCAAAAGCTCCTCCATATTTTTTCTCACCAGCTTTTCGCTGCATTTCCAAAGGCTTTGAAGCTCCTTAAAATCCATATTTTTAAGGCTGCTTCGAAGTTCTTTGGCTTCTTCTATGAAAACGGGTGTCGTCAGTTCAAAAGGATGGTCTTCCTGTATGTTCATTTTTTTCGCAGGTGATATGATAATCTTCATAAGTATTTTCCTCCTCCCTGAATTGTACCATTTTTCCCAATACACAACAATAAAAATCTCTAATGCAGGACACCCTGGAATGTGGTATGATGGAAATAGAATAGTCAGAAGATAAAGGAGAGCTTTCGTTATGATTCAAGCAATGATTTTTGATATGGACGGTGTTTTGTTCGATACAGAACGGATTTTAAAGGAAGGCTGGATGGACACAGCCGAAAAAATGGGCTTCTCTCTGGGAGAGGAAGAGCTTCGTCAGATGAGGGGCGGCTCTGCTGCCTGGGGCACTGCGCTCTTTGAAAAATGGTTTGGAGGCAGAATCAATTATATGGAAGCCCGGGCCATGCGCTCCCGGTATCTGGAAAACTACCTGGCTCACCATCCCCTTCCTGAAAAAAAGGGCTTAAAAGAAATTCTGCAATATCTACAACAGCAGAACCTTCCTGTTGCGATTGCTACTTCTACAGAACGTGAGCGCGCTGCAAGCTACTGGGAAATGTCTGCCATTACCGGTTTCATCACAGCTTCTGTCTGCAGTGATGAAGTCGCAAACAGCAAACCAGACCCGGAAATCTTTCTCACAGCAGCCCAAAAACTGAATGTTCCCATAGAACATTGTATGGTTGTGGAAGACAGCATGAACGGTTTAAAAGCAGCCAGAGCAGCCGGAGCTTACTCCTGTATGATACCGGATCTCACTCCCTATAGTGAAGAATTTAAGCCATTTTGCGATTATATCCTTAAAGATTTAACTGCTCTGATTCCCCTTCTGGAAGATCTGAATGGTTATGGAAAATAAATACCGGCAGCTAACAACCAGGTGACAGGTAGCAGCAGACTTCCTTACTGATGTTTGCTGCCCTGTCTTTTTTGTATTTCGGGCCATGATAGTCCGAAGCATTTCATAAAAAATTTAGATTTTCAAGATTGTAGCCCCCATTTTCTAATGATATAATGAAAAGCAGAAGGAGGCTGCTTTCATGTTAAAAATGATGATCCGCATGGATGATGATAAGATTACGACAGAGAAAAAATACCATTTGGATGGTATTTACAGTACAATCAATAATGCATTCCTTACGATGGGACTTCCTCGTATTGAGGATGGTTCTGGTGCCTTGGTATATCGTGACTGTGGACGTACAAGAGATTTCAGCCTGTTTGGGAAAATAGTCAATACTTTGAAAAAGCAGGCCTGGTTTATGGATAATGTAGCCGTCTGGCGTTTATATGACAGTGACGATTCCGATAGCCCCGAAGATTTTAACGAAGAAGATTTGCTGACCCATTACAGAGAAAAACAGGCTATGAGGGCTTAATCTTTTGGAAAGAAAATATTTTAAGGCACTGAATTTTGATTTAGATACACATCAGTTACAAAAGCACTATCCGGGAGCCAACTATCGGCAGGCATACGATGATTTGCGTCGCTTTTTTAAGAAACACCAATTTTCACACCGGCAGGGCTCCGGGTACATATCCAAGGATAAGCTGGCCACAGCAGATATATATGACCTGATGGATGATTTGGGCCAGCAGCTTCCATGGATTGGTGTCTGTGTCAATAAAATTGATGTTACTAATGTGGGACGACAGCACGATTTGACAGAACTGTTAAAGTCATCAGAGGACATTGTAATCGACGATTCCCTTCTGATTGCTCCACCTAAGGAACTAACCCAATAAGGATACATATCAGGCAGGACGACACGACAAGCGTCCTGCTTCTTTTGTGCCTTCGCCCCTTCGAACCACCATGTCCTGAAACTTGGGTATCTTCTCTTTTTGATTCTCTTCTTCTATTTCCATCCAACATCTTTTATACACTTCTTTTACCGTTTGGCATTATGACATGGAGTTTCCATATTCTGCTTTGCAATCTCCATGATTTCATTGTATTTATTCATAATATAGCCAAAATTTTTCCTCTTGTGAGGCAGGGTACAATGACTGCAATCTTTTACCCCATTTTCTGTATACTTATAATTTCCCCCACATTTACTTCCCAGCGCATACAAGGGACAATAACAAAAAAGACAGTTAAAATTTTCCGTATCTTTTGTCTCATGACAAGGGAAAAATTCACACTCCTTATGAGAATAAAAGGAAAAGTGTTTTCCCTCCCAATAAGGTTTTTCCTGTTCTTTTTTTATTTCTTTCTTTGTGTTTTCTGCTTCCATATCCATTGCTCCTTTCTATTCTCCCAAAACTTCCATCAGTTTTTCGGGACTATATATAGATCTGGTATCAAAAAATTCTTCCAGTAAATTCAGGTTTTCATCGGAATGTTCAATTTCTCTGGCATAGGTGTAAGCTACTTCTACCAAATCCTGAAACTCCAGTTTTTCTCCTTGAAACAGCCATCTGTCCATAGCTAACTCCTCTATCCACAGAACACTAAACACAGACAAAACCGCCTTTGTATAAATCATATCATCATAAACTGCACCGCAAAAATAAGTGTATAGAAAAAACAATAAGAGCTGTTCCTTATAAATTTCCCACTGCTGTTTTTGCTCTTCTGTTTCTTGCATCTGCCTGCGAAATTCCTGTCTGATTTGCTGATAATAACCTTCATCCTGTGCATATAATTGCTGTTCCAAACGCTCCAAAGTCCTTGGCCATTCTTCTCTTAATACCTCCAGCTTCTGCAAATCCTTCAGCATCTTTTTCCGAATCTTTAGAGCTTTTGTTTTCAAATTTCTGTTCTCTGTGTTCTGGCTACTTTCCAGAAAATTCTGAATTTCCTCATCCAGATTCAATTCCAGTAAGGTTCCATGGTCCAAGGCTTTCTGCGCAAGATCGGCTGTGTTTAAAATCAGCGCCATCCTGGTAGAAATACTCAGTTTCCGGTTTTGCAAAATGCCAAACAACACTTCCCTGGCTTCTTCCAGCCAGTCATACAAAATACTGTCAAAGTCCTCATAATCCTCCTCTTCCAAGACTTCATCCGCTTCTTCCAGAAAACGAACCGGCTCCTTTTGTCCCAATATCATCTCAGCCGCTACCGGACAAGATAAGGACAAGGAAAATTCCCGGACTTCTTCAAATTCCTCTATATGTCTTGGATACAGACGGCAGGTATCGCACAAACTCTCTGCTCCCAATTCCCTGTATAAGTCGCAGAGATTCTCTTCATTCAAAAAGGCGCAGCGCCTATTGTATTGATGAAAAACTCCCTCCTCCCAGTCAATGGATTTTTGCAGGCGGATTCCAAATTCTCCCTGTACATGGTTGTATTTTTTCAGAGATTTTTCATCAATCACGATTTGCCAGCCTGCACAGCAGGTTGCAGGACAACGGTCTGCTGTGCAGGTAAAATTGTCATAATATTGTGGTTTTCTATAATACATGGGGCTTCAAATTCCTTATTCTTTATATTCCATCAATATTATAAACACATTAGGAGATTTGAGCAATTGCTTTTTCTATTGAATCCGTAAGTTTTTCAAAAGAAATCTGATTTATCTGTTCCAGCAACTGTACTTCTTTTCTATCAAATGCATTTTCTCCCATATATGCACCACAAATCCCACATGCCATAGCCCCAATGGTATCTGTGTCCCCGCCTATATTCGCGGCATATCTGGCACATAGATTAGGCTCCCCTTTGGACAACTGCACCAGTGCCAGTGCACTTGGAATACTCTCCGATACAGCCAAGCCCGTTCCAATAGAATCATAAATTCTCTGTAGAATCACCTCAGCTTCTTTCGGTTCTTTCGCTATTTGAATTGCCATCTCTATTCGCCTTGGAACAGAAGCTGAGCAAATTTCATAACCCTTCTTTTCTCCTAGTCTCGCTACTTCTATACTGTAACGAAGTATTGTTTCCAAATTTTTTTCTCCCTCTGAAGCTTTTGATACTGCTGCAGCAATTGCTGCAGCTCCAGCGATTGCACAGCTCGTATTATGCGTAGGCATACACAGCTGCGCCACCTGTCCTACCAATTCTTCCTTAGATTTTCCTGCATATACAAGCCCAACTGGAAGGATTTTCATTGCTCCTCCATTGGTACTACCCTTTTTCCCTGCTATTTCTATAGGAACTCCTTCTTTCAGCAGTTGAAAAGCTGCTGCTGTACTAGGTCCTATGACCTGCTTACTTTTTGTTCCTTCTTGCGCCCACCTCTGCAGTTTCTCCATAAAAAGCTTTGGATTTACTCTACCCCTATTCTCTTCTAGCATTTCTATTACCAAAATCATATTCTCCGTATCATCTGTTACCTCACCAGCTACGAATCCTTTGGAGATTTCATGTTCTGGATGACCTGGTAAAAATTCCTTCACATGGCCATATACACACTGAATCTTTTTCAGTGTCCACATCTCTACAGGCATTCCAAAAGCATCGCCATATGCCGCACCAATCAATGCACCTTTAATTCTTTTCCGTTCAATCAAGTTCATGTTCTACCTCCTGCCAAGTCGGTGAAAATCTAGCTCCTATACCTGTACAGGTGTAAGCTGCACAAGCTGTAGCAAATTCCATAGATTTTTTCAAGTTTTTCTTTTTCAAACAATAACTAAACAAAAAACTTCCTATATAAGAATCCCCTGCTCCGGTAGTATCAACTACCTGTATTTTTTTGCTGGGAATTACAATTTTTCTATTATTTCTATCAAATGCAACAGAACCTTTGCTACCCTGCGTAAATAAAAAAATCCCTTTACAATAATGTCTCAATATCTTAACACATGCTTCCAAATCCTGTGTTCCTGTCAGTGCATACAATCCCTCTGAACATGGGGCAAAAATATCTACATAAGTAAGCGCATTTAGAATTTCCTGTTTTGAAAATCCCAATCCTTCCATGGTTTCCAATCCAACCTGCATATTAAAAGCAGTTGTAACACCAGCCTTTTTTGCAACTATAAGTCCAGCAAGAGCTGGCTCTTTTGGAAGCAAATCTGTGTAATAAACTTCACAATTTTTAATTTCCTCCTGCGGAATTTCTTCTTGCTTTAACGCACCAAATGCATCTCCCATATTCAGCATAATAAATTTTGCACCAGTTCTATCCACAACAATTTCTGTATGCAGGGTGCTTTTACCTTGTTTCACCTTCATATGCTCTATATCAATCTTTTCCTGTCTGAGACTTTCCAGCACACATTGTCCTAATTTATCATCACCTACAGCACCTGTATAACCACAGACCGCTCCCAATCTGGCCATTTGTACCATAACATTGGTACCACTTCCTCCTGGTTGATGTTCCGTACTCTCCACCATACAAAAACCATCTTCCTTTGGCAAAACATCTACTTTCATAAGTACATCCATTGCCAGCGTCCCAATTCCCCAAACCTGTTTTTCCATAATATTTTTCTCCTTTCTGCTACGCGTACAAAAGGGAACACCTTCCTTGGCATTCCCTTTCCCCATTGCGCAATTCTCTGCAAGAGAATGCTATCTTACTTTATGACACTATAATTTTTCGGCATTTCATATGACTTCCGTTAGCTGCTGAAATGCCAATACTTCCTTTCCAGTAAATATGCTCCTGGTCTTCTACTGATACTTTCTTTTCTCCATTTATTTCTGCTTCTATTTTATTCCCCAAAACCTGAATCTGAATTCGGTATTCTTCTCCTGGCTTCCATGGATAGTCCACAGCTTTTAGAGTTTCATACCCATTGTCATTTTTCAAAATTCCAAACTGTCCGTTTGGCAATAAACCAGCTGCATAAGAACGAATTGCACCCTGGACTCTGGCATTTACAAAATGATGTTCTCCGGTAAGAGGCGTTATAAAAAACTCTGCTTTGTAGTCCTCCCAGTCATGCCGTCCTGTATACATTTCTCCAAAATCAGAACAAGATAAATGTAAATATCCATCTTCCAGATAAGACAGACCTTTCAGCTTTGTGCATTGGCTAATTTCTCTGTGTAATCCGGTCCACACTTCTTCCTTTTCCTTCCGAAATTCTATTGTATAATCTGCCTTACCCTCCGCATATAGATCATCAATCATACCTACAAAATCAAATACTTGCGTATGTGTTCCCTCTACATGAAAACAAAAACCGATTTCATCTATACAGCCTGCCTCCAAAGCTGGAATCTCATAAACCAAATCTTCCCATTTTCCTTTTTCCAGCTTTCTTTTTTCGCTATAATGCTTCTTCCCAGTATGTGCCTCCCTTGCATAAAGGCTTACCTGTGCCTGCTGTCCATATACAGGCAAAAATGCGCTGCCATGAATTCTTTGTCCAGGATACACTAAAGGAGAAAAACTAGGGTCATAACGGCTATCATGAAAATCATCAGGAGTATAATACGTCTTTTTATACACGTAAATATTTTCCCCTGGCTCTACTGGTTTTGCTACAAATTTCAAACTTCTGTTTCCCGATGCAGCTGTTTCTTCTGTATTAAGAACTTCACACTCTCTTATGGCTGCAGCACGCTCATCCAGCCCTTCCACACAAATCCGAATGGCATGTGTGGAACCAGGATATTCAAAATGACAACTATCTATCTGTTTCTGTGCTAATGTTTTCCATGGTTCTGGCATCTCTTCCCCTGCCACTTCATATGCCAATTTTGCAATATACAAAGCGCCAAAAGGAATGTCCATAATATTAAGAGAGCCAACTACACTGGAGCATGCAAGAAAATCATGAATTGGTTTTCTCCATTTATTATCATCAATTCCCTCCAGGCCATTGCGAACTCCCATAATCGTGGCAACATTTCCCACATTACAATCTGTGTCCCAACCACACATATTACAAATATTCAGTGTATTGGAAAAATCTCCTTCTCCATACAGCAGTGCTAAGATCATCACTGCAATATTGGGAATAATATGACAGTTTCCTGGATATTTATCATATCCAAAATGCTCAGAAATATATTGAAATCCTTTCCGCCAGCTTTCCCCTTTATGCTCATGATAAAACGCAGCCACTGCCTTTACCACTCTCGCATATTCGCAATCTTCCGGAATATAAGAAAGACCTTTTTCTATAATTTTTTCTATATTCTTTTCCACAAAGGCAAAGCTAATACAAGTTGCTACAAAAATACCTCCATAGACCCCATTTCCATCATGCGTTACACTGG
>CATWQE010000066.1 GCA_958352855.1 uncultured Bacillota bacterium
CTGGTGCTGGGACATCCCAAGAAAGCCTATTGGAAAATGATGCACAATACCTATGATTACTCCTTAATCGAAGGATTTCCCAAAATGCTGGCTGTATTTTTCCTGGCAAATCTGGGAGTTATTCTGTTGATTTATATGGTGACTACCTCAGGTATTTTAAAATCCGTCAGACCCATTGTGAAGGGAATCGAAGAATTGCCAAACAGGGAAGTCTATGTAAAAGAAAAAGGACTCTTTTCCCAGTTGGCAGAGGCCATGAATCAGGTTTCAGAGAAGCTTCGGATGCAGGAGAGGGAACTAAAACGAAGAGAAAGCGCCAGGGCAAACTGGATTTCCGGTGTTTCCCATGATATCCGGACACCACTGTCTATGGTTATGGGTTATGCAGCCCAGTTGGAAGAAAATCAAAATATTCCGCTGGAAGAACGGAAGAAAGCCGGGATTATCCGGCAGCAGAGCATACGGATGAAAAACCTGATTAATGACCTGAATCTCTCTTCAAAGCTGGAATATCATATGCAGCCTCTTCGTATGGAAAACCTGAACCTGGTGGCAGTTGTCCGCCAGGTAGTGGTGGACTTTTTGAACCTGGATTTAGAGGGGAAATACCCCATAGAATGGGAGATTCAGGAGGACTTACAGGGGTGCTTTATGCGGGGAGATAAGGAACTGCTAAAACGGGCTTTTGGAAACCTTATAACCAACGCCCAGGTACACAATCCAAAAGGCTGTGAAATCACTGTAAAAATTGTGGCAGAAGAACAGGGATGTAAAGTGCTGCTGGAAGATACAGGCGTGGGCATCACAGAAGAAATGCTGCAAAAACTACAGAATACGCCTCATTATATGTTCAGTGACAGCGGTGTTTCCCAGCCAAGGCATGGATTGGGCTTGCTGATTGTCCGTCAGATTGTAGAGGCGCATGGAGGAACCCTTGCCTTTTATCATGGCGGGCAGGGGGGCTTTGGAGCAGAGATGACATTTCCGGTGGATCGTATAGAGAAAGGAGAAACCATATGTACCGAATTTTAATTGTGGAAGATGACGCTTCCATGGCAAAAGCTATGAAAACACAGATTGACTCCTGGGGAAATCAGGCGGAAACTGTAAAAGATTTTCAGAATGTGATTTCTGCTTTTTTAAATTTTGACCCCCATATGGTATTAATGGACATTATGCTGCCTTTTTATAATGGTTATCACTGGTGCAGTGAAATACGGAAAATTTCCAATGTGCCGGTAGTATTTATTTCTTCTGCTTCCGATAATATGAACATTGTTATGGCTATGAACATGGGAGGGGATGATTTTATCCCGAAACCAGTAGACCTTACGGTAATGATGGCAAAGATTCAGGCAGTCCTTCGCAGGACCTATGATATGGCAGGGAAAATTCCGGTTCTGGAGCATAGAGGCGCTGTGCTGAATTTAAATGATACCACACTGTTTTATGACGGGGAGAAGATAGAACTTACCAAAAATGAATTTCGGATTTTAAAGACTCTGTTGGAACAAAAAGGCAAGGTGGTCAGCCGGGACACCCTGATGACCCGGTTATGGCAGATGGATGATTATGTAGAAGAAAATACCCTGACAGTGAATGTCACAAGACTGAGGAAAAAGCTGGAGCAGGCAGGGCTTTGTGATTTTATTAAAACAAAGATAGGAAGTGGATACATCATTGAATAACAAAAAGAGCAGTTGTTTTTTGTCCTATATCCGGCAATACCGGTTTAGTGCAGGCATGTTTTTCCTTTTTTCCCTTGTTTTTCTTCTGGTGTTTTCTTTATATGATCTGGAGTGGGAGGCAGTGATTTATGCAGCCTGCCTTTGCCTCCTTATAACAGCAGTAGTGCTTGGTATTCATTACTTTTTTTATTGGAAACGCCACAAAGAATATGAGAAAATCCGCTGTAATCTTCCGCTTTTGCCAGAGGAGCTTCCAAAGGCTTTTACCTTAACCGAACAGGATTTGCAGGAGCTTGCCACAGGGCTAAAAAAGATTCTGGATACCAGAGAAACTCAGTGGCAGGAAGAAAGCCAAAAAAGTATGGAATATTATACCACCTGGGTGCATCAGATTAAAACACCTATTTCTGTTATGAGGATGATTTTGCAAGGTGAGGACACAGAGGAACACCGGGAACTGTCGGCCCAGCTATTTAGCATTGAGCAGTATGTGGAAATGGTACTGGGATATTTGCGTCTGGAAAGTACGTCTACCGATTTTGTGTTTCAAAACTGTGACCTGGATGGGATGATTCGTCAGGCCATCCGAAAATATGCTCCTTTATTTGTGAGAAAGCGAATCCGCCTGGTATATGAGCCGGTGAACATGGAGGTGCTTACAGATGAAAAGTGGTTTCTGTTTATTCTTCAGCAGATTTTATCCAATGCAGTAAAATATACGGATAAGGGAAGCATCACCATTACAGCAGGTGAGGATAGGGTTTTGAGGATCAAAGATACCGGTATTGGAATTGCAAAGGAAGACTTGCCCAGGATTTTCGACCATGGTTTTACCGGATATAATGGGCGGAGCGATAAGAAGGCGACAGGTCTTGGGTTGTATCTTTGCCGCCTGACAGCGAAGCGGCTTTCCCATAAGATTACAGTTACCTCAGAAATCGGAAAAGGGACTGAGGTGTCCATTGATTTTAATACCATAAAGCTGGACTGCGAATAGTCCGTCTTACAAAAATGTCACATGAGAGAGCCAAAATGTCACCTGATTCAATGTCAGATGTTTTGGCTCTTTTGCTATAATTAAGCCACAAACAATAAGGAGGTTACACGTATGACAATCTTAGAGGCACAAGGCCTTCAAAAAATTTACACCACCCGTTTCGGAGGGAATCAGGTACAGGCATTATCAGAGGTATCTTTTTCAGTGGAAAAGGGAGAATATGTGGCAATTATGGGAGAGTCCGGTTCCGGAAAAACAACCCTCTTAAATATTCTGGCTGCTCTGGATAAGCCAACCAAAGGGCAGGTATACCTGGATGGAAAAAATCTGTGTGAGATTCAGGAAAAGGAGCTCTCAGCGTTTCGCAGAAAAAATCTGGGGTTTGTATTTCAGGATTTTAATCTGCTGGATACCTTTAGCATCCAGGACAACATTTTTCTGCCCCTTGTTTTAAGCGGTAAGAAATATCAGGAAATGAACAGAAGATTAAAACCCATTGCCAGCAAACTGGGCATTACAGAGATTCTGGCAAAATACCCCTATGAGGTTTCCGGAGGACAGAAACAAAGAGCAGCAGTGGCAAGAGCGCTAATTACAAGCCCGAAGCTAATTCTGGCAGATGAACCAACAGGGGCCTTGGATTCCAAATCCACAGAAGGACTTCTGGAAATTTTCCATACCATTAACCAGGAGGGGCAGACCATTCTTATGGTAACCCATTCTGCCAGGGCAGCAAGCCATGCAGGGCGTGTGCTGTTTATTAAAGACGGTCAGGTATTCCATCAAATCTACAGAGGTGATCAGACCAATGAACAGATGTATCAGAAAATTTCCGATACCCTGACACTTCTGGCAACAGGTGGTGAGCAGTATGAATAAACTTTTTTATCCCAGGCTGGCAGCCAGCGGTCTGAAGAAAAACAGGAGACTTTACATACCCTATCTGCTGACCTGTATTTTTACAGTAGCCATGTTTTATATTGTGAAATCCCTGTCCTTAAATCCTGGTTTAAGCGATATGGTAGGAGACGCTACCATGACTTTTACCATGAAGTTCGGATGTGTAGTGATTGGGCTGTTTGCGCTGATTTTTCTCTTTTATACCAACAGTTTTCTCATGAAACAGCGAAAAAAAGAATTTGGTCTGTTTCATATCCTGGGAATGGAAAAGCATCATCTTTACCGCCTCATTGCATGGGAAAACCTGTATGTAGCCATATTTACTCTGACAGCAGGACTTTTATTTGGAATTGCCCTGGATAAAGCTATGTTTTTACTGGTGTCCCGCATGATAGGCGGTGAAATTCCTCTTGGATTTTTTCTTTCTCCAAGGGCAGTAGTGGAAACCATGGTTCTGTTTCTTGGCATTTATACCCTGATTTTCCTAAATGCCCTGAGACAGATAAAAACAGCGAATCCTATTGAACTCCTTCATGCAGGAAATATGGGAGAAAAGGAGCCAAAGGCAAAATGGCTTATGGCGATTTTGGGACTTTTGTGTATAGGAACAGGCTATTATCTTGCCATTACCACAGAAAATCCGGTGACCTCCCTGTCTCTGGCTTTTGTGGCTGTGATTTTAGTAGTGATTGGAACATATCTGCTTTTTACAGCAGGAAGCATTGCCTTTTTAAAAATACTGAAAAATCACAAGGGATATTATTACAAAACCAGGCATTTTATCAGCGTTTCCGGCATGATTTACCGTATGAAACAAAATGCGGTAGGATTGGCAAATATCTGCATTTTGTCTACAGGCGTACTGCTTATGGTGGCTTGCACCACCTCCTTAATGGTAGGAATGGAGGACATTATCCGTTCCAGATATCCCAATCAGCTTGCCTTGTATGCAGAGGATGAAAATCTTGACACAGCCGGGGAGGCAGTAGAGGCGGTGAAACAGCTTCAAAAAGAATCTGGCATAGAAGTAACACAAGAGATGGAGTATCGCTATCTTGCTTTTTCTTCCGTTTTGCAGGGAGATACGTTTGTGGTGACAAGAGATGGAAAACTGACAGAGATGGATGCTATTACGAATCTGATGTTTGTGCCATTGGAGGATTATAATAAAACAACAGGAGAAAGCAAAGAATTGAAACCTGGAGAAGTGCTGCTGTACAGTAACCGGACAGAGTATAAGCATCCAGGTATGAAGCTTTTTGACCGGAATTATGTAATTAAGGAGCGGCTAAAAAGTTTTCCCGGAAATGGTATTGTTGCGGCAAATATTGCCAATACCCAGTTTATTGTAATGCCGGACATGGAAGAGATACAGGAATTATATGAGAAGCAAAAGGAAATTTTGACAGACATTGCAGGAAACATTCGTATTTACTATGGATTTGACACCAATGCAAAAGAGGAAGAGCAGGAAGAATTTCAAAAAGCTGTTTATAATCTTATGGCAGAAAATGGGTATCATGGTACTATGGAATCCAGTGTGAATGCAAGACAAAGTTTTATGGGAATTTACGGGGGACTTTTCTTCATTGGTATCTTTTTGGGACTGCTGTTTGTTATGGCAACGGTTTTGATTATCTATTATAAACAAATTTCAGAAGGGTATGATGATAAGGAACGATTTGCCATTATGCAGAAGGTAGGTATGAGCAGGGAAGAAGTGAAAGCATCCATCCGTTCCCAGGTAGTGACTGTTTTCTTCCTGCCTTTGATTACAGCAGGAATCCATGTGGCAGCAGCGTTCCCCATGTTCAATAAGATTTTAATTCTCATGAACATGGAAAACACAGAAATGTATGCAGTATGCACAGGAATCTGTTTTCTGGTTTTTGCTGTCATGTATGTGGTGATTTACAGCGTCACAGCCAGAACTTACTATAGAATTGTGAGTGACGCCAAATCCTTGTAAAACTCCGGATAAGAGATATCCACGCAGTCTCCTCTGGTGATTTCTGTCTCTCCATCTGCAGCCATACCTGCTACTGCAAAGGCCATGGCAATACGGTGATCCAGATGGCTGTCCAGAACCGCTCCATGCAAAGAAGCGCCGCCTTTGATAATCATGCCATCTTCTGTTGGAGTAACATCTGCTCCCATGGCCTGTAGATGATGGACAATAATGTCCAGACGGTTGGATTCTTTCACCTTTAATTCCTGGGCATCCCGGATAATGGTAGTGCCATTGGCAAAAGCAGCCATTACTGCAATGACAGGGAGCTCATCAATGAGGGTTGGAATCAGCTCTTTTTCAATTACCGTACCACTTAGGGAACTGGAAGTTACCAGAAGGTCAGCCACAGGCTCTAACCCTTCTTTCCGCTCATTGAGAAGCTGTATGTTAGCGCCCATTTGTCTGCATACACGCAAAATCCCGTCCCTGGTAGGATTGATGCCTACATTTTTAATCAGAATCTCAGACCCGGGGATTAAAAGTCCGGCTGCAATAAAATAAGCAGCGGAAGAGATGTCTCCAGGCACTTCTACAGACTGTCCATGAAGCTTTGGATGTCCAAGAACAGAAGCAGTAGTATCTCTACATTCTACCTGGGCTCCAAAGGCGGACAGCATAAGTTCCGAATGATTTCTGGAAACATAAGGCTCAGTTACGCTGGTTTTACCCTCTGCATACAAGCCGGCCAGGAGAACACAGGATTTTACCTGGGCAGAGCTTACCGGAGAGTTATAAGAAACAGGATTTAGCATCTTGCCCTGAATCCGAAGGGGCGCGCAGCCATTTCCGGAAATACTTTCTATACAGGCGCCCATGGCAGTAAGGGGGGTGATGATTCGCTTCATGGGACGTTTTTGAATGGAAGCATCTCCGGTAAGCTCACAGGTAAACTTCTGTCCGGCCAGAATTCCGCTGATAAGCCGGGTAGTAGTGCCGCTGTTGCCTGCGTTTAATACACTTTTGGGCTGGGTCAGTCCGTACAGTCCCCTTCCATGAATGAGAATCTCCGAAGGAGTGCGGTGAATCTCAACCCCCATGGACTGAAAACACTCTATGGTAGAGAGGCAGTCTGCCCCTTCCAGAAAATGCGTGATGCGGGTAGTGCCTTCTGAAATAGCCCCCAGCATCACAGCACGATGGGAAATGGATTTGTCTCCGGGAACGGTCAGTTCGCCCTTTAAAGGAGAAGATTTTTGAAATATCATGCAACCATACACCTGCCTTATCGTTCATAAATGATATAATTTCGTTTCGTTAGCTGCTCTGCAGCCTGTTTCTTTGCTTCTTCGTCATAAAATTCGATTTTCAAAACCCCATCATCAAATTCCCGATTATGAAGAATGCCAATGTTCTTGATGCTAATGCCATTCATAGAGAGAATAGTAGCAATGGTGGCAATAGCGCCTGTTTCATCTATAATATCACAGTAAAGCACAAAAGCCTTCTGCAAAGGACCGCCCACAGCGTCACTGAAGGAATTACGGTATTCCCTGGAATCTGCAAACATCTGATAAAGTCCATTGGCATCTCGTTGGTCTACCAGGTATTTTGCCTGAACAATCTGGCGGATGTATTCATCCAGTACTTTGGAAATATGTTCCGGGTTTTCCAGACAGATTTGCTGCCACATATGAGGGGAAGAGGAAGCAATTCTTGTAATATCCTTAAATCCCCCTGCTGCAATGGTTTTCATATGTTCCTGGGGAGAATCCAGCTTTTTCACCACATTTACCAGAGATGCCGCCACAATATGAGGCAGGTGACTGATAGAAGCTGTGATGAAGTCATGCTCTTCCCAGGTTAGAATCATAGGAAGGGCGCCAATAGAGCTGACTAATTCTGTATAGGCTCCGATTTTATCCAGTCCCACATCTTCGGAAGGTGTGAGGATATAGTAAGCATTTTCAATTAAATGGTCTGTGGAATATTCATATCCGGTTTTTTCACTGCCTGCCATGGGATGTCCCCCAATGAAATTAGAGGTAAGACCAAGGGCAGTGACCTGTTTATGAATCTCTCCTTTTACGCTGCCTGCATCTGTGAGAATGCATCCGGGGCGGAGAACGTCTTTTAGCCAGGTAAGACATTCCAGATTGTAGTCCACAGTGGCACAGAGGAAGATATAATCGCAAAAAGCGAAACGTGTGTCTTTTTCCACACAGGGAACATCTACAATGCCATCAAATACAGCATCATCCAGTACGGATTTCGTCCGGTTGTAAGCCAGAATCTGATAATCAGGATGAAATTTTTTAATAGCCTTGGCAATGGAGCCACCGATAAGACCAAGGCCGATAAAGCCAACGGTTGTTGTTTCCATGTAAAAGATACTCCTTCTTCTATAAGGTAATCAATGTCAAACAGTATCATTTTATGACAGGAAGGTGAAAATGTCAATGATTCTACACGTTAAAGTGTGAAAAATGTGTTATGTAACGGAAAAGAATTTAATGTGATAAAATAGTGAAATAAAAAACTTGTTTATTTTGAATAAAATACTTGAATTGTTGAAAGTTTTTTAGTAAAATATACACATACTAAATTTGGGAGGTATTACATATGGACGTTTTTAGAACCGACAGAATAAGAAATGTGGTCCTGCTCGGCCATGGCGGCGCCGGCAAAACAAGTCTGGTGGAGGCAATGGCTTATTTATCAGGTATTACAAACCGTTTAGGAAAAGTAACAGATGGTAACACAGTCAGTGATTATGATAAAGAGGAGATTAAGAGAAAATTCTCAATTACAACATCTGTAGTTCCGATTGAATGGGGCAAGGTGAAGATTAATGTATTGGATACACCTGGATATTTCGATTTCGTGGGCGAAGTAGAGGAAGCGGTTGCAGCAGCAGACGCCGCCATTATTGTAGTATCCGGTAAAGACGGAATTCAGGTAGGTACACAGAAAGCCTGGGAATTATGTGAGAAATACAATCTTCCGCGTATGTTCTTTGTAACAGAAATGGATATTGATGACGTCAGCTATCGTAAGGTCGTGGAAGAGCTGACAGAACTCTATGGCAAGAAGATTGCGCCGCTCCACATGCCAATTCGTGAAGAGGGAAAATTCGTAGGATATGTCAACATTGTAAAACAGGCCGGCAGAAGATATATTGAGCGTGGACAGAAGAAGGAATGTCCGGTACCGGAATATCTTCAGGAATATTTAGAGCAGTATCATGAAACCCTGATGGAATCTGTTGCTGAAATCAGCGAAGAATTTATGGACCGCTACTTTGCAGGGGAAGCCTTCTCTGTGGCAGAGGTATCAGCAGCATTGAAAATGAACATTTCAGACGGAAGCATTGTTCCTGTATGCATGGGCTCTACCATTAATATTCAGGGTGTTGCAAACCTTCTGGATGATATCTGTGGCTATTTCCCAAGCCCGGATCAGAAAACCTGCGCTGGTATGAACATGAAAACCAATGAGATTTACCAGGCGAATTATGACTTTACAAAAGCAAAATCCGCTTATGTATTTAAGACGATTGTGGACCCGTTCCTTGGCAAATATTCCTTGATTAAGGTTTGCTCCGGTGTTATTAAAGGAGACGATACCCTGTACAATACTGGAAAAGAAACCGAAGAAAAATTAAATAAACTGTATGTTCTGGAAGGCTCCAAACCAATCGAAGTAGCGGAACTCCATGCGGGAGATATTGGTGCCATTGCCAAATTAGGTACCGTTACTACCGGAGATACACTTTCCACCAAGAATACCCCTCTTTTGTTTGGAAAAACAGAGTTCTCAGTGCCATATACTTATAAACGTTATAAAACTGTGAACAAAGGTGACGACGATAAGGTTTCCCAGGCATTATCAAAGATGATGCAGGAAGATGTTACCTTAAAGGTAGTAAACGATGCGCAGAACCGTCAGACTCTGCTGTACGGTATTGGCGAGCAGCATCTTGATATTGTTGTGAGCAAATTAAAAGAACGTTATAAAGTGGATGTAGTGCTTTCTGAACCAAAGGTTCCGTTTAAAGAAACCATCCGCAAGAAATCAGATGTAGAATACAAGTACAAAAAACAGTCCGGAGGACATGGACAGTATGGTCATGTTAAGATGACCTTTGAGCCTTCCGGCGATTTAGATACCCCTTATGTATTTGAACAGGTTGTTGTTGGCGGCGCTGTGCCGAAAAACTACTTCCCGGCAGTAGAAAAAGGTGTTCAGGAATCCGTAGTAAAAGGCCCTCTGGCTGCTTATCCGGTTGTAGGTGTTAAAGCTGTTTTATATGATGGTTCCTACCATCCGGTAGACTCCTCTGAAATGGCATTTAAGACTGCCGCTATTCAGGCATTTAAGAAGGGATTTATGGAAGCCTCCCCTGTACTTTTAGAGCCTATTGTTTCTATGAAAGTCAGTGTTCCGGACAAATATACCGGTGATGTTATGGGAGATCTGAATAAGAGAAGAGGTCGTGTCCTTGGTATGAATCCAGATACAGACCGCAAAGGAAATACCGTAATCGAAGCAGATGTACCAATGCTGTCAATTTATGGATATTCCACAGACCTTCGTTCCATGACAGGGGGAAGCGGTAACTTCTCCTATGAATTTGCCCGTTATGAACAGGCGCCTTCTGATATTCAGGAGAAAGAAATCGCAGCCCGGGCAAATGCAGAAGAAGATTAAAAAACAATATTGAAACGTATAAGAGGAAAGTCTGAACAGAGAACTCTGGGAGGGTTTTCCTCTTTTCTTTTTTTAGATTTTTTAACGAAGAAAATTGTGAAATTTCTGTGTCCAAAGTGTATTTGCTTGCTGTATGCTTTGGGAAGTGCTACAATGAGCAGAACAAGCGAAATAGAAGTGCTTGAGAAAGGTTAGGTACAGAGTATGAAAAAGAAACTTGGAGCAGGGCTTCTGGTATTGGTTCTGGCGTTTCTCTACTATTATGTAACGCTTCCGGCAATCAATATCCATGAAAGCGGCTTTTGGTTCTTCCTGGCTGCAGTAGTGGCAGTGATTTTGCTTCTTTATGCAGTGAAGAAACGAATTCGAAGTGTGTACGAGTTTAAGAGCAACAAGGTGTTAAAGGGCGGTGTGTTTGTGATACTGGCCATTGGTGTTGTATATGCTGTAGGAGCGCTTTTGTCTTCTCCTATTGTGAATGCCAACAAGTATCAGAAGCTGGTAGAACCGGAAGAGAGAAATTTTACAGAGGATATCAAAGAAATCAGTTATGACCAGATTCCTCTTTTGGACAAAGAGTCTGCAAGTTTGTTAGGCGACAGGAAAATGGGAAGTATGGTGGACCTGGTTTCGCAGTTTGAAGTCAGCAGTTTGTATTCCCAGATTAATTATAAGGGACAGCCTTATCGTGTAACCCCTCTGGAATATGCCAGCGCTATTAAATGGCTCACCAACCAGAAAGAGGGAATCCCCGCTTACATTTTAATTGACATGGCAACGCAGAACACAGAGCTGGTGCAGTTGGATGAAGGAATCAAGTATTCAGAATCCGAATATTTTAACCGGAATATTTACCGTCATCTGCGTTTTAAATATCCAACCTATATGTTTGACCAATTAAGCTTTGAAATTGATGATGAGGGCACACCATACTGGATTTGTCCGGTAAAGAAATTTAATATTGGATTATTCGGCGGACAGACCATTGGGCGTGTAGTTCTTTGTAACGCGCAGACTGGTGAGACAAAGGATTACAAAATCGAAGATTGCCCTCAGTGGGTGGATCGGGCATATCCGGCGGATTTGCTCACACAGCTTTATAATTATCATGGAATGCTGAAAAACGGATTTTTCAACAGTGTTTTAGGACAAAAAGGCTGTCTCCAGACCACAGATGGTTTTAACTATCTGGCTTTGGAGGATGATGTCTGGGTATATACAGGTGTCACCTCTGTAAGTGGTGATAAATCCAATCTGGGATTTGTGCTGATGAATCAGAGAACCATGGAAACCAGGTATTATGCCTGCGATGGCGCCCAGGAACGTTCCGCCATGGCATCTGCAGAAGGGCAGGTACAGAACCTGAAATATGAGGCGGCATTCCCATTACTGTTAAATATTTCTGACCAGCCAACCTATTTTATGGCGTTAAAGGACGGTGCAGGTCTGGTTAAAAAATATGCTATGGTAAATGTACAGAAATATCAGACTGTTGCCATTGGAGACAGTGTGGCAGAGTGCGAGAAGAACTATGAAAAGCTTTTGTCTGAGAATGGCATTGCTTCTGACGGAACTTCTACGGGAGAAAGTAATACAGTAACCGGTACAATCAAACGTATGGCTCAGGCGGTCATTGAAGGAAATTCCCATTTCTACATTACGCTGGAACCGGAGACACAGAAGATTACAGGTCCTGACCAGGGAAATATTACGCAGGAGCAGACCTTGATTTTTGATGTGTCTATTACTTCCTTCCCGGAAATCATAGGCTTTAACGAAGGCGATACGCTGACCATGGAATTTAAGCTGGGACAGCCTGTATGTCAGGTTATTACCCTGGAAGGCCAGGAAGCGGCAGATGCAGAAGAAAGCCAGACGCCGGAAGAGGAGCAGCCCACAGATACGGAAGAATAAATACAGAACAGGGGTTGACAAAATCAGCCCCTGTTAGTAAAATGTGTAATAGCTTCATAGAAAAAGACGCAGAAGAGGAAGAGTAGGAAAATTGAAATCTACAGAGAGCTGTCGGCAGGTGCGAGACAGAGAGGGAGATTTTTTGAACTGGCCTTGGAGTTTCCAGAGCGAAATTATAGTAGTTTTGGACGGGAAATCCCGTTATAGATTCAATAAGTGCATCTGATTATCAATTTGTTGATAGAAAAATCAGATGAATTAGAGTGGTACCACGAAAGTTAGTCCTTCGTCTCTAAATTTGAGAAGAAGGGCTTTTTTATTTCATTTATTAAAAATCAGGAGGAACAAATCATGTCTGTACCTTATAATCACAAAGCCATTGAGAAAAAATGGCAGAAAATCTGGGATGACAATCAGGCATTTGCTGCAACCAACGATTACAGCAAACCGAAATATTACGCATTGGTGGAATTTCCTTATCCGTCAGGACAGGGACTTCATGTAGGACATCCAAGACCGTACACAGCGCTGGATATTGTAGCCAGAAAAAGAAGAATGCAGGGCTATAATGTATTATATCCAATGGGATGGGACGCTTTTGGCCTTCCTACAGAAAATTATGCAATCAAAAACAAAATTCATCCGAAAATCGTTACAGCCAACAATGTGGCAAGATTCAAAGAACAGTTAAAATCCCTTGGCTATTCCTTTGACTGGGACAGAGAAGTGAATACCACAGACCCGGAATACTACAAATGGACTCAGTGGATTTTCCTGAAATTGTTCAAAGCAGGACTTGCCTATAAGAGCGAAATGCCAATTAACTGGTGTACTTCCTGTAAAGTAGGACTTGCAAACGAGGAAGTTGTAAACGGTGTATGTGAACGCTGCGGCGCTCCGGTTGTCCGCAAGGTCAAGAGCCAGTGGATGCTGAAAATCACAGAATATGCAGATAAACTTCTGGAAGGACTCAATGATGTGGATTACATTGAGCGCGTAAAAGTTTCCCAGAAAAACTGGATTGGAAAAAGCCAGGGCGCTGAGGTAGACTTTGCCCTTGCAGGAAAAGAAGACAAATTAAGAGTATACACCACCAGACCAGATACTTTATTCGGGGCTACTTACATGGTTGTTTCACCGGAACATCCAATGTTAGAAAAATACAAAGACGAAATCAAAAATATGGAAGCTATTCGCGCGTACCAGGAACAGGCTGCCAGAAAATCTGATTTCGAGCGTTCTGAACTGGCAAAAGACAAAACAGGTGTACAGATTGAAGGGCTTTGTGCAGTAAACCCGGTAAACGGAAAAGAAATTCCAATCTGGGTATCTGATTATGTACTTATGAGCTACGGAACAGGCGCGATTATGGCAGTTCCGGCCCATGACACCCGCGACTGGGAATTTGCGAAAAAATTCAATCTTCCGATTATTGAAGTTGTTGCAGGAGGCGAAAACGTACAGGAAGAAGCCTTCACAGATGTGGCAACTGGAAAAATGATTAATTCAGGCTTCCTGGACGGAATGGAAGTAGCGGAGGCCAAGAAAGCCATTATTGCATGGCTGGAAGAAAAGAACCTGGGAACAGGCAAAACCAACTTCAAGTTAAGAGACTGGGTATTCTCCCGTCAGCGTTACTGGGGTGAGCCCATTCCGATTGTACACTGCGACAAGTGTGGCTATGTAGCATTGCCGGAAAGCGAACTTCCTCTGGAACTTCCGGAAGTAGACAGCTATATGCCTACCGATAATGGAGAATCTCCACTGGCAGCCATGACAGACTGGGTAAATACCACATGTCCATGCTGTGGCGGTCCTGCAAAACGTGAAACAGACACCATGCCTCAGTGGGCTGGTTCCTCCTGGTATTTCCTGCGTTATACAGATCCACACAACACAGAAGCACTGGCAAGTCCGGAAGCATTGAAATACTGGCTGCCGGTTGACTGGTACAATGGTGGAATGGAGCATACAACCCTTCACTTACTGTATTCCAGATTCTGGCATAAATTCCTGTATGACAATCAGGCGGTGCCTTGTCCGGAGCCATATCAGAAACGTACTTCTCATGGTATGATTCTGGGGGAAAACGGTGAGAAAATGTCCAAATCACGTGGAAACGTAGTAAATCCAGATGACATTGTCAACGATTATGGCGCAGATACTCTGCGTACTTATGAAATGTTTATTGGAGCCTTTGATTTAAGTGCTTCCTGGTCTGAAAATGGTGTAAAAGGATGCCGCCGTTTCCTGGAACGTGTATGGAAGCTTCAGGATATTCTGGTAGATGGTGACGAATACACCAAAGACTTCGAAACCAAGATGCACCAGACCATTAAGAAAGTAAGCAATGACTTTGAAAATCTGAAATACAACACAGCCATTGCGGCTTTAATGGCATTACTTAATGATTTTGCAAAAAAAGGCAGCATTACCAGAAAAGAATATGAGACTTTCCTGGTACTTTTAAATCCGGTAGCGCCTCATATTACAGAAGAAATCTGGAATACCTGCGGCTACGAAGGTTATGTTTACAATCATGCATGGCCGGAATACGATGAAGCCAAAACCGTAGAAAATACCATTGAAATGGCAGTTCAGATTAATGGTAAAACCAGAGGCGTAGTGGCACTGCCAGTAGATGTGGACAAAGAGACCGCCATTGCAAAAGCAAAAGAAGTAGTGG
>CATWQE010000067.1 GCA_958352855.1 uncultured Bacillota bacterium
ATACCAATGGAAATAAACTGGGAGGTGGAAAAAATTCCTACAGCGCCTCTGTCGTCTGAACGGAGAAACTCCAGAAGAAATCTGCCTACTCCGTATAGAAGCATGTAGAGAAACCCTACGTTTCCGGTTTTTTTGCTGTGCTTGCTGTATGCCAATAAAAGGAACATAATAAGGAAATCTCCGGCAGAAGATAATAACTGGGTAGGAATTAATTTAACCCCTGCCGGTGCAAGGCTTCCCTCTGGAAAAGTAATGCCCCAAAATGCAGTGGTTTCTCTTCCGTAGCAGCATCCGGCCAGGAAACAGCCAATCCGTCCAAATCCCTGAGCCAAAGCAACAGAGGGAGCCAGAAGGTCAAAATATTCCAGAAATTTCAGATGTTTTATCCGGCAGTAAATCATAGCGGCCAGAACACCGGTAATAATTCCTCCATATACTACGAAACCTTCGGAACCAAGAACACTCATGGGGTCTTTTAAAAAGTCAGGAAATTCTACGATTACATATAAGGCTTTTGCCCCTAAAAAACCAAAGAGGACTCCGAAAATTGCAATATCCAGAACAGCTTCGTCACTCATGTTTCTTTTTCTGGCACGATACATACCAAGGGCAATACATGCCAGAATACCAAGGGCAATCATAAGGCCATACCCATGTATGGTAAAAGGCCCAATGGAAAATAAATCATTCTTCATAATGTCAACTCGCTTTCTTGTGTTTTTTCATACCGTCAGGTATTTCTCATTATAACATCTTTTGTACAAAAAAGCATTATAGACTTTTTTTCAGAACCTGCAAGTGTTAAAATAAAAGAACTGTAATAAAAATTTGAATTATTAGGAGAATTTTTTATGAGGTTATTACATACCGCAGACTGGCATCTTGGAAAGCTGCTGGAAGGGAAAAGCAGACTGGAGGAACAGCGCCATGTTCTTGGGCAGTTTGTTTCCTTTGCAGAGGAAACTCAGGCAGATGTAGTTTGCATTGCAGGAGATATTTTTGATAACGGGCATCCTTCTGCAGCAGCAGAAAGCCTGTTTTATGACACATTAAAGAAATTAAGCAACCATGGCACACGCCTGGTTCTGGTGATTGCGGGAAATCACGACCAGCCTTCCAGACTGGAGGCCATTAGTCCTTTGGTACAGGAACATGGGATTTTGATTTATGGAACACCGAAAACAAAGCTGCCTTCTGGTAAGTACGGAGAGTTTGAGGTGCAGTCTCTGGATGAAGGGGTGTTTTCAGTAGAGATTCATGGAGAAAAAGCGGTTTTTGTCTGTGTTCCTTATCCCAGTGAAAAAAGCCTGAATGAAGTGTTGTATCAGGAGGAAGATGAGGAAGCCAGGAAGGCGGCGGATTACAGCGAAAAGGTAAAAGCGCTATTCCGAAAGAAAGCAGTCTGGTATGAGGAGGACTCCGTAAATATTCTGGTAAGCCATGTGTTTACGCTTGGTTGTGTAAAGGATGGCTCAGAACAGGGAATGATGCTGGGAAACAGTTATCTTCTGCCAATGGAGGTGTTTCCAAAAGAAGCCCAATATGTAGCTCTTGGACATGTTCACAGGCCACAAAAGGCAGTGGGAAGCCAGGGTAGAATCCGCTATAGCGGTTCACCCCTCCCTTACCGTCTTCAGGAGGCGGTGATTGCGAAACAGTGTTTTCTGGTAGAACTGCATCCCAGGGAAGAAGCAAAAGTGCAGGAATATTACTTTGATAATCCAAAACCTATAGAGAAATGGGTGTGCCAAGATTATGAGGAAGCCCTCAGACTTTGTAAGGAGCATGAGGACAGACCCTGTTATGTATATCTACAGATTCATACAGATACCTATATCCGGGAGGAGCAGTTAAAGGAGCTGAAAACCTATAAAGAGGACATTCTGGAAGTGATTCCCCTGTTTTCTTCGCAGGAAACAGAGGATGTGAGAGAAACTTTTCTGGAGAAGAGCTTTGAAGAACTGTTTTCCAGCTATTACAAAGAGAAAAAAGGTGTGGAGCCGGAGCAGGAAGTAGTGGAGCTGCTTCTTGGGCTGTTAGAAAAGGAGGGAGAAGATGCGTCCGATTTGGATGAAGATTAAAGGGCTTAACAGTTTTCTAGAGACCCAGGAGGTGGATTTTCAACTGCTTGGCAGCCAGGGGCTGTTTGGGATTTTTGGACCTACAGGAAGTGGAAAAAGCAGTATTTTGGACGGTATGACTCTGGCTCTTTACGGTACAACAGCCAGAAACAGCGCCAATTTTATTCATGTAAGTACAGACCGCGCTTCTGTAGACTATATTTTTTCGGTAAAGGAAAAACAGGTGAAAACCTATCAGGTTTCCAGGAGCTTTCGCAGGGGAAAAGAAGGAACCATACGCAGTGACGGCGCAAAATTTCTGGATTTAACCGGCAGGGAGCCGGTGATTCTGGCAGACCGGGTGGGAAGTGTTAATGAGAAGTGCAGAGAAGTGCTTGGATTATCTAAGGAGGATTTTTTCAGGACAGTAGTGCTTCCCCAGGGGAAATTTTCAGAATTTTTGAAGCTGGAAGGCATGGAACGGAATAAAATGCTGGAGCGTCTGTTTCATCTGGAACAGTATGGAGAGCAACTGGCAGTTCTGGTGAAAAATCGTGCGGCTCGCTGGGAAGGAGAAAAGCGGGAAAAGGAAGGCGCTATCTCCAGATATGCTTCCATAAGTCAGGAGGAAATCAAGGAGTTAGAAAATGCTGAGAAAATGCTGATTCAGGAACTTGAGAACCAGGGAAAGCAACAGAAAAAGCTGAGAGAACAGCTAGAGGAAGGGAAAACCGTAGCAGCGCTGCAGCAAGAGTATGAAACCATAGAAAACCAGCTTCGAGGGCATAAAAAAGAAGCGGAAGCTATGGACCATTTACGGATGAAGATACAACAGGCAGAAACAGCCAATGGACTTTTTATCTGGCTTTCAGAGGCAAAACAGGCAGAAAAACAGCAGCGGGAAACGGAGGATGCCAGAGAAAAAAGCCTGGCTTTCTGGCAGGAAAAGCAGAAGGAGCTAAAAGAAGCAGAAGCAAAGAAGCAGAGGGCAGATACCCGGGTACAAAAAGAAAAACCGGCTCTGCAGCTTCAGCAGGAGCTGGTGAAACAGGCTTTGGAGCTGGAACAGGAATGGAAACATTTGTCCTGTGAACTGGAAAAGAAATATTTGCAAAAGCAGGAAACAGATAAACAACTGACAGAGGCCAATGAGAAGATGGAGAGGCTTTTGCAGGATATTGAAAACCGCAAAAAACAAAAGGAGAGCCTGAAACAGGAAACAGAAAAATCCGCAGTATCAAGCGCCATAAGAGAGGCAGCAGAAAAGGGAAATCGTCTGACGCTGCTGCTGGAGCAATCAGAAAAACAAAAAGAACTTGCACAAAAAAAGGAGCAGAGACAAAAAGAGGAGCTTCATCTTTGTGAGAAGGCGTTACAGGAAACTGCGCAGAAGGCAAAAGAGGAAGAAGAGAGAGTAAAACAACTGGAAGAGAGGAAGGCTCTTCTGAAAAAGCAACTGGAAGCTCTGGATACGTTAGAGGCAGAAAAACAGCAGCTTTTCCAGTTAAAGCAGGAATATGAAAAAGAATGTCAGTTAGCAGAGCAATTAGAAGAACAGGAAAAGCTCTGTCAGGAAACCGAAGGAAAGTGGAAGAAAGCAAAAGAGAAGGAAGAGGAAGCGCTGGAACAAAAGAAGGCAGGAGAACAGCAGTATTACCAGCATTTAGCCGGAATTCTGGCAGCAGAACTATGTGAAGGAGAACCCTGTCCTGTATGTGGCAGCATCCATCATCCCAATAAGATAGAACTTTCAGAAGAAAACTCTTCTGCCTGGCTTGCAAAAAAGGAAAAGGCAGAGAAAGAATTTCAACAATGTCTCACATTGACATCTGGTCTGAAAGCTTCTCTGGAGCATATCCGGGAAAAGGTAGCTGCCCTTCAAACCCAGTGGAAGGAACTGCAAAAAATGGAGACCGGCGAAAAGCTCAAGCATCTGGAAGCATCCTGTGAAGAAAAAGAGGGGCTTCAAAAAGCTGCAAAGCAGGAGCTGGAGGAAATAGAAGCTGCCCTGGAAGCGTCAGGAAAAGCTCTGCAAAATGCTCAGAAGCAGTCTGCTGCAAGGGAAGCAAGAAAAGAAAGCCTGCTTCAAGGTTTAGAAGAAATCCATCAGGATTTTATTCGTCTTGTAAAAGAGGAAGAACTGCCAAGACAACAGCTTTTGAAATTAAAAGAGGAATTTCATCAGGAGAATTTTTGTGCCTTTTATGAGGAAGTGCAGAGAAAGCAAAGGGAAACCGAAGAGAAACAGAAGCAGCAAAATCAACTGGAAACCCAGATTGAAGCCAGAATAGAGAACAGTGAAAAAGGACGGAAGCTTATAGAAAATCTGCAAACCACCCAGACAGAACTGCGTATCTGGCTGGAACAGAATCAGAAGCGTATACAGGAACTTCAGGAACAGATACAAAAAAAGGCCGGCAGAACCAGCGGTCTTGAAGAATATCTGAATTCTCTGGAAGCTGCCTTAAAAAATCTGGAGGTGGAACAGGCACAGGCACAACAGAAGTGGGAGAAGCTAGAAAGGGAAGAAAGAACTGCAAAAGAACAGTATGCAGAGCAAAAAATCCTGGCAGAGACTGTAAAAGAACAGGCAAAAGAAAAACGGGAACTTCTTCAAAAGCACATGGAAGAAGTAAACGTAACGGAAGAAGCCTGGATTGAAACTTACCGGGAAGAAGAACAGCGCCTCCAGGAATTTCAGCATCAGGTGACCGCATATGAAGAGCAGGGGAAAAAACTGGAAAATCAGGCATCTCAGATTCAGTCTAAATTAGGAGACAGAAGAATTTTAAAGGAAGAACTTGCTGCCCTGATTCAGGAAGAGGAAGCTTTGAGTCAGACCATTACTCAGAAAAACAAAGAGCTGGGAGCTTTAAAACAGGAATTGAATCAGAGTAAAAAGGCGTGGGAAGAAAAGAAAAAGCTTGTGGAAAAGCTGGAAAGGATTTATCATCAATTAGATTTGCTTTCTGAGCTTGAGGGGCTGTTTCGGGGAAAACGTTTTGTGGAATATGTTTCCAGGTATTATCTGGAGTATGTTTCCAGAGAGGCGGATGTGCAGTTGCGTCAGATGACCGGAGGCAGCTATGGACTGGAGACAGACGGTTCCGGCTTATTCCTGATTCGGGATTACAAAAACGGAGGCGTTTTGCGTCCGGCTTCTACTTTGTCTGGAGGGGAAACCTTTATGGCGTCTCTGGCGCTTGCCCTTGCCCTGTCCTCACAGATTCAGATGAAAGGCGCTGCTCCGCTGGAACTGTTCTTCCTGGATGAAGGCTTTGGAACTCTGGATGAAAACTGCCTGGAGGTGGTCATGGATGCGCTGGAACACATTCGGACGAAAAAGCGCATGGTAGGGGTGATTACCCATGTAGAGGACATTAAGTCCAGAATCCCGGTGAAACTTCTGGTGGAGCCTGCGAAAATGGGGGGAGGCGGAAGTAAACTGAGGATAGAGGCGGAATAGGAAGAGAAGAACATAAACTATGAAATGAGGTGGCCAGATATGGAAAGAGACCCATTTAAAGAATATTTGAAAGAGTCTGAGCCAGACAAAGTTAGTAAAGGTTATGCCTGGAGTACAGCAATCGGGCTTCAGGCAGTGGACGGACTGAAACCATCAAAATATTTGATTGACACTGCGATTGCCAATATTGAAGGCGAAATTACAATAAAAGAGGCACAAAAACTTATTGACACCTATTATGAAGAAAAACCGGTGAGGTTGTCTGATGAGGAGCGTACAGAGGAAGCAGATAAGGTATCTTCCCGCATTGTGGAACTTCTTTCTGAAACTGCATTTTCATTTTCGCCAAATGAATATATTTCCATTCATCGGAAACTTTTTCAGGGTATTTATAAACACGCGGGAAAGATACGAGATTATAACATCACGAAAAAAGAGTGGGTACTGGATGGAGCAACGGTTCTGTATGGCAGTGCGTCTGAACTGCGCGATACACTTGAATATGACTTTTCACAGGAAAAGAACTTCAGCTATAGAGGACTTTCCATGGATGAAATTCTTCATCATCTTGCATTATTTATTTCAAGATTGTGGCAGATACATATTTTTGGAGAGGGTAATACGAGGACAACAGCAGTATTTTTTATCAAATATTTGAGAACATTGGGTTTTTCAGCTACGAATGATATCTTTGCAGAACATGCGTGGTATTTTAGAAATGCACTTGTACGTGCGAATTACACCAACCTGCAAAAAAATATCCACGAAACAACAGAATATCTTGAAGTATTTCTTAGAAATTTACTTTTGAATGAGAAAAATGAACTCCACAATAGAAGTTTACATATAAGTGGACTTTGGAATGAAGAAAAAGTGGACATTGAACCTAAAGAAGTGAATATTGACACTGAGAAAGTGGATATTCAAGAAGAAAAAGTGGACATTGAGAGGAGTCTTTCTGAAAAAACAAAGGATTTTTCCGTTAAGACCATGATTCACATTCACAGATTATTTGAAGAATATGGATATGAGAAGGTGTTTGGCAGAAGTACAATTATGGAACTTTTAGAACTGAAAGCTTCGGGAGCATCCAGGCTGCTTTCAAATTTAGTGCAGGCAGATATTATTGAACCGGTATCTGGTTATGGAAAAGGAAGATACAAGTTTAAAAAGCAATAATATGGGCGAAAATGAAAAGAAAGGAAGTACCACATGATATCTCACGAATGTTTAGAAGAATTTATTTGTCAGTTTCCGGTATACCAGTACGCTTTTTTTAAGCCAGAGGAAATCGAATTTTCCTTCCGGGTGCGCTGGATTTGCCAGCAGGAATGTGAGCGCTATGACTGTACCTGGGCCTGCCCTCCGGCAGTGGGGAGCGTGGAAGAGTGCAGGAAACGCTGTCTGGAATATAAGGAATGTTTTCTGTTTTCCACCATTGCAGAAGTGTCGGATGTGATTAATTTTGAAGAGACCCTTGCTACCAGAAAAGAGCATGAGGAGATTACGGCTGCCATAGAAACTTTTATCCGCAGTCAGGGGACAAGGTGCATGGCGCTTTCTACAGAGTCCTGTGATTTGTGTGAAGAATGTGCTTATCCAGATGCCCCCTGCAGATTTCCTGAGAAAATGCACCCCTGTGTGGAAAGCCATGGCATCATTGTCAGTGAACTGGCAGAAAAATACAATATGGAATTTACCTTAAGCCCCAATCAGATTTTGTGGTTTGGAATCATTTTTTTGAAATAAAGCGCATAGGTTATGACAAGAAGCAGAATCCGGAGGCCGCCTGTGAATGGTAAACTTCGTAATTTTACAGGGAAAATCGGTGATTCTTTGCAGATTCCAAAAGACTTATCTTACGGGGAATCTGTGCTGACCCTTACCGGCTCCAGGGAGTTGTATATTGAAAATTATAAATGCATCCGGAAATATGAAGATACCTGTATTCTTTTGTTATCACCACAAAACCGGATTCAGATTGAAGGGACCGGGCTGATGATTGATTATTATACGGATGTGGAGATGAAGATTACAGGAACCATCTGCAAAATTTCATTCTTTTAAAGGAGGCTGTGTAGGTGCAGGACTGGAAGCATTATAGCAGGGGGTATGTGCGTATCCGCGTGTGCGCCCCAAGCCCGGAGCGTTTCTTGAACTTGTGCAGCTATCACAAGATTCAGGTGTGGAATCTCGTATACCGGGAGCAGGCTTATGAGATGAATGTGACCATTGCCGGCTTTTACCGGCTGAAGGGCATATGCAGAAAAACACACAGAAGAATCAAAATTCTGGGGAAATATGGACTGCCTTTCTTTTTTTACCGAAACCGAAAAAGAAAGGCATTTTTTGTCGGCTTTTTCCTTGGTTTCCTTCTCCTTTGTCTGCTTTCCAGACATATCTGGAATATTCATGTGGAGGGAAATGTTCACAACAGTACCCAGAGTATTTTAAAATATCTGGAAGAGCTGGAAGTACGCCATGGATGCCTGAAAAATGAGGTGGACTGTGCTTTTCTGGCGGAAAAACTGCGGGAAGAATTTCCGGATTTTACCTGGGTGTCTGCAAAAATCTCCGGAAGCCGGCTGATTCTTGAGGTACAGGAAAATGAAATTTATCAATGGGAAAAAGGGGAAAAACCAGGTGCTTCGGATTTTATCAGTAATAAAGAAGGCATCATTGTGTCCATGATTACCAGAAGTGGAACTCCGGTGAAAAAAACAGGAGACCTTTGCAAAAAAGGGGAAGTTTTGGTGAGGGGACAGTTGGATTTATATAATGATAACAAGGAAATCAGTGGTTATGCGTACACCCATGCAGATGCGGACGTATATGTGCAGCATGATTTGGAATATTATCATGCATTTCCCATGACTTACGAAAAGCCGGTTTATACAGGAAAAAAGAAGAAAGGCTATGTGTTCCAGGTGGGAAGTTATTATCTGACCTTGAAACCAAAGGGGAAATGGCAGGAGTTTGATACGGTTACCAGGCTTACACAGCTTCGACTTACTGAAAATTTTAAGCTACCTGTTTTCTGGGGAACCAGCGTGGATTATGCTTATGAGAAGCAGACCTTTACTTATACAGAAGAGGAGGCAAAAGCCAGGGCGCTTGACAAGCAAAAGGCGCTTCTTAAAACTTTAGAGGAAAAGGGGGTTCAAATCCTGGGAAATCGTGTTAAAATAGGAATACATAAGGGTGTTTGTACTGCAAAGGGAACGCTGACTGTCGTGGAAAAGGCAGGGCAGCAGGTTCCGGTGCAGATACCCCAAGAGCCAGCAGAAAGGAACGCAGACGTAGATGAGTAATATTTGTGAAGAAAAAATGGAATTGCCTGCAGAACATGAGAGAAACGTGTTCGGCCAGTTTGACGAACATGCAAAAAAGATAGAGAAAACTCTTGGAGTAACCTTAATCTCCAGGGATGGACAGTTAAAGATTTTAGGACCAAAACCAGCCTGTGACCAGGCAGTGAGAACTTTAAATGAGTTTCTGGAGCTGTCTAAAAGAGGAAATATCATCACCCAGCAGAATGTGAATTATGCCCTGTCCCTTACCATGGAGGAGAAAACCTCTGTGATGACAGAAATTGACAGGGATTGTATCTGCCATACCCTAAATGGAAGACCCATTAAACCAAAAACCCTGGGGCAGAAGGAATATGTGGATGCAATCCGGAAGAAAATGATTGTCTTTGGTATTGGACCGGCTGGAACGGGAAAGACCTATCTGGCTATGGCCATGGCGATTACGGCCTTTAAAAATGATGAGGTGGGGCGTATTATCCTCACCCGTCCGGCTATTGAGGCAGGAGAGAAACTGGGTTTTCTTCCCGGAGATTTGCAAAGTAAGGTAGACCCGTATTTAAGACCTCTTTATGATGCCCTTTATGAAATCATGGGAGCAGACAGTTTTGCAAAAAATATGGAAAAAGGTCTTATTGAAGTAGCGCCCCTGGCTTATATGAGGGGGCGGACTCTGGACAATGCCTTTATTATTCTGGATGAGGCCCAGAATACCACACCTGCTCAGATGAAGATGTTTCTTACCAGAATCGGGTTTGGTTCTAAGGTGATTATTACAGGAGACCTTTCCCAGAAGGACTTACCTTCCGGAACCCGTTCCGGTCTGGATGTGGCTCTCCATGTTTTGAAAAAAGTGGAGGACATTGCCTTTTGCCAGCTTACCAATAAGGATGTGGTGCGTCATCCACTGGTACAGAAAATTGTACAGGCGTATGATGAATATGAAAAAAAGGAACAACCAGACAAATCGGAGAAAAAAGAACATTTCAACCGGAAGGAAGGGAAAACACGAAACCGGAAAGAAAGAAGAAGGTGAGGAAAATACCATGACATTAAATATTGAAATGGAATATGCGAAGCCACTGGGATTTGATTATGAAACTCTGGCAAACCAGGTGGCAGAGGAGGCTCTGGATTTTGAAGCATGTCCTTATGAGACGGAAATCAATCTGGTGCTTACAGGGGAAGCAGAGATTCAGGATGCAAACAGGGAATTTCGGGATATAGATCGGGTGACAGATGTGCTGTCCTTTCCCATGGTGGAATATGATAAACCGGGAGATTTTTCTCATACAGAAGAGGATGATTCCTGTTTTAACCCGGACACCGGTGAGCTGATGCTTGGGGATATTATGATTTGCATTCCGCGAATGCAGGAACAGGCAGTGAGCTATGGACATGGGGAAGTGCGTGAGTTTGGATTTTTAATTGCTCACAGTATGCTTCATCTTATGGGATATGACCATATGACTCCAGAAGAAGCAAAAGTAATGGAAGAGAAACAGGAAAAAATTCTGGAAAATCTGGGAATTACCAGATAAACATTGCATAAAGAGGAAAAAATACGCCGATACTATAAGTAATTCAGAGAAAGGAGAAGCTCCATGAAAAGAGTTATTTATAGTGTCGGTCTTTTTCTTGTGGTGCTGTTTCTCTGTTCCGGATTTTTTTTAAGCTATCAGGTGACGGAGATGAAAGAGAGGATACACACCCTGGAAACGGATACTGCAAAGGCAAAGCAGGAGGTATCTGCCCTCTCCAATATGAGAGAGCAGGACTTTATTTTTGAACGTTATGAGGAAGGGAAATGGAAAAGGGAGTCTTATCGGGTTTCTGCCTATGGAACAAATCATGTGATTTTCAGGCAGGAAAAGGAAAATCAGGAATCAGAGAAAGGGTTTGTTTTGCAGGTAGAGGATAACTACGTGGTTGTTTATCAGGAAGGAAGAGAAGAGGTGTATGAATATACAGATATTCCCCTGGAAGTCCTTCCTTTGCAGCTACAGTCTGAGGTTTTGCTTGGAAAGCCCATAGAGAACCTGGATTCTCTTTACAGTTTTTTAGAGAATTATTCCAGCTAGTGGGATTTTTCCGGTCTGTGTCTGGACGAACCGAAAAAAATAGTGTAATATAAAAAAATATGAAATGAAACCAAAGAGGTACACATAGATGAAAATAAGGGAAAGACTGAAAGATAAAAAAAGAGTAGTAATCAAAATCGGCTCTTCTTCTCTGACTCATGCAGAGACTGGAAAACTGGATCTGACAAAGCTGGAAATCCTGGTGCGGGAGCTGTCTGACCTGCATAATCAGGGAAAGGATGTAGTTCTGGTTTCCTCTGGCGCTATTGCAGTGGGGCGGGCTGCCATGGGAATTACTCAGAAGCCTTCCAAACTTTCTGAAAAACAGGCATGCGCTGCCATTGGACAAGCCAGGCTTATGATGATTTATCAGAAATTATTTGCAGAATACGGACAGACCGCAGCTCAGGTTTTGATGACGAAATATACCATGATGAATGATATGAGCAGGAACAATGCTAAAAACACCTTTGAAAGTCTGTTGGAAATGGGAGCTATTCCGGTGGTAAACGAAAACGATACGGTTTCCACCGATGAAATTGAGTTTGGAGACAATGACACGTTGTCTGCACTGGTAGCAGCTTTAACGGATGCAGACCTTTTGGTGCTGCTTTCGGATATAGACGGGCTTTTCACTGATGACCCTCATGTAAATCCGGATGCACAGTTTATTGATCTGGTGGAGCATCTGGATACTCAGTTGATGGAAATGGGAAAAGATACTACAGGAAGCAAGGTGGGCACAGGGGGCATGGCAACCAAGCTCTCTGCCGCTAAAATTGCAGGGAGCGCAGGGGCGGATATGGTAATTGCAAACGGTGCAGATTTCCATGTGATACATAAAATTATTCAGGGAAGAAATCATGGAACATTATTTTTAGCAGGAAAGAGAGACGAGTCTGCTTTACAGAAGATGTTTGAAAATTTATAAAGACAGAAAAAGGAGTAGAGAATACCATGGATGCAAAGAAAATTCAGCGGATAAATGAACTGGCCAGAAAATCCAAGCAGGAGGGACTTACCCCATCTGAAAAAGAAGAGCAGAGAATGTTAAGGGCAGAATACATTGCTTCTGTCCGTATGAATCTGAAAGCACAGTTAGATAATATTGATATTCAGCAGGAAGACGGAACCATTGTAAATCTGGGAGAAAAATATGGTAGAAAAAAAGCACATTAGAAAACAGATTTTTGAGAAACGAAAAAAACTGACCCAGGAACAGGCAGAACAGGACAGCAGGGAAATTTGTAAAAAGGTCTTTGCACTTTCCCAGTTTCAGAAAGCTGCCTGTGTATATGCTTATGTGGACTATAATAAGGAAGTCTGCACCAGGGAAATCATAGAAAAAGCCTGGGAGATGGGAAAACGGGTGGCAGTTCCAAAGGTAACAGGACCGGGCACGATGAAATATTATTATCTGGAATCCTTTGAACAGTTAAAGCCAGGATATTTTCAGATTCCGGAACCGGCCTGGGGTAAGGAGGCGGAGGAAGAAGATGCCTTTTTGATTGTGCCTGGAGTGGCTTTTGATGAAAACCGCCACAGGGCAGGGTATGGACAGGGTTTTTATGACCGGTATCTGGCTTCTCACAGAAAACATCCAACTGCTGCAGTGGCTTTTGAATTTCAGATTGTTAAGGAAGTGCCTGCCGAAGCTACGGATGTGTTCCCGGATTTGGTGATTACAGAAAAACGTGTGATTCAGTAGACGAATGATTTAAGAATAGAAAAGGATGTACATAAACATGCAGGATTACGATATGGAACTGACCATGCAGGCGCCGGTACAGGAGCCGGAACGCCAGTATTATTTTATAGAAGAAGGGAAAAAACTCATTGCAGAAAAAAGTAAGATGCTTGGAAGGCCTCTGACCTTTTGTGTTACTACATTTGGCTGCCAGATGAATGCCAGAGATTCTGAGAAGCTTACCGGAATTCTGGAACAGATTGGATATGTGGAATCAGAAGAGGAACAGGCAGATTTTGTAATTTATAATACCTGTACAGTACGGGAAAATGCTAATCTAAGGGTTTACGGACGTCTTGGATATCTGCACAGCCTGAAAAAGAAAAACCCTCACATGATGATTGGACTTTGTGGTTGTATGATGCAGGAGCCGCAGGTAGTAGAAAAACTGAAAAAGAGCTATTCCTTTGTGAATCTGATTTTTGGAACTCATAATATTTACAAGTTTGCAGAACTGGTGGTTTCTGCCCTTCGCTCTGACCGTATGGTCATTGATATCTGGAAGGATACGGATAAGATTGTGGAAGACCTCCCAAGCCAGCGAAAATTCCCCTTTAAATCAGGGGTCAATATTATGTTTGGCTGCAATAACTTCTGCAGCTATTGTATTGTGCCTTATGTAAGAGGCAGAGAACGTAGCAGAAATCCAAAGGATATTATCCGGGAGATTGAGCGTCTGGTGGCAGACGGAGTGGTAGAAGTGATGCTTCTTGGACAGAATGTAAATTCTTACGGGAAAAATCTGGAAGAGCCTATGACCTTTGCCCAGCTTTTACAGGAGATTGAAAAAATTGAGGGACTGAAACGGATTCGTTTTATGACCTCTCATCCAAAGGATTTGTCCGATGAACTCATTGAAGTAATGAAAAACAGCAAGAAAATCTGCAGGCATCTTCATTTGCCTTTGCAGTCCGGAAGTACAGAAATTTTAAAGGTTATGAACCGGAAGTATACCAAGGAGCAATATCTGAATCTGGTAAAGAAAATCAGAACTGCTATTCCGGATATGTCTCTTACAACGGATATTATTGTGGGATTCCCGGGAGAAACAGAAGAAGATTTCCTGGAAACCATGGATGTGGTAGAGCAGGTACGCTATGACAGCGCCTTTACCTTTATCTATTCCAAACGTACCGGAACTCCGGCAGCAGCTATGAAGAACCAGATACCGGAAGAAGTGGTAAAAGACCGGTTTGACCGCCTGCTTGCCAAGGTACAGGAAATCGGCAGAGAAATGTCTTCCAGAGATACGGGAACCATTCAGGAGGTTCTGGTGGAAGAACAGAACAGCCAGGATACCCATTTGATGACCGGACGTTTATCCAATAACCTTCTGGTACATTTTCCGGGAGATGTGTCTCTGTTGGGACAGATTTGTCAGGTACGCCTGGATGAATGCAGAGGCTTTTACTATATGGGCACAAAGATAGGATGAAAAAAGAGGACACATGGGAATTTCGATAAAAGAGATTGATGTTGCATCTCTCAGTCCGATGATGCAGCATTATGTAAAAACAAAAGAAGAATATAAGGA
>CATWQE010000068.1 GCA_958352855.1 uncultured Bacillota bacterium
CCTCCTTTGAAATCATACGCAGATAGAACAATCCTATAACAAACAGGCAACAGAACAGTATCATTGCAGTCGCTGAACCCATGGAAAATTCATATTGCTTAAAGGAAAGTGTATAAGAATAGGTGCCTAACACATCTGTTGCATTCAGAGGACCTCCGCTAGTCATAACAAACATCAAATCAAATGCCTTAAACGTATAAATAAATCCCAACATTAATACAGACATAATTGCTGGTTTCATAAGTGGTAAAGTAATATAAATAAAGCGTTTCAATGGAGTTGCTCCATCCACTTCTGCGCTTTCATAAATTTCTGTTGAAATTCCTGTAAGCCCGGAGGTAAGCAGTAACATATTAAACGGAATTCCTACCCAGCAGTTGACCGCAATTACTGCTGCCATAGCTGTTCCCCCATTTAAAAGCCATTCTACTGGCGCATTAACAAGTCCTATTTTCATTAACAAATCATTAATAACACCGCTTGATACATCAAACATATTTTTTCCTAATAAAGCAGTAACAGACATTGGCATCATATATCCTACTAAAATCATGCCCCTGATTGGACCTGAAAAGGTAAACTTTTTTGAAAAAAACAGGGCGAAAATAAATCCAATGGTAAATTGAAAAACAAGACAGCATATTGTAAATACAAACGTATTTTTCAGTACCATCAAAAATGTTGGATTCTGAAACAAATCAATGTAATTTTGAAATCCTACAAATACAGACTCTCCAGATGCAAAAGTTTTTACATTTACATTTTTAAAACTTAAAATAATATTGTAAATCAGAGGATATCCTAAAATAACTAACATATAAATAAAGCCTGGTAAAATAAAAGTATATCCTTCTCTTTTCTTTTTAGCGGCCATTGACAATTTCACAAGCTCACATCCCTTCTATTTTTGCTGATAAAAGGCTGCCGCATATTCTGGCAGCCTAGTACCTTTTTATTGTTCTACAATTGGTGTTTCCTCAAGAATCGGATCAATTACCTTCGCGGCCTCTGCCAGAGCTTCGGCAGGGTCTTTTTCTCCTAAGATTGCAGCCTGTTCAGCTTTATAAATTGCTTCTGAAATTGTAGGCCAGGATTCGTGAGGTCCTCTGGCTACTGCAAATTCCATAGAATCATTGAACACTTTATATCTCTCGTCTGCTGTCCAGAAATCTTTTAAATCTACAGCATCTCCACGAACAGGAAGTTTACCTGCAATCTCACACCAATCTGCATTATTCTGAGCTGACATCATAGATTTCAAAAACTCTGCACATTCCTCTACATATTCACTTCCAGCGCATACACCAAAGTTTTCGCCTCCAATACAAGTTGCCTGATTTTCACCATTGGAAGGCATTGGAACATATGCATATTCAAAAGTAACTTTATCCTTATCCTGTCCATCTAAAGTTGCAATTTGCCAGGTTCCTGATTCCAACATGGCAGCTTTACCCGCCAGAAAAGCATTATAGGCGTCTCCTTGTCCCCAGTTTACAACTTCTTTACTCATATAACCATTCTTCACTAAATCACTTAAAAATGTAAGAGCCTCCACATTTTCCTTTGAATCAATATCTTTTACATCTCCGCCAGCTCCATACATCCATGGAACATACTGGAATGTACCCTCTTCATTTGAAATAGAACACATTGCAAATCCGTAAACACCGTTTGCTGCATCTGTAGTTGCTTCACATACCTGTTCAAATTCTTCCCAGGTTGTTGGTGGGTTCTCAATTCCTGCTGCTCTTAAAATATCCATATTGCAAGCTATTGCCAGACAATTGGAATTATTTGGCAGCCCATGAAGTTTCCCTTCTGCATCTTTGCAGCTAGCCAGTGGCCCTGGATAAAACTGCCCTAAATCTTCCCAGTCATCTACATATTCAGAAATATCCTCAAACACACCAAGTGAAATATAAGACGCCATGTCTGGAGAATCTACCATACCAATATCTGGGAGTTCGCCAGACACTGCTCCGATTGTATACTGCTTCATCAGTTCATCTCTGGCTACATAAGTAGGTACAATATAAATATCACTTTGAGATTCATTATATTGTTTTATCATCTTATTTAACGCATTTGCCTCATGCTCAAAATAGTGCCACAGAGTAACTTCAGCGCCTCCGTTTGGTTCTCCTATATCTGCTGCACTGGCTTCTGTACTACTTTCTGTTTCTGAAGAAGCAGTGTTGCCAGAACTTTCTGTTTTACTTTCCCCTGTAGACTTTTCCTTAGAATCTCCCGATCCACCACAACCAGATAACAATGCGGCTGTCACAGCACCTGTTAAGAAAAGCGCTGTAAGTTTTTGAAAACGTTTCTTCATTATTACTTCCTCCTTTAATCCTGCACATTTTTTTGATGTTTTTATTATATCTTTTATATATTTTGCACGAAACCTTCGTTTTTAAGATTTGGAGTAAAATATTGGAGTAATTTTTTAAGAAAAGAGTAAATTTTTAAGATTATCGTATTTCTACAAAAAAAGATGTGTATTATTCCTAAATGGAATTCTGTACACATCTTCTACCTTTCCTATTTTTTATTTTGTTTTAGATATTCTGCTACACTTAAACCGGCAATTTCACGAAAAACCTTATTAAAATATTTGGGATCTGAAAATCCTACGCTATAAGGAATTTCTTCTTTTCTTACACTATCTGATAAAAGCAGATGTTTCGCTATTTCGATTCGATAGTTTTTCACAAATTTTGAGAAGGGTTCTCCTATGTCCTTATTAAACAGATAACACAAATATTCCTGGGAAACACCCAGATTCTCTGCCAACTCTTTTTGGCTGATTTTAGACGCATATCCATTTTCTATAAAATCAAGACATTTTCTTACAAGTGGGTGGACATCTGGATATTGCTCTTTTAATATACTATAAGCTCCTGTTTTCTCCTGATGTTTCCCATTACTTTCCAGTCGCTTCAACAGTTCCTGGACTTCATCATAGGTAATCGGCTTCACAAGATAATCCGCTACTCCAAGACTAATTGCCTGTCTGGCCACTTCAAATTCTTCATACGCACTTACTATAACATACTTTGTGTTAATATTTATGGCCTGTGCTGATTTTATTAACGATATTCCATCCATATAAGGCATTTTTAGGTCAGTAAATACTACATCCGGCTTCATAATCTGCATCATTTCTAAAGCTTGTTTTCCATCTGCAACTTCTGCTACCACCTCATATTTATCTGAAATAGACGTGATTAAACTTTTCAACCCTCTTCTAGCCCGCTGCTCATCTTCTGCAATTAAAATTCTCATAATCTCTCCTCTATTCCATTCTTATGTCCGTACCAATAGGTGTTGGTAAAATAAACGTAAAACATGTTCCTTTTCCCAGGCTGCTATCCAGAACGACCTGAAATTCTTTTCCATAATACATGCGCATTCTAGTAATTACATTAGAAATTCCAATCCCTACTTCCCTTTCTTTCGCTAACATGGGATTTTCTAATATTTCACATATTACAGCTTTTCTTTCTTCAGTCATTCCACATCCATTATCTTCTATAATGATTTTCAAAAATTCCTTATATCCCTGACCAGTAATACGAATCATTCCACCGCTATCTTTCCCTTCAAAACCATGGAGTATGGAATTCTCCACAAAGGGTTGCAGCATTAATTTGCGACAGGGCCAGTTATCATAATCTGAATCAAAGTCAATCTGATAATCAAACGTCTTCTCCATTCTTTCTTTTTGTAAAAAAAGATACTGTTCTATCCAGGAAATTTCCTGAAACATATACACATTTTGATGCTTTTGGTCAAAGGTGTATCTTAAAATATTTGATAATTTTTTAAGCAAAATAGATACTTTATAATTTCCACTGTCAATGGCTTCATAATTAATCGCGTTCAACGTATTGCATATAAAATGTGCATTAATCTGGGATTCCAGAGCCTCCCTTTCAGCTCTTTGCTTCATAAGCATAGATTCAATAACCTGTCCATGCTGTTCTTGAACCTCTTCATTGGCTCTCCAGATTGCCTGCAGCATTTCATTATACGCCTGGCCAAGCTGCCAGATTTCATTTGTTCCCTGTATAACAATTTGTTCTTTTATATCTCCCTTTTTTACCCTGGAAATAGAATCCCCTATAACACTGACGGGACGCAGAATACGATTTGTAGTCCAGAACAAAATCAATAGAATTACTAAAATTGCCACAAAATATAGAAAAATCATTTTATTATATGCTATATCTACTTTATTCTGAATCATTTTTTCATCTATAACTGCGTGAAGTTTCCATCCATAATCGTTGACTTGTTCTGTGAGATCTGTTAATTCATTTTTCTGCTTATATTCATCAGAATCTATCCCTATAAATTTTCTTCCTTTTGTATGAAGTAAAATTTTTCCTGACTCATCTTCTATATACCCCTGAATATATTGCTCCTGATTTTCATTTAATTGTTCTAAAAGCATACTCAAAGGTTGACTATAATAAGATACCATCATCATATACTGAATATTTTTATAACTATATCCCTCTCTTAGCGGAAAACAAATATGAATAATCCCTTTACTTTTTATATTCGGGTGAATTCCAGGACTTGTAACCATACTATACCTTGGAATAGTGTTTGATATATTTTTTTCTTGTAAATTTTGAAAAACTGCTTGTACACTTTCTCTTTCTTCGGCTCCCCAAATAGGTGTTCCTGTTCCAACCATCTCATTTTTATCGTATTGGTATATCACACCCTCTTTATCCGCCAATGCCAGACCAACAATATCATTTGATGTCCTTCCTGCAGTCTGCAAAGAACTTCGAATGCGTTTACGACTATTCACATCTCTGCTTCCGTTCAGGAAATCCATGATATCTTCCACCAACTCCTCATCTGTGGATAACAAAGCTCCTACATTCACATAGTCCTCTAACTGTGTAACAATATTTTTATTTACAGAATTCAGCAGCGCATCTTCTGTTGTATAAGTAGTATCTACCAGATATGTATAATACTGCCCCTTCATATAAACCATAATAATCACCAACAGCAAAACCACTGACACCAGAATTGCCAGTGCAAAGGAACACCACATATGAGATTTTGCATAATGTACTGCGCTTTTCACCAAAGACTTCTTCTGTTTTTCCTGTCTATGCTCCATCTCATTCCCCCTTAGAAGCCTTCACTTCCTCATCTACTTTCTGAATCTGTACTTTCACATCTGCCTTAAACTGTTCCCATGCATCCGGGTTCTCCACATAATACTTGGGACAAATCTTTCCTGTCACATCATAGTGCCGGATAACGTCCTCTTCTGTAAGATTAAAACGCCAGCAAAGCCATCCTGTAAGACGCACCAGAGAAATATAGGTTGCCTCTGTAAATTTCCCTGTTTCGTCCAGGTGGCAGCATTCAATGGACAAGGTATCCTCATTTCTGGAGTTGGACGCATAGGCAATTTCCGTACTTGGCACACATTGGACAATTTCTCCGTCATACCCCACTACAAAGTGGCTGCTTACTTTTGTTTCGTGGCTGTCTTTCAGCCCCTGGAAATAGTCCCGGTTGTTCTTCGCTGTAGTCCCCGGATTGGCTGTATAATGAATCACAATCCCTTTGATTTCCTCCAGAGGCGTCCCCGGTCTGGAATATTCGTTCACATCCAAAAGGTCTACCTCAAAAGGCGGCGCGCCTACAAAAGAATCGTTTCTCTCTTTTAACAGACGTTTTTCTTCCAGGCTTTCTTTGATTTTATTTACCACAAAAAAGCCTGCCAGAACAGTAAGCACAGCCAGAATAAACATCATTACATTACGCCTTCTTCTTCGTCTGCGCAGCTTTCGCCTGCGCTCTTTTCTTGTTTCAAAGTCAGAGTCTTCCTCATATCTGTCTCTTTTTCTCATCTTTTGTCCTTTCTGTGATAAACCGGAAAATATTTCCTGTAAAACAAAAAAACAGGGTGCCGCAATGATTTCTGTTTCATGCGACACCCCACATCCTTACCTATTCGTCAATACTGTAGTTTGGAGCTTCCTTCGTGATATGAATATCATGAGGATGGGATTCTTTCAAAGATGCGGCAGAAATTTTTACAAATCTGCCTGTTTCTTTTAATGTTTCAATATCTTTGGCACCGCAGTAACCCATACCAGAACGAAGACCTCCGATTAACTGGAATACAGTATCCTCCACATGACCCTTGTATGCCACGCGGCCTTCTACTCCTTCCGGAACCAGTTTCTTGGCATCCTGCTGGAAATAGCGATCCTTGCTTCCATTTTCCATGGCTGAAATGGAACCCATACCTCTGTAAACCTTATATTTTCTTCCCTGGTATAATTCAAATTCTCCCGGGCTTTCGTCACATCCGGCGAAAATACTTCCCATCATACAAACGTTAGCGCCTGCAGCGATTGCTTTTGTCATGTCTCCTGAGTATTTAATACCGCCATCAGCGATAATTGGAATACCATATTCTTTCGCTGCTTCATAGCAATCCATAACAGCAGTAATCTGTGGAACACCAATACCGGCAACCACACGTGTAGTACAGATAGAACCAGGACCAATACCAACTTTTACTGCGTCTACTCCGGCTTCAATCAGCGCTTTTGTTGCTTCTGCAGTCGCTACATTTCCTGCGATTAACTGTAAATCCGGATATTTTGCCTTAATCTCTCTTACTGCCTTGAGGATATTTGCAGAATGTCCATGTGCAGAGTCCACAACAATAACGTCTACACTGGCATTTACCAGGGCGTCAACTCTTGCCATAACATTTGCGGTAATACCAACAGCCGCGCCACAGAGAAGTCTTCCCTGTGCATCCTTCGCAGACAGAGGATATTTAATCTGTTTCTCAATATCCTTAATGGTAATTAAACCTTTTAAATTAAATTCATCATCTACAATAGGCAATTTCTCTTTTCTGGAGTTTGCCAGCATTTTCTTTGCTTCCTCTAAGGTAACTCCTTCTTTGGCTGTTACCAGATTCTCAGAGGTCATACATTCTTTGATTTTCTTAGAAAAATCCTCCTCAAACTTCAGGTCACGATTGGTAATAATACCTACCAGCTTTTTCCCCTCTGTAATCGGAACTCCTGAAATGCGGAACTTTGCCATAAGATCATTGGCATCTGCCAGTGTATGTTCCGGTGATAAGTAAAATGGGTCTGTGATAACTCCGTTTTCTGAACGTTTTACTTTGTCTACTTCTTCTGCCTGTTCTTCTATGGTCATGTTTTTGTGGATGATACCAATACCACCCTGTCTCGCCATAGCAATAGCCATACGGTGTTCTGTAACCGTATCCATACCAGCGCTCATCATAGGAATGTTTAATTTCACTTTTTTTGTCAGCCAGGTTGAAAGTTCAACCTGATTCGGTATTACTTCTGAATAAGCCGGAACTAACAGCACGTCATCAAAAGTAATGCCTTCACCAATAATCTTACCCATTGTAGTTCTCCCTTCGCTTTTGTTTATAGTATAGTAATATATCAAATTACCTTAGTCCTGTCAATCTTCAAAGACTTTACGCGGGCAGCTTTTCTTAATATTATCCAATAATTCTCTGTCTGGCTCAAGAAGCACCTTGTACACATCTTTTTCATCTGGAATAATCATAGCATAGACCTTATGATCTTTTTCTCCGGAAGAGTAATTCAGAACCTTCAAATTTGTATTGTGGTTCTGGTAATCCATTCTGTGAGAATTTACCGGCGCCATGAGCTCCATTTTGGCCAGGTCAAAGCTTTTTAAACGTTTTCTCTTGGATTTAGACATAATTTTATCAATATCCAGTTCTCCGTTTACATACACATATTCATACTCCAAATCCAGGTTTGGAAGGACAAAATATGCTACAACTCCTAAAATCAAAGTTGCAATCCAGGCAAAGATAATTCCCATCAGCCCAAGCACTGCGGTTGCTGCAATAAGTCCGATCAGCAAAAATTTAATAATGAGATCTTTTGCAGTCTGCTTCTTTTTCACCAGCAGTTCTGAATACGAATCATTCATCTTCTGTTCCTCCTATTAGTCTTCGTATACTCTGTTCATTAGTGTAACACAAAAAAATCCAAGTTGCAAGAAAAGAGGAGGGGCTGTTTTTTGTAACAGCCCTTCCCCTAATTTTATTTTTTCATGTCTGATTACATCATACCCATTCCTGGAGCGCCTGCTGGCATTGCCGGTGTTTCTTCTTTAATAGTAGAAACAACTGCTTCTGTTGTAAGAAGTGTACCTGCAACGCTTGTTGCGTTCTGTAATGCGCTTCTTGTAACTTTAGCCGGGTCCAGGATGCCTTTTTTCACCATATCTACATATTCTTCATGGAGAGCATCAAAGCCTGTTCCCACTTCACTTTCCCTTACTTTGTTAATGATAACAGAACCTTCCAGACCAGCGTTTGCTGCAATGTGGAATAATGGAGCTTCCAGTGCTTTTAATACTACTTTCGCACCTGTCTTAGCATCGCCTTCCAGAGTCTCTACTACTTTTGCAACTTCTTTAGAAGCGTGGATGTATGCAGAACCGCCGCCTGCGATAATACCTTCTTCTACTGCTGCTCTTGTAGCGTTTAAAGCATCTTCCATACGGAGTTTTGCTTCTTTCATTTCTGTTTCTGTTGCAGCGCCAACACGAATAACAGCAACACCGCCAGCCAGTTTGGCAAGTCTTTCCTGTAATTTTTCTTTATCAAATTCAGATGTTGTTTCAGCAATCTGATGTTTAATCTGAGCAACTCTTGCTGCGATTTCTTCTTTATTTCCAAGTCCGTCTACGATAACAGTAGATTCCTTCTGAACTTTTACAGATTTTGCACGTCCTAACTGTTCCATAGTAGTGTCTTTTAATTCCAGACCAAGTTCATCGGAAATAACAGTACCATTTGTAAGAACAGCAATATCTTTCAGCATTTCTTTTCTTCTGTCACCATATCCAGGAGCTTTTACAGCGCATACAGAGAAGGTTCCTCTTAATTTGTTTACAATCAGAGTAGTAAGTGCTTCACCTTCAATATCTTCTGCAATAATAAGAAGTTTTGCGCCTGTTTTTACAATCTGTTCCAGAACAGGAAGGATATCCTGAATGTTGGAGATTTTCTTATCTGTAATCAGGATGTATGGATCGTCTAAAACAGCTTCCATCTTATCCATATCAGTTGCCATGTAAGCGGAAATATAGCCGCGGTCAAACTGCATACCTTCTACTAAATCCAGTTCTGTTTTCATAGTCTTGGATTCTTCGATTGTGATAACACCGTCTTTGCTTACTTTTTCCATTGCTTCAGAAACCATTTCGCCTACTTCGTCATCCCCTGCAGAGATAGCTGCTACTCTTGCAATCTGCTCTTTGCTTTCAATGTTTGCGCTCATGCTCTGAATTGCTTCTACTGCTGCTTCTGTAGCTTTTTTCATTCCTTTTCTCAGGATGATTGGGTTTGCTCCTGCTGCCAGGTTTTTCATTCCTTCATGAACCATAGCCTGTGCCAGAACCGTTGCAGTTGTAGTACCATCACCGGCTACGTCATTTGTTTTTGCTGCAACTTCTTTAATAAGCTGTGCGCCCATGTTTTCAAATCCGTCTTCTAATTCGATTTCTTTTGCAATGGTAACACCATCGTTTGTGATAAGTGGTGCGCCAAAGGATTTATCCAGAACCACGTTTCTTCCTTTTGGTCCTAAGGTTACGCGAACTGTATCTGCTAATTTATTTACTCCAGCTTCCAGGGCTGCTCTTGCTTCTGCTCCGTATTTGATTTCTTTTGCCATGATGACATTCCTCCTAAATTTTTCTATTATTTAACAACTGCTAAAATATCACTCTGTCTTACAATGATAAATTCTTCTCCGTCTAATTTCACTTCTGTTCCTGCGTATTTGGAATAGATAACCTGATCGCCTGCTGCAACTTCCATTTTTACTTCTTTTCCGTCTACAACACCGCCTGGACCTACAGCAACAACTTCTGCCTGCTGTGGTTTTTCCTGTGCCTGACCTGGCAGAACAATGCCTGATTTTGTTGTTTCTTCAGCAACTAACTGTTTTAATACAACTCTGTCTCCTAATGGTACTAACTTCATATCTATTTCCTCCTTAAAAAATTCATCTCTTTTGTTTATTAGCACTCATTCCAATCGAGTGCTAACCGATAGTCATATATTAGTTAATTTGAACTTTTTTCGCAACTGGATATAGTTTTCTGGTTCTTTATTATAACTCTTATTTACTTTTGTTTTCTCTTTTTTACTCTTTTTTTCTTATCTTTTTATTTTTTGTTGAATTTTATATTTATTTTATAAATGAAAAAAAGACCATCTCTTCTAAAAACTCTTATGGTTTCTAAAAGAGACAGTCTCTTCTTATCTTCTTATTTGTTCTTTACCAGCTTCCGCTTTTTTATTTCTTCCAGTTCATCAAAAATCACTTCATTGAGAACTTTAATATACGTTCCTTTCATACCGGAAGACCTTGACTCAATAACCCCTGCGCTTTCAAATTTGCGTAGTGCATTGACAATGACAGAGCGGGTAATTCCTACCCGGTCAGCAATTTTACTTGCCACCAGAATTCCTTCATCACCATTTAACTCATCGAAAATATGAATAATGGCTTCTAATTCTGAGAAGGACAGGGTATTAAAGGCAGATTTTACAACCTGAATCTTTCTGTTTTCTTCTGCATTTTCTTCATGCACAGAACGCATCATTTCCAGTCCTACGACAGTTGTTCCGTACTCACTGACAATAATGTCCTCTATATCATAAGGTCTTGCGCTGCGATACATAAATAAAGTTCCAAGACGTTCTCCCGCAATATCAATGGGACTGATAATCGCCATATATTTACTGATATCCGGTGATTCAAACCCAAGAGTCTGAAGGTTCACATTTTCTTTTGTTGACAAGACGCCCAACAGTCTTTCATTCAATAGCTTGTCAATATGTCCTCCAACCTCGCTGTCAATCAGTTCTGTGATTTCCTCCACCCCTGGGCAGAGTCCTACCCCCAGAACCTTTCCCTTTCTACTCATAACCAAAATATTGGAATCCAGTGTTTCTACCATGACCTCGCAAATATCATTAAAAAGAACTTTTGATGAATGGTTGTTGTGAAGCAGTTTATTAATCTTTCTTGTTCTGTCTAATAACTGTACACTCATGGCGAACCTCCTCTCTTTTTTCTGCTTTCCTGTTAATCCATCATATTTTAATTCTATTTTATTCTATCACACAATAATTCTGAAAGCAATGCAAAAATGAGCTGTTTTCTGTCTATTTTGATGTTTATTTCTGATTTTTTCAATGACTGTTAAATTTTCTGGCTTTTTAGTCCCTCTCTTCACTCCATTTTAAAAAGCTGCCATTATTAGCATCAATTTCAAATTCATATTCTTTTTGCTGATAATAAATATCTCCCTCATAAACGTATCTGCCATCATCATATTCTAATTCCATCCTGAGATCCTGCTCCACAGCTCCCGGAACACGATCAAGCGCCGCTTTTTTTGCATCTGCTTCGCTGACAGCCGGTGTGGGAGTCTGGGAAGCCGGAGCTTCTGTGGTCTGCTGATTCTCTGCCGGCTGCTGGTTCTGTGCTGTCTGCTGGTTCTCTGTCTGGATATTTTGCTGGATGGTTTCCACATCAGAGCTTAAAATAGTTCCGTCAGACGCCTGAATTTCATAGCTGTATTCCTTATTTCCTGCATCAAACTCTATTTCGTAAGATTTTCTCCCATCATCCAGCTCCCTGGATACTCTCAGCCTGGAAGTATCTGTTTCCTGAATTCCCGCATCCTGAAACGCAATTTTTTCTGCCTCTTCCTGTCCAATATCTTTTCCTGCACCGCATCCTGTCAGGGCACCTCCCAGTGTTACAGCCAGCATAGTAAGTACAATATATTTTTTCATGTGTATGATTCCTCCTGTTCTTTTCTATTCTTTTTGGATGTTTTTAGTATAGTATAAAAACATTAAAGGAAGATTAAAAACACAAATTTTTTTATTTTTTCGGAAGCCAGAATGTAAAACAGCTTCCTTCTCCCAGTTTGCTCTCTGCCTGAATACGGCCTTTGTGGGCTGTGACAATCCATTGAACCATAGAAAGCCCCAAGCCGGAACGCTCTGTATCTCTTCTTGAGGTATCCGCTCTGTAAAAACGCTCCCAGATATGAGGCAAAGCCTCCTGGGAAATTCCTATCCCATGGTCTTCTACAGAACCCTTCACCCCACTGTGCTCTTCTTTTAAAGAAACCTTAATCCATCCGGGCTCCTTATTGTAATAAACCGCATTTGCTATAAGATTTATCAGCATTCTGATATAAAGGCTCTCGTCTATCCAGGCATAGATATTCTCTGAAATCTCTGTTTCTATGACAATATGCTTCTCCTGTGCTATCATCTGCTGCTCTTCTGCGATCATTTGTGTCAGCTCGCTGATATTAAGGTTTTCTTTCTGCAGTTGCTGCTTTCCCTGATCTGCTCTGGACAAAAACAGAAGCTGAGAAACCATCTGAGCCATTTCCCTGCTCTTTTTTTCAATCATGTGAATTCCTGTTTCCTGCTCCTTGGTCATATTTTCCTGACTTCGCATTGCATCACACTGCGCCAAAATAACGGTAATGGGTGTTCTAAGTTCATGAGAAACATCCGATGTAAACTGTTTTTCACGCCGAAAAGAGTCCTCTACCTGCTCCAGCATATGATCAAAGGTGTTGGAAAGCTGATAAATTTCGTCTTTTCCCTTTCCAAGCCCCACTCTTCTGGATAAATCCCCGTCTTTTTGAATCTGCTGCACAGTCTCCGTTATTTTCCTCACAGGTCTCAGTGTTCTGTTACTGAGTCCATATCCCAGAATTCCCATAAGCACTGCCAGGAGGGGAAGCACTACCATTGCAGTTGCAGTCATCATCCGTATGGTGTTCTCTTCTTTTGTCACAGAGGTGATTCCACATACATACAAAGTCCCGCTGTTTTCTGATGGATACCTGACGGTAAAGGTATACCATTTTCCCTCTTCATTTTCTGTGGTTTTGATTTGTCCGTCCTGTGGCTTTATCCGGCTGTTAAACCCATAGGGAATCCTGCCATAGAGAAGCTCTCCTTCGTCATTTAGCAGGGACTTATAGATTCCCTCTTCCACATCATAAAAATCCTTATCAACAAACAGCTCCTGTTTTTCTTCCTGAATCTCATCCATACTCTCATAGATACCTTCTTTTAAATCTGTCTGTACAGAAGAGAGCAGCTCCTGATTTCCAAAGGACAGAAGGATTCCCAGGGAAATACAAACTGTGAGCATTGAAAAAAAAGTATATAAGAGTGATAATTTTACTTTTAATGACCATTTCTTCATAGTTCTTCCTTTAACACATACCCTGCCCCTCTGACTGTATGAATCAGCTTCCTTTCCTGTCCTTCGTCAATCTTTTTACGCAAATACCGGATATAAACATCTATGACATTGGAGCCTCCTGTATAATCATAGTTCCAGATATGCTGCTCCAGCTTTTCTCTGGATAATACAATCCCCTGATTCTGAATCATATACCGCAAAAGGGCAAATTCCTTGCCTGACAATGTGATTTTCTTTCCTCCACGAAATACTTCGTGGGAATCCACATGAACCTCCAAATCACCTG
>CATWQE010000069.1 GCA_958352855.1 uncultured Bacillota bacterium
CAGGCTTTATGCGGCCTGCGAGTACTTTTTTCGATATTCAACTGTCAAACTCCCGGGTATATGATAATAGTGCTGAAGCAAAATATTGGTAATCGAAATCAAATCTAAATCATTCTATGATAAAATAGCATTGACAATAAACGATTAGGTGGTGCTTACATGAAGGAACATATATTAATCATTGAAGATGAAAAAGCGATTCAGTCCGTTTTATACGAATTACTGATAGAAGCCGGATATCTGGTTACTTTGGCTGATGACGGGTTAGAGGGGCTTTCCCAATTTAGAAAACAGACCTTTTCACTGGTATTACTGGATATTATGATGCCCAAAATTGACGGATATGCAGTGTGTGAAATCATACGCAGAACATCCCATATTCCCATTATTATGCTTACAGCCATGGACGAAGAAGAAGCGCAGGTCAAAGCATTTGAATTACAGGCTGACGATTATATTACCAAACCATTTTCCCTGAAACTGGTCTTAATGAGAATCGAAGCTGTTCTCAGGCGTACAAAGGCAAAGACAGAAAATCATACTATATTGATTTCTCATGGCATTAAGCTGGATACTGCTGAACATACGGTTAAAGTAAATGATACAGAAATCTATCTGACACAACTGGAATTTGATATTCTGGAAGTATTTATGAAAAATCCCAATCGGGTTTTAACAAGAGATATGCTTATCAGTCAGGTATGGGGCTATGATTTTACAGGAGACGAAAAGGCAGTTAATATTCATGTTATGAATCTGCGGCGGAAGCTTAGTGTTGACTGTATTCAAACAGTACGAGGGGTGGGATATAAATTTGAAGGTGAAGCTTAAAGACAGCCTGAATATAAAAGTTTTTCTGTGGATTTTCAGCGCTCTGGTTGTATGCTGTCTGGTTATCTATGGAAGCATCATGCTTTTTTTGCCAAAGAGTTATGAAATGATTTTATCTGCCCGCATGGAATCAGAAATCGAAAAACTTTCGGAAGTTCTTGCAAAGACGAAATTTGAGGAGGTAGAAACTGTTCTTGAAGATTTTTGCAAAAAGAACCAAATGCTGGTTTCTTTTGAAGAAAATGGAATCGTCCATCAATATGGTGATGCAGATAAAATGAAAACAAATACAAATAAAATATCCTCCTTATCACAGGAAATGATGTTTTCTGACAGACCGCAATCGTATCTGTTTACCATTGTTTCTCTGACTTCTTCCAATCAGGAGCTCATAGGCGCTTTGCTGAAATTATTGCCTTTTGTACTTATCCTGATTTTGCTGATTTCTCTTTTGGTTGCCTGGATTTGCAGCCGCATTATTGTAAAACCTGTTACAGAGATAAGTGAAGTTTCCAGACGAATGGCAAAACTGGATATGACATGGGAGTGCAGGATAAATCGTACAGACGAAATCGGGATTTTGGCGCATAGCCTGAATACCATGTCGAAAAATTTATCAGAATCCATGCGCGAACTGGAAGCAGCAAATGAACAACTGAAGCAGGATATGGAACGTATAGACGAACTGAATAAACAGCAGCAATATTTCTTTGCAACAGCTTCCCACGAATTAAAAACCCCCATTACGATTCTTAAGGGACAAGTGGAAAGTATGATGCTGGGAATTGGAAGATACAAAGATACCAGGGAGGTACTTCCGGAAACATTAAAAGAAATAGAACGTATGGAGCAGTTGGTAAAAGAAATCCTTGCTATCTCAAAACAGGAAATGAATCCTATCCGTCACATGGAACTTCTTTCTCTTACGGATATTTTGAAGCGTGTGTGCCAATGTCTTGCTCCCCTTGCAAAAGATAAGAATATTCAGGTTCAAAAGAAGCTTTCAGAAGATGTGATGCTTATAGGAAATGAGCAGCTTTTACAAAAGGCAGTCCACAATATTCTCAGCAATGCAATCCGGCATTCGCCCGCTGGCGGTGAGATAAACATAGACTTATCTTCTCAATGCCTGTCTGTTACAAACAGCGGCGTCAATATTCCAGAGGAAGATTTGGACAAGCTGTTCACACCCTTCTATCGTGTGGAGAAATCACATAACAGATTAACTGGAGGAAGCGGACTGGGGTTATACCTTGTAAAAATTATTTTAGAACAACATGGGTTACCTTTTAACATTCACAATGGCAATGACAGTGTTTGTTTTGAAATCACATTAAATTCACAAAATCTAAATCAAAATTAAATAGAAGCGAAATCTAATATAAACCGTCCTTTTGTATACTGTTGATGTAAAGAAAGGACGGTGTTTTTATTATGAACTTAGAAAAGCGGGCATTTCTCTATCTGACCCGCAGAAAAGGAAAAAATCTATTGCTTTCCATAGTATTTCTATTGATTTCATTCTCTTTACTAACAGGAAGTTCGGTGTATCTGGGAATCCGGCAAATTGCAAAAGAGTTACGCTCCGGTATGGGCGCTTCTTTCGCTATTCGACCCTATGAACAGTTTCACATGGATGATGGGCAGGTTTCCAGCAGCGGAACGCCGGCTATAGACGAACATGCGATTCAACGTGTTATTTCTACAGTTGGAAAAGAATTGAAATGTTATAATACGGAACATTCGGGCTATGTAAAAGGAGAAGGGATTTCCTTCCTTGCAGGAGCAGGACACAGTGAAGAAAGCAATATGGGAGCTGTAAAAGCGGTTCGCGATTCCAGCTTGTGCCAAGATTTTTTAGATGAGGAATACCAACTGACAGCAGGGGAGCATATCAAACCAGAGGATAAAAATAAAATTTTTATGAGCGAAGCTCTTGCCCGGGAGAATCATCTTTCTGTTGGAGATAAGATTGTGCTTACCCATGCAAAGCTTGGTTTTGACAATGGCGTATATACTGACCAGATAAAAGAAAAAAGTGCTTATGTGACAGTGGAAATAAAAGGGATTTATCAGATAAAAAATAATTCCCATAATGCCTTAAATCCAACAGCAAAAAAGGCGGAAAATCTGCTTTTCTCAGACTCTCAACTGCTGATACATCTACAGGAGCAGAAGCCAGGCATCTATGAGGGAGAAGTTTCTTTTTTCATAGCTGACCCATTGCATCTTGATAAAATGGTAAAAGAAGTAAAAAATCTGGATTCCATTGACTGGAAAAATCATATCATCAATACCAATGACTTTAAGTATTCTAAAATTGCAGAACAGCTTCAAAGTATGCAAAAGGTTGTTATCGCATTGACTATGATTACTTCAGGCTTAGGACTTGTGGTACTTATACTGATACTGACATTAAGGATGCGTGGAAGAATACAGGAAGCGGGCATTTTACTTGCCATAGGAAAGTCAAAGCAGGAGATTATTGGACAATTCTTATTAGAAGCACTGGTTTTACTGCTGTTTGGATTTTGGCTTTCTGTCATCATTTTTCTTCCTCTTGCAGATATATTAAATTCATTTCTGTTTGATTCCATAGCACAGACAGCGGTTCATAAGAATTACTTACAGCCGGATTTCCTGCATTTTATTACTTTGTTCCTGTTAGAAAGTCTGGGCGTTTTTATGACAGTTCTTGTATGCAGCGGAGCAATTTTAAGATTAAAGCCAAAAGAGATTTTAATAAAAATGAGTTAGGAGGACATTACCATGAATTTTTTGAAACGGGCTATAAAATACTGTACAAGGCAGAAGTTACGCAGTCTATTGCTGTTTTTGACATTTACTGCGCTGTCCACAACCGTTTTAATTGCATATTCCAGTGAGAGAGCTGTTCAACAGGGAACAAAACAAATAAAGGAGACGGTAGGCGCTTCTGTTCGTATGGAGATTGATACAAATAATCAAAATAATTTTGGCGCAGCCGAAGACTTCGGGAATGGCGCTTCCGGATATACCTATCAGGGGGATTTCATCACAGAAAAAATCATTGCTTCTATTTCAAAGCTTCCTGACGTGGTAAGTTACAATGCCAAAAGCTCAGAGGGTTACTGGGGGATTCCCAAAAATTTTGAAATCTTTCCGGCAATGGTAAACGCTCCTGATTTAGCGACCCCATACCCTGCAGTGTTAGATTCTTCCCTTGATATTAAGTTTTTAAATGGAACGTATAAGCTGGAAGAAGGACGCCATATCAAGCCGGAGGATTCCTATGTTGCGTTGCTTCCCAAAGAGCTGGCAGATAAAAACAACCTGTCCGTAGGAGACAAAATCACCTTTCAGGATGGCGTAGACGAAGCCGGCACAAGTACATTTGAAATTATTGGTCTTTTTGGCGGCACAGAGGGTACAACGAAACAGGCAATTACCCCAGATGGTATTCCTGCAAACTGCGGATATATTGATATAAACAGTCTTGATAAGATTTATGGTCTGACAGGATATGATTATCTGGATATCTATACTCATTCTCCAGAGGAAGCCAAAGAACTAATGGAAACCATTAGGAATCTTCCGGAAGTGAAAGGAAAAACCTTTGTTTTTAACCTGAACACAGAGGATTTTGATATGGTATCTGCTCCGCTTTCTTCTTTTGGAAGTATGGTTGATACAGCGGTATGGACCATCACAGTTATTGGTACTCTTATGATTGTACTGTTTCTTGTTTTATGGACAAGAAGCCGGAAAAAGGAAATTGCGATTTTACTTGCCATAGGACGAAGCAAAGCAGAAATTGTGGGGCAGTTCCTGACAGAAAATCTATTGGTTGCGCTTTTGTCTATGTTTGCATCCATGGCGGCATCCTTTGGACTGGGGAAGCAAGCAGGGGCTTTCCTAATAAGCAGGGCAGGAGAAGAGATTTCCAATCTGAGTATTCACATTGCCGCATTAGATATGCTAAAAGTATTTGGCGTTGGCTTTGTTTTAATCTGTCTTGCTGTCATTGCTGCTTCTTATACGGTCATTCGTTTACAACCAAAAGATATTTTAACCAAAATGGAATAGGAGGAACTTACGTATGAGCATATTATCCTTTAAAGATTTATCTTACAGTTATAATCAGAAGAATACAGTGTTGAAAGGTCTAAGCGCAGAATTGGAGCTTGGGAAAATTTATGCCATTCTGGGCTCCTCCGGCTGCGGAAAAACAACGCTTCTTTCGCTGCTTGGCGGCTTAGACAGCCCCACAAAGGGAACCATCTTTTTTCAGGGAGAAGATATTACGAAGAAAGGACTTGCCTACCACAGGCGCCATCAAGTGTCCTTTATTTTTCAGGCGTATAATCTGACTGATTATCTGACTCCGAAAGAAAATGTGGCATTGACAAGTAAGCTGCCGCCCATGCCGATTTTAGAAAAAATGGGTCTGACAAAAGAAGAAGCCAAAAGAAATGTATTGCAGCTATCCGGCGGACAGCAGCAGAGAGTTGCCATTGCCCGCGCATTGGCTACAGAAGCGCCTGTTATTCTGGCGGATGAGCCAACCGGCAGCCTTGATGAGGATACTGCAATGGCAATTATGGACATCCTGGAAGAAACTGTACATCAGATGAAGAAATGCGCGGTTATTGTTACTCATTCTCATGAAATTGCTAAAAGAGCTGACGTTATCTTCCATTTGAAACATGGAGAATTGAAGACTGCCAGGTAAAGGGCAGGGTGAAGCAACCTTTTCTTTTTCCCCACATATAGTAATGAAAAAGGGAAGTTTGTCATGGACAAAGTAAAAAAAGCGGTTACCTATTGTCAGAATGCGGCAAAGAACGAACTCTATACCGGAAAAGGCGTCGGTGTGGCAATTCTGGATACCGGCGCCTGCATGCATCTGGATTTTGGAAGCCGCATTCTTGCCTTCAGGGATTATGTCAGAGGACGTACCATGCCTTATGATGACAATGGTCATGGAACTCATGTGGCAGGGATTATCGGGGGCAATGGCAGAGCCAGCAGAGGAAGGTACTGCGGCATTGCCCCGGGATGTGGCCTCATTCCTATAAAAGTGCTGGATGAAAAAGGAAACGGAAAAAAGGAATCCGTCATTTATGCCATAGACTGGATTGAAAAAAACAGAGAAAAGTATAATATCCGTATTGTGAATATTTCCGTTGGCAGCACTACCCAGGGAGAAAATCAGGATTTGATTGAAGCAGTGGAACATATCTGGGATATTGGGCTGGTGGTGGTAGCGGCAGCGGGAAATCTGGGACCCAAAAGAGGAAGTATCACTGCCCCGGGCTGCAGCCGGAAGGTGATTACAGTGGGAGCCTCAGATATGGTCATGGAGAATCAGGGGATTTCCGGCAGGGGGCCAACCAGGGAATGTATCAGCAAACCGGATATTGTGGCTCCCGGCAATGGGATTATCTCCTGCGCATATAAGGCAGGTGTTTCCTCTTATGCGGCAAAAAGCGGTACTTCCATGTCTACCCCTGTGGTTGCAGGCGGGATTGCGCTTTTACTGGAAAAGGAGCCCAGTCTTACCAATCTGGAGATTAAGAAACGACTGCGGGATACAGCAAAAGACCTGGGCTATGCACACAACTTACAGGGATGGGGATTCTTTCACCTTCCCTCTTTTTTATCCGGGGAAATATTATAACTTTAAGTTATAACTGTTATGGTATTGTAAAAAGTGTATTGACATATTTTGTATTATTGTATACAATGATACAAACATTTTAATGCAATAACTTAGCAGATAAATGAACAAACAGAGAAGATAGGAGTGTGCGTGATGATTAACAGAGCTGTCAGAATGAATTATCATACAAATTTACTGGAATTAGAGGAGCATATGTATCCCCTGGTGGATGTGGAATCGCCAAATGTTTTCCGCAATCTGTTCCCCTACTGTGAAGTACCAAAGATTGCTTTTAATGACCGAATCGTCCCGCACCATATGCCGGATGATATCTGGATTACAGACACAACCTTCAGGGACGGACAGCAGTCCAGAGCGCCTTATAGTACCAGTCAGATTGTGCGAATCTACGAATACCTTCATAAGTTGGGAGGGCCAAATGGAAAAATCCGTCAAAGTGAGTTTTTTCTTTACAGCAAAAAGGACAGAGACGCTGTCTACAAATGTCTGGAAAAAGGATATCAGTTTCCTGAGATTACCAGTTGGATTCGGGCAAGTAAGGAGGATTTCCAACTGGTAAAAGATATTGGACTTAAGGAAACCGGAATTTTGGTTAGCTGTTCCGATTATCATATTTTTTACAAAATGAAAATGACCAGAAAACAGGCTATGGAGCACTATCTTTCTGTGATACGGGAATGTCTGGAAACTGGTATCAGCCCCAGATGTCATCTGGAGGATATTACCAGGGCGGATATTTATGGATATGTCATTCCCTTCTGCCTGGAATTAACAAAGCTTATGGAGGAATATTCGATTCCTGTTAAGGTACGCTGCTGTGATACCATGGGTTATGGAGTCAACTATCCGGGGGCTGTGATTCCCCGCTCTGTTCCTGGCATTATTTATGGAATTATGACCCATGCAGGGATTCCTTCTGAGCTCATTGAATTTCATGGACACAATGATTTTTACAAGGCTGTGAGCAATTCTACCACAGCCTGGTTATACGGCGCCTGTGGAGTTAATTGTTCCCTTTTTGGCATTGGAGAGCGTACCGGAAATACGCCTCTGGAGGCTATGGTGTTTGAATACGCCCAGTTAAAAGGCACTTTGGACGGTATGGATACCACTGTGATTACAGAGCTGGCAGAATATTATGAGAAAGAAATTGGTTATAAGATTCCCTCCAGAACACCGTTTGTGGGAAGTGCCTTTAATGTCACCCGGGCGGGAATTCATGCTGACGGGCTCTTGAAAAATGAAGAGATTTATAATATCTTTGATACAGAGAAATTTCTTCACCGCGGGCCACAGGTTGCAGTTTCCAAAACCTCCGGTCTTGCAGGAATCGCCCACTGGATTAATAACCATTTCCACCTTGCAGCGCCAAATCAGGTAGACAAAAACAGTCCCCTTGTGGCAGAGGTAAAATCCTGGGTGGACGCGCAATACGAGGAAGGGCGTGTAACAGTGCTTACGGATGAAGAGCTTCTGGGTGTGATTGCACAGACCTGCAGCCGCCTGGGAATTAATTTGTAAAGGATGGAAATAAGAAAGCATGGCAGGAGAATCATTACGGGGAAAAGTATTTGAGAAAATCAGAAATGATATTTTAAGAGGCAGATATAAAAAGGGTGACGAGCTGGTAGAATGTACCATTGGTAAGGAATTAGGGGTCAGCAGAACTCCGGTAAGAGAGGCAATCCGGCAGTTGGAGCTGGAAGGGCTGGTGCAGTTGATTCCAAACAAAGGCGCCTTTGTCACAGGAATTTCTACCAGGGATGTGATGGATATGTACCTTATCCGGGCAAAACTGGAAGGGCTTTGCGCAGCTATGGCAGCCACCCATGTGACAAAGGAAACCTTGGACAAAATGGAGGAAGCCATAGTGCTGTCTGATTATTATGTGGAAAAAGGAAATTTCCAGCAGGTGTGCCAGCAGGACGGAGAATTTCACAAGCTGCTGTACGAAGCATCTCAAAGCCGGATTCTGGCGCATACCTTATTGGATTTTCATCAATATCTGCAGAGAGTGCGTATGGCGTCTGTAAAAGAAAGAAAACGCACCCAGCCTTCTGCCAGAGAGCATAAACAGATTTTAGAGGCAATTCGAAGTGGAGACGAAAGGGCAGCAGAACAGGCAGCTTATGAACACATTACAAATACCATGGAAAATTTCAAAAATCTGGATTTGGAAAAGGTTTTAAAGGAAGAAATGAAATAGCAGATGAAACAGAGCAGAGAGGAGAGAACGCATGGAAAAAATTAAAATGACAACACCTCTGGTGGAAATGGATGGAGACGAAATGACCAGAATTCTCTGGAAGTGGATTAAGGAGGAACTGCTTGAGCCCTTTGTGGAGCTGAAAACCCTGTATTATGACCTGGGGCTGGAACATAGAAATGAAACCAATGACCAGGTAACCATAGATGCAGCCAATGCCACAAAGGAATATAAAGTAGCTGTAAAATGCGCCACCATCACACCCAATGCCGCCAGAATGGAAGAGTATCAGCTAAAAGAAATGTATAAAAGTCCAAACGGTACTATTCGTTCCATGTTAGACGGTACAGTGTTTCGGGCTCCTATTCTTGTGAAAGGCATTGAACCCTGTGTGAAAAACTGGAAAAAGCCCATTACTCTGGCAAGACATGCCTATGGAGATGTGTATAAAAATACAGAAATGGTCATTCCAAAGCCAGGCAAGGTAGAACTGGTCTATACTGCCCAGGATGGAACAGAAACTAGGGAACTGGTACATGAATTTACCGGGGCGGGGGTTGTCCAGGGGATGCATAATCTGGATACTTCCATTGAAAGCTTTGCAAGAAGCTGCTTTACCTATGCTCTGGATACCAGACAGGATGTGTGGTTTTCTACCAAGGACACCATTTCTAAAAAATATGACCATACCTTTAAGGATATTTTTCAGGAAATTTATGAAAAGGAATTTCAGGAGGCCTTCCAAAAGGCAGGGATTACCTATTTCTACACGTTGATTGATGATGCAGTTGCCAGAGTGATGAAAGCGGAAGGAGGCTTTATCTGGGCATGCAAAAATTATGACGGAGATGTTATGAGCGATATGGTATCCTCTGCTTTTGGCTCTCTGGCTATGATGACCTCGGTTCTGGTATCACCTCATGGATATTTTGAGTATGAAGCAGCTCATGGAACGGTACAGCGCCATTATTATAAACATTTAAAAGGAGAAGAGACCTCTACCAATTCTGTTGCTACGATCTTTGCCTGGACCGGTGCGCTTCGAAAACGTGGGGAACTGGATGGAAACACAGAACTGCAGGCTTTTGCAGATAAACTGGAGGAGGCAACCATCCATGTTATTGAAGAGGGCAGCATGACAAAAGACCTGGCTCTTATTACAACACGAAAACATCCGGTTGTTTTAAACAGCAAAGAGTTTATTCTGGCAATCCGCCAAAAACTGGAAGCACAGGTTTCCTAAAGGGCAGCTATCCATAAAAATAATATACCATAGACAAAGAGAAGAACTGGCTACTGTGCCAGTTCTTCCCACTTTTCGTAAAGCTCTTCTAATTTTTCTGCAATTTCTGCTTTTTCCTTTGACAGGGCAACGCATTTTGATACATTGGTGGCAACCTGTGGGTCAGACATTTCTTCATCAATTTCCTTATCCCTGGTTTCCAGCTCCTCAATGGCTTTTTCTGTTTTCTTTAAGTCGTTTTCCCGTTTCCGCATACGCGCCTGTTCTTCTTTTTGCTGCTTCCAGTCCAGCTTTGTGGCAGATACCGCTTCCGGCGCAGATTCTTCTTCCTGCGTGGGAGCGTAAATCTGTGTTAATTCTTCTTTTTTCTCCAGATAATAATCATAATTGCCAATATAATTTACCAGCTTCTGATTGGTCAGCTCCAAAATTCTGGTGGCGGTTTTGTTAATGAAATAACGGTCATGAGAAACATACAAAACCGTTCCCTCATAATTATTCAGCGCCTCTTCTAAAATTTCCTTGGAGGTAATATCCAAATGGTTGGTAGGCTCGTCCAAAATCAGGAAGTTTGCTTCTGAAAGCATGAGCTTTGCCAGGGAAACACGTCCCCGCTCCCCACCGCTTAGAGAAGACACCAGCTTAAACACATCGTCTCCGGTAAACAAAAAGGCGGCCAGAAGATTTCGGATTTCCGTATTGGTAAGCTTGGGATAGTCATCCTGGATTTCCTGGAAAATCGTCTTTTCCATATGGAGTACATGATGCTCCTGGTCATAGTAGCCAATGTGAACCTTGCTGCCAAGATGGAAGCATCCCTCGTCCGCTGGAAGAAGCTGATTTAAAATTTTTAAAATCGTGGTTTTTCCGGTTCCGTTATTCCCAATAATTGCCACGCGTTCTCCCCGCTTAACAGAAAAATTCAAATCCTCAAACAGGGGATTGGAAGGAAAGGATTTGCTTAAATGCTCTACGGTAAGTACGTCATTTCCACTGGTGATTCTGGGGCGCAGAGAAATCCGCATGGAATCATCCAATTCAACAGGCTTTTCCAGAACCTCGATTTTTTCCAGCATTTTTTCCCGGCTTTCTGCTCTTCGGATGGATTTTTCCCGGTTAAATGACTTTAACTTTGCAATGACCTCTTCCTGGTGTTTGATTTCCTGCTGCTGATTTAAATAAGCCTGGTAAGCTGCTTTCCGAAGCATGGCCTTTTTCTCACTGTAAGCAGAATAATTTCCCGTAAAAGAGGTTACTTTGGCATTGTCGATTTCTACGATTTTGGTAGCGACTTTGTCCAGAAAATAACGGTCATGGGACACAATGAAAACCGCCCCGGGATAGTTCAGAAGATAAGTTTCCAGCCATGCAATGGAATCCATGTCCAAATGGTTGGTAGGCTCATCCAACAGGATAATATCTGGTTTGGAAAGCAGCAGCCGTCCAAGGGCAACTCTGGTTTTTTGTCCACCGGAAAGCGTGGCAACCGGTTTTTCAAAATCTTCTTCAGAAAATCCCAGACCTTTTAAGACACCAACCAGCTCACTTTTATAAGCATAACCGTTTTCCAGTTCAAACTCATGAGTGAGTCTGGAATAAGCTTCCATAAGCCTTGTCAGTTCTTCGCCAGTGGTGTGCTTCATTTGAAGCTCCATGTCCCGCATCCGGCTTTCCATATCCAGGATATGCTGTTTTACCTGAAGAAGAGAATCATAGATGCTTAGCTGGCTGCTTAATTCCTGGTGTTGCGCCAGATAACCAAGGGTTTTCCCCTTAGATAAAATCACCTGTCCGTTATCCGGAGCTAGTTCTCCTACAATCATACGGAAAAGTGTAGATTTACCCGCACCGTTAATACCGACTAAAGCAGCTTTTTCCCGTTCTTCTATGTGAAAACTGGCGTCTTTTAGAATCGTAACGCCATCAAAGGATTTTTCTATATTCTGACATGCTAAAATCATGAGGTATCGTCTCCTTTTTGTGATAATCAGTATCTATTATATATCGGACAAAAGGAATTTGACAACAGATAAAATGAATAATATTGACTTTAATTTAACAATTCTATATAATAAAGCATAGAAATGTGTATTTTTGGGTACAGGAGGGTGAAACGTGGAGGAAAAGTGCATATCAAAAGCAGTGATAAAGAGACTACCCCGATATTACAGGTATTTAGGCGAACTCATAGAAGAAGGTGTAGAACGGATATCCTCCAATGAGTTAAGCGCCAAGATGCGGGTGACAGCATCGCAGATTCGTCAGGATTTAAACAATTTCGGCGGCTTTGGACAGCAGGGGTATGGATACAATGTTCCGTATTTATATGAGGAGATTGGGAAGATTCTGGGTCTGGATAAAACCCATCACATGATTATCATAGGAGCCGGCAATCTGGGACAGGCTCTTGCAAATTATGTGAAATTTGAGAAACGTGGTTTTAAAATTGTGGGGATTTTTGATGTGAATCCGGTTTTAAAGGGAATTTCCATTCGTGGAAATGAAATCCGCATGATGGAGGAGCTGCCTCAGTTTTTAAAAGAAGAAAAGGTGGAGATAGCTACCCTGACATTACCGAAAAACAATGCTGCAGAGGCAGCAGATCTTCTGGTAAAAAACGGGATTAAAGCCATCTGGAATTTTGCTCATCTGGATTTAAATGTTCCAAAGGATGTGATTGTAGAAAACGTCCATCTTTCGGAAAGTCTGATGCGTTTGTCCTACAATTTAAATTGTCAGGCAACAGAGCAGGAGAAATAAAAAAGAAAGGCTGGCGCGAAGAAAGGTTGCGCCAGCCTTTTTCAGAAAGGACTTGGTATGTCATGAAGGGGATTGTAACAGGAAAAGAAATGAAAGCTTTGGATCGTTATACCATAGAAGAAATGGGGATTCCGTCTCTGGTACTTATGGAGCGCGCAGGGCTTGCTGTTGCCAATGCATTAAGGGAGTCTGAGTTTCCTCTTGAGAAGGTGCTGATACTGTGCGGTGGTGGAAACAATGGCGCAGACGGCGTGGTGATTGCCAGACTTCTGCACTTATGGGGATATCAAACCCATGTCTGCATTTTGGGAAATCCGGAACATTTTACGGAAGAAATGAAAAAACAGATAGATATTGGAAAAAAATATGGATTATCCTTTGTCAAGACTTTTCATCAAAAGGAATATACTACTATTGTAGATGCAATTTTCGGCGTTGGGCTTTCCCGCGAGGTAACCGGAATTTATGAGAAAGTGATAAGGGACCTGTCAGACTACCAGGGGAAAATCCTGTCTGTGGATATTCCTTCCGGTATTTCCCCAGATACCGGGCAGATACTGGGCTGCGCGGTACACGCAGATCTGACAGTTACGTTTGCCTTTTTAAAAGCCGGATTGTGTCTCTATCCCGGTGCATCTTATGCCGGAAAGCTGCTGGTGGCGGATGTGGGGATTTATGCATCAAAAAAGGAAGAAAAGTCTTTATCCATTTTTGCCTGTGAGAAGAGAGACCTTGCGCGCATTGTCAGAAAACCAGAGGGAAACAAGGGAACCTTTGGAAAAATCCTGCTGGTGGCAGGAAGCAGCGGCATGTTTGGGGCTGCTTACCTCAGTGGCATGGCAGCCATGAGAACAGGAGCCGGTATGCTGAAAATCTGTACCAGAGAAGAAAACCGCAGCCTTTTTTCCTGTTTCCCGGA
>CATWQE010000070.1 GCA_958352855.1 uncultured Bacillota bacterium
ATGCGGTTTCCGATTTTCATCATTGTATTTTCCTCCTATACGGTAAGTTTCAGATTCTTTTTTTCCTCATCCCAGTTGCAGGCGTTTCTTGCAGAACAGAACAGACAGGCCCGGGAAGCCTTGTCTGCCCGGTAAATCAGCCCTGCAAAAGAATCCAGGCTGCGGGTTTCTTTTATGCGGTGCTGCAAAATAGCGGACAATACTTCTTCCTGCTCTTTTTTGGTGAAGCCGCAATCTTCCATTATTCTTTCTGCAAGCATGGCGCTTCCCTTGTCATGAGGAATCCCTTTTTCATACTGAAGGTGACGCCCTATGTCATGAAGCAGCCCTGCGGCATAAATCAGCTCTTTTTCAATCCCAAGATTCTTTTCCAGATTTTCAATCCAGGCCAGTCTTGCCACATCTAAAAAATGCTGTGGATTATGCTTACAGAAAATCCGCTCCTGCTCCAGAGCCTGGATTTTCTCTACGCTTTCTTTCCATACTGGATGATTGCAGATTGCGTGGATTCGTTCCATCCTAGCTTCTCCTTTCCAGCATGCGGTAGAACTGGTTCTGCAATTTTTCATCCTGGTCAAAAACACCTCTGGTCACAACGGTTACGGTTTTAGTTCCTGGTTTTTTAATCCCACGCATGGTCATGCACATATGCTCTGCTTCAATGAGCACCATGACTCCATGTGGTTTTAATTCTTCCATAAACACATCTGCAATCTGAGCTGTAAGACGCTCCTGGAGCTGAAAACGTTTTGCAAAAACTTCTACGGTTCTTGCAATTTTGCTAAGTCCTACCACTTCTCCATTTGGAATATAAGCAATGGCTGCATTTCCATAAAAAGGAAGCATATGATGCTCACAGAAGGAATAGAAATGAATATCCTTTTCCAGAACCATATCATTATTATCTACATGAAACCGCTTCTGTAAGTGCTTTGCAGCGCTGTCCGTATAGCCGGCAGCCAGTTCTTCGTACATTCTGGCAATTCGGTCCGGGGTTTCCAAAAGTCCTTCTCTTTGAATGTCTTCTCCGATTCCATCTAAAATTAATCTTACGCCTTCTTTTATCTTTTCTTTATCCATGGTAGTTCTCCTCATTTTCTAATGCTTTTTCTGCCTCTCCTAAAAAAGAGAGGGAACCAAATATAATAATGGCATCGTCTTTCTGTGCAAGATTTCTGGCCATATGAACAGCCTCCTGGATGCTGCCTGCTGCTTCCACAGAAGGATTAACCCCTGATACAGCTTCTTTTAACCGGTCAGCAGGCAGGGCTCTTGGATTATTCGGTGTTTGAACGGTAATAATATGCTCTGCCAAAGGCGCGGTAAGACGGATGACTTCCTCATAGTCTTTGTCCTGAAAAACTCCGAAAATATAATATAACTTTTTCCCTTTAAAATATAAATTCAAAGAACGCTGCAGCTCTTTTGCTGCGCCTGGATTGTGGGCGCCATCTAAAATGACAGCCGGATTGGTGGCAAGCAGAGTAAAACGTCCCTTCCAGGCAGCCTTTGCAAGCCCCTCATAGACCTGCGTATCAGTAAGGGTAAATCCCAGTCTGCGAAGGGCATCCACAGCTTCCAGCGCCAGGGCTGCATTTGCAATCTGGTAGCTCCCTGCCAAAGTAATCACAGCCTCTTTCCAGGCTTTGTAAGAAAACTGCTGCTTTTGAATATCATAAACAACCTCTGTGATTTCCTCTGGATTTACGATTTTCAGAATACATTCCTTTTCTTTGCAGACTCTGGAAATGACCCTTGCAGCCTCCGGTTCCTGACAGGCAGAAACCACCGTTGTATGAGGCTTGATAATACCAGCTTTTTGTTCTGCAATTTTTTCCAGGGTATCTCCTAAAAATTCCATATGATCCATACTGATAGGGGTAATCACTTCCATTACCGTTGTTTTAATCACATTTGTAGCATCCAAAGCGCCTCCAAGGCCGGTTTCCAATACTACGATATCACATTGCTTTTCCTTAAAATAAAGAAAAGACAATGCAGTCTCCACCTCAAAGGCGGTTGGATTTCCTGCATGTTCTGCCTTCATTTCTTCTATGGCCTGGGCTATGGCAGTTACATGTCTGGCAAGGGATTCTTTTTCAATTTTTTCTTCATTTACTTGAATCCGTTCGCGATAAGAAAACAGAGTTGGCGATATGTATCGTCCTGTCCGGTATCCCGCATTGGACAATATCGTAGAAAGATATGCCAGTACAGATCCTTTTCCATTGGTTCCGGAAATGTGGATGAAAGACAAATCATCCTGGGGATTACCAAGTCTGCAAAGCAGCTCTTTCATATTCTCCAAACCAAGTACACTTCCGTATTTGGAAATTTCATCCAAATATACTCTTGCTTCTGCGTAATTCATAATGCTCCTATCCGAGACGGTTATTCCACCTCATAGTTTTGTTCCGCACTATTATAGTCCTTTTTTTCTATTATCACAATGATTTCCTGCAAATTTTCCTTTAAATTGCCCGCTGCTTATAAACTTCTTCCTTTAGACAAATATAGAATGTCTAAACTTCTAAGGTAACTTCTTCCTGTTTAATTTTTGAATATTCATCAATTTCCTTTTGCCAGCATTTCAGCTTTACCTCTGTAATTTTATTTTCTTTTCCTATTCGCTTCATATCGGCAATTCGTTCTTCTATGGTACGAATATATCCGATTTTTTGACTTCGGCAACAAGCGAAAAAAGCAGATAAGCTTGGTGATAGCTCTATATTGCCTTTTGATGTATCATGGTAACAAAAATATATTTTCCCTGCATTATCTCCACGTAATCCGATTAAAATATTATCTCCGAATGAATTGATTGCAATAGGGAACAGGTGATTATGAACCATGCCCCAAAACAATGGCGTATGTTCAAGCATTGAAATATTATAATTCATATCCGCTTTACCAAGACCATAAAACGCTTGAATATCTGATGAAATTCCTTGAAGATGAAAGGTTGTGTCAGGCGTTTTTCCACCATTATATTTTTGCAAAAATATTCGATATTCCCAAGGGAAAACAAAACTATAACTGTTTTCCATTTCTTGAATGGCATTTTCGATATTCTCATTGTTAAATTTTGATATTAACATCTCAATACACCTCTATTCCTCAAACTTTTTTATAAGCAGGCTATTTTTACTATTTATGACATACTTCATTTTAGAAATGTTTTCTCAGATTATAACATTTACATTATTTTAAGTCATTACTTTTCTGCTATCTGTGAAAATATTTTCCTTCTAAAATTCTTTCTTTTTCATAACCCCCAAACTGATTTTTGCGGAAATGAATACAAAAATGACAAATAAAACAAGTGCCATTGTCATAAGGATGCCCCAGGGAAGCTGTGTGATGGTTTCATAAAGGGCGGTTTTCGTCAAATCTATGGTTAATACTTTATTTACCAGATAGACCAGTCCGATAATACCGAAGAAAATAGCAAAGAGAACCATTCTGCCTTTCTCACTTCCAAATTTTAGCTGAATGGGAATCATGAGGCTTAAAAACAAAATCACAAAAACCAGAAATCCCATGAAAATCAGCAGATAATTTTCAAATGTCATGGAACTTCCCTCTGCTTTTTCTGTGATGAGAAACATAACAAAGGTCACAGCAAATCCACCTATGCCAAAGGAAGCGCTCAGAAGATATTTTTCCAATACATAGGTCTGTCTGGATACCGGCAGTGCCATGAGAAATCCCATGCTGTTATCCTGTTCATCATAAGTGATGGTAGACATGGTAACAATGAGAAGTAAGAAAGGCACATATCCCATAAAAAAGCTGGCATCCACACCTGTAACAATCAGAACCAGAAACATAAGCGCCAGGGTAATGAGAAAATTACGCTGGTTTTTCATCAGTCTTAAATCTTTTATAAACAATCCTTTCATACTGCCTCTCCTTTCACCATCATGGCAATGACATCATCAATGTTTCCGTTTTCCATGGTAATCTGGGGATAATTCTCCAGATAGAACTGTTTTTCATTGGTGAGTATGCTATATCCGTAAGATTCTTTCCGTTTTCGCAGAAAATACTGTTTGTCAATGGTTTCAAACTGTTCCCTGGTCATTTTCAAAAGTCCATACTGGCCTAACAGGGTATCCATATCTTCATGAAGGACAATATGCCCTTTATCAATCATATACAAATCATCGCACAGTCCCTCCAGGTCTGTAGAAATGTGAGAACTAATGAGAATGGAGCGGGTATCATCCTCCTCCATATAGTCCCGTAGCATGTTCAGCAGGTCTTCTCTTGCCAGCACATCCAGACCGGCAGTGGGTTCATCCAGAAGCAAAAATCTGGGTTTATGAGAAATAGCTGCCAAGATTTTTACTTTTGCCTTCATACCTGTGGAAAATTCCTTAACCTTCTTGTTGACAGGAAGCTGATAATGGTCGCAAGCTTTTAAAAAGTCTGCTTTTTTCACATTGGTATACATAGCTTCCAGCACAGCGGCAATATCTGTAAGGGTCAGATACGTGCTGAAACCGCTGTCTGATAAAACAACACCAATATGTTCCTTTTCCTGTCTGGTAAGGCTGTCAACATCCTTGCCAAATAAAGTGACCATTCCGCTGTCTTTTCGGATTAATCCCAGAATGGATTTAAAAGTAGTGCTTTTTCCTGCGCCGTTGGAACCAATCAGTCCGGTAATACATCCCTCTTCTACTTTCAGGGAACAATGTAACTGAAAGGAACCATAGGATTTTTTTAAATCTTTTATTTCTAACATGTTTCATCCTCCATAATTAAAGAAAACAAGGCTTCAATTTCTGCATTTTTCATACCCAGGCGTCGGGCTTTTTGAATAACAGATTCTAATTCGCTTTCAATTTCCCTCTTCTGCTGCTCCAGCTTTGCCTCCTGGTTGGCTGCTGCCACATAGGTTCCCTTGCCATGAACCGTAACGGTAAACCCTTCTTCCTCCAGGTTGTCATAGGCCTTTTTAACTGTTAAAGCGCTGATTTTCAGCTCTTTTGCAAGAGTCCGCACAGAGGGAAGGCTGTCATCTGCCTTTAATTCTTCATTTAAAATCATTGCTTTAATCTGCTCAATAAGCTGTTCGTAAATTGGTACCATAGATGAGTGGTTGATTATAATCTTCATTTCTATCCTCCTCTTACAAACAGTATATAACAGTATAGAACAGGTGTCAACTGTTTTATTCTGTTATATACTGTTTGTGATTGTGAAAAATTTGTATTTCTGGTTATTTTATGGGTAATCTAAGGGACAGAAAGAGGGAAAAATCGGTAAAAACGCTGTGCCCGAAGAAAAATCTGGCTCTTTGCGTTAAAATTTGCACAATTTCCTATGGATTTTTTATAAAAAAGGTGTATGATAAACAATGTATAAAAAATGAAGGAGGAAAGCCTATGGAAGACATTATCAGTAAACTTGCAGAAATCGAAGCTGCTGCATCTCATATCATGGAAGATGTGTCTGAGCAAAAAAAAGAACTGGCACAGGAATATGACCAGGCCATGCGTGATTTCGACCAGGCTGTAGATGATGAAATTATGGCTAAGAACAGGGAAATACGGGACGAGCTGGAAATAGATATGAAGGCAAAGCTGGAAAAACAAAGATCGGATGCAGATCGTGTTTTGTGCCAAATGGAAACCTATTATAAAGAACGTCATGCAGAATTGGCAAAGCAAGTTTATGACAGAATATTAAGGATGTGATGGAAAATGGGAAGCCTGCTTTCCTACAGCGGCCTGTCTACCAAAATACGGGCCATGCAGAGCAAATTAATTGGTGAACAGCAGTACCAGGAAATCGCACAAATGGATTCTGTGGTTCAAATCGTAGCTTATTTGAAGAAACAGCCAGGGTTTGCTAAACTATGGGCAGACCTGGATGAAAACAGTCTCCACAGAGGTGATGTAGAAAAACTGCTTGTCCATACCATACATCAGAATTTTACTAAATTGTATCGGTTTGCCAATCCGAAACAACGTACTTTTATGGCATTGTATTTTAAAAGATATGAGATTTCTGTTCTAAAAGATTGCCTTAGAAAAGTTTTCGACCAGGGAAAGGCGGAGTTGGATTTATCTCTGTTTCAGGAGTTTTTTGACCGCCATTCCAAGCTGGACCTGGAAAAAATCAGCGGCTCTTCTACCATTGAAGAGCTTGTGAATCACCTTCAGGGGTCAGAATATTATGAGCCCCTGCGAAAACTGGGCAATGACTGTCAGCCTCGTATCTTTGACTATGGTATGGCTTTAGACCAGTATTATTTTGCAAATATCTGGTCTGTAAAAGAAAAACTGTTTCAGAAACGGGATTTAGAGGAAATTACCAGAGCCTATGGGAATAAATTTGATATGCTGAATCTTCAGTGGATTTACCGTTCCAAAAAATACTACCATATGGCGCCGGCAGATACCTATGCTCTGCTGATTCCGGTACATTACCGGTTGTCAAAAAAAGAAATATCTGCCCTGGTGGAAGCTGTGGATGAAGAAGAATTCCGAAGAATTCTGGATACCACCTATTATAAAAAGCGTTTTCCGGAATTATCTCCGGAAAAACTGGAAGAGCTTTATAACCTGAATCTGAAAACCATTCTGGAAACAGAATCCAGAAAGTATCCTCACTCTGTGATTATGATTTATTCCTATTTTTATCATAAAGAGCATGAGGTGAACCGTCTGACCACAGCCGTAGAATGTGTCCGCTATGGACTTGCGCCGGCTCAGATTCTGGAGTATATTCACAAAACTTAACAACCGGAGGTGATTACATGATTGAGAAAATGAAATTCTTAAGTATCACCGGCCCGAAATCGGACATTGATCGTGTGGTAAATGAATACTTATCCAAGTATGAAATCCACCTGGAAAATGCCATGACTCAACTAAGCAAGGTACAGCATTTATCTCCTTACATTCAGATTAATCCTTATAAGGAGCTGCTGGCCAAGGTTAATGAGTTTGCCGGTTTACTTAAGAATCCCCGGGAAATTCCCCTTCAGGATATTTCTCTGGAGAGCATTCAGCCTCTTGTTCAGTCTCTGGACGAGAAGCTCTCAAAAATCAATAAACGCTGTGAAGAACTAAGTGAGCAGCGCCTCTCTCTTCAGGAGGATTTAAAGAAAATCAAACCCTTTCTTACTCTTCCGGAGGATGTAGACAAATTGATCCATTATCGTTTTGTTCAGGCCCGTTTTGGACGGATACCGCTGGAATATTACGAAAAATTCAAAGAATATGTGTATGATAACCTGGATACCATGTTCTATCCCTGTCACCAGGATGACTATGTATGGGGAATCTATTTTGTCCTGTGGACAAAAATGGAACAGGTAGATGCTGTATTCTCTTCCATGCATTTTGAGCGAATGTATTTGAAGAAGGACTACTATCATGGTACTCCACAACAGATTTATGCAGAACTGGAAGCGCGCCTGGAAAACGTAAACCGGGAATACGCCCAGTGTGAGAACAAAATGCAGAAGCTTTTAGAAGGAGACGGCGCATTGATTCTTTCTGCACAGGCGGCTCTAAACGCCTTATCCAGAAACTTTGATGTGCGTAAGGTGGCTGCCTGTGTGAAGGAACACCAGGAAACCTTTTACATTCTCTGTGGCTGGATGAGTGAAAAGGATGCTTCGGCGTTTATGAAAGAAATCGAAAATGATACAAAGCTATTCTGTATTATTGAAGATGACAACAATAAAATCAGCGGAACGCCGCCTACAAAGCTGAAAAATCCAAAAATCTTCAAGCCTTTTGAAATGTATGTGAAAATGTACGGGCTGCCGGATTATCATGAAATAGACCCGACTATTTTCGTGGCGCTGACCTATTCCTTTATTTTCGGGGCTATGTTTGGAGATGTGGGACAGGGACTGCTTCTGGCGATAGGTGGATTTTTGCTATATAAGATAAAACATATGAACTTAGCTGCCATTATTGGTACAGCCGGCATTTTTTCCACCTTTTTCGGATTTATGTTCGGAAGTATTTTCGGATTTGAAAATATCATAGAGCCTATATGGCTGCATCCAACAGAAGCCATGACCCTGGTACCGGGACTTGGAAATATGAATACGGTTTTCGTGGTTGCCATTGTGTTTGGTATGTTCCTGATTCTGGTAACTATGATTTTCCACATTATTAATGCAGTCAGAACCAGAGATTTAGAAAACACCTGGTTTGACCAGAATGCAGTGTGCGGTCTGGTGTTCTATGGTATGCTTACGGTTTCCGCCCTTTTATTTTTAACTGGTCATGCCCTTCCCGCTGCAGTGGTTCTTGGAGTTATGTTTGGTGTGCCCCTGCTTTTGATTATGTTTAAGGAGCCAATCACCAGATTTTTGACAAAACAGGGACCAGTCATTGAAGGAAGCAAGCCTATGTTTCTGGTGCAGAGCTTTTTTGAACTGTTTGAAATTATGCTGAGCTTCTTGTCCAACACCCTTTCTTTTGTGCGTATTGGAGCCTTTGCAGTAAGCCACGCCGCCATGATGGGGGTTGTACTGATGCTGGCAGGCGCAGAAAGCGGAGGAAGCATTAACTGGTTTATTATTGTGTTAGGAAACCTGTTTGTCTGCGCTATGGAAGGTCTGATTGTAGGAATCCAGGTACTGCGTCTGGAATACTATGAAATGTTCAGCCGTTTCTATAAGGGAAGCGGAAGGGAATTCCGTCCGTTTTTTCAAAATACAACCGTAAAAAAACAATCTCAAAATTAGGAGGATTTTATTATGACACTTATGATTCAGATTACACTTGCTGCTGCATTAATTTTAAGCATTCTTGTTCCTTTTGGCGCTTTTTTCCTGGGAGAAAAAAATAAGAAACGTTATAAACGTTCCCTTGCATGCAACTGTTTCTTCTTCTTTGGAAGCCTTTTGGTTGGTACGATTGTTATGTTTGGCGGTACTGTAAGCGCTCAGGCTGCTACTGCTGCTGATACTGCCGGTCTTGCAACTGGTCTTGGCTACCTGGGAGCTGCTCTGGTAACCGGTCTTTCCGGTATTGGTTCCGGTATTGCAGTAGCAAGCTCTGCAAGCGCTGCTCTTGGTGCAATCAGCGAAGACGGTTCCCTGTTTGGTAAATCTATGATTTTCGTAGCCATGGCAGAAGGTATTGCCCTGTATGGTCTGATTATTTCCTTTATGATTTTGGGTAAACTGGGCTGATAACAGAAAAGGATGATAGTTCATGAAAATGTTTTTAATCAGTGATAACATTGACACCTATACTGGTATGCGCCTTGCAGGTGTAGAGGGAGTGGTGGTGCATGAACGGGAGGAGCTTAGAAGAGCCCTTGAGGAAGCAGTGGAGCATAAAGAATATGGAATTATCCTTCTCACTGAAAAATTCGGGAAGGAATTTCCGGATATTATTGATGACATCCGCTTAAATCACCGTCTGCCGCTTCTTATTGAAATTCCTGACCGTCATGGTACAGGCCGCGCCCCTGACTTCATTACCTCTTATGTAAATGAAGCCATTGGATTAAAATTATAACAGGAAGGTGATGCATATGACAACAGAAGAAAAGCTGCAGCACTTCTCTGAGGTTTCTATGGAAACAGCCAGAGAAGAGGCTGAAAAAGCCATTACAGAATTCAGGTCTGCCCTGGATGCAGATTTGGAGCAGCATAAAAAAGAAAAACAGGCAGCATCAAAACAGCAGCTAAAAGCAGAAGCTGAAAATGCTGCCAGAGAAATCAATAAAGCGCTTTCTGCAGAGCATCTCCACATTAAGAGAAAGCTCTCCAGAAAACAGCAGGAGCTCAGAGAGCAATTATTTCTGGAAATCAAGGAACAGTTAATCGCATTTACAAAATCAGAAGCATATCCCCAGTGGCTGGAGGACAGGATTAAAAAAGCTTTGAAAATTGCAGGGGAGGATAAGGTTGAAATCAGCCTGTCCCCGGAGGATGCGGCCCTTTTGCCTGTCATTTCACAGCATACAGGGATTACTCCTCTCCTTTCAGAAACCTCTTTTCTGGGAGGCATTCGGGCTGTTATTCCCAGAAAGAATATTTTAATTGATTATACTCTTTTGACTTCTTTCCAGAATGAAAAAGAAAGTTTTAATTTTGATGGAGGGCTGACACATGAGTAAAACAGGTGTGATTTATGGAATCAATGGTCCGGTCATCTATCTGAAGGGCAATACAGGCTTTAAAATGTCTGAGATGGTTTATGTGGGACAGGAGCATCTGGTAGGGGAAGTCATTTCTCTGAAAAAAGATGCCACTACAGTTCAGGTGTTTGAAGAAACCAGTGGTCTGCGTCCGGGAGAAACCGTAACAGCCACAGGAGATGCCATTTCTGTTACTCTTGGCCCTGGAATTCTGGATAATATTTTCGATGGAATTCAAAGACCTCTTTCTGTGATTGCAGAGCAGTCAGGAAAGTATATTTCCAGAGGTATGCAGGTGGATTCTCTGGATACAGAAAAGCTGTGGGATGTGCATATGACCATTACTCCGGGTATGGAAATTTATGGAGGCACCATTATTGCCGAAGTTCCCGAAACCCCATCCATTGTACACAAGTCCATGGTTCCTCCAAACCTCCATGGTGTGGTAAAAAGCGTGGTACCGGACGGCAAGTATAACATTACAGATACCCTGGCAATTCTGACCCTGGACAATGGAGAGGAATATCCTTTAAAACTGGCGCAGAAATGGCCCATCCGGATTCCACGTCCCACCAGCAAGCGCTTCCCTGCTTCCAAACCGCTGGTTACAGGACAGCGTATTCTGGACACCCTCTTCCCCATTGCAAAAGGCGGAACTGCAGCGGTTCCGGGAGGATTTGGTACAGGAAAAACCATGACCCAGCACCAGATAGCAAAATGGTCCGATGCGGATATTATTATCTACATTGGATGTGGAGAACGTGGAAATGAAATGACCCAGGTTTTGGAAGATTTCTCAAAACTCCATGATCCAAAAACAGGTAATGCCCTTATGGCGCGTACCTCACTTATTGCTAACACCTCCAATATGCCGGTGGCAGCCAGAGAGGCTTCCATTTATACGGGAATTACCATGGCAGAATATTACCGGGATATGGGCTATGACGTGGCAATTATGGCGGATTCCACCTCCCGCTGGGCAGAAGCTCTTAGAGAACTGTCAGGACGTCTGGAAGAAATGCCTGCAGAAGAAGGCTTTCCGGCTTATCTGGCTTCCCGTTTGTCTGCCTTTTATGAGCGTGCGGGAATGATGCAGAATTTAAACGGAACCGAAGGCTCTGTGTCTATTATCGGGGCTGTTTCCCCTCAGGGCGGTGACTTTTCAGAACCGGTTACCCAAAATACCAAGCGCTTTGTCCGCTGCTTCTGGGGACTGGATAAATCCCTGGCCTATGCAAGACATTTCCCTGCCATTCACTGGCTGACCAGCTACAGTGAATACTTAGGTGACTTGTCTTACTGGTACAGTGAAAACGTATCTCCGAAATTTGTGGATTACAGAAACCGTCTTATGGCGATTTTAAACTCAGAAAGCAGTCTCATGGAAATTGTAAAATTAATTGGTAGTGATGTGCTGCCGGATGACCAGAAGCTGACGCTGGAAATTGCCAGGGTGGTTCGCTTAGGCTTTCTTCAGCAGAATGCATTCCATCCAGACGATACCTGTGTTTCTCTGGAAAAACAGTTTAAAATGATGGAAATTATTCTGTATTTATACAAGAAATGCAAGGTTTTAGTAGGAATGGGTATGCCGGTTTCTATTTTAAAACAGGAAAACATTTTTGAAAAGGTGATTTCCATTAAATATGATGTGCCAAATGACCATTTAGAAATGATGGATGATTACAAAAAAGCAGTGGATGATTTCTATAACACTGTTTTGGAAAAGAATGCATAAGGAGGGACTGATTTATGGCAATTGAATATTTGGGCTTAAGTGAAATCAATGGCCCTCTGGTAGTTCTGGAAGGGGTAAAAAATGCCTCTTTTGACGAAATTGTAGAGTTCCGCGTGGATGATGGAAGCAGAAAACTTGGAAGAATTGTAGAAATCTACGAAGAAAAAGCGGTGATCCAGGTATTTGAGGGGACAGAAAATATGTCTCTTCAGAATACCCACACAAGACTTAGCGGACATCCCATGGAAATTGAACTTTCTCCTGAGATTTTAGGACGAACCTTTGACGGAATCGGACGCCCCATTGACCGTTTAGGACCGGTGATTCCAGAGAAAAAGCTTAATATCAACGGACTGCCGCTGAATCCTGTTACCAGAGAATATCCGCGTAACTTTATTCAGACAGGTATCTCAGCCATTGACGGACTGACAACCCTGATTCGTGGACAGAAGCTGCCGATTTTCTCCGGAAACGGACTTCCCCATGACCAGTTGGCAGCCCAGATTGTACAGCAGGCATCTCTTGGGGCAGACAGTGATGAGAAATTCGCCATTGTATTTGCTGCCATGGGTGTGAAATATGATGTGGCAGAATTTTTCCGCAGAACCTTTGAAGAAAGCGGAGTTTCTGACCATGTAGTGATGTATTTGAATCTGGCTAATGATCCGGTGGTAGAACGTTTGATTACCCCGAAGGTAGCGCTTACTGCTGCAGAATATCTGGCTTTTGAAAAGGGAATGCACATTCTGGTTATTTTGACCGATATTACTTCTTTCTGTGAAGCCATGCGTGAGGTTTCCTCTTCCAAGGGAGAAATCCCTTCCAGAAAGGGCTATCCGGGATATTTGTACAGTGAGCTTGCTACCCTGTATGAACGGGCAGGTATTGTAAGAGGCGGAACAGGTTCTGTAACACAGATACCGATTCTTACCATGCCAAATGATGACATTACCCATCCCATTCCTGACCTTACAGGATATATTACGGAAGGACAGATTGTTCTGGACCGCCAGCTTCATGGTCAGGCAATATATCCGCCTATTAATGTACTGCCCTCTCTCTCCCGTCTTATGAAGGATGGTATTGGAGAAGGCTTTACCAGGGAGGATCATCAGGATGTGGCAAATCAGCTCTTCTCCTGCTATGCAAAAGTAGGGGATGCCAGAGCTTTGGCTTCTGTTATTGGTGAGGATGAACTCTCTCCTCTGGATAAAAAGTATCTGGAATTTGGTACAGCTTTTGAGGAAGAATTTGTGGGACAGCGTTCCGATGAAAACAGAACCATTACGGAAACCCTGGATAAAGGCTGGAAACTGTTAAGCATGATTCCAAGAGAAGAACTGGATCGTATTGATACCAAGATACTGGATAAGTATTATCATCCAGCAGAGGAACAATAAAAAACACATGGAAAAGGGGTGATATTACGGATCCGAATACCTTTCCCACCAAGGGAAATCTCATACTGGCAAAAAATTCCCTGGCTCTTTCCAGGCAGGGGTTTGACCTGATGGATAAGAAGCGGAATATCCTCATTCGTGAACTCATGGACCTGATTGATCAGGCAAAAGATATTCAGTCCCAGATTGATACCACCTTCCGCAGCGCTTACACTGCTCTTCAGAAGGCAAATATGGAAATCGGTATCAGCCATGTGCAGGAAATTTCCAGGACTGTTCCAGTGGAGGATTCCATTGAAATCAA
>CATWQE010000071.1 GCA_958352855.1 uncultured Bacillota bacterium
AACGGTAAAGCAAAAAAAGTTATCGTTTACAAATATAAGAGAAAAACCGGTTATCACAAGAAAAACGGTCACAGACAGCAGTTTACAAAAGTAAAAATTGAAAAAATCAATGCTTAATCTGGTAGATTTCAGAAATTATGATTAAAGTAACGATTTATCAGGATTCAGAACAGAGAATCTCAGGTTTTACCATGCAGGATCATGCAGGATATGCTGAGAGCGGCAGCGACATTGTATGTGCGGCGGCATCAGCACTGGCACAGAACACTGTAAATTCTATTGAGCGCTTCACAGAAGATACCTTTTCTGTAGATATTAATGAAGAAGCCGGTGAATTGCAGGTGAAGCTGGAGTCAGGGTATTCCAAAGAGACGGCATTGTTGCTGGATTCCCTTATCCTCGGTTTACAGGGGATAGAAGAAGAATACATGGAATATATCGATGTAATATTCGAGGAGGTGTAAAGACATGTTAAAAATGAACCTTCAGTTATTTGCACATAAAAAAGGTGTTGGTTCTACAAAGAACGGACGTGACTCTGAGTCCAAAAGACTTGGCGCCAAAAGAGCTGACGGACAGTTTGTAAAAGCTGGAAATATCCTTTACAGACAGCGTGGAACAAAAATCCATCCAGGCGTTAACGTAGGAAGAGGCGGAGATGACACTTTATTTGCATTAGTAGACGGTGTTGTTCGTTTCGAAAGAAAAGGCAGAGACAAAAAACAGGTTTCTGTATTTCCAGTAGTTACTGAAGAGTAATTCACGATAACAAGGGCGGCTTCAAATCTTTTAGGGGTTTGAAGCCATTTTTTATAGAAAGAGGTTAATATGTTTGCAGACAGAGCAAAAATTTATATCCGTTCCGGAAAAGGCGGAGACGGGCATGTAAGCTTCCGAAGAGAGCTTTTTGTTCCCAATGGCGGACCGGACGGCGGAGACGGCGGAAAAGGCGGAGATGTTATCTTTGAAGTAGATAAGGGTATGAATGCACTGACTGATTATCGTCATAAAAGCAAATATAAAGCAGGTGACGGTGAGCAGGGAGGCAAAAAACGCTGCCATGGTGCAAACGGAAAGGATATCATCTTAAAGGTACCGGAGGGCACTGTCATTAAGGAAGCTACCACAGGTAAAGTCATTGCAGATATGTCCGGTGAAAATACCAGACAGATTGTACTGCGCGGCGGAAGAGGCGGAAAGGGAAACCAGCATTATGCCACCGCTACCATGCAGGTTCCCAAATATGCACAGCCGGGCCAGCCGGCACAGGAGCTGGAGGTACAGTTGGAATTAAAGGTGATTGCAGACGTGGGACTTTTAGGCTTTCCAAATGTAGGAAAGTCAACCTTACTTTCCAGAGTCAGCAATGCAAGACCGGAAATTGCAAATTATCACTTTACCACCTTAAGCCCCCATTTAGGTGTAGTTGATTTAGACGGATGTGACGGATTTGTCATTGCGGATATCCCTGGACTTATTGAAGGAGCTTCCCAGGGTGTGGGGCTTGGACATCAGTTTTTGCGTCACATTGAGCGTACCAGAGTCTTGATTCACCTGGTAGATGCGGCATCCACAGAGGGAAGAGATCCCATTGACGACATTTATAAAATTAACAAAGAACTGGAAGCTTATGATCCGGAGCTTTCCAAACGTCCACAGGTTATTGCAGCAAATAAAATTGATGCCATTTATGAAGGGGATGAAGACCCTGTCCAGAAAATCCGAGAGGAATTTGAACCTCAGGGCATTAAGGTTTTCGCTATTTCTGCGGTAAGCGGCAAAGGCTTAAAAGAACTGCTGTATTATGTGAAGCAGCTTTTAGATTCTATTGAAAAAGAGCCTGTAGTATTCCAGCAGGAATTCTTCCCGGAGGATATGCTGATTACCGAAAATCTGCCTTATACCGTAGCCCAGGATGCGGAAAATGAGCATATCTTTATTATTGAAGGACCTAAGATTGAAAAAATGCTGGGCTATACTAATCTGGATTCTGAGAAGGGCTTCTTATTCTTCCAGAAATTCCTGAAAGAAAGCGGCATTTTAGCAGATTTGGAAAAAGCCGGAATCCAGGAAGGCGATACAGTCCGTATGTACGGATTTGACTTTGATTATTACAAGTAAACCATAGGAGAAAAACATGACAAGCAAACAAAGAGCATATTTAAAAGGACTTGCTATGACCATGGAGCCTATTTTTCAGATCGGTAAATCCAGCCTTACTCCGGAAAATACTGCGGCAGTGGCAGAGGCTTTGGAAGCAAGGGAACTGATTAAAATCAGTGTACTGCAAAATTGTATGGATGATCCCAGAGAAATCGCAGAGGTTCTGGCAGAACGTACACATTCTCAGGTAGTACAGGTCATCGGAAAGAAAATTGTTCTGTATAAGGAAGGCAAAGATAAGAAGAAAAAAATCTTCCTGCCATAATGGCAAAAAAGGTAGGGGTCATCATGGAAAAGAGAAAAAGAATCGGTATCATGGGTGGAACTTTTGACCCTATTCATATTGGACATTTGATTTTAGGAGAAACAGCGTACCAGCAGTTTCAGTTAGATAAAGTATTGTTTATGCCTGCCGGAAATCCTCCCCATAAGAGAAACCGGCAGGACAGAGCCAGTAATGTTCAGCGCACAGAAATGGTACGAAGAGCCATTTTGGGTAATTCCCATTTTGCTCTTTCTCTGGAGGAAATGGAAAAAGAAGGGCTTAGTTATACTTACGAAACTCTGGAGCATTTAAAAGCAGCACATCCTGATACAGATTATTATTTTATTCTGGGTGCAGACTCTCTATATGATTTTGAAAAATGGAAGGAACCTGGAAGAATCTTAAAAGCCTGCACGATTCTGGTAGCCACCAGAAATCACACCAGCTATGAGCGACTGGAAGCAGTTATGACACTGTTGGAGGAAAAATACGGAGGGCAGATTGAAAAGCTGGACTCTCTGAACATTGATATTTCCTCGAAACAGATTCGCTCCTGGATCCTTCAGGGGCGTTCTCTGGCCTATTATGTGCCGGAGACAGTGATTTCTTATATTACGGAAAATAACATCTATAAGGATTGTGATAAGGATGAAATCAGAAATAGCAAAGTTTGAAAAAAAACTGAAAAAATACCTAGATAAAGAACGGTTTATCCATACCCAGGGCGTGATGTATACCGCGGCAGCACTGGCTATGGCTCATGGAGCAGATATGGAGAAGGCAAGACTTGCCGGACTTCTTCATGACTGTGCCAAATGTATTCCCAACAAAAAGAAATGGAAGCTGTGCGACAAATATCATATTCTGCTTTCTGAGTGTGAGCAGCAAAATCCCTTTTTGCTCCATGCAAAACTTGGGGTTGCCATTGCCAGGGAAAAGTATGAGATTCAGGATGAAGAGATTCTCTCTGCTATCCGCTGGCATACCACAGGAAAGGACAATATGACAGATTTAGAGAAAATTGTTTATATTGCTGATTATATTGAGCCACAGAGGGACAAAGCCCCGAATCTGGAATGGATCCGTAAGGTTGCATTTATGGATTTGAATGAAGGTATGTATTATATTTTAAAAGACAGCTTATCCTATTTAGGAAGAAGCGGAAGAACCATAGACCCTGCTACAGAAAAAGCATTTCACTATTATGAAACCATGCACCTTGCAAAAAGGGGAAAGGAGAAAAACAACCATGAATAGTAAAGAAATTGCACGTCTGGCTTGTGAAGCCATGGAAGATAAAAAAGCACAGGATATTAAAATCATTAATATTGAACAGGTATCTACACTTGCAGACTACTTTATTATTGCCAGCGGAGCTAACCGCAATCAGGTACAGGCCATGGCAGATAATGTAGACGAAGTTCTGGGAAGAGCCGGAGTAGAACCAAAACAGATGGAAGGCTATCAGAGTGCAAACTGGATTTTAATGGATTACAGAGATGTGGTCATTCACATTTTTGACGAAGAAAACCGTTTGTTCTATGATTTGGAGCGCATCTGGAGAGACGGCTCTTTGGTAGAGCGGGAAAGCCTGAACTAAAATTTTTTATATAGAGTGAGTTGCCATATTCCAAAGTATTGTTTATGTGGCAGCCCACTCTATTTTTATTCTAGCGCATAAAGCGGAAAACACCGATTACCTTTCCAAGAATCTGAAAAGACTGATCCGGTTCTACAATAATAGGATCCATAAAATCATTTTCCGGCTGAAGACGGATATGACCATTTTCCTTATAAAAAGTTTTGACCGTTGCAGAATCATCCACCAGCGCAACTACCTTCTGACCATTCTCCGCAGTCTGAAGCTGTTCTACTACCACATAATCTCCTTCAAAGATACCGGCATTAATCATACTGTCTCCCTGAACAACCAGCATAAATGTTTTGTTATTAGGCATATATTCTGCCGGAATTGGGAAATAGCCTTCAATGTTTTCTACTGCAAGCAATGGCTCACCGGCAGCTACTTTTCCAAGGATAGGAACATTTACGGTTTCTCTGCGTACCAGATTAAAATTATCATCTACAATTTCAATGGCTCTTGGCTTCGTAGGGTCTCTGCGGATATATCCGTTTTTCTCCAGAGTTTCCAGATGAGAATGAACAGAAGAAGTGGATTTTAAATCGACTGCTTCACAAATCTCCCGGACAGAAGGAGGGAAGCCTCTGTTTAAAATTTCATTTTTCATATATTCTAAAATTTCAGATTGTTTTTGGCTGATTTTTCCATATGTCATATCAGGTACCTCCGGTTTCTATGTACAGCCTCCTGTACTGTTCTTTCTATGAACATTTATTTTAAATATCATATCATAAATTATCCTATAATGCAAACAAATATTCGGAATGTCTGTTCGTTTTGGAATTCGAAAATATGTTCGAAATAGTATTGACAAACATTTGTTCTTGTAGTATTCTTGTTTTAATAAGAAGAACAAATGTTCACGAACGTATTTTCGTTTACGCAAAGGAGGATTTCACCATGAACGAGAGAACACAGGGATTTGTTGTTGTAACAGAATCCTATAAGAAGGAAAGAAACCGACAGAAAACAGCAGCAATGAAAAAAAGAAGCCTTTATTGTGCAGCCGCCTTGTTGACGGTCATACTGGTTTTGATTTTTAATACAGCAAATATTGCAAATGCAGGGACAAGAGAGTCAGAGCGTTATAAATATTTTACCAGTATTGAAGTACAGGCAGGAACCAGCTTGTGGGATATTGCAGAAGAATATATGACAGAAGAATATGATTCTCCACAGGAATATATTCAGGAAGTAAAAAATATTAATCACATGAGTCATGATTTGATTTATGAAGGCTCTTATTTATGTGTACCATACTATTCTTCTGAAAAAAAATAAGAGCAGTACTGCTTGTTTCCTTTCTTTCTCAATGATAAAATATGCTTAGAATCAGGAAAAGAAAGGAAAACATACTTATGAACCGCAAGAAGGTTACTTCTACAGATGTGGCAAGAAAAGCAGGTGTTTCGCAATCCACCGTATCTATGATTTTGAATAAAAAATATAATGTTTCGTTTTCCAGGGAAACTGTGGAACGGGTGGAATGTGCCGCTAAAGAGCTTGGATATGAAAATGAAAAAAGACATTCTAAAACGAGAATCTCCATGAGGGGAACAATCTTTGTGATTTGTCCGAATCTGACCAATCCTTATTACTTTTCTCTGCTTCAGGGAATCGAAAAAACAGCACAGAAAAATAAGTACGATGTTTTTCTTTGTAATACAAGAAGAAACTATCAGACAGAAGAAAAGTACCTGAGAAAAATTGAAAAATTAAATCCCTCTGGAATTATTTATACCTGTTCTCCCAGTTTTCCGGAAATTGTCCAGAAGCTGTCAGAAAAAATTCCAGTGGTACATATCGGAGAAAAAAATGCTGTCCAAGGTATTGACACTGTGGAGCTGAACAGTGAAAAAATAGGGCGTATGCTTGCTGAATATCTCCTGCGCCTGGGTCACAAAAGAGTAGCTTTTTTATCGACGCCTCTTACCAAAAGGCAATCTGCCAGAAGAGCCAGAATTAAAGGCTTTTGTCAGGCTTTTGAGGAGGCCGGATACGGAGACAGCGTCTATGTAAAAAGCCTTCCCAAAGAGGCGGATGTTCTTTTTCAGGAAATGGATATGGAATATAAAACAGGTTATGAACTGACCGGAAAAATCCTGTTGGAAGTTCCGGATTTAACTGCCATAGTGGGAAGCAATGATATGGTTGCCCTTGGAATACGGGATGCGCTTTTGAACCGGCACTATAAAATTCCAGAGGAGATTTCTGTTTTAGGATGTGATAATTTATTAATTTCCGGTATGCAAGGGATTGATTTGACAACAGTAGAGCATTTCACAGGAAAAAAAGGGGAAGATGCCTGTCAAATGCTAATTGAAAAAATAGAGGAAATGAAACTGAAAAAGGGGAAGCAAACAGGGGAAATGATTCACCACATTGAATATGAACCACGTCTGATTATACGTGGCAGTTCCGGATATCCTAAAAATTTGTAGTATCGTAATTAATAATTTAAAATATTAATAATACAATCCATCAATAATTTGAACACCTGTTTGACGAAGCTTATATTCCATGTTATGGTTATCTCAAAAATGTAGCTTACGGAAAGTACATGGAGGAGTGAAGAGAATATGGAAAAAATAGACTGGAACAATTATTTGCACAAAAACATTGTGTGTTCCTGTGGCAAAACACATTTTTGCGATATTGAGGAGATTGTTATTGAGGAGCATGCTATTCAGCGGCTTCCAGGAATTCTGGCAAAACATGCTTATCAGAAGCTCTGTGTGGTTTGTGATGAAAACACCCAGGAGGCAGCAGGATTCCAGGTATATGAGGAACTTACAAAGGCTGGTTATACTTATAAAAAGATTGTATTCCCCCGTAAGGAACTAATACCGGATGAAGAAGCGCTGGTGTTTTTGTTTTCTCAGATTCCCAATGATTGCGATTTGGTTCTTGCAGTGGGAAGCGGCACAATAAATGACCTTTGCAGATATGTCAGTTATAAAATGAAAATAGATTACTACATTGTTGGAACAGCGCCTTCTATGGATGGCTATGCATCCAACGTATCACCTTTAATTATCCGGCATTTAAAGACTACTTATGAAGCCAGACCGGCAAAAGTGATTCTGGGAGATTTGGATGTAATGGCAAAGGCTCCTGCTCATATGATTGCTGCGGGCGTAGGGGATATTATCGGAAAGTATGTGTGCCTGGCGGACTGGCAGATGGCACATATCGTCAATGGAGAGTACCTATGTCAGGAGATTATGGAGCTGGTACGCCAGTCTATACAAAAAGTAGCAGACCATGCCAAGGCTGCCATGCAAAGAGAAAAAGCAGCTATTTCTGCCATTATGGAAGGGCTGGTATTAAGTGGAATTGCCATGAGCTATATTGGTAATTCCAGACCAGCATCAGGAAGTGAACACCATATGTCTCATTATTGGGAAATGATGTTTCTGCTGGCAGAAAAAGAGGATCCTCTGCATGGTACGAAAGTTGGTGTGGGCACTGTTTCGGCCCTTCGTTTATATGAAATGCTGAAGGAGAGCCAGGTCTTGCTGGATTCTCTTCAGACACCTCACTTTCAAAGAGAAGATTGGGAAAAGCAGATTTTGGATGCTTATGGACCGGCTGCCATTGGTGTTTTGAAGTTGGAAGAAGAGATTGGAAAAAATTCAGATGAAGAAGTTTTAAGAAGACGCAAAACCTTTTTAGAACACCAGGATGAGATTTGGAAGGTAGTGGATGCGCTGCCTTCTTCCAAAGACATTCAGAAGCTTTTGGAGTCCATAAATGCACCTTTCTCTCCGGCTCAGCTTCAAGTTCCGAAAGAAGTGTTTCAAAAAGGTATCTTTTTTGCAAAGGACTTACGAAATCGTTTTGGACTGCTTCAGATTTTATTTGATTTTGGTTTACAGGAAGCATTTAGCAAAAAATTAATGGACGAATTTTATGTCTGAGTTTTCTGGAGAAGTTTAAAAGTGGATTTTTTCTTGTGGAAAGGTTCTGCGTATGATACACTAGCTGTAGACAAAAAATCTTTCAAATGGGGGTTATGCTATTATGCACACATTAGAAAATGAATACCTGAAAATCAGCGTATGCGAAACAGGCGCAGAGCTTTATCACATTTATGACAAAGAAATGGAAAAAGAAGTGTTATGGTACGGAGACGAAGCTTATTGGGCAAGACGTTCCCCATTATTGTTTCCAAATGTAGGACGAAACCATGAAAATCATTGTCTTTATCAGGGACAGTATTATGATACGGTGCAGCATGGTTTTGCCAGAGATGCGGTATTTACCTGTATAGACTCTGGAAAGGATTTTCTTACCTTCCAGCTCTGTGATACAGAAGAAACGAGAAAGTACTTTCCCTTTGCTTTTCAGTTACTTGTAACCTATACCTTAAAGGAAAGAAATCTGGAGGTTCGCTGGGAAGTAGAAAATCGAAATCAGGAAACCATGTATTTTACCATTGGCGGACATCCGGGCTTTAATGTTCCAATTTTGGAAAATACAAAGCAGACAGATTATAAGCTTCTGTTTCAACGTAAGGAAGCCCTGGAATATCTTCTGGTTTACGGAAATACAGGGACCGCAGACAGCAGTACCAAATACCAGCTTCCACTGGAACCCATTGGTGAGTATTATGGCTGTGACATTACAGAGCATATGTTTGACCAGGATGCATTGATTTTGGACAATAACCAAATTGACTGGGTGGGAATCGGTTATCCAGATGGAACACCTTACATCACCATGGAATGTGAAGGATTTACTAATTTTGGTATCTGGAGTCTTCCAGGAGCTCCTTATGTATGTCTGGAACCATGGATGGGAAGATGTGATGATTATGGTTTCCAGAAAGATATTTCTGAAAAACCGGATGTGATTTCTCTGGAAGCAGGGAAAACCTTCTGTAACTCCTACTCTGTAGGAGTACATAAGAAATAAAAAGAATGATAAAAATAATTTTAAATTACTCTTGACATTCTTTGTCAGGATGTGATATAAACTATTTAACAAGCTAAACCATTGAAGGAGAGTAAGTACCTTTTTCATATGTGATACATATAAACGTCTGAATACAGAGAGCTGCTGGTGGTGGGAATGCAGTTTCAGAGAAAAGAGGGAATGGGCTCCTGAGGGCAGACAGAAGTGAGTATGAATGCCGGAGAAAAAACTTCGTTATCAAATTTAGCATGTGAAGCATGCGATGAGTGGGTACGCAAGTATCAAATTGGGTGGCACCGCAGGAGTTTTTGCTCTTGTCCCTGAAAACAGTTGTTTTTTAGGGACAAGGGCTTTTTTATTTGATAAGGAACTGTCCCTGAAAGTTCAAAAGAAAGAAAGGAGACACAGTTATGTCAAATCAAAACAAAGAAATTCCTTACAAAATTTATTTAGAAGAAGCAGATCTCCCGAAACAATGGTATAACGTAAGAGCGGATATGAAAAATAAGCCGGCGCCGCTTTTAAATCCAGATACTCTGCAGCCTATGACCGAAGAAGATTTAAGTGTTGTATTCTGTGAGGAGCTGGTAAAGCAGGAATTGGACAATACAACACCTTACATTGATATTCCGGATGAAATCAGGAATTTTTACAAAATGTATCGTCCGGCGCCTCTGGTACGGGCGTATTGTCTGGAAGAAAAATTACAGACACCTGCCAAAATTTACTATAAGTTTGAGGGAAATAATACCAGCGGAAGTCATAAACTAAATTCTGCTATTGCGCAGGCTTATTATGCAAAGAAGCAGGGATTAAAGGGTGTTACAACAGAAACCGGAGCAGGACAGTGGGGCACAGCGCTTTCTATGGCATGTTCTTATCTGGGGCTGGATTGTCAGGTTTATATGGTAAAATGCTCCTATGAGCAGAAACCCTTCCGTCGGGAAGTTATGAGAACCTATGGAGCAGCCGTTACCCCATCTCCTTCCAATACTACAGAAATCGGAAGAAAAATATTGAAGGAGCATCCTGGTACTTCAGGAAGCTTGGGATGCGCTATTTCTGAGGCAGTAGAACGGGCTACACAGCAGGAAGGTTATCGCTATGTACTTGGAAGCGTATTAAATCAGGTACTTCTGCATCAGACCATCATAGGATTGGAAACGAAAACAGCCTTAGACAAATATGGTATTCAGCCGGATATGATTATTGGATGTGCCGGAGGGGGGTCTAATCTGGGCGGTTTAATTTCTCCGTTTATGGGTGAGAAATTAAGAGGAGAAAAAGATTATCAGATTATTGCTGTAGAGCCTGCGTCCTGTCCAAGCTTTACAAGAGGAAAATTTGTCTATGATTTCTGTGATACCGGAATGGTAACGCCATTGCAGAAAATGTATACCCTGGGAAGTGGATTTATCCCTTCTGCCAACCATGCCGGAGGCCTCCGTTATCATGGTATGAGTTCTATTTTATCACAGCTTTACCATGATGGGCTGATGGAAGCACGCTCTGTAGAACAGACTTCCGTATTTGAAGCAGCGGTACAGTTTGCGCGGGTGGAGGGAATCCTTCCCGCGCCGGAAAGCGCGCATGCAATCAGGGTCGCTATGGATGAAGCCTTAAAATGCAAGGAAACAGGTGAGGAAAAAACCATTGTGTTCGGTCTTACAGGAACCGGCTATTTTGATATGTATGCTTATGAAAAATTTAATAATGGTCAGATGTCTGATTACATTCCCACAGACGAAGATTTAGCTGCCGGATTTGCAGGAATTCCTAAATTTCCGGGAAATGAAATTTAAAATATGACAGAAGCAGGGAGCTGCTGCATGGAACCATATGCTTGATATGTATTTCATGCAACAGCTTCTTGTTTTTTTACATTCTCTTTGCTATAATGAAAGACCGCCTGAAACTGGAAGGTGCCGTTTAGGGATGGGAACGGATGCCTGATTCAGATTTTAAGTGAAAAAATTTGAGAAAAGTGAGGTAAGAATATGGAAAAACATCTAAGAGAACAACAACAGGAGAAAGCGCATCTGGCACAATGCCTGGAAATCATCCAGGAGAATATCCGCCTGTATGAAGACAAGGAAAGCCGCTACAAAAAAGAAGTCACAGAGCTTTTTCAGGCAGTAAAAAAAGGAGAAGGTGATTCCTATGGTATGCTGGTTGCAGGGAGAAATATTCTGGAGCATACACAGAACTCCCTTCGTAAAAACAGGGCGGCGTCCCAGAAAGCTTATTTCGGAAGAGTGGATTATCAGGATGAAACCTACGGTGTTGCGGAAAGTCTGTATATCGGAAAAAACGGGATTACCCAAAATTCCAATGAAGTGATCATTGTAGACTGGAGAGCGCCTGTTTCCAGTGTGTATTATGAAAATGAATTGGGACAGGGGCATTATGATGTACCAAAAAGCCAGCCGGTGGAAATTACGTTACATAAAAAGAGAACCTATGATATCCAGGGAAAGGATTTGCTGGGATTTTATGATGACGATGTAGCTGCCAATGACGAATTGCTGGTAAAATACTTGTCTCAGAATAAAGAGGCAGTGTTGGGCGATATTATCGCTACCATTCAAAAGGAACAAAATGAGATTATCCGAGATGTGCCCTTTAAGAATATTATTGTTCAGGGCGTTGCAGGAAGTGGAAAAACCACAGTGGCGCTGCATAGAATTTCTTATGTATTGTATAACTACGAAGAAAAATACAAGCCGTCGGAGTTTTGTATTGTAGGAAGCAGTGATATGCTGTTAAACTATATTAGCAGTGGTTTACCGGAACTGGATGTTTCCCATGTAAGGCAGATGCGGATGGATGTGTTTCTGCCTTATCTTATGGGAAAATCCTGGAAGAAAAAATATCAGATGATTCCAGAGGATGTTATGGCTCCCACCAAGAGCAAGCTGTCCTTTGTACAGGCTTTGGAAGAATTTCTGGATATCTGGAAACAGCGTTATCTGTCCTTGAGCGTGATTAAGGATGCAGAGCTTGGAACATTACTTTCAGAAGCAAATATGAAAGAAACCAGAGACCGAAATCCACAGCTTTCCCTTTTGCAACTGGAAAAACTCTTAAATACCAGAATTGCTTCCAGAATTAAATTTCTCTGTACGGAAAAAGAGGAAAATTATAAAAAGCAAAAACTGCAGGAATATAAGAAATATTTTGATTCTGCAAAACACAAATGGACAGAAGTACAAATTTATCGGGAATTTCTTTTCTGGCTGATGGAAAATAAAAACTTTGAACATAGCAACTGGGATGAGACTTTGTGTCATATAAACAAGGATGCCTTCGATTTATATGATACTGCAGCCTTGTGTTTAATCTGGAAACGGATTTTAAAGAAAAAAGACGCAGACGAATTTAGCCAGATTGTTATTGATGAAGCTCAGGACTTTGGTGTCATGATTTATTATGTGATGAAACAGGTTTTAGACACCTGCTATTTTACCATTATGGGAGATGTTTCCCAGAATATCCGTTATGAAACCGGCATGAATGACTGGGAAGACTTAAAGCAGGTCTTATTTCAAAAAGAACAGGACAGTTTTTACCTTCTGGCAAAGAGCTACCGCAATACCATTGAAATCTCCAAATGCGCCGGAAAAGTGCTGGAAAAGGCTTCCCAGGGAAGTTATAAAATCCAGCCGGTGATTCGCCATGGCCAGGAGGTTCAGGTAGAAATCAGGGAAGGGGAGGCACTTCATGGGCTTCTGAAAACTACTGTGGCAAAGGTACAGAAGCAAGGCTTTGAAACCATTGCTGTAATCTGCAGAGAGGAAGAGGAAGCGAAAAACGTAAGAAAAATCCTGGGAATCCAGGAAGAAACCCAGGACTTTCACAATGGAATCATGGTGCTTCCGGTAACCCTTACAAAGGGTTTGGAGTTTGATGCAGTGATTCTCTGGAAAGCAGATGGAGAACATTATGGTGAAAACCCAAAAGAAGCAAAGCTTCTTTATGTTGCCATTACCAGAGCGCTGCACCAGCTTTATTTTCTGGGTGATAAGCCGCTAAGTGGACTGTTAAAGGAGTGATACAATGAATCAAATTTTATTATTGGAAGATGATGAGGGATTAAACCGGGGAATTTCCCTGAAGCTGGAAAAAGAAGGATATCAGGTGTTTTCCGCCTTTACCATAAAAGAAGCTGAGAAATTTTTAGAACAGGAATCCATTGATCTGCTCATCAGTGATGTTTCTCTGCCAGACGGGAATGGTA
>CATWQE010000072.1 GCA_958352855.1 uncultured Bacillota bacterium
CTGTAAACGTAGCAGAAACCTTTGGTCAGAAGGTTGGAATTGACGGGGTTATCCTTACTAAGATGGACGGTGACACCAGAGGTGGTGCTGCACTTTCTATTAAAGCTATTAGCGGAAAGCCCATTCTCTATGTTGGTATGGGAGAAAAGCTTTCTGATTTGGAACAGTTTTATCCGGAGCGTATGGCATCCCGCATTTTAGGTATGGGCGATGTAATGAGTCTTATTGAGAAGGCTCAGGCAAATCTGGATGAAGAAAAAGCAAAAGAAATGGAACAGAAGTTCCGTAAAAATACCTTCGGCTTTGACGATTATTTAGAAAGCATGAACCAGATGAAAAATATGGGCGGTCTGTCCAGTGTGCTGAGCATGCTGCCGGGTGTTGGTTCTCAGATAAAAGACTTGGACAGCATGGTGGATGAAAAGGATATGGCAAGAAAAGAAGCCATTATTCTTTCTATGACACCAAGAGAACGGTCTCATCCGGAAATTTTGAATCCTTCCAGAAAAAACAGGATTGCAAAAGGCGCAGGCGTGGATGTGGCAGAAGTCAACCGTATGGTAAAACAGTTTGAGCAGGCAAAGAAGATGATGAAACAAATGCCTGGACTCATGGGTGGAAAAGGTGGTAAAAGAGGAAAATTCAAACTTCCCTTTTAACATATAGAATTTAGTGATAGAATAACCAGGAGGTGAAAAGAAATGGCAGTAAAAATCAGATTAAGAAGAATGGGACAGAAGAAAGCTCCTTTCTATAGAATCGTTGTTGCAGATTCCAAATCCCCAAGAGATGGAAGATTTATCGAAGAAATCGGTACTTATGATCCAACTCAGGAACCAACTGCTTACAAAGTAGATGAAGAAGCAGCAAAAAGATGGCTTGCAAATGGTGCTCAGCCTACAGATGTTGTAGCAAAAATCTTCAAACAGGCTGGTATCGAAAAATAATTCGGGAGGTGTCTTGTAATGAAAGAATTAGTGGAAGTAATTGCAAAATCTCTCGTAGATTGTCCTGACGAAGTCGTTGTGACAGAAACAGAAGAAAACGATGCAATCCTTGTGGAACTCAAGGTTGCGCCCTCTGACATGGGTAAAGTGATTGGACGCCAGGGCCGTATTGCCAAGGCAATCCGTACTGTTGTCAAGGCAGCGTCATCTAAGAGTGAAAAAAAGGTAGTTGTGGATATTTTACAGTAATCGGGAGAGCTGCTGCAGATTATGCGGCAGCTTCTTTCATATGTAAGAAAACCTTTGACAGGAGGAAGAAAATGGAAGATTTATTACAGGTAGGTGTGATTACTACCACCCATGGAATCCGCGGGGAGGTAAAAGTATATCCAACTACAGATGATGCTCACAGATTTGAGGACCTGACCTATATTCTTCTGGATACAGGAAAAGAGCTGTGTGAACTGGAAATTGAAAAGGTCCGGTATTTTAAGCAATTTGTAATTTTGAAATTTAAGGATGTAGATAACATCAATGATATAGAACCGTATAAGGGAAGAAGCCTTTATGTGACCAGAGAATTTGCAGTGCCTTTAAAGGAAAATGAGTATTATATTGCAGATTTAATCGATATGAAGGTCTTTCTGGAGGATGGAAGTTTCTTTGGCACCTTAAAGGATGTTATGGAAACAGGAGCCAATGATGTGTATGTAATGCAGACAGAGGCTTTTGGAGAAGTTCTGGTTCCGGCTATTAAGGACTGCATCAAGGCAGTGGACGTGGAACAGGGAACGATGACCATCCATTTGCTGGAAGGCTTGTGCTAAGGAGGAAAACCATGAATTTTCATGTACTTACCCTATTTCCCCAGATGATTGAGCAGACTGTAAATACCAGTATTACAGGAAGGGCTGTGAAGAATGAAAAAATTTCTCTTCAGACTGTGAATATTCGGGATTTTGCAGACAATAAGCATATGCGGGTAGATGACTATCCTTATGGCGGGGGAGCCGGAATGGTGATGCAGCCGGAGCCGGTTTACAGAGCCTATGAGTCTGTGAAAGGGCAATCTCTGGCAGCAGCACAGGGAAAACGTCCCAGATGTATTTATCTTACCCCTCAGGGAAAGGTGTTTAACCAGACCATGGCAGAAGAATTTGCTTTGGAAGAAGAATTGATTTTTCTCTGTGGACATTATGAAGGAATTGATGAGCGGGTTTTGGAGGAAATTGTGACAGACTATGTTTCCATTGGGGATTACGTGCTTACTGGAGGAGAACTGGCAGCCTGTGTCATGATTGATGCTATTTCCCGTTTTGTTCCAGGTGTCTTAAATAATGAAGAATCTTCCCAGTTTGAATCCATGCAGGACAACCTTCTGGAATATCCTCACTATACAAGGCCGGAAATCTGGCATGAGAAACAGGTTCCCCAGGTGCTTTTAAAGGGGGCTCATGACAAGATTCAGGAATGGAGACTGGAGCAGTCTATGAAGCGTACCAGAGAACGCCGCCCGGATCTTCTGGCTCAGAATCGTCCGGTGACAGTGGCTTATTTCAGCCCCACAGAAGGAACCAGAAAGGCGGCAGAGCTTCTGGCCATGGGGCTGACCCAGAATCCCAGATATCTGGATCTGACCAGAAGAAAATTCCGAAAACAAATCAGGAATTTTCAGGAGCAGGAGCTTTTGGTGGCAGCGGCTCCTGTATATGGCGGACAGCTTCCAAGAGTAGAAGAGGGGCTGTTTACGAATTTGCGGGGAAACCATACCCCTTGTGTGCTTATGGCGGCCTATGGAAACCGGCATTATGATGATACTCTGGCACAGATGAAAGAAATTCTTACCAGACGGGGATTCGTGTGTATTGGCGCCATTGCTCCTGTGATTCCTCACATTTATTCAGATAGGCTGGGAGCAGGACGGCCAAATGAAAAAGACAGAGAAGTCTTTCGCAGATTTTCTGTTCTTATCAAGAAAAGAATTCAGGAAGCAGAGGGTCAGGGGTTTGCAGAGGTTATCCTTCCGGGAAATCCAAATCCCGAACCCAAGGCTATGAAACCAGTGGAAAAGAGTTTTCAAAGAGAAAACTGTACCAACTGCCAGGCCTGCGTACAAAAATGTCCGGTTAATGCGATTTCCCGGGAAACCCTGGAGGTTTCACTGGAAAAGTGTATTGGCTGTATGCGCTGTGTGAGAGTTTGTAAGGCAAAAGCCAGAGACTTTGATGCTTCCCAGGTAAGACAGTATTTAGAGAGCAATTACAGTGAGCCAAGAGAAATCGAGTGTTTTTAAGCTTGACAAGTATATAGAGTCATAGTATAATTTTATCTGTTGTAAAAAAGAGATGGTCCTCTGTTGCTGATTGCATTAAGAACATCCAGGATTAAAGGAGAAAAATCATGAACGAAATTATTAAAAACATTGAAGCTGCTCAGATGAAAGCAGAAGCACCACAGTTCAACGTAGGTGATACCGTAAGAGTACATGGTAAAATCAAAGAAGGAAATCGTGAAAGAATCCAGATCTTTGAAGGCGTTGTATTAAAAAAACAGGGCGGAAGCAACCGCGAAACTTTCACAGTAAGAAAGAATTCCAACGGTATTGGTGTTGAAAAAACATGGCCATTACACTCTCCTAACGTAGAAAAGGTAGAAGTTATCAGACGTGGTAAAGTAAGACGTGCGAAACTGAACTACTTAAGACAGCGTGTAGGTAAAGCAGCAAAAGTAAAAGAATTAGTTAAATAATAATGGAAACATGACAGGGACACATACTTTGGTATATGTCCCTGTTTCTTCCATATGCAGTTATTAGGGAGCGAACAGACGAATGAAAAAAAACAAAAAGAAAAAAAGCAGTCTCTCCGGTATGGAACATTTTCATTATATAGAAAGACAAAAGGATGTGGCGCTGGACTTTATTAAAAGCAGGAGAGGACGTATTTTGTTTCAATGGGTCTTTCAGATTGCTGTAGTCCTGGCAATGGCGGCAGTGGTAGCGATTTTCTTTTTCCAGAGTATTGGAATGCAGGAAAGCAGCATGGAGCCTACATTGCAGACAGGGGAACGTTTTTTTATTAACCGGGTGGCTTATAAAATTGGCAGTCCCAACCGGGGGGATATGATTGCCTTTACCAAGGATGGAAAAGAGGATGCTGCCATTCACATTAAGCGTGTCATTGGACTTCCGGGAGAAACCATACAGATTCAGGACGGAAAGGTATATATTGACGGTGAACTCTACAAGGAGGACGGGGATTTTGCCCTGATTTCAAATCCAGGTCTGGCAGATGAGCCCATAAAGCTAAAGAAAGACGAATATTTTGTACTGGGAGATAACCGCAACAACAGCGAAGACAGTCGTTTTGCGGAAGTAAAAAATGTGAAGAAGAAATATATTGAGGGAAAACTGTGGTTTCAGACAGCCCCTCTTGGGAAAATAGGATTTGTAAAACACAATATGAAGAAATGAGGTAGACTATGAATTATCAGTGGTATCCAGGTCATATGACAAAAGCAAAGCGCATGATGCAGGAAAATATAAAGCTCATTGACCTGATAATAGAAGTGACAGATGCCAGAATTCCTCTTTCCAGCAGGAATCCTGACATTGATGAGCTGGGAAAAAACAAGGCAAGACTGATTCTGTTAAATAAGGCTGACCTGGCAGATGACCATAAGACTGAGCAGTGGATGGAATATTTCAGGGAAAAAGGCTATTATGCAGTGAAAATCAATGCAAAAAACGGTACTGGAATCAAAAGTATTCTTCCTGTGATTATGGAATCCTGCAAGGAGAAAATAGAGCGGGACAGAAGACGCGGTATTTTGAATCGTCCGGTAAGAGCCATGGTGGTAGGGATTCCCAATGTGGGAAAATCCACCTTTATTAATGCTTTTGCGGGAAAAGCCTGTACCAAAACAGGGAATAAGCCAGGTGTGACCAAGGGAAAGCAGTGGATTCGCATTAATAAAAATGTAGAACTTTTAGATACGCCGGGAATTCTGTGGCCGAAATTTGAAGACCAGGAGGTTGGGGCAAAGCTGGCAATGGTAGGTTCTATAAAAGACGAAATTTTAAACCTGGAAGAGCTGTCTTTGGAGCTGCTGGCTTATCTTCACAGAGAGTATGAGGGAATTCTTCAGGAACGGTATCAGATTACAGAATCGGAAGACAGGCTGAATATGCTGGAGCAGATTGCAGAAAACAGAAAATGCATCCAGAAGGGGATGGAGCTTGATTATGTAAAAGCGTCCAACATTCTTCTGGAGGAATTCAGAAATGGAAAAATTGGCAGAATTACATTAGAAACTGTGAAGTAGAGGAAGTTAAGATGAAAGGGATTCAGGAAATTAAGGAAGCCTTAAAGGCAGCTTCAGAAGAAGAGCTTCCAGAGCTTATGGAAATGTATGCAAAGGACGCCAGAAAAGGTGTGCAGACAGCTCTTATCCAGGCGCAAAGGCGCCTGGATAAGCTGGAGCAGGAGCGGCAGAGAATCGAAGCCATGAAGGAATTTGAACGTAAATATGAACACCTTGGTTATGTGTGCGGCATTGACGAAGTGGGAAGAGGCCCTTTTGCCGGTCCGGTTGTGGCAGGCGCTGTGATTCTTCCCAAGGACTGCCATATTTTGTATATCAATGATTCCAAGCAGCTTTCTGAGAAAAAGAGAGAAGAACTGTATGATGAAATCATGGAAAAGGCAGTTGCAGTGGAGGTGGGATATGCCAGTCCCGCCAGAATTGATGAGATTAATATTTTACAGGCCACTTATGAGGCTATGCGGGAAGCGGTTTCCAAACTGGCTGTGACACCTCAGATTTTATTAAACGATGCAGTGACCATACCGGGTATTACGATTCCCCAAGTACCCATTATCAAAGGGGATGCCAAAAGTATTTCCATTGCGGCAGCCAGCATTATTGCAAAGGTAACCAGAGACCGACTGATGAAGGAATATGATAAAATCATGCCGGAGTATGGTTTTGCATCCAATAAGGGATATGGTTCCAGAGAGCATATCGAAGCCCTGAAACAATACGGTCCTACTGCAATTCATCGAAGGACCTTTATACGGAATGTTTTAGGAGAAGCGCAATGAAAAAAGGCTCCTGTTCTTCTAAAGCAGTGGGAAATCAGTATGAAGCTCTGGCAGCAGAATATCTTCAAAAGGAAGGATATGACATCATAGAACGAAATTTCCATTGCAGACAGGGTGAAATTGATTTGATTGCCAGGGATGGAGAGTATTTGTGCTTTGTGGAAGTGAAATACAGAGCTTCCGGGGCGTTTGGAAATCCTCTGGAAGCAGTTGCACCTGGAAAACAGAGACGAATTTCCCGAACTGCTTTGTACTATCTTGCGGTGAAGGGATATGAAGAAAGTCAGGCATGCAGGTTTGATGTTCTTGGAATCTCACCAGAGGGCATCTGCCTTATGAAAAATGCATTTGAATATCGAGGATAACATATGGAATTAAAATGGAAAGGGGATTGTTCCCCGCATATGCAAATAAAAACAAACCATGGAGTACCCTATCTTACTTACCCAGCCTTTGAGCAGCTTGGGGGATTTTATCATGGATTTTCCACCAGACAGGGCGGTGTAAGCAAAGGAATCTATGAATCCATGAATTTAAGCTTTACCAGAGGAGATAACAGGGAAGCAGTACTGGAAAATTACCGGCGCATGGCAGAAGCCATAGGCTTTTCTCTGGAGAGTATTGTCTGTGCAGATCAGACCCATACGACCAATATTCGTCTGGTCACTGAAAAAGACAGGGGAAAAGGAGTATTAAAAGAAAAAGATTACAGGGATATTGACGGTTTGATTACCAATACTCCCGGATTAACCCTTACCACTTTTTATGCAGATTGTGTTCCCCTGTATTTTATTGATGTGAAGCACAAAGCCATAGGACTGGCTCATTCCGGCTGGAGAGGAACCGTAGAGAAAATGGGAGCGCATATGGTAAGAGCTATGGAGGAAGCCTTTGATTCCAGAGCAGAAGATTTGTACGCGGCCATTGGACCTTCGATTTGTCAGGAATGTTATGAGGTAAGTCGGGATGTGGCAGAACAGTTTCAGGATGCCTTTCCAGAACATGGGAAAGAAAGAAGGCTTTTGTATGAAAAAGGTCATGAAAAATACCAGCTCAATCTCTGGTATGCCAATGAGCTTGTTCTGACCCAGGCGGGAATTTTAAGAGAACATCTGAGTTTTCCGGGGATTTGCACGTGTTGTAATCCTGAATTTTTGTTTTCCCACAGAGCCAGTCATGGGAAAAGAGGGAATTTGTGCGCCTTTTTGGGAATTAATGTTACATAGATATTACAAAAAAATGAAAAAAGCACTGTTCTTTCCCGGGACTTTATGTTACAATAGGAAGCGTTAGAGAAAAGGAGCTTTCATTTTATGAAGAAAAAAATCAGTACTCTGCTCCTGGCGGGAATGTTATCTGTCAGCATGGCGGCAGCGCCTGCCTATGGTTCTTCTACCCAGAAGAAGATTACAGATGCGAAAAACGCCAAACAGGAGCAGCAAAAACAATTAGACGATACACAAGACAAGCTGAATAGTCTGGAAGCAAAAAAGGGAAACCTGGAGTCTTATATGAAAGAGCTGGACAAACAGTTTTCGGAGCTGGAGGAAAATCTTTTAGAGCTTCAGAAGCAGTCTGAAGAAACAAAGGATGAGCTGGAAGCCTTGCAAAAAGAACTGGAAAAAGCAGAAGCAGAGGAAGAAGAACAGTATGCCAGCATGAAACTGCGTATTCAGTATATGTATGAAAATGCAGACCAGTCTTACATAACCATGTTTTTAGAGGCCAGGACTTTTTCCGAGTTTTTAAGCCAGGCAGAAAACATGTCCCAGCTTACCAAATATGACAGGGAAATGCTGGAAAAATATAAGAAAACCACAAAAGAAATTAAGGAAAAGGAAGCCAGCATTAAGGAACAGCAGGAACAGTTGGAACAATTAAAACAGGAAAGTCTGGACAAGCAGGATGAGATTTCTACCATTATGAAAACCACTCACGCCCAGATTGCCAGCTATGAAAGTGAAATCTCTGCCCAGGAGAGCAATGTAAAAAATCTCATGAGCAAAATTGAAGGTCAGCAGGAAACCATCAATAATCTGATAAAACAGCAAAAGGATGAAGAAGCAGCGGAAGCTCTGGCACAGAAAGAAAAAGAAGAGCAAGAGGCTCAGAATAACAGCCAGAATCAGAAGCCTTCCTCCCAGAACACCCAGAATACTCAGAAGCCTGCTGAAAATGTACAGCAGAAGCCTTCCGAGAATACACAAACTCAAAATCAGGGAAGCAGCCAGGATACTTCTAAGGGAAAATATCTTGGTAATTTCCGTCTGACTGCTTACTGTGCCTGTGCGTCCTGTTGTGGGGTTTCTACGGGAATTACAGCCAGTGGAACGGTTGCTACCCAGGGAAGAACCGTTGCCATGTATGGAGTTCCCTTTGGAACAAAACTGCTAATTAATGGGACGGTCTACACTGTAGAGGACAGAGGAACTGCTTACGGACATGTGGACATCTTCTTTAACAGCCATGCAGATGCCCTGCGGTTCGGAAGCCAGAGAGCAGATGTGTATCAGGTGAATTAAATGAGCAGTGTAATTGAAATATTGGTATGCATTGGTATTCTGTTAGGCGGAATTGATGAAATCAGGGGCAATAAAAAAGGATATGGGGGTAAATTCAGAGAAGCCTTTGAATTGATACCTTCTATGGCGTTTTCCATGGTAGGAATGATTTGTCTGACAAATTTTATTGCCTTTGTACTGGAAAAGGGTCTTGCCCCTTTCTTTCATATGCTTCATATGGACCCAGCTATTTTAGCTGGGTTTTTGGCTGTTGATATGGGTGGCTATCAGTTGGCTGAAAAACTGGCTTTAGATTCGGCTATGGGCAGTTATGCGGGAATTGTTTTAGGAGCTGGTTTGGGATGTACCCTGGTCTTTACCATCCCTGTGGGTATGGGAATGGTGGAGGAAGAGAATAAACCTTATTTTGCAAAAGGGATTGTCCTTGGCCTTCTTGGGCTTCCCTTTGCCCTGATCATAGGAGGAGTTTTATCTGGTTTGTCCATTGGCAGAATTTTATGGGAAACGATTTTTCCCATGTCTATTGCGGCTATTTGCGGAATAGGACTGGCGAAATTTTCTGGGCTTACCATGAAGATTTTTGGGGCGTATGTAAAGCTTTTGCGGGTGGTTCTTCTGGGAGGATTAATGTTTGGCGCTATGGCACATACCCTTCATATCTCTGAAAAATTGGGAATGACTCCTGTATTGGAAGCAATGGGTGTGGTGTGTTCTATTTCAGTGTTTCTTTTAGGAAGCCTTCCAATCACCATGCTGCTGCAGAAGTTACTCCAGAGACCTTTTACCTGGATGGGAAGAAGGATTGGGTTAGACAGTGTGAGCATGACCGGGTTTTTGATTACCTGCGTGTCTCCTTTGCCAACATTGGCTTTGATGAAAGATATGAATCCAAGGGGAAAGCTGTTGAATGTTGCCTTTATGGTCAGCGGGGCATCTGCCATTGGGGCGCACCTGGCTTTTGTAAATTCCGTAGAGCCGGAAATGACCGGGGCGCTTTTGGGAAGCAAGCTGCTTGGAGGACTTCTTACGGTGGGAGTTGCTTATTTGGTGGGGAATAATGGAAAACTGGAAAAATGATTTTAGGAGGAAACACATATGGACATTCAGATCAGGACAGCGAAAGTAGAAGATTATAATGCAGTGGAGGCCATTATGAAGCAGGTGCACAAACTGCATGTTGGATGGAGACCGGATGTATACAAACAGCAGGAAACCATACTGCCTTTGGATGAATTTAAACAGGCAATTCAGGAGCAGGCCTTTTTTGTAGCAGAAGGAGAAGGGAAGGTAGTGGGAATTTTGGGACTGATGTACCGTCATGTGGAAACTCCTGTTCATGTGACAAAAGACATTATTTTCATTGACTCCATGGCAGTGGATGAACCGTATCGCAAAAAAGGAGTTGGTCACGCATTTTTTGACTTTCTGAAGGAATTAAAAATAGAAAAGGGCTATGATGCCATTGAATTGCAGGTGAATGCCAGAAACAAAGTGGCATATGACATGTACAGAAGCTACGGATTTACAGAGAAATCCATTAATATGGAACTATTGGAAACAAAATAAAAGAGTTTTCTTATGATTGAAAAGGGGCTGTCGCACTATTTCGTTAAAGCGACAGCCCCTTTTTTAGAATTAACCTCTTGTTTTCTTTAACAACTGATTAATCTTAGAAGTGGTACTGCGTACCTTTTCTACAGATAAATCGTGGTTCAGAATGTCCATAATGCTGGCCAGATATTTGCTCATATCTGCTTCCAGATAATATGGTCTGGTAAGTAATTCCGGATTTCTATAGTTCAGGTTTGTGGTGATGACACGATGGATATAGCCTTTTTCATAATATTCATCAAACTTCTCAAGACCGTCTGTGAACAGACCGAAGGTGGTGCATACAATGACACGTTTTGCCTTGCGGTCTTTTAATTTTTTCGCTACATCTAACATGCTCTCTCCGGAGGAAATCATATCATCAATAACGATTACGTCTTTTCCCTCCACAGAATCTCCTAAAAATTCATGGGCAACAATGGGGTTTCTTCCATTAACCACAGTAGAATAGTCGCGGCGTTTGTAGAACATACCCATATCCACACCCAGAATATTAGAAAAATAAACAGCTCTTTGCATAGCGCCTTCGTCCGGGCTGATAATCATGAGGTGTTCGTTATCAATTTTGAAATCTTCTACAGAAGTGCAGAGGGTTTTCAGGAACTGATAAGTAGGCATAAAATTATCAAAACCAGATAGAGGAATGGCGTTCTGCATTCGTGGATCATGAGCGTCAAAGGTAATGATGTTTGAAACTCCCATGCTGACCAGCTCCTGCAGAGCCAGCGCACAGTCCAGGGATTCCCGTTTGCTGCGTTTGTGCTGTCTGCTTTCATAGAGGAAAGGCATAACCACATTGATTCTGTGGGCTTTTCCGGCGGCAGTAGCAATAATACGTTTTAAATCCTGATAGTGGTCATCCGGAGACATGTGATTTTCGTAACCGCACATGTTGTAAGTGAGACTGTGATTGCACACATCCACCATAACAAACATATCGGCGCCTCGGATGGATTCGTTAATGACTCCTTTGGCTTCGCCGGAGCCGAAACGCGGGCATTTGCATTCAATCAGAAAAGTATCTTCTGCATAGCCTCTCATAATTAGTCCAGAAGGGTTGTGAGAGTTTAACTCCTTTCTGAACTGCACTAAATGTGCATCTACCTGTGAAGCTAACTGGGAGCAGCTTTTTAATGCTGCGATCTTAATCGGAGCTACTGGGATGGATTTCTCCAGTAAACTGATATTGACCATAATAACCTCCATATTAACATTTTTTGACATAAATATACATAAGTACATGATAAGTTATAACATTCGACAGACATACAAGTCAAGGAAATTATTGCAATTTTCTTTTATTATTGGTATTATTAAAACTAACGGGCATTTACAGGAGGGATACCATGAAGAACTGCCGACATAGAATCAGCCAGGTAAAAGAAGGAAGTATTGCCTGGGAATTAGAGATAGAGCCAGGGGATGAATTGCTTTCTATTAACGGAGAAACCGTTGAAGATGTCTTTGATTATCATTACCTGGTAAATGATGAGGAACTGGAGCTTCTTATCTGTAAGCCAAATGGCGAGGAATGGGAGCTGGAAATAGAAAAAGACCTGGAAGAGGATTTGGGGCTGGAGTTTGAAAACAGCTTAATGGACGAATATCGTTCCTGCAGAAATCACTGCGTGTTCTGTTTTATTGACCAGATGCCCCAGGGGATGAGGGAAACTCTTTATTTTAAGGATGATGATTCCCGTCTGTCTTTTCTCCAGGGAAATTATGTGACCCTGACCAATATGAGCGACCATGACATTGACAGGATTATCCGCTATCATCTGGGGCCCATTAATATTTCCTTTCAGACCACCAATCCGAAGCTGCGCTGTGAAATGCTTCATAACCGTTTTGCAGGGGACATTTTTCCTAAAGTACAGCGCTTGTATGAAGCGGGGATTGAGATGAATGGGCAGATTGTTTTGTGCAAAGGCTTAAATGACAAGGCAGAACTGGAACGGAGTATTTCAGATTTAACGAAGTATCTTCCTCACCTTAGAAGTGTTTCCGTAGTTCCGGTGGGATTGAGCAAATACCGGGAAGGTTTGTATCCCCTGGAGCCATTTACCAAAGAAGAGGCAGAACAGGTGATTAATACCATAGAAGCATGGCAAAAGAAGCTGTTCCCACAATATGGGCTTCATTTTATCCATGCCAGTGACGAATGGTATCTTCTTGCCGGACAAGAGCTGCCGGAAGAAGCGCGTTATGATGGATATCTGCAGTTAGAAAACGGGGTTGGAATGCTGCGGCTTTTAAAGGAAGAAGTCACAGCAGAGCTGGAAAAACATTCCGGTGACCAGAGAAAGAGGAGGATTTCCTTTGCCACAGGCCGCCTGGCTTATCCCTATATTAAGAAATATGCAGAACAGATTCAGGAGAAGTATCCGAATCTGGAAATTTTAGGATATGAAATCCGCAATGAATTCTTTGGAGAGCTGATTACAGTTTCCGGGCTGCTGACGGGACAGGATCTCATAGCTCAGCTTTCTGGAAAAGACCTGGGGGAATGTCTGCTGCTGCCCTGTAATCTTTTGCGCAGCGGGGAAGATATTTTTCTGGATGACGTACAAGTAAAAACATTGGAAGAAAGGTTCCAGGTTCCTGTAAGAATTGTGGAAGAAGACGGAGCAGATTTTGTGACAGCGTTTTTAGAGGAAGAAGGGGAACCAACACATAAAAGGAGACAAATGTATGAGCAAACCGATTGTAGCAATAGTTGGAAGGCCTAATGTTGGGAAATCTACCCTGTTTAATGCACTGGCAGGGGAGAAGATTTCCATTGTAAAAGATACGCCGGGGGTGACCAGAGACAGGATTTATGCAGAAGTAACCTGGCTGGACAAGACCTTTACCATGATTGATACCGGCGGTATTGAGCCGGAGAGTAAAGATATTATTTTATCTCAAATGAG
>CATWQE010000073.1 GCA_958352855.1 uncultured Bacillota bacterium
TACTAATGTTTCGTCAAATTCTGCACGCATGCGTCACTACCTCCTAGATTTTCAAAATTTATCTCTATTTTACTACATCTTGGAAATTGTGTCTACTTTTTTCCTTGATTCTCTCTTCTGGAACAAATTTCTTCCCACTGACAGTCCCTGCAGATTTCTTTTCTTTTTCCCTTTGAAAGAATGTTCTCCTCCACCAGTTGGTGAAATTCTTTCCATGAAATCTCCTGATTTTCCTGCAGATTGCAGCGTGCTAATACTTCTTTGTCATATAACTGGACTTTTCCTGCGCTAAGACATTGACCTTCCTTTAAATTGGGACATTTCTCACAAATCATGTCACTTTGCGCTGCCACAGTAATTCTGGGATTTGTTTCCAGCATCTTTTGCACCTGTCCCATATGCCAGGTAAAGGTGTCACTATATCCTTTTCCTTCAAAGAAGGAAAGGCACATACCATGATGCGCCCTCAGTCTTTTATTTTCACTCATTTTAACTTAATTGCTCCTGCGATTCTTTTGCTGATGAATAAAGCTGCTGCGATTTTTACCATATCCGGAATAACAAAAGGAATGACACACCATCCCAAAACGGTCATCAAGGCTACCGAACCGGCTCCCTGGGCATACACAACCATAAACCATACTGTTCCCACCGCATAACATACCAAAAGTCCAAGAACCATGGAGATTCCCAGTACCAGTCTGCTTTTTCCAAAGGTCTTTTCCATCCCCCACATAACCAGTGCGGAAAACAAAAATCCTACAATATAACCTCCGGTATTACCTGTCAGTACCCCAAGTCCTCCTGAAAAGCCGGCGAACACCGGCACGCCGATTGCTCCCAGCAGAATATAGAGAAGAACGGATATAGTTCCCCTCCTGCCTCCTAAAATTCCCACTGCCGCAAATACCCCAAAAGTCTGTAAGGTAAAGGGGACGGTCATGGGTATGGAAATCCAGGAACAAATGGCAATCATCACCGTAAACATACTGATATATGCCATGTCATAAGTTTTACTTCTTTGTCTCTCCCTAATTGCTGTTGTCATATTCTGCGCTCCTTTTTCTTGTTGTGAGATAACTTTAACACAGGGATCGCAGATTGTCAACCTTTTACTTTTATATAGGTTTACATTTAACTTAAATTCCTAATGCTTCTCTCTTTTCTTCAATTCTGGCAATCATGGCATCCCCCAGTTTATCAATATCTTTTTCTACCGTATATGCCGCTTCTACCCAATCTCTGATGCCTTCTGTCAACCAGTAAGTTACCTCTGAAGAACCACTTACCTGAGGCTCTACTCCAAGAAACGTATCAATTCCTGTGGACACTACATAATTTCCAATGGAAACAGCCTTCTCAGACATCCACTCTGGCGCACATCCCACTAATGGAAGTTTTGAAATAGGTAGTCCTGAATCAATAGACAATCTGGAAGCCAGAACCATCATACGGGAAATATCCACGCAAGATCCCATATGTAAAACCGGCGGGATATCTGCAAGCTCACAGACTCTCTTAAGACCTGCACCGCACAGGTCTTTTGCCCTTTTATCCATAAGACCCGCTCTTGCGGCTGCCTGGGCAGAGCATCCTGAAAGAATAACTAAAATATCATTTTTTATCAGTTTTTTCATAAGTTCAATATGCGCTGAATCCGGACGCACTCTCGGATTATTGCATCCTACCATCGCTACTGCACCCCGTAGTACTCCAGAAGTAATACACTGAATCAATGGTTTTGTGGTTCCTAATTCTTCTCCCTGTGAACTTGCCACACGATCTAAAGCATGAATAATTGCTTCTACTGAATATCCAACGGTTGCTTTTTGTTTCAACTGGGGAATATGAACCAATTCCGGATTTCTATTTACAAAGTTTTCTACTGCCATATGCACAATTCGTTTTGCGGTTTCCCCTGCTGTTTCTGCCTGAAAACAAATAAAATCAGAATCCGGCATCTGCGCAATCGGGGACGTTGTAATAAACTTCGTATGGAAACATTTTGATAATGGTCCTAATGCCGGGAAAATACACTGAACATCTACTACAATCGCTTCACAGGCACCTGTTAATACCACGTTTTCCTGTTGTAAAAAATTTCCTGCCATAGGTACGCCTCTTCTCATGGCTACCTCATTGGAAGTGCAGCATACACCTGCCACGTTTATTCCTTTTGCTCCCAGTGATTTTGCCAGGGCAATCATCTCTGAATCTTCCGCATATTCACAAATCATTTCTGAAAGACTTGGATCATGTCCATGAATAATAATATTCACATAGTCTTCCTTCATAACACCTAAATTTGCCTCTGTATCTACTTCCTTGGGTGTTCCAAACATGACATCCGAAAATTCTGTTCCACACATAGAGCCACCCCAGCCATCTGACATCCCGGAGCGGAGCGCCTGGCGAACCAAAGCTTCTGCTTTTGAAGAATTTCCCATATGTGTCATATGCATAGCAGTAGAAACTTCCCTGTCAATCGCTCTTGGTTCAATCCCTGCATTCTTCCATAATTTTCGTGTATGTTCTGGTGCACGACTGAGCCATCTTTGAACGCCAAACGGTTTTCCATATTCTAAAAGCGCCAGTTCTGACATTTCATGCGCCAAATCATAGATATCTTTCCCTTCTGTTTCTACTCCCCATTCTTTTGCAATACGAATTAACTTTTCCGGATCTTTTACTTTATAATTTCCATCCGGGTCTACTGTATGAAGGGTATGGCAAATTTCCCTTCCATGATCAGAATGGGTAGCAGCGCCTCCTGCTGTAAAACGAAGAAAATTTCTGCCTGCAATACCATGTGCATCACAGCCGCAAATTCCCCTTGGCGCCTTTTTTGTAATACGGCATGGCCCCATGGAACAAATCCTGCAGCAGATTCCTTCTTCTCCAAATTTACAATGTGGAGTCTGATTTTTTACTCTTGCCTGCCAGGAATCTGCCCCCACCTTTGCTCCTGTTTCTAATAGTCTGTTGGTTGCAGCCTCAAATTCTTCAATAGATGTTAATTGAAACGTACTCATGTTTACCTCCTAAGTATGTGCAGCAATTTGCTATATTTCTTATTTGTCTATATTATAACAATCTTTTCCCAGCCTTCCCATCAACGGATTGTTGAACCCTTCAACATTTTATTGATAGCAAAAAGGAACCGACACATAATTGCTGCTTTATGTGTCGGTTCCTTTTTGGAGTCTATTATTGTGAATTCCTGTATAGGATAACACAATTTTTCTATTTATGTTATCAACAAAGAGTTTCTCTGTTTCAACCAAATGCTGATACTTATTATCGAATCTCCGGATTTTTGGCAATCTCTTCCATCCACTTCACTACATGGCGGTGAAACAGACGAATATCCGGATTCTCCACCGTTCCTTTTCTGGTAAGCATGTAAGTTGACCATTGATAAGTCCCATCGTCAAAAGGAATCATAACCAGACCCTTTTGTTTCATATCTTCAAAAATAAAATCTACAGTAACAGAAATCCCTTTGTTTTGCTGCACCATTTTATGACATAGGCTAAAACCACTGGTTTCAAACACAATATTAGGTTCAAATCCTGCTTCTCTACATTTGTTCAAAATTAAATGGTGAATGTGAAATTCAGGACTTTCTATATAAAGTCGTTCTCCTTGTAAATCTCGAATGGAAACCGACTTTTTTCTGCTTAGTGGATGTTCTTCATTCACCAGAAGCTTAATTTCAAAGGATTCCATAAAAGTAGCATCCATATAATTGGCTTCATGATTCCCAATGGTAAATGCTACATTTCCTTCTCCTGCCAGAAAGCGTTGCTCTACCTGACGATCCGGATATTCCCGATATGTAAGTGTAATCTCCGGATATTTTTCTCTAAAATCCGCCAGACATTCTGGTGTTACAAGACGCAAAATTCCATAGGCTGACAGCAAATCGATTTCTCTTTTTTCCTGCTGTTCAATGCAGCGAATCTCGCTGCAAACACTATGATAAGGTTCCAGAAAATTCTCCAGATGCTCGTATAAATATGTACCTGACCTAGTGAGACTGATTCCTGATGCTGTCCGTTTTAAAAGCGTTGCTTCCAATTCGTTCTCTATATTTTTTATGATTTTGCTCAATCCCTGTGGAGTCAGATATAAAGCGTGAGCTGCTTTTGTAATACTTTTCTGTTCACAGACTACCTTGTAGTATTCCAAATCTTTTATATTCATAGTCCTACACCCCTTTCCCACTTCATAACAGCCAAACCTGTTCTATTTCTTTTCATCCAGCTTGTGAATCGTGCTTTGGGTATTTTCCATAGCGTCAATATCCATCTCATTTTGCTGCCTGATTTCCTGAAGCACCCACCGCTTATTACGATACACAAATTTCCAATATTCAAAAAATGCTTCTGGTCTGGTCTTTCCACGCACCACTTTCCGGCTTTGCCGATTCACATAGTACCCTGTCATCTTTCCATGAATCAGATACCAGATAACATCCTGCTCTTCTCCCGGTTCATCCTGCACTCCTACCGGCATAGCACGAAGCAGCTTTACATTTTTCTGAATCACTTCCTCATTTCGGAGAACCATCCACTGGATTTTACTGTCAAACTCCTTTTGCAGCTCTTCACTTAAATAAGGCGCTCCATAGCTGATATCCATCCGCCTCCAGCACTCCTGACTCTGAAAATAGGCTTCTTCCACCTGACGCTGGATTTCCTTTGCATCCCAGTTATCCCCCATTTTGGCAAATGCTTTCATAGCGCGCCGGCTTCTTCTTTTGGCTTTTCTTCCTTTCCAGATGAGAATAATGCTCCCTCCGCTGGCAAGCACCAGAAGAAACATACCCTGTACGAAAACACCAACAACATTGCCCCTCTGACTGCCTGAAGCGTCTGAAGAAGAACCGGAGAAAGACCCTCCACCTGAACCGGAACTGCCGCCTGAACCGGAACCGCCTCCGCCGCCCCCTCCGGCACGCGCCCATACAGGCATGCTGCACATCAGGCACATCAGAATTACTGCAATTATAACTCCTGCTTTTCTTTTCATCTTCCATCTCCTTTTACACTTAGCTATTGAAACGCTCCTGTAACGTTTTATGAACTTTTTTTCTCACAAACCAGAAACAAATCACCTGCATCACAATGGTTGCAATCCAGGATGCGGGATAAGAAATAAAGAGCAGGTCCAGAGAGCGGTGCTGTGGAAACACCCAGAAAATCCAGATAATTCTGGTTCCAACCGTTCCAATCACCGACAAAATCATAGGCACTGCCGAATATCCCATTCCCCGTAAAGCCCCCGGAAATAAATCCATTAATCCACACAGGAAATAGGTCACAGTTGTATACAGGAGAATTTCCACTCCGCATTGAATGACCTCTGGATTATTGGTATAAATTTTTAAAAGCTGCGGGCCAAATACATAGGCCCCGCCCCCTAATATCACTGCTACTGTAACGGATAAAAAGATGCAGTTCACCAGCACCCTGTCCATGCGCTTCCACTTTCCGGCTCCAAAGTTCTGACTGGTAAAGCTCATGCATGCTTGGGTAACGGAATTCACTGCCACAAACAAAAATCCAAAAATATTGTTTGCTGCTGTATAGCCTGCCATGGCAATAGACCCAAAGGAATTTACCGAAGACTGGAGCAATACATTGGAAAAATTAATCACTGTACTCTGAATACCCGCAGGAATCCCCACCTGGAAAATGGGCTTTAAATACTGCTTTTTTATGGTAAGTTTGGAAAATCGGAGTTGATAGCTCCCCTCACAGTGATACAGACAATGCAGCACTAAAATACAGGAAACCATCTGGGAAATCACAGTGGCAATAGCCACGCCTTCCACTCCCATATGAAAGACAATGACTAAGAACATATTCAGTCCTGCATTTAAAACACCGGAAACCACCAGAAAATACAGCGGTCTCTTCGTATCTCCCACTGCCCTTAAAACTGCTGCTCCGTAATTATACAACATGAAAAATGGCATTCCCAGAAAGTAAATTTTCATATAAAGAGCCGCCTGCCCAATCACATCTTCCGGTGTTGCCATAAGCTCCAGGGCGCCTCTGGAACAGAACAATCCCACAAAAGACATCACAATCCCACTGATAAGCGCAAAGGTAAGAGATGTATGTACTGTTTCAGACATCTCCTTTTCTCTTCCTGAGGCATAGAAACGGGCAGCCAGTACATTGGTTCCCAGAGATACCCCGATAAATAAATTGGTAAACACATTAATAAGAGCAGAGGTAGAGCCCACTGCTGCCAGAGCCTCACTTCCGCTAAACTTTCCCACTACTACAATGTCCACCGCATTAAACATCAACTGCAAAATGCCAGACAGCATAAGGGGCAGGGAAAAGGCAATAAGCTTGTCCATAATAGAACCGCTGCACATATCAATTTCATATTTATTTTTCTTTGTTATTGAACTCATCACGCACTTCCTTCTTTTGATTTTTCTTTAAATAGATTTTATCACAGCCTTTTTCATTTGTGAATATAGAAGGAAAAAGAGAAACTTCTGATAACGGCATTTTGAATCTCAATACCGTTTACACAGTTGTTCCTCTTTTCCTTTATTTATTCGTTTCTGTTATTTCTCATGGGATTTACAAAAGCCCTGCGATTTTATTCGCTACGGTATCGCTTCCGATAATCGTGATGTTGTTCATAATCAACACATCCTGGATTTTCTTTTCTTTTACATAATCTATCAGATTCACATCTGCATAGCGGAAGTCCACCACATATACGGTCTGATAGTGGTCTACTAAAAACGGTACGAAACAGTTTCCATAGGATTCCTTTAAAACAATACAGGAAGAACCGTCCTGAATCTCAGGGTTTTCGATAATACTCATAGGTTTGTCCCCGCCAATATAACAATAATATCCAGAACTCTGATCCCAGGTACTTACATCTTCTATAACATGCCACTCCTGTTTTGAGCCATCCGTATTCCAATAGGTCATATCATTAGTGCCCATTGGCACATAAGCATCCACCCGGTCCGGATTTTTTGCCATGTCCTGATTCTGCAATTCCGTATAAAAAGTTCCCAAAAATGGCTCAAAGGACATTTTTTCAAACTCTGATAATTTATGTGGTTCAAATCCCTTTTCCTTGCAGAAATTCTCATACACGTAATAAGCACCTAGCTGAGTCCAGTGATGGTCTGTGCGGAAATACAGGTATTCATCATTATGTTCCCGTAGTGTTTCTATAGTTTTAACAGGAATGACCTTGTCATAAAGACTGTAATAATAAGAAATTGCCTGTTCCTGGTCAGAACCACCCAGTCCCTTTAACTCTTTCTCCGGCAGCATGGCCCCTGAGTTATTAGGCACCAGAAGAGAATATACCTTTGCAATACCATCCAGCTCTTCTGCGGCCTGGTTCAGGGCATCCGTATAGGTTTCAGCCGCTCCCTGGTTAAAATAATAAACACTGTAGGCTGCCCCATCTTTTACATAAAGCCCCTGCTGAATCTGATTTTGAATCTCAGCTTCCATCTCCTGGCTGTCCGGCGCTGTCACTGGTTCCTGGTTCTCTTCTTCCTGTGTGCTGTCCTCTGTCTCTTTGTCTTTTTTATCCCCCGCAGTGGGAATTGCATCCCCCTGCTCGTGTCCTCCTACCATCATGGTGGAGGATTCTATTCCATATAAATCCTTGACCTTTTTATCCGCTGCAATCAGGGTGTCTCTCATGGGAAAGGTATCTGAATACCACAAAGACACCTGGGAGAAAAAGGAACCGTCTAAAAAGGAACTCACCGTAAATTTGGGAAATTCTGTCAGTTTTCTTTTCTCCACCTGGGATGTAGCGGGTCGGAAGAAAAACAAAAATCCCATCACACATCCAATGAGCATAACCGCCGCAAAGGCTTTTACAGCAAGAGCGCGAAACTTCCGTATAATCTTTTTTTGTTCCTTTGTATATTTTTCTTTTGCCATTTGCCAACCTCTTTCTTTGTAATCCTTTGATTAAAACTGAAAATACAGGAAGGGATTATAACTATCCCCAATCAGCGCCAGTACAGACAATAACAACAGCAGAACCGGCGTCAGCATCTCTGTAATATTAAAGAACCAGAATACCGGTTTACTGGTTTTTCCTAATTCAAACAGAATCCTTCTCAGTTTTTTCCCAAGAGGCGTCACTGCAATAATTGCAATCATCAGGAAAAAGAGATTATTCATAAACACTGTTGTGGCTTCCAAACCTGTAAATCCAGAGCTTCCGATACCAAACAGTCCTAAAAGAACAAATCCAAGCTCTTTTATATTTTCAAATTTAAAGATTACCCATCCGAAAAAGATAACCAAAAGGGCATATACGTGATTCAGACCTTTGGGAATCCGGTCTTTTATCACAAACCGTTCCAGTAACAGGAAGGCCAGATAATAAACGCCCCAGAGTATGTAGTTCCAACTGGCTCCATGCCACATTCCGGTCAAAAACCACACCACTGCCATATTTCGCACAATCTTCCAGGTTTCACACCGGCTTCCTCCCAGAGGAATATAGACATAATCCCTGAAAAAGCTGCTCAGGGAAATATGCCATCTTCTCCAGAAGTCCTGAGCCGATTTTGCAATGTACGGATAATTAAAGTTTTCCAGATAATGGAATCCCACCATTCTTCCCATACCGATTGCCATATCAGAATAGGCGGAAAAATCCAGATAAATCTGCAGCATGTAAAACAGCATTCCCAGCCACAGACCAAGGGTTGACTGTGCGCTTAAAGCCTCCACTCCTGCAGGCAGAAGAGTATCTGCCGCAGAAGCACAGGAATTGGCCAGAATCGATTTCTTCGCCAGCCCCACACAGAATCTCCGTACACCTACGAAGACATCACCAGAAGATATTTTCCTCTCATCAATTTCATTTGCCACTGTCTCATAGCGCACAATAGGCCCTGCGATACATTGATGAAACAAGCTGGAATACAATAAGAGTTTCCAGAACTTAGGCTGCGCAGAAACTTCTCCCCTATACACATCTATCACATAAGATAATAACTGGAAGGTGTAAAAGGAAATCCCAATGGGAAGGACAATCTGGGGGATTTCTTTCGGAAATCCGGTCAGCGCCTGAAGATTTCCAAGGAAAAAGACGGTATACTTAAAAAATCCCAAAAGTCCCAAAAGCACCACACATTCTCCCGCCATATAGAGTCTGCGTTTTGCAGTACCTTTTTCCTTTTCAATCTGCAAAGCAAAAAACCAACTGGCTGCGGTCTCACCAACTAGCAAAACCAAAAATCTTGGACCGCCCCAGGCATAAAAAATCAAAGAAAAAATAAGCAATACATAATTTCGCTTTTTTTCACTGACAAAGAAATAGACCATTAAATTCAATGCCAGAAATAAAAATACAAACAATAAACTGGAAAATACCATTCTTCTATCCCCTCATATTATTTTACTGTAATCGACATTATCCTTTAGGAAATGACACTAATTAACAGTATATATTACCTGTGTTTTAATTGCAATATGAAGAGAAATTTTTCTGTTTTTTCTGATATTCCTTATCTTGTTACATCAATCCATTCAATTTCCAGTCCTGTTTTTACACAAGCCAGGGAAACCTCATATTCTCCTGCTTCCAACTGAATATTATTTAGTTTTAAAACCGTCCACTGATTTTCTGTTCCATTACTCTGAATAGTCAACGCCGGTTTCTGATTTAGCAGCAGATTGCAGGAGGACTGCGCCAGAGAGGACAGGGCAGAACGCGCTTTTACCAGGAACTTATATCTGCCAGCCTGCTCAATGGTGAGTTTCATGGTATCTGGCTTCTTGGGACAGAGCTTTACCGGAGTGAACGAAAAGTCTCCCTGCTCTGCTTCCATTTCTTCCAGTGTTTTTAATGTTCTTTTTGCAGCCGGTGTGTGAAGAATAAAACGACAGATATTCATGGCACATCTTTGCAGTTCTCCAACGGTAAGTCTGCCCTCTTTCAGAGCTTCCAGCGTATCATCCTCATACTCGTTTTCCTCAGAGCCACCGTTGGTTACTACCATGTACAAATCATTCTGGGCTCTTACCATGGCTGCTGTGTGGGTAATCTTTGCCTCCCCGCCTGAAATCGGGTCATTCATTTTTGCCCACCAGTCTGTCATCACAATTCCAGTATAGCCCCATTCTCCTCTTAAAATAGTGGTACACAAATCATAATTTGATGCAGACCAGTGACCGTTTAATGGATTATAGGAGGTCATAATGGAGCATGCCTTGCCTTCTTTTACTGCTATTTCAAAGCCTTTTAAATACAGCTCCCGGGCTGCCCGTTCTGACACTACCGAATCCGCTGTATTTCTGGCAAGCTCCTGGTTATTGCAGGCAAAATGCTTCACTGTGGCATCTGCGCCGCTCTTCTTAATACCTTTTACCACTGCCGCTGCAAATTTTCCGGTCAGATACGGGTCTTCAGAAAAATATTCAAAGTTTCTTCCATTTAACGGATTTCTGTGAAGGTTAATTCCAGGCCCCAGCAAAGTATCAATTTCATTTCTCAGAAGCTCCTGTCCTTCCCATTCATAAAGTTCTTCCACAAGGGGCAGGTTCCAACTGGCAGCCAGCATGGTGCCAATCGGCATTTGTGTAGCCTTCAATCCACTGTCCATGCGAATACCGGAAGGTCCGTCTGCAGTACATACCGGAGGAATTCCATAAGCATAAAGGCTTGGAGCTGTTCCACCAAAAGCAGAGGCAGTTCCGGGTGTTACCAGTGGATTGCACATACCTTCCCCTCTTACCAGAATCGCCAGCTCTCTTTCTGATAACTGCGCCACAAAGGCTTCCAGACTGGCTTTTTTGTCTCTTACATCCTGGAAGGATATTCCCTGGTTTCCTGTTATCTCCATTGCCTCTGGCATCCGGTTTTGAATCCTTTCTTTTAGAGAAACTGTCTGGGTTGGCACATCCTCTGCTTTTGGTTCATAGGTTCCGTCTTCTTTTTTGTTTCCCGGGCAAAGCCTCTGAAACTTCTCTGTAGGCGCCAATGCTTCCTCCAAAGCTTCTGTCACCATACATTCTGAAATTTCCATTCCATCCTGTCCCTGAATGGAAACCTGCTGCGCTGCTCTCACATCACCGCCCACATAAAAATGATACGCCCCTGCTTCCAGCACATAACAGGATTTATGTCCTGTAACACCACTGTCATCATAAGATGCCATGCTGGCAACAGGAAGCTGTAAGGTTACTGTCTGCGCTTCCCCTGGCTGCAATAACTCTGTTTTCGCAAAAGCTCCCAGCTCTCTTGCCGGTTTTCCCAGTTTTCCCTGTGGGGCTTCATAATACACCTGCACCACTTCTTTTCCGGCGTATTTGGAACCTGTATTCTTTACTTCCACCTGAAATCTCACACTGGCATCCACACCAGAGCCAAGGATTTCTGCCTGTTTTACTTCCATAGAGAAATCTGTGTAAGACAATCCAAAACCAAAAGGGAACTGCACACGCTCTGGGGCAAAGGTCTCAAAATACCGGTATCCCACATAAATATCTTCCTGATAAAGATTCTTTTCTTCATTTCCGAAATTTGCAGTGCTTGGATAGTCTTTAATATCATAAGCAATGGTGTCCGGCAGTTTTCCACTTGGCACTGCAGCTCCTACCAGCACATCTGCGCTGGCGCCACCTGCTTCTACACCCCCTTGCCAGGTGTAGATAACACTACGGATATGCTCCTTATTCTTCAAGGTTTCCAGCCAGCTCATATCAATAATATTGGAAACATTCATAATCACACCCGTATCCTCAAATACTTCCGCTACGGTTTCCAAAAGCTGTTTTTCTTCTGCTGTAAGGTAATAGCTGCCTTCCACAGCCGCATAATCCTTGTCCTCCCCTGCAGTCCGTCCAATAACCACCAGCGCCTTATTGGAGTCCTCTCTTGCTTTTCGCGCCAGTTCCGGGGAAACCGGCATTTCCTTTTGAAACCATGGCTCACTTGCCCAGGCTCCCTGCCCGTCATCAAAGGGATTTTCCTGAATCCAGGCTTCGTAAACCTTCAACAATTCCTCATTCAATGCAATATTTTTGTACCGGCAAAATCCGTCTATGAGATTGGTGGTGTAGGCAGTATTCACAGCGCCACCAGAACCTGTTCCGCTCTTATAATAATTCATCTGGCATCTTCCAAACAAAGCCACCTGGTCTTTCTCTGTAATTGGCAGCATCTGGTTTTCATTTTTCAGCAAAACCATCCCTTCTGCTGCTGCTTTTCTCACTGCTTCGCCAAATCCCTCCAGGGGAATTCCTGTTTTTTTATCTTCCATATTTCCTCAAGTCCTTTCTTATTTTTCTGGGTTTATTATAGCCCTCACCCTTTTTTTGTGCTATAATTTTTGTGCTTAAAAATAATAAAAATTTGTCCTACAGAGGTATAAAACATGGAATTTATAAAAGAAAAAAAGCCCTGTATAGATGGCATTCCTTTATCTTATGTATGCCATCTCCAGGACGTGGAAGGCGCAGGACCGGTCTATCCTGCCCACTATCATGATTATATTGAAATCCTTTACGGAAAAGAAAATTTTTTTGAGCTTTATCTTGGAAACTCTTATCACCGGTTCGGCCCCCAGGATTTGGTGCTGATTCCCGCAGGAGAAGTTCATCTGATTAACAGCCTCTCCAATGAGGGAGGCCGTTACTATGTGATTCGTTTTCTCCCTGAGCTGATTTACAGCAACATGTCCTGCAGCTACCTGGAGTCCCAGTACCTCCTGCCATTTCTCTCCCAATATCCCCACCAGGAGCAGGTCATTCCAAAAGAGGCGCTAAAAGATACTGGAATTTCTTTCTGGGTTCAGGAAATTTTCCGGGAAGACTGCGAAAAAAAATATGGCTGCGAACTGGCTATCCGCAACCATATTGGAAGTATTTTTCTCTGGATTCTCCGCTACTGGCATGAAAAAGGAATTTCCCTTTCTTCCCAATCCTTTGTGAATGAAGAGCTGGCAAGACAACTGGCTCCTGCCTTTTCCTATGTTCGGGAACAGTTTGACACCCCTGTCACAGCCCTGGAAGCTGCCAGAAAATGCGGTATG
>CATWQE010000074.1 GCA_958352855.1 uncultured Bacillota bacterium
TCGTCTTCAACAGTTTTCAACAGATAATCTTTTGCCTGTTCGGAGGTAAGGCCGGAAATTCGTTCCAGTTCCTGTACTCTCTGTCCTTGTAATTCATCGACTTTCTTTTCTTTCTTCTTTAACTCTACTTCTTTTGCTGTGTACTCAGCTTCCCTTCTTTCTAAAGCATCCGCTTTCTTATCAAGGGCTTCTTCTTTTGATAAAACACGTTTCTCATACTTCTGAAGTTCATTGCGTCTCTCTCTGGTCTCCTTCTCAAGTTCATTTTTGGTTCGGAGATTTTCTTCTTTTGCTTCCAAGAGAGCTTCACGTTTCTTTGTCTCAGCAGTCTTCAATGCTTCATCTATAATGCTTCTTGCTTTTACTTCTGCAGTTCCAATGGTTTCAGCGTCTTTTTCTGTCTTTTTCTTCACAGAGAGATTTGCAGTTACCGGAATGGAAACCAGCAAGGTAACAGCCACAGCAACAAGTGCAACTATTACATAGATTGCCACAGGAGCACCTCCTTATTTAATTTTCATTGTACAAATACAACAGTATAATTTTATACTGAATTCATAAAAAAGTCAACAAAAAGGTGAGCCTGTCTCTTACTCTTTATCGCTTATCTCACGAAAAACCGACAAAATTTCCGAAGAGGAGAACCCTTTTCGCATAAAAAATCCATAAAGCCGCTGTTTCTCTTTTTCTTCTAAAGGTCCTTCTCCTTTTCTTTTGCTCTGAAGCATCCTGCGGATCGTCTCTTTTGCATCCATCTGTTCCTCTGCTTCTTCCAGGGCTCTGGCAACGATTTCTGCTGAAATTCCCTTTTGCAGCAATTCCATTTTAAGTCTGGCTTTTCCTTTTTTACTTTTTTGAAATTCAATATATCTTGCCGCATACCGGACATCATCAATATAATGAAAAGATTCCACATATTCCAGAGCCTCTTCCACCGCTCTCGTGGGATAACCGCTCTGCTCCAGCTTTTTTTTCAGTTCTGCCCTGGTTCTGTCCATTTTTTCCAGCAGATGCATGGCTCTTAGTTTTGCTCTTTTGGTAAGCACCTGTCCTACCAGCTCTTCGTAAATCTCCTGTGGCAGTTCCTTATCTTTTTGAATATGATAGCGGGACAGCTCGCCTTTGTATAATACAAAAGCGGGCTGTCCGTCCAGTTCAATCTGAAATTTTTGCCGGGTCACAGGCTTTATTTCTGTAACAATCATGGCTTTAACCTCTTACTCTTCTTCCTGTGTCTCCAAAGGCATGGTCTCCTGCTCAAACACCTCAGAAGCTTCCGCTTCCCTGGCAGCCGCGCCTCCCTCTGAAAGACCATAATGCGCTCTTACTTTCTGTTCGATTTCTTCCGCAATCTGAGGATTATCCTTTAAGTATTTCTTCGCATTTTCACGACCCTGTCCGATTTTGCCATCATTATATGCATACCAGGCGCCACTCTTATTCACAATGCCAAGATTTGCTGCCAGATCCAGAATATCCCCTTCTTTTGAAATCCCTTCTCCGAACATAATATCAAATTCCGCTTCTTTAAAAGGAGGTGCAATCTTATTCTTTACCACTTTGATTCTGGTACGGTTACCAACCATCTCGCCGCTTTGTTTTAAGGTTTCGATTCTTCGCACATCCATACGGATAGAAGAGTAGAATTTCAAAGCACGTCCACCTGTGGTAACCTCCGGATTTCCGAACATAACCCCCACTTTTTCACGAAGCTGGTTAATAAAGATAACAATACAGTTGGACTTGCTGATGTGGGCGGTGAGTTTTCTCAATGCCTGAGACATCAAACGCGCCTGAAGACCTACGTGGGAGTCCCCCATATCCCCTTCAATTTCTGCCTTTGGAACCAGGGCAGCTACAGAGTCCACAATAATAATATCCACAGCGCCGGAGCGAACCATGGTCTCTGTAATTTCCAAGGCCTGCTCTCCATTATCCGGCTGTGATATATAAAGATTGTCAATATCTACCCCAATATTCTTGGCATATGCAGGGTCAAGGGCATGCTCCGCATCAATAAAGCCTGCAATTCCCCCGCGCTTCTGTACCTCTGCAACCATGTGCAGGGCAACCGTAGTCTTACCACTGGATTCCGGTCCATAGACTTCTATAATTCTTCCCTTGGGAATTCCTCCAAGCCCCAGGGCAATATCAAGACTCAACGCTCCTGTAGGTACTGTTTCCACGTTCATATTTGCAGCAGAATCTCCAAGCTTCATTACAGAGCCTTTTCCAAACTGTTTTTCAATCTGAGCCAAAGCTCCGTCCAGAGCCTTTAATTTATCTTCTTTTTTTAAAACTTCCTTCTTTGAGGAATCTTCTTTTACTGTCTGTGCCATTCTCATTCTCCTATTTTCTTTTACTATGCAAACCGCGAACTTATGTTCGCTCCTTTTGATTTATCATAGTATATTTTTTGCCTATTGTCAACTGTTTTACCTCTAAGTTTTTCAGTCTATTACCATATTTTACTCCCTCCCGCCTCTTTTATAAAAGTTCTCTTTTGAATTTCGCTTCAGAAATAAAGCAATAGAAAAAAGATTGTTCCCCCGACTGGAATTCTGAATGATTCCGATTTCTGGTGAAATGATATATGTATATGATAACAAATTTCCCCTGATTCCTCAAGTTCTTTTGCAAAAAATCCTGAAAAAACCCTTTGTCACAAAAGCCTGTAACAAAGGGTTTCTCTCAACATATTTTACTGCATGGAAGGCTGGCTCAGTACAGAACGCACATGAGCGACTTCCTCTGGTTTTGCACATGCTGCAGGAACATAATAGCTCTTCGCTCTTGCGATCTGGTAAATCTCTTCCTGAGACATTTCACACTGATTGCGCATCTGTTTCAGCGTTTGTTTTAACTGCTGATTCTCTGTCTGAGAAATCATCTCTCCATAGCGTACCAGTTCTCCGTTAATTCCTGCCAGGGTATCTGAAACCATTGTTTTATCTGTCATTTTCTCTTCCTCCTACTGCAAAAATGTCATTAACTGCTGCTTGCTTTCCATTGCAGACTGGGCTGACTTCTGGAAAAACTGTTTTACCTGTGGGTCCTGTGCTTCATGGGCATAGTCCTGCATTTTACAGTGAGTGGTTTCAAATCCGCCGATTAAGTGGCGCAGATTCTGTAAATCAAGTACTGAAATCTCTGTCATTTTAAAATTCCTCCTGTTCTTTTCTTTCTTCACATTCTTAGTATGGCAGGATTCCAGTTTTCTATAACTTGTTTTTTGTTCCATTTTTTAAACATTTCGGATAATCCGTTTACTTCCAAAATAGGTGAGCAGGAAATAGCCTCCGTAAATTCCAACCAGGATTCCAGCGGTTGCCAGAATAGAAGCATAGCTTCCGATTTTCCCCATACTTTCCAGCATAATTCTAATAAAAGTCATGCCAAAGACAGAATGAATCAGCGCAACTAAGAGAGGTAGGAAAAAGAAAATTGCAATCTGCCGAAACAATGCCCTGTTAATCAAAGCTTCGTCTGCACCGATTTTCCGAAGCATCTCATAACGCTCCTTATTATCTGAGCTTTCGGATAGTTCTTTTAGAGCCAGAAGCGCTGCGCTGGAAATCAGAAAGATAATGCCAAGATAAATTGCCATAAAGGTTACGGTTGCAGATAAACCTCCGCTTACCTCAACAATTTCAATTTTACTGGTGAACGCTAATTCTTCTGTTTCTAAAGCTGCTGCCAGCTCCTCTTTTTCCTCTCGTTCCTGCTTGCTGTCTGCCTGATAATTTGCTGCCAGAAATTCCTCACTTTTCCAGGATTCCTGTACGCTGTCATCTGGAAGTACCACAAAACCACTGTTGGCATGGTTTGCCATCATTTCCAAAAATCCGTACTGGCACTTTTCATAAGCCGGCGTATAGGTTTTTCCGTTCAGGGTAATGGTTTTCCCTTCTTTTAACAAAGGGTTTCTGATTTTTTCAAACACCTCATAATCGCACACAATTGCATAAGTTCCTTCTGGAACCTTCAATTCTGAAAGTCCGTACAGACGTGCAAGGCGGTTATAATCTGATACTTTTACAATGTCTTCCGTCATCTCCTGTGCCGAAAATTCCACCATTCCGCCTACGGAAAATTTATCTTTTCCAATGGTTTCTGCCACTGTGAGTTCTTCACTTTCATAAATTGTCATCTGCACTGCATCAGAAGCAAAGATTTCTCCTTTCTTTTCTTCATATAAGTCGGAAAGTACCTTATCTGCATCTGGTCTTTCGTTCTCACCATTTCCATAATAAACAGCATAATTCACATCTGCCGGCGTCATCTCTCCCAGCATTTTCTGAAAGCTATAATTTAATCCAAGCCCTCCTGCCAGAACACAAATGGTTACAAATAACATAAGGCAAATTGCTGTCATGGCAAACACCATGGTATTAACCTTGCTGTGAATCTGGCGCAGAACAAAAGCGTTTAAATCCCGCAAATAGAATTTCCTGCTTTTTTGCATAATATTCAGCAAAAATCCGGACAAAGACCAGAACAGGAAAAAAGTTCCCAGGCAGCCAGCCAGAATAATCCATCCTACATCCTGCTGGTTTAAAGAGTCCGGGTGGCATACCCGGTAATACTGAATGCCAAGGTCTGCTGCCGCCAGAAGGAAAATCACAAAGCAAAGCAATGGATTTTTCATTTTCACCTGTTCATTCTCTTTTCTGGCTGACAAGAGACGAATCAGGCGGCATTTAGAAATACTTACTACATTAAACACTGCTACAATGGCAAACATAATGGCAAAATAGCAGATGGTTTTAACAAATGCTTTGGAAGAAAATACAAACTGATATCCATCCATAACGCCGCCAAACATTTTCACAACCAGAAGGGACATAAACTGAGCGCCGAAAATCCCCAGAACCAGACCTACTGCCAGAGAAACCAGCCCGATGATAACCGTTTCTCCCAGAAGGATTCTGGATATCTGTCCTTTTCCCATTCCAAGGGTCATGTAAACCCCAAATTCCTTTTTTCTTCGCTTAATGAGAAAATTATTGGCATAGACAATGAGGAAGCCCAAGATAAAAGAAACAAACACAGACATACCGCTTAGCATCTGCACCATTAGTTCAATAATATCATAGGTGGAGCTGCTCAGCACCTTCATGGTCTGCTGGGAATCCAGGGAATTAAACACGTAAAAAATTCCCACACCTAAAATCAGGGTAACAAAATAAATAGCGTAATCTTTAAAGCTCTTCTTCATGTTTTTTACGGAAAGCTTAAATAACATCATTCAGCTCACCTCCCAGAAGCGTTACCACTTCAATAATACGTCCGAAAAATTCTTTTCTGGAATCTTCCCCTCTATGAAGTTCATTAAACAGCTTCCCGTCCTTAATAAACAAAATGCGGTCTGCATAGCTGGCGGTAAAAGCATCATGGGTCACCATAAGAATGGTTGCTCCCAGCTTCTGATTCATAAACTGAAAATTCTCCAGAAGCATTCTGGCCGCCTTGGAATCAAGTGCTCCGGTAGGTTCATCTGCCAGCACCAGTTTCGGATTTCCCACAATGGCTCTTGCACAGGCTACTCTCTGCTTCTGTCCTCCTGACATTTCGTAGGGATATTTATTCAGCACCGCAGTAATTCCAAGCTGTTCTGCCACCTTTTTTACGTCTTTTTCAATTTTTCCAGGCTTTACTCTCTGAATGGTAAGGGCCAGGGCAATATTCTCATAAGCAGTCAGGGTATCCAAAAGATTAAAGTCCTGAAAAATAAAGCCCAGCTCCTCTCTTCTGAAACGGTTGAGGTGATTTCCCTTTAATCTGGTAATATCTACATCATCCACCACAATCTTCCCGCTGGTAATCCGGTCTATGGTGGACAAACAGTTCAAAAGTGTTGTCTTTCCGGAGCCTGACGCCCCCATAATCCCTACAAATTCTCCCTCCTCTACCTGAAAACTGATTTTATCCAGGGCCTTTGTAAGATTTCCTTTATTTCCATAATATTTTTCTACATTTGCTACTTCCAATACGGTATTCATTTCTGTTCTCCTTTCCTGTTGATGTCTCTATCATACAGGAAGCCTTCCAAAAAACCCATTGATTTGCCTTACACTTTCCTTTCAAATTTGTAAGGTTAAAAAAGTTCGTCTGTCATACTTCCTTTTGGAAAACGGATGATAACCATGCAGCCTTTTCCTTCTTTTGACACAATCTCCAGTCTGTGTCCCATTTTTTCACAGAGTTTTTTGCACAAATACAGCCCAAGTCCTGTAGAATTTTTTCCGGTTCTTCCGTTTTTTCCAGTAAAGCCCTTCTCACAGACCCTTGGTAAATCCTGCTCTGCAATTCCGGTTCCTGTATCCTTTAAATACAGCTTTACCATCTCTTTTTCTGCGGCTGCATACCACTCCAGCTTCCGTTCTCCTGTTCCCATATATTTCACGCTGTTGGATAAAATCTGCTGCAAAATAAAAGCCAGCCATTTGCTGTCTGAATAAACCTCTGTGTTCAAATCATGAATGCTGATTTGAATTTTCTCTTTCAGCAGAAGGCGCCGGTTTCTCTGAATCACTTCGGTACAGACCTGTTTCAGAGAGATTTTTTTCAAAACATAATCTTTTTCCACATAATTGCTTCTGGCATAAAACAGCGCCTGTTCTGTATAAGCGTCAATACGTTCCAGTTCTTCGACCATACTGTCGCTGTACTGCCCCTTATTGTTCTCCACCAGCAGTTTTCCAGTGGCAATGGGCAGCTTTATCTCATGCACCCAAAGCTCAATATATTCCTTATACTCCCTGTTGTTTTCCTCATATTTCTGAATCCGTTCTGCCATGGAGCGTTCCATGGCAAGCATGGCTTCATACACTTCCTGTCCCTCTGCAAAATCCGGCTTTTCCAATAGTTCAGGGAGCAGATATGCCTTATCCAGATTTTTGCTTCCCTGTTCTAATGCCCGGTAAAAATTCTTTTTTCTGGTATAGTCCAGATAGGAAATCAGAAAAAATACAAGTGTTGTCCCAACACCTGTAATCCACAGATAAAATCCGGGAATACCTGTTAAAATGCCAAAAGACAGCTCCAGACACAAAAAACCTGCCAGAAGCAGGCCAAGACTCCACTGATCCTTTGCATATTTTTTGTAACTCATTCCAGCCAATACCCCTGTCCTCTCTTTGTATGAATCACCTGACTGATTCCCAGCTCCTCCAGTTTACCTCTAAGGCGGGTCATATTCACAGTCAGCGTATTGTCATCCACAAACAGCTCACTGTCCCACAAATCATTGATTAAATCATCCCTGGACACAACCTTTCCCCTGTTTTTTCCAAGGCAATATAAAATCCTGTTTTCATTTTTCGTAAGCTCAATCTCTTTTCCCTGGCTGTGTACCACACCTTTTGACACATTCAAAAGAAAAGAACCACAGTCTACTTCCTCTCCCTCCTGTGGCTTCCCATAAGCCCTCTTTAACACTGCCTCCACATGAGCCAGTAAAATCTGGGGATTAAAAGGCTTTGGAATAAAATCGTCTGCCCCGCAGTTCATGCTTAAAAGCTCATCCATTTCTGTATTCTGACTGGTCATAATAATCACAGGAAGGGAAGTCTTCTTACGAAGCTGACTGCACAAATACTTTCCATCCAAAAAGGGCAGGTTCATGTCCAGCAGCAAAAGCTGACCCCTGGCCTTTAAAATCTCCTCCTCCATATGCTCATAATCTGTAATCTCCTCTGTCTCATAACCATGCATGGAAAAAAACTTTCCAAGCTCTTGTCTTAATTTATCATCGTCTTCTGCCAGTAATAATCGCATTTCTTTATTCTCCATATACGAAAAAAGGAGACTGCTGCATGTTCTCTTTCTGCAGCGGTCTCCCCTATCCTTTTATCAATATCCAATCAACCAGTTATACATTTCTTCGTACTGCTTTGCGGAATGAGACCATGAGAAATCTTTCGCCATAGCCCGATCCACTAATTTGTTCCACTCCCGCTTTTTGTCATAATATACGCTCTCTGCATAGCGGATGGTAGCCAGCATCTCGTGAGCATTGTAATTGGTAAAGCTAAAGCCGGTTCCTGTTCCCTCAAATTCATTATAAGGCTCTACGGTATCCTTTAAACCGCCTGTTTCCCGAACAATGGGTAATGTTCCGTAGCGAAGGCTCATAAGCTGACTGAGGCCACATGGCTCAAACAGAGAAGGCATAAGGAACGCGTCACAGGATGCATAAATTCTGTGGGACAAAGCATTGTCATAGAAAATATTCGCAGATACCTTTCCCTGATACTTCCACGCAAAATGACGGAACATATTTTCATACCGCTCTTCACCTGTTCCAAGAATTACCAACTGCACATTATCCTGGCACAGCTCATCCATCACATAGGCAACCAGGTCAAAGCCTTTCTGGTCTGTCAGACGGGAAACCACGCCAATCATCATTGCCTTGGGGTCTTCATTTAAGCCCAGCTCTTTTTGCAATGCCAGTTTGTTCTTTACTTTTTCTTTGCGGAAATTCTTTGCATTAAAGTTTTTCGCAATCATTTTATCGGTTTCCGGATTCCATTCATCATAATCCAGTCCGTTCACAATACCTCTCAGGTCATGGGCTCTGGCCCTCATAAGACCATCCAGGTGTTCTCCGTAAAATTCTGTTTTAATTTCTTCTGCATAAGTATTGCTCACTGTTGTAATAGCATCTGCATAAACCAGACCACCTTTTAACAGGTTGGCATCCTTGTAAGCCTCCAGCTTGTCCGGTGTAAAGAAATGCGCCGGAAGACCTGTTAATTCACGAATGGTCTTAATATCCCATGTTCCCTGGAATTTTAAGTTATGTATGGTCATAACCGTCTTAATCCCCTGATAAAACGGACCTTCCTGGAAGCTGTCTTTTAAATATACAGGTATCAATCCGGTCTGCCAGTCATGGCAGTGAATCAGATCTGGTCTGAAATCAATAACCGGTAAGATAGACAGCGCCGCCTTTGAGAAAAAGGCAAACTTCTCAATGTCAAAACGAATGTCCCCATATGGCTGATAACCGGAAAAATAGTATTCATTATCAATAAAGTAATACTGAATTCCTTCATAAACCAACTGCATAATTCCCACATATTCCCGGCGGTAACCAATATCCATATAAAAATGAGTTACATACTGCAACTGATTCTTATATTCTTCTTTCATACATAAATATTTGGGAATAATTACTCTTACATCAAAATTTTCCTTATCAAAGCACTTTGGCAGAGCACCCACAACATCTGCTAATCCCCCGGTCTTAATAAAAGGTACTGCCTCTGATGCTACAAATAATATCTTTTTCACAAAAATACCCTCCTTGCCAGATTCATACCAGTATTATACTCCATTTTTTCATCAAAGGAAAGTTCTTTCTCTTATTTTTTGTATTCCAGTCGTATTTTGTCTGCAATTAATGCAATAAATTCTGAATTGGTAGGTTTTCCTTTTCCTGTACTTACAGTGTATCCGAATAATTCGTCAATCGTATCCATTTTGCCCCTGCTCCATGCCACCTCTATGGCATGGCGGATGGCGCGTTCTACTCTGCTTGGTGTGGTCTGATGCTTTTTGGCAATAGTAGGATATAAAATTTTTGTGATGGAATTTAGCATTTCCAGATCATTTACAGATAAAATAATGGCATCCCTTAAATACTGATAACCTTTAATATGAGCCGGCACACCAATTTCATGGATAATATTGGTAACATCTGCTTCTAAATTCCGTTCAAAATAGCTGCTGCTGTTTTCATAGGCATTTACTTTTCTCAGTTCCTTTTTTCTTTCCTGTCTTGCCTGGCGTACATGTTTGATTCTGGAAAGCAGCATATTATTGTCAAAAGGTTTCAAAATATAGTAATTTGCTCCTAACTGGAAGGCATCCTCGGTAATCTGTTCCTGTCCTACTGCAGATACAACAATAAAAGCCGGCTGTTTTTTCAGTTCTGTATCTTTTCCCACACGTTCCATTACGGTAAGACCGTCCACTTGTGGCATAATAATATCTAAAAGCACAACATCCGGTTCTTTCTCCTTGATAATATCGTAAATTTCCGCTCCGTTATTAGCGTGTCCCACTAATTCCAGCTCCTTATCACCATTTATCAAGTTCCCCAGTAAATCCAACATTTTCTCATTATCATCTGCTATAGCGACATTTAACTTCTCCATTACTTCTCCTCCATCTATTTTGTTACAACTCTATTCTCCGGCATCTGACGGGCGCCCTTTTCAATCGTCATGCCAAAGACTATTAGTATTATATTATCAGTTCCTGTGCAAATCAAGGGAAATCATCTTACAATTTATATTTTTATCTGATAATTTACATACATTTTCTACATTATTCACCTTTTATCAAACGATTTTCGACAGTTTACCACAACATATTCTCTATGAAGATTCCATAGCCTTTTGAAGAATCCTGAACAAACACATGGGTGACCGCACCAATCAGCCTTTCCTCCTGCAAAATGGGGCTTCCGCTCATTCCCTGGACAATCCCGCCTGTTTTTGCCAGAAGCTCCGGATCTGTTACCTGAATCTCAAATGCCTGATTGGTATCCGCCCGCTCCTCATAAATCTCTGTAATCTGAATCTCATAAGACTGTACTCCGTCTCCCAAATCAGTCATAATCCTGGCCGGACCCTTTTTTACCTCTTGCTTATAAGCTACAGGAGCCTTCAGGTTCAACGGCTGCTGCCAGTTGTCCAGCTTCCCGTAAATTCCCATCTCTGTATTTTTTTCTATGGTTCCAAGTTTTTTCTCTTCCTGATACTCAATGTAACCTGATAACTCACCTGGTACGCCCCTGGCTCCCTTTCGGATGGAAAGGATCTCAGCCTCATACAATTCGCCTCCTGAGACATCCAGAAGTTCTCCTGTGTCCGTATCACTGATGCCATGACCCAAAGCGCCGAATTTTCCATTGTCTTCCACATAAGTCATGGTTCCAATACCCTGGGTATTGTCACGCACCCAGATTCCCAGCTTATAGCTGTCATCCTGTGTTTTTATCGGATTTAAGGCAATGGGAATTTCTTCCCCTTCCCTGCTCACCAGAAGTTCCATGGGCTTTCCCTGGCTTTCCTGGATTTTCTGAATAAGCTGTTTCTTTCTGGTAACCGGGCTTCCGTTGACTGCTAAAATGTAATCCCCTGACCTGGCAATATTTTCTGCCGGCTCTCTGGAAATACCATCCTCCCCAATGATTTCCCCTGTATCCACAATGAGAACTCCCTGAGTCTCCATATAGAGCCCTATGGGCGTACCGCCAACTGACACCACCTTTTCTTCCACTGTCTCAACCTGAACCTGCTTGAGTGGAAAAATCCCAAGCAGAGAGCATGGAATCTGATAGCTTCCCTGATCTGATACATCAATGGTCTCCGGATAGGTTACCATAGGTAAGTCAAAAAGTTTTGTAAGATCATCTTTCTGTCCTTCACGGATATAGACTGTATCCGGTATGGCATTTTTCAACCTCACAATACCAAGCCCGCCCACTGCTAAAATATCCGCTAATAATAATACGAAAAGAAAGAGGCGATAATTACGCTTTTTAGACAAAAAAATCACATCCTTTCTCATTTTTATGAAAAATACTGAAAAAAGCACAAAAAAAAGATACACTGTTGTGTACCTTTTTAGTATGTGAATTTTTGTTTATTTCACTCTTGTATTTTTTTGTTGCTGTGCCAAATCTTTCATTTCCCTGGCATTTTGTAAAACCGCATCTGTAATCTTCACACCGCCAAGCATCCGCGCCAGTTCTTCCACAGAATCATGATAGGAAAGCTCACGTATTCTGGTACTGGTTTCCATATTTTCCACATTTTTTTCAATGAGATAATGGGCGTTTGCCTGAGAAGCAATCTGAGGCAGATGGGTAATGCAAAGCACCTGTCTGGAGCCTGCAATCACTGCCATTTTCTCTGCCACCTTCTGCGCGGTTCTGCCACTGATACCTGTGTCGATTTCATCAAAAATCAAAGTTTCCGTATCATCCTTATCTGCCATCAGGGTTTTAATTGCCAGCATAATTCTGGAAAGCTCACCTCCGGATACCACTTTGGATAATTCCCGCACCGGCTCTCCCGGATTTGTGGAAATCAGAAAACTGATGCTGTCTTTTCCCTGGGCGCTAAACTGTTCCCGCTCCTTAAACTGAATTTCAAACTCCACATTTAAGAAGTTCAAATCCTGAAGTCCCTGCACAATCTGGTTTTCTAATTCCTTTGCCCAGATTTTCCGCACCTTTGTAAGCTCCTGACATGCTTTTGAGAGTTCTTTGGTTTCTGCTTCCAGTCTTTTTTCCAAAGCTTCCTTCTTTTCCTGAAAATGCAGGAGACGTTCCAGCTCCTGTTCTTTTTCTTCTTTGTAAACAAGGATTTCTCTAATAGAATGTCCATATTTTGATTTTAAATGATTCAATAAATCCAGTCTGGTTTCTATCTGCACAAACTCTTCTTCTGAAAATACAAATTCTGACAAATAAGAAGAAACTTCCCTGTTAAAATCATTGAGCAGGCTGTCAATATCCGTAAGCGCGCTGTAAAATCCTTCCAGGTTTTCATCAAAGCCTGAAATCTGAGACAGCTTTTGAAGGGCTCTGCCAATCTGCTGGGTACTGCTCTCCTGGTTATCCCCGGTAAGCTGATACACCATTCCCAGGCCTTCTGTAATCTGTCTGCTGTTGGATAGTTTCCGATAAGCAGCCTCCAGCTCCTCATCTTCTCCAGGCTTTAGCTGGGCTTCCTGAATTTCCTGAATTTCATATTCCAAAAAGCTGATTTCTCTTCGTCTCTGCTCTTCATCCAGCGCATAGCTCTCCAGTTCTTTTTTGACAGCCAGGTATTCTCTGTAGTGTTTCCTGACCCCTTCCTTCTTATCCCTGATTTGGATTTCTCCATAATCATCCAGAATCTCCATCTGCTTCTCCGGG
>CATWQE010000075.1 GCA_958352855.1 uncultured Bacillota bacterium
ATACGTTTTCGGCGGATATGCCTTATATGTATAACCATTCCTTTTTCTATTTTTTTTCGTTTATTTGCAGCTCTGGAAAAAAATACGTTAAAATTTCTTTGTATTCCTTCCCTTCTATTGCCATCTGTTCTGCACCATATTGGCTAAGACCCACACCATGACCTTTCCCTTTGCACAAAAATCTCACCTTTTCCTCTGTGCACTGTACCGAAAAACAGGAAGAAGGCAGTTTTAGAATTTCTCTTATTTTTTCCCCCTGTATCATTTGATTCCCAATCTGAAGTTCCAGAACATACCCCGCCTCATCTGTTTGTTTCACTTCCACTACTTTTGTTTCTCCAAAGGTAAAACCACCATAAAATTTCTTCATTTTTTTCTCAAGTTCCTGAAATGAAAAATAACAGCCCTCTACATAAAGAGGACTGTCTCTATCTTTTGCTGTTTCTACAGAAGTTATGTATCCGTAAGACTCACCCATGACATCTGCTCCATCTCTGGTTTTTCCAGAGCTAAGCGCATGATAAGGCGCTTCTTTTATTTCTCCCTGGGCAGTTAATAAAACTTCTCCACTGGTTTCCCTGGCAGCTTCCTGAAAGATATGAAATTTTTCCAACATTTCCAGATTCATAGGTTGCCCTTTAAAAAATGCTGCCGTTTCTTCTAATATTTCTTTTCTCTCTTTCTCACCTTTTACAGAAAGGTTTGTTCTGGCAAGAACCACCTGCGCCTTAATGGTTTCTTTGGAATATTCCCAGGAAATCTGGGAAGCTGCAACTCCTGCTACATAATCTTCAACCGTCTGTTTCCTGCTTACCGGACAGGCTCTTCGACCTAAAACCACCACTGTGATCAAATAGGGAAGCAGTAACAACAGCAATACTGCCAAAACCCACGATTCTCTTTCTTTTTTCATAAAACACAGAATCCGCACTGTTTCTCATTGACAGTATATGACTGCTTCTATTTTTTTACCACAAAAGCCGGTATGGGAGGATTGTTTTTACGATTATAATAAGTATTCACAATCACAATATATTGCTTCTCGTCTAAACTTTTTAAATACTCTAAAATCCTGTTTTTTTCTTCAAAACCGGTATCTCCTCCACTATAGATACAAAGCGCCAGAACACCGCCTTTTTTAAGTAAAGTAAGTCCTTTATGAATTGCTTCTACGCTGGTATCCGCTTTGGTGGCAAGGCTGTGATCTCCTCCCGGAAGATACCCAAAATTAAAATAGATTCCATCTACAGATTCCGCTTCCAGATATTTCTCCATATTAGTATGGCTATCCAGGCACAACCTGACTTTCTTTTCCATATGGTGTTCCCTTAGCAGCTTTTCTGTAGCCTGCAAAGCTTTTTCCTGTATGTCAAAAGCTGTCACCATTCCTGTTTCTCCTGCTAATTCACAGAGAAACAAAGTGTCATGTCCATTTCCCATGGTCGCATCTACATAGCAGCCTCCTGGTTTTACCTGTAGTCGGAACAGCTCATGACTCCATTGTGTAATCTGGTAGGATATCATCTTTCATTTTCGCTGGCTTTTAATGCCTGCTCTAAATCTGCAATAATATCATCAATATGTTCAATTCCCACAGAAAGACGAATCATTCCCGGTGATACTCCTGCTGCTTCTAACTGCTGGTCATTTAACTGTCTGTGTGTATGGCTTGCAGGATGCAGTACGCTGGTTTTCGCATCAGCAACATGCGTTACAATAGACGCCAGTTTCAGACTGTCCATAAACTTGACAGCGGCTTCTCTTCCGGCCTTTAACTCAAAGGAAATGACACCGCAGGTTCCCTTTGGCATATATTTCTGTGCCAAAGCATGATAATGGTCATTCTCCAGTCCTGGATAATTCACTTTTCCAACTAATGGATGACCTTCCAGATACTCTGCAACCTTCTGTGCATTATAGCAATGTCTCTCTACACGCAAAACTAAGGATTCCAGACCTAAATTTAAAATAAAGCAATTCATAGGAGATGGTATAGATCCTAAATCTCTCATAAGCTGAGCATTAATTTTGGTAATGTATGCAGCTTTACCAAACTGTTTTGTGTAAACAACTCCATGATAAGATTCATCCGGTGTTGTAAGTCCCGGAAATTTCTCCTTGTGTGCTTCCCAGTCAAAATTTCCACTGTCTACAATGGCTCCGCCTACCTGAGCTGCGTGTCCGTCCATATACTTGGTAGTAGAGTGTGTCACAATATCAGCTCCCCATTCAAAAGGCCTGCAATTTACCGGGGTTGCAAAAGTATTATCTACAATCAATGGTACGCCATGACTATGCGCTACTTCTGCCATTTTTTCAATATCCAGCACTACCAGAGATGGATTTGCAATAGTTTCCGCAACCACAGCTTTTGTATTTGGCTGGAAGGCTTTATCCAGCTCTTCTTTTGGCGCATCTACATCCACAAAAGTACAGGAAATTCCCATTTTTTTCGCTGTTACTCCCAGTACATTCAAGGTTCCTCCATAAATGGAAGATGCACAAATCACATGATCCCCTGCTTCGCAGATATTAAATACCGCATAGAAGTTTGCTGCCTGTCCTGAAGAAGTCAGAACTGCTGCCACACCGCCTTCTAAGTCTGCTATTTTAGCTGCCACTAAATCGTTAGTAGGATTCTGGCATCTGGTATAAAAATATCCATTATCCTTCAAATCAAATAATCTGCCCATTTCCTCTGTGGTATCATATTTAAAAGTTGTACTCTGATAAATAGGCATCATTCTTGGTTCCCCTTTTTTTGGTTTCCATCCGGACTGAATACATTTTGTCTCAATACGATATTCATTACTCATAACAAAACCTCACTATTTTCTCTCGTTATTTTGTATTTTACTGTTAAATATTGTATCACTGTTTTTCCACTGTGAATAGTTAAATTTTCTGTTTTCTAAAATTTCTTGTATTTTTCTTCTATCTGCGAAAATATTTCTGCCCGATTAAGATAACTCCTACAAACAATACAAGACCAATTCCTAAAATAATCAGCGTAGTTTCCTGGCTCACCTTCATATTCATAGACAGCAGCGCCAGGACTGACATGTCCAGACCAATAATAATCACAGCGCTTCCTATTGTAATCATAAATTTCCGCTCATTTTCCGGAGATACCCCGCTGGCAAACCGTTCCCGAATCATAGAGGACTTTCCTTTCACTGCTAAAAAAATTCCTCCCAGGATAATCACTGCTGCAATCATTAACAATACCACATTTGTTGTCATATTCTTTTGTTCCTTTCTTTCTATCTTTTCTCATACTTTTTGAATTCTGCCCGATACCAAAGAGGCAGCACAGTTCCCTTTAAAATACAGGAAAAACTCAGCACCCACCAGATACCGTTCAGTCCAAGGGCAGTTTTTGAAAGCAGCATGGCTGCAGGAATTCTCAGGAGATTAAACGTAATCCCTGTCACAGATGGTGGAATTGTCTTCCCAAGTCCCTGAAACGCTCCTGTAGCCGCCCCTTCCAGACACATAAACAGCTCGCTGATTCCAATAATCCGAAGATAATCTACCCCCATAGGAATAACCTCTGGTTCTTTAATGAAAATTCGAAAGAAAAACTCTGGAAATGCCAGCAACAGGAAACTGGTAAATATCCCCCAGGCTCCCATAATCACCAAAGCAGTCCTGTAACCTTTTTTGATTCTGTCTTTTTTTCTTGCGCCATAATTTTGTGCAATAAAAGCATTTACTGCGGTGGAAAATCCCCCTGCCATCATCCAGGATATGGATTCTATCTGGCTTCCCACCTTCTGTACTGCCACCGCTGCATCTCCCCAGCCTGCCACAAGCCTGGCAATAACCATGGAAATAGCAGAGAACAACGAATCCTGTATTGCAGAAGGAAATCCTATTTTTACAATTTTTCTTATCTGTTCTTTTTTCGCCGGTTTCAGTAAATGTAAATTTCTGAAAATAACCGGCTCCTGCCAGATTGCTTTCAAATACAGAACAAAAACAATCACCTGAGCCAGCACAGTTGCTGTGGCAGCACCTGCAACACCCATTTGGGGAATCGGTCCCATTCCAAAAATCAATACCGGATCTAAAATCAAATTAATCAGAAGGCCAATAGTGGTAACGCGGAACGTAGTAACCGTATTTCCCATAGCAGCCAAAATTCCTCCTATAATCTGATCCAGAAAGGAAAATACAACCAAGCCACAGACAATCATCAAATAAATCCTGGCGTCTTGAATAACCTCTGTATTATTAAGTTTAAAAAAGTCAATCATTTGCCTGTGAAATAGCAAACTTAAAATTCCATACAGAACTCCCAAAAAAGTTCCCATGCGAAGAGCGCCTCTTGCATATTGCGCCGCCTCTTCCTTTTCTCCACTTCCCAGTTTCTGAGCAACAGTAACCTGTCCTCCAATTCTGGGGATGGTAGTAACTCCATTTGCCATCCACATAAACATTCCGGCAGCTCCTACCGCCGCCACAGCTCCGCTTCCAAGCCTGCCAATCCAAATCATATCAACTAGATTATAGCCCATTTGAATAAAAGAAGTCCCCATAATCGGAAATGCCAGTCTGGCTAAAGTACCCGCTATAGGACCTTCCAGTAAATCTATCTTTTTCTTCATTTTCCTCCATTCGCCTCTGTCTTCTGTCTATTTAAAAATCCTTTATTTATTATCTTAACAGACTCTAATTGTATCGTAAATACCTATTTCTCTTTTCTTTCCGCCCCAATTATGATACGCTAGAAAAAACAAGAACGCGAGGATTTAGACATGAAAGAAAAAATTTATACCATCCCTCTTATGGATGCTTTTCGGGCTGATGACGAATGCCCTTTCTGTTTTATTGAGCGAAATCTGGAGCAGCATGCCATTGACTTTGTTCTGGGTTCCGGAGCTTCTTATATGGAAGATGATATCCGCGCTGAAACAGATAAGACCGGATTTTGCCGAAATCATTATAAGAAAATGTTTGACTACGGAAATCGTCTTGGAACAGGCTTGATTCTGACCACACATTTTAAAAAGAAAAACGAAGAGCTGAAACAACAGCTTAAAATGTTTTCTCCTGGAAAAGCATCCATGTTAAGCCACTTAAAAAAAGCCAAAATTGACCCTGAAAATCCCAAAACCAGTATCGGAGCCTGGATAAAAGAAGAAAGCAACCGCTGTTATATCTGTGATTACTCCAAAGATACTTATAATCGCTATCTGGATACCTTCTTTGAACTTTATCGGAAAAATCCTGAATTTCAGAATTTATTTCAAAACAGTAAAGGCTTCTGTCTGCCCCACTTTGCAGACTTAGTAGAAACTGCTGAAACACTCTTATCTGACAAAGAGAAAAAGTCCTTCTATGATTCTCTGTTTGCTCTCATGACAGAAAATCTCCAGAGAATCACAGAGGATTTGGAATGGTTCTGTGACAAATTCGACTTTAGAAATAAGGATGCTGACTGGAAAAACTCAAAAGATGCAATTCAAAGAGGCATGCAAAAAGCCGCCGGAGGCTATCCTGCCGACCCTGTTTACAAAGCAGACCGCTAAGCAGGACCTCTGTTAATTAAAAAGATTTCTGAAAGCAATTATAAAAAAAGAATAAATGAATTTTTTTGTTTTTCATTTTTCTTTTAGTATTTAGTCATAAATTATCCTTATTTACAAGGTATAGTATTACTTGTAAAAGCCAATAAGACTTTTTTCAAAATCTTTTTCTTTTCATATTACTGGCAACTAATTGCCAGTAACTCCTTCTTTTTTATGAAATACAGACAGGAGCAGGAATCTAACCCCCTCGGATTCCTGCTCCTGTTATGTTTATCCTAAAAGGAGAGGTTTTCTCTTTTTCTTATAGCAAATCCTATTGTGCCTGCCAGAAGAACTATTCCTGCTGCCAATGGAAGAAATATTCCAGGTGTTGTCCCACCTCCGGTCATAGGCAGTTTAAAATTTGCATGATTCGTAATTTCATATACAAAATGATAGATATAATAAATTTTTTCTACCGGATCATAAATGCATTGACTTTTATCTATATTCTGTTCTTCTATCTGCTCTTCTGTAATTCTCATAGGAACCTGAACAACCAATGGCTCTTTCAGCAACGTGTGCCCCTGTGTTGTTTTTTTCTCTGTTATGGTATAGGTATCTGGCTTTAAGTTTTCAAATAAGATTTCTCCATTCTCATTTGACTCTGTTGTATAAAGCACTTCCCCTTTTCCATTTTTGATTTCAAATATGGCGCCTTTTAAAGGTGTATTTCCATCTGTATCAAATTTTTTAATTTTAATACTTCCCTCCACCGGCATATCCTCAGCGACATACTGATTTCCACCTTCCAGCTTTACCGTTCCATCCTTCTTCGTCACTTGCGATACAAATAGTTCTCCATCTTTTGCTACAATATTTCCCTCCTCATCTTTTAAGCTTCCCTTTAAGGTATATCCTACAGCCGGCTTTGTTTCCTGAATAGCAATCGTTCCATAGGGAAGAATGGTTTCCCCATTTGCCCCTTTGTATAAATCATCACTTAGATGTTCTACTAAATAAGGATCACTCAGTTTTGCTGCATATTGTTCTCCTTCTTTCTTTATTTCTATGACCCATTCTCTTTTGGCTGTATCTGGCAAATTTTCTTTACTATAGTATCCATCATAATATTGAATTGTAAACTGTGTCCCCGCTAGCGTGGGCATTTCTGCTGTGTTTTCCCCGTATCCAACCTTAGTTAAAGAAATTCCCAGCTTGTCATATCCAGGAAAATCCTGAACCTTAACTACTGCTATTGTAACTTCATTGTCTTCTTCCTGCAGAGAAACCGGATAAACTTTCTCATCTGTTTCATATCCTTCCGGAGACTTTGTTTCTTTTATGTAATATTCTCCCAAGGAAAAAATCTCGCTGGTTCCTTTTCCATCAGCGTCTAACACTATTTTTGTGACAAATTCTGTACATTCCTGATTTTTATAAATACTATACTCTGCTCCTTCCAGATTGTAACAGGCATTGCCATTTGTAAGATTTACATCCGCTGAAGTTTTTTCAAGTTCTATTCTTCCTCCTTTCGGCGGTTCTTTTGAAATCTTTTGATTCTCTTGTGCTGCTATTCCACCTGCTACCTCATAAGTGTAGACTGTTTCATCCAGTAAATAGCCAGGTGAAGGACTTTTCTCTTTTACATAGTATGTGCCATCCTCTAATATCTCATCTCCGGTTGTACCATAGCCTTTCTCATCTGTTGTCATGGTCATAATCTCATTTTTACATGAAGCATCTGTATAAATGCCATAAACAGCCCCTGCCAAACTATAAGCAGGCTTATTTTCCGTTAAATCTAAATTAGCGCTCTCTTTTTGAATGCTTAATCCACCTTTGGCATTTCGTATAATAAAACAAATATCCTGATACCGGCTGGCACCTCCATTAATAGCATAAATCCTATAATTTTTTAAAATCCCTGCCATTTCCTCACTGTTTGCTTTTTCATATACTTCATTTGCAATCTTAATAATTTTTCTCTGTTCTGTCCCAGTAAGTCCTAATAAACTTCCTGTTTCTAAATATCCAATTACTGCATGAATATAAATTTCCCGATACGTCTTTTTCCCCTGGTCTAATTCCCCAAACCAGACATCTCCTAATTCCTGCAATTCCATTCCATAATTGGTCAGCATAACAAGTTTGTATGCATTTGCATAATCTGGTTTTGCCTCGTCCAATGATTCGATATCCGAATACCAGCCGCTGGAAGGATTTTTCTTATTTGGCTGCATACAGTAACCAATTCCCACAATTCCATCACAGCCTGAAATATAAAATTCTCTGGTATGATAAAGTTGGGAAGGATATGAAATCTTTTCTCCCACATCAAGTTTGACTTTATCAGGAATTCCTGTCCCTTTTCCTTTTACCTGATATCCAACCGAATCTTCCAATACCTTTACACAAGAATCCCTATGATAAATAAAATCTAACGCATCTTGATAAAACCTCTCTTCCTCTGTCAATACACCTTTTTGAGCAAAAAGTACTTCCAGAGTCATCGATTCATTTACAAGAGTCATATCGTATTCATATCTTTCCTTACCAACACAGTCTTCTAATACTTCTATTTCTTTTCCATCTTCTGATAAAATTCTTCCAGATTGAATTACATAACCTTGATCTGCTGCGAATACCGTATGAATCAGGTCTCCCCCAGGTATCGTATCTGCTGTAGCATATCCATTTTCTTTTGGATAAATGGTTGTCCATTGTGCCCCTTCAAATCCATATTGAAGATGCAAAACACCTCCCTTTTTCGGAATACAAGTTCTAAATTTGCATATCTCCGGTACAATATCGATTTCGTCTTGTACTTTATCTTGTGTTTCTTCCTGGTTTGTACTCTGTTCCACCTCTTTCCAGCATATTACCGCTGCATTTCCGTAAACAAAATTTTCCTTTCCAAAAACAGGAATTACTGCAATACTACCTGCCCTTTCAGATGTAACTGTTAAAGCAAAATCTGTATAGGTTCCTGTAGGAAGTTCTAATTCAGCATAATGGATTCCTTCTTCTGTTTCAGCTTTTCTATATTGTGTTAAAATTCCATCTGTTTCTTCCTGCTGAAAACTCTTTATAGATATATCCATTTGTTCCTTCTCCCGAAACTCCTGAACCAATATCTGCCAAGGTGCTTTCTCCAAATAAACACCCCATTGATTTTTATCTTCTGTTAAATTTCCTTCTATATCGCTAAAATACAAACGAAACATTTCATTCTTTTCTGTTGTGTTTTCTGCATGTATATTTAAGGTTACCTTATCCTTTACCTTTAATGGCTCTTTTGTTTCCTGTACTGTAACAGATGCATTAACTCCTATAGCATTTTCCAGGCCACTTTGAGCAGAGCTTCCATACACCTGAAATGCCGAACCTGACAAATTCCATATAAGAATTATTGCCATTAAAAATGTCATGATTCTATTTTTATACTTCATAAATCACCTGCTGTTTATACACAGCCTTTTCCTTTCTCCCTTTTCTTTTTCCTTAAAAACAGTACAAGTAAGCAGCCCCCTAATATAGTTAAGCTATATTTTAATGCCTTCTCATACTCTTTCATCCATTTTGATTCAACATGCTTTTTCTTAATATCTTGAGAGTGAATGAATTCCTCTCCATGTTGTATCCTTGTACCTCTCACGAAAAGTCGATGTGTATTTACTCCATAAGGAGTACAGGTGACCAGCGTACAGTAATCTTCCCCTTTTTTTATATAAAGCTCTTCCAGCTCACTTGGAAGAACCGTTTGAATCTGGTCTACCTGATATACTAATTGTTCTCCCAAAATATTCAGAAAAAATACTTCTCCTTTTTCCAGTTCTGTTAAATCAGTGAATAACTTTGCATTACTAAGTCCTGTATGTCCCGTTAAAACCGTATGTGTATTTTCTCCCCCTATAGGGAGAGATGTTCCCTCTAAATGTCCAACCCCTTTTTCCAAAATTTTTTCAGAAGTTCCATGATAAATAGGAAGTTTCACCCCAATGGTCGGGATGGAAATAGTTCCCATAACTCCTTCTGAATTTATACATAGCAGTTTTCTATAATCTTCTGTACTTATATTTTTGCTCTCTTCTTTAAATGGGTCGCAAAGCTTTACACCATTACTAAAAAGTTTTTCATTGTACTGCGTAACACTTTTCTTTATTTCCTCTTTTTCTGTATCGTCTACCCTCTCTTCTACTTTTTCTACAGAGTTCACCAGAGAATCTGTCTCATGCTCAAATACATAGTTCGCCAAATAAGGATATCCCATCAATAACACAGCGCTGAAAAACAATACCAGAACCGCAAACCCCTTTTTCATATTAATCATCTTTTTTCTTACTGCTTTTAGTTATAAGCATTACACCACCAAGAGCAGCTCCACATCCAGCCAACGTAAACAACCAAGTTCCATATCCGCCTGTTTGTGGCAATTTAAATGTTTTATTATTGATAACCTCCATATCTACCCTGCCATTAGCAGATACGATACCTGTTCCTGAGTGAAATTCGCTCATAGTTGTATTTTTTCCATCTATTGATGCGCTTGCACGTTCTCCCTGTGTTTCTATTACTTCTTTATTTGGATTATTTATGATATCTAAAATGTCATATAGAGTTGTACGAGATGGGATAATATCATCCACAGTGCTTCTGATATCAATCACCATAGGTTCTTTTAGAAGAGAATAACCATTTGCTGTAGCAATTTCTGTTAGAATATAAGTATCGGCTTCTAAACCATTAATAATAAGATTTCCTTTTTCCCCTGGACTAAATGCAGTACCTTCTTTTTCAGAAGTTCCTTTTTTCTGATCTGTAATATAATAAACTCCATTCTCTCCTTTCGCTTTTAAATAATAACCATCTGTCTTATTTTGCAACAAAAACTTTACATCCGAAAATTTTCCTTTTTGATCCGAAAACTTCTTTTGAATATTAAGTCCAAAAATATAAACCTTCGCCCTATCCTCCAGCGTATCAATTTCTTCCATGTTTGTACGTTTCCATTCCAGCTTTACCTCATTTATATTTCCAGAATCCCCTAAAACAGGACTATCATCTGTATTTATGGTGCAGGAATATGCTATAACCATCCATTGATTGGATAGCTTCGTATTGATTTCCTCTAATCCTTCTTTGGTAATTGTAATTATCATCTTACTTTTTCCTGAAGTTTCTCCTTGATATTCTGTTTTAAATAGCTTGTCTTTTGCCTCCCATACTTGGAGCGCTTTTTCTTTGTCATGATTTCTTGCTTCCTCCTCTGTTTTGTAAAAATATAGACTTACATCTTTGTTATACGTCAAGCCCTTATCCATCTGGTCTGTAAACGTATATTGTGTCAAATAAGTTGCCTCTGATGTAATTTTCGGTAGATGTGATACAAAAATGTAATCCATAATATCCCCCTGTGAGCCTGTGGCGATATCCTCATAAGGCAATTTTCCATTGTCATCGTGTTGTTTTAGCAGCTTATCTAAATCCGGAATATTCGTCTGATTCTTAGGATATACTTCTACATCATAAAACCAGGATTCTCCTTCGTGATCCGTCATAGGAAGTGAGACAAAAAATGGCTCTACTGTTGTATGCACATTTGCAGGAACCTTTGTTTCTACAATCAAATATAATCCCAACGGTAATTCCGTTACCGATGTTTTTCCATTTTTATCTGTAAGAGGCATATTTTTCTTTCCATCTGCATGATTTATATACTGTTCTAACTGATTTCTTCCCTCTGTTTCCTTCGTCAACAATTCTTTTAATGAATGATTTAACTCCGTAGATGTATATTGATGATTTCCTCTTTTATTTTCCATTCCCAAAATCTTTTCCAATTTTTCAGGAATATCATATAGAATCTGTATTTCATTTTGTTTATGTTCAGTATGAACATTTCCAAGATGAAGATACGTAAATTCAACCCCTGAAATTACATAATTTTTAAATTCCTCTTTTGCTTTTTCATCCTTTTTTCCATTATTTACAAATTTTTCGTCGGAAATATCTATCCCATCCTCTTCAGCAGCAGTCAAATCATACTTATAAACCGTCAAACTTCCCTTTCGAGTCATGTCAATAATATCCTCCGACGCAGCAAATACTTGTTGTCTCAAAAAAACTACAGAACATATGGCAGCAACAAAGACTCCAATTTTTCTCCAAACTAATTTCTTCATAATGCACTCCTTTCCAGTTTCAAATATCACTGAATACAATTACTATATTTCTGATTATAATCCTTTTTCGTTTATTTTTCAAGTGTATTTTCAAAAAAATAATGATATTTCTTTATTTTACTATTTACTCTTTAGTACATAAAGCATCTCTTCTGTGTTTCTTTTTACTCCACATACTCACAGTATACCAAATAGCGAAATTTACCGCCTGGTACTCCATAGGGATGGCAGGACATTAATGTCACCATATCTTTTTCTTCTTGTATTAGAATAGACTCCAAATCAAAAGAATCCACAATTTTCACATCCACAGTCTTATAGACCCTGGTTTCCCAAAGAGTATGAAGATATACTATAGAACCGTTTTTCATATTCTCTATATACTGAAAATATGGACTTCCCTTCCACCCTCGATGGGCCGCTATTACACAATTTGCATTTTCTCCACCTACCGGCATACTGGTTTCTGATAAAATACCTGCGCCTTTTGCCAGATTTTCCTCTGATGCGCCTATCAATAATGGCAGTTTTACCTTCATATCAGGTATTTCTATATATCCTATTACTTGATTGGTATCTTTCAAATGCTTCAATTCAATAGGAGTCTCTTCATAACTCCAAACATCTACAAGTTCTTGTCCATCTGTCACCAGACGCTGATTATATTCTTTCATTTCCCAATATAACTCTTCTTCTGTTATATCATTTTTGTATGGCCTCACCTCCTCTTCATCAAATTTTG
>CATWQE010000076.1 GCA_958352855.1 uncultured Bacillota bacterium
GGCACTGGAAGATCTGAAGGTTCTGCATAAAATAGCTGCCAAAGCACATTCCTTATGTGAGTTTGAGGAGAAAGCAGAGAAGTATCTGCAATCCAAAGCAGAAAAGGAATAAAATCGGTGGTGGTTCTACACCGCCGGAACATATCTGTCTCAATGCTGTCGGAAGCATTGGGGTCTATGAGGACTCTTAGAATAAGAGTGTCTTACTGATTCAGAAAAGATTCAATAAATTGGTTTGTTGTGATAAAAATATTGCGTCTTCCCTGCCCGGTGATTATAATAAAGATATAGACGAAGCAAAGAATAAGTATTGTACAGGGATGTAAGGACGGTGGTTTCGAAAGAATAATTTTTTCCCACAGAAGAGAAACTTCCATGTGATGTTTCATATCCTGGAAGAGAAGTACAATCAGAGAACATCATATAAAGTACATGAGATGACACTATAATATCAGATACTATTAGGATAGACTGAAACGGAAAGATAAGAGAGGTGTTCATGTGCAGGAAATAAAACAGGATGTATTAAATGAAGAGGATTTACAAAGGATAAAAGAACTTCGCCTGATGGATGATGACTTTTTTTCAGAAGCCTTGGATGGAAAGAAAGAGGCAGTTGAATATATACTGAATACGGTTTTAGAACGGGATAATATCAAAGTAAAATCCACCAAGGCGCAGGTAGAATATAAAAGTGCAACAAAGCGTTCCATAAGATTGGATATCCAGGCGGAGGATACAGATGGTAAACTCATGGATATCGAAATCCAGCGTTCTGATAAGGGAGCTGGAGTGAAAAGAGCCAGGTTTCACAGCAGTATGATTGACCGGACCTTGCTATGTAAAGGGGATGAATTTGAAGATTTGGTCGATACCTATGTAATCTTCATTACAGAGAATGATAAATTCGGTGCAGGGATTCCGCTGTATCATGTTGAGAGAAAAATCACAGAGTTAGATAATGTATTATTCGGTGATGGAGCACATATTCTGTATGTGAATGGTGAATATCGAAATATGGAACATCCTGTCGGAAGCTTGATGCATGATTTCAACTGTAAGGAAGCAAAAGACATGGTGAATCCGTTGCTTGCAGAAGAAGTCAGATATTTAAAGGAAACAGAAGGAGGTCGAAGCCAGATGTGTAGACTTTTAGAAGAGATGCGGAATGAAGCTGCCGCAAAAGCCGCTGCAGAAGCTGCAGTAAAAGCAAAAGCGGAAGGAAAGGCGGAAGGAAAAGCAGAGGGAAAAATCAGTACTGCTTTGAATATGTTGGCAAGAGGGCGTGATTCCATAGAGGAAATTGCGGAGCTGACAGAGCTGCCTTTGGAAGAGGTTCAAAAACTGGCAGATAAGTAGGCAGTATGAAATGAATGGATTCCCCGATAATGTGTAGAGCATAATCGGGGAAATCTGTTTAAAGCTTTAAAATCGTATTTTGATTTCGTGAGAATAAAGAGGGAGGAATGTTCTATGGGAATGTTTGTGAATCCAGATAACAGTGCTTTTCAGAGGGCATTAAATTCAAAGATATATGTAGATAAGACCGGATTGCTGGAAGAACTGAACGCATTTATTGATACGGAACAATGCTGTGTCTGCAATAGTCGTCCCCGGCGGTTTGGAAAATCAATTACAGCAAACATGCTGACTGCTTACTACAGTCGTGGATGTGATTCCAGAGAGTTATTTGCAGGGAAGAAGATTAGTGAAACCAGGCAGTTTGAAGAGCATCTCAACAAATATGATGTAATCCACCTTGACGTGCAGTGGTTTTATATGGATTGCAGTTGTGCTGAAAATGTTGTTTCTCACATTACCCGAAGTGTTTTAAGTGAATTAAAAGAAGAATTTCCGGAAGTTGATTTTGTGGAATCTTTTTCCCTTGGCGGGATGTTAGCCCGAATAAACCAGGCAACCGGAAGAAAGTTTATGATTATCATGGATGAATGGGATGTTCTGATTCGAGATGAAGCAGCCAATACTGTGGTACAGAAGGAATATATTAATTTTCTTCGCAGTTTGTTTAAAGGAACAGAACCTACACGTTTTCTGCACCTTGCCTATTTGACAGGAATCCTTCCCATTAAGAAGGTGAAAACCCAGTCAGCGCTTAATAATTTTTATGAATTTTCTATGCTGGGTGCTAAAACTATGGCACCGTATATTGGCTTTACAGAGAATGAGGTAAAGGAACTTTGTGTTAAATGTGGGCAAGATTTTGAAAAAATAAGGTGCTGGTATGATGGATATTTACTAGAAGGGTTACATGTTTACAATCCAAATGCAGTGATTAATCTTATGCTGTGGGGACGGTTTCAAAGCTATTGGTCACAGACCGGAACGTATGAGTCAATTCTGCCTTTGATAAATATGAATTTTGACGGGTTGAGAACTGTGATTATTGAAATGCTCTCTGGTGCTTCCGTAAAAGTAAAGACCACATCTTTTCAAAATGATATGGTTAGCTTTAAGAATAAAAATGATGTTCTGACCGCATTGATTCATTTGGGATATCTGGCATATAATCAGGACAAAGAAACAGCCTTTATTCCAAACGAAGAAATCAGGATAGAATTTGAGGAAGCTCTTGAAGAAACAAGGTGGCATGAATTGATTTGTTTTCAAAAAGAATCAAAGGAGCTGTTGTGAGCAGTGTTCTGACCATTGCCTATTTGTCAGCCATGCAATATTATTTCATGCCTGTACGGGAACTTTTTTGCTGGTTGGTATTGCGTATGATAAGAAAACTAAGGTGCATACGTGTGAGATAGAGGAGTACTGTAAATTTTATAGTTGATTTTTGGGGAGATATGACATACTATTTTGGTAGAACTGAATAAGTACATAAGGAGAATACAAATGAAACGTTTATTAATTATTGGGGCAGGTGGCTTTGGCCAGATGATTCAGGAGACAGCCGGACTTTTGGGCTACGAGGAGGCTGTTTTCCTGGATGATGCATCCAAGCACAAGGATGTAGTTGGAAAGTGTTGTGATTATCGGAACTTTTTAGAAATTTATGATACGGCAGTTGCAGCATTAGGAGACAATGGCCAGAGACTTTACTGGACAGAGAAGTTGATGGAAGCAGGCTACCAGGTGCCGGCTATTATTCACCCGTCGGCAGTGGTCAGCCCCAGTGCAGTGATTGGAGCAGGAAGTTTTATTATGCAGAGGGCAGTAGTGAATACGCATACAGTTATTGAACATGGTGTGCTGGTGAACAGTGGTGCAGTGGTGGACCATGATTCTCATGTGGCGAAAGGAGCACACATCGGTCTGGGCAGTGTGGTGAAGGCAAATTGTAATATTGATGAAAAACGCAAGGTAGAAGCAGGCGAAGTAGTTTTCTCTACCAGAAGAAAGATTGATGGTGTGAGCAGCAGAGATTTAGAGGATGCTTTGTATGCGTTCGGTTTTGGCCCACAGTGCAGTTATGTGAAGCCATTTGGCGAGGGACATATTAATGAAACCTATGCGGTTTATATGCCAACGGAACAAGGGGAGGAGTTTTCCTACATTCTTCAGCGGGTAAATAACAATGTATTCAAAGATCCGGCAGGAGTTATGGAAAACATCTTTGGAGTGACCGAATTTCTGCGTAATGTTGTCAGGGAAGAAGGAGGAGACCCGGATAGAGAGACTCTGTCCTGTATCAAAACAAAGAACGGATGTACTTATTTTGAAGACAGTGAGGGACAGCCATGGAGAAGCTATCACTATATTCCCAATTCTGTATGTTATCAGTTGGTGGAAAATCCGGAGCAGTTTTATCAGTCAGGGGCAAGTTTTGGACATTTCCTGAAACAGCTTGGGAACTATCCGGCTGCCAGCTTGAAGGAAACTATTCCGAATTTCCACAATACGGTAAATCGCTTTGAAAACTTTGAGATTGCCTTGAAACGTGATATCAAAAATCGTGCAGTTACCTGCAGGCAGGAAATCCAGTTTGTGTTGGAGCGGAAAGAGGACTGTACGGTGCTGGTGGAACAGCAGGAAAACGGAAGGTTGCCAATCAGGGTTACCCATAATGACACAAAGCTGAACAACATTCTGTTTGATGCAGATACCGGAAAAGGGCTTTGTATTATTGACCTGGATACCATTATGCCGGGACTGGCTGCTAATGACTTTGGAGATTCCATTCGTTTTGGAGCGGCAACAGCGGAAGAGGATGAGAAGGATTTAGAGAAAATGCATTTTGACATTTCTCTTTATGAATTATATACCAAGGGATATTTAGAAGAAACCAGAGATGTTCTCACACCAGAAGAAGCAGAGAGCCTGGCATGGGGCGCCCGCCTTATGACATTGGAATGTGGTATGCGTTTTCTTACTGATTACCTCCAGGGAGATACCTATTTTAAAACTGCCTATCCTGAACATAATCTGGTAAGGGCGCGTACTCAGTTCCGATTAGTGGATGAGATGGAACAGCAGTTTGACAAGATGAAAGAAATTGTTGCGAAATATTACCATGGATTATCATGATGGTTTTTCATTGTTCCGGTATTCTTTGACAAAATGCTCTTGTTGAATATCAGAAATATATTTCTCATGAGAATTTCGTCTGCACAGTGCAGAAAAAATGAAAAAAAGAAGAAACAAAATTGCGATGAGAAGTATCCATATCATGGGAGAACCGCCTTTCGTAATTTGCATTTATGCTCTTTATTATATAATATGCAGAAACATTGTGCAATATGCAAAACAACTCTTGACAAAGTCGGGAGAGGTTCGTTATACTTATCAAGTGATAAGCAAAGGCAAAGAAGGGAACAAGTAGCGTGTCAGGAAGTCAACAGAAAGCAGCCGGAAGATGAGAGGCGCAGAGTGAGTGACAAGGCGAATACCTCCCGGAGCTTCACACCGAAATGGAGTATGTAATAGAGTAGGCTGTGACGGATTGGTACACGTTAGGGTACTTTGAGTATCGCGAAAGCTGTACTTACAGAGGCAGGCAGTGTGAACTGGCTGTGAACAAAGGTGGTAACACGGGAATGCATAATGCTCTCGTCCTTTTCAATAGGAGAAGGATGGGAGCTTTTTTGTTTTGATAAAAATGTTCTTCCGATCCTTCCGGAAAATTTATGGAAAAAGGAGAATGAACATGACAATTTATGATGAATTAGTTGCCAGAGGTTTGATTGCCCAGGTGACAGACGAAGAAGAAATCAAAGAATTAGTAAACAATGGAAAAGCAACTTTTTATATTGGCTTTGACCCAACCGCAGACAGCCTCCATGTAGGACATTTTATGGCGCTGTGCCTGATGAAACGTTTGCAGATGGCTGGAAACAAGCCTATTGCCCTGATTGGCGGAGGAACCGGCTATATTGGAGACCCTTCCGGAAGAACGGATATGCGTTCTATGATGACACCGGAGACTATTCAGCACAACTGTGACTGCTTCAAAAAACAGATGGAGCGTTTTATTGATTTCTCAGATGGCAAAGCCCTCATGGTAAATAATGCAGACTGGCTTCTGGATTTGAACTATGTGGATGTATTAAGAGAGATTGGACCTCATTTTTCTGTAAACCGTATGCTTACTGCAGAGTGCTACAAGCAGCGTATGGAAAAGGGACTCAGCTTCCTGGAATTTAACTACATGATTATGCAGAGCTACGATTTCTATGCATTGTACCAGAAATACGGCTGCAACATGCAGTTTGGTGGGGATGACCAGTGGAGTAACATGCTGGGTGGAACAGAACTGATTCGCCGTAAGCTGGGAAAAGATGCTTACGCTATGACAATTACCTTGCTTTTGAACTCCGAAGGCAAGAAAATGGGTAAAACCCAGTCTGGCGCTGTCTGGTTAGATCCCAATAAGACTTCTCCATTTGATTTCTATCAGTACTGGAGAAATGTGGCAGATGCAGACGTATTAAAATGTATCCGTATGCTTACCTTCCTGCCATTAGAGCAGATTGATGAAATGGATAAGTGGGAAGGAAGTCAGTTAAATAAGGCAAAAGAAATATTAGCGTATGAACTGACTGCCCTGGTTCATGGTGAGGAAGAGGCCCAAAAAGCACAGGAAGCAGCTAAAGCATTATTCTCCAGTGGAAATGCAGCAAATATGCCTTCTGCCCAGATTGCAGAAAGTGATTTAACAGACGGAAATATTGATTTAATTTCTCTTCTTCATAAGAGCGGACTGGCAGCTTCCCGTTCAGAGGCAAGACGTGCTATTGAACAGGGCGGCGTTGCCATTGACGGTGAAAAGGTAACCGATATTAAATTCTTAGTACCAGGAGAAAAACTCCAGGGAGAAGGAATCGTCCTGAAAAAGGGAAAGAAGAATTTCAGAAAAATTACCCTGGCATAAAAATATAAACAGTGGCTCCTTTCGGAAGTTGCCTGCTTTCAGGAAACTTTCCGAAAGGAGTTTTGCTGTTTTGTGGATTTTTACTACTTGCCAGAGAAGGTGTTATGGAGTAGAATAAAAACAAATATCAAGTCTGCAGGGATATCCTCTTGCATCTAAAGGTTCTAAAAATTCAACGATTTTCATTTCAGATATTTCATTTATATTCAGATATTTTCCCAAAAACAGGACATACAGATAGAAGGAATAGGGATTGCGACAATATAAAATCTGGAAATTCCGGCAGGCAGAAACGAGGTTTTTATGAAAAGACAGGGGATTTTGTTTCAGGGACTTCCGGTTTTGAAAAGAGAGCAGGCGGATTATCTGCAAGAAGAACAGGGAGGCTACATAACACAGGAGAAGATGCGAAAGCCGGTGGAATATATAGATGTTACCTGCTTTCTGGTTTATGAGATTTGCCTTAGAGAAGCAAGCAGACAGGCTTTAGAGAGAATGGAGCAGGAACGAAAGGAAGAATTAATGGCCCTGGCAGAAAAAAGCAGGTTTCAGGGAATGTTTTTCTGGCAATGCTTAGATAGAGAGTCACAGAAGCTGGGCAAGTGTGTTATAGGACTTTTGGAGGAACTGCGGGGAGAGAAAGAGGAAAAACAGGAGCTGGCCTGGGTCGGGTTCTGGTATCTCATACACAAAGGCTTTCAAAAGGAGTATTTGCTGTGGTTACATCAGGAGAAATGTGCTGTTATCAGGAGATTTTCAAAACAAAAGGGAGGACTTTTCATGTGTGGCCAGGTATGTATGAATCTGCTCATTGCCCAGGAACTGGGAGTGGACATTATAAAGGATGAAAATTATACTCTGTTTTGTGAAAGGATAAAAGAATGGAAGGCATTGTGGGAAGTATCAAAAGAGGAAGCGGCGTTAAAATTTTGTCAAAAACTATTGAAAAAAAACCAGAAACAAGGTACAATTAAACTCGGCAGAAATTGGTTTTACTTGTGCGATGTGCCGCAGTAAACCAAGCGATGATTTCTGCACAAAACCGGATGGAATCACAGAAACGTGCAGAAATACCGGTAAATAGCAGAAGCCTGCAAGTCAGAACCGGCTTGGATGGCTTTTGTGAAAAATATATTTAAATGGAGGGCTGATTAATGAGTAGTACAGCACAAAGCTTAGCAAGTAAGAGAATTGCTTCTTTACTTGATGAGAACAGTTTTGTTGAAATTGGCGGCTATGTAACAGCCAGAAACACAGATTTCAACTTATCTGACAAAGAAACACCAGCAGATGGTGTCATCACTGGATACGGTGTAATCGATGGCAGCCTGGTTTATGTGTACAGCCAGGACGCATCTGTATTAAACGGATCTATTGGTGAAATGCATGCGAAAAAAATCGCAAACCTGTATGACCTGGCCATGAAAACAGGAGCGCCGGTTATTGGTTTGATTGATTGTGCCGGACTGAGATTGCAGGAGGCAACGGATGCATTAAATGCTTTTGGCGAAATCTACACAAAACAGGTTATGGCATCTGGAGTAATTCCTCAGATTACCGGAATTTTCGGAACCTGCGGCGGCGGACTTGCTGTAGTTCCTGGTTTAACAGATTTCACATTCATGGAAGCCAAGAAGGGCAGACTGTTTGTGAATGCGCCTAACGCACTGGAAGGAAACGAAATTTCTAAATGTGACACATCAAGTGCTGCATACCAGAGTGAAAATGCTGGTCTGGTAGATGTGCTGGGAAGTGAAGAAGAGATTTTCGCGCAGATGAGAGAGCTGGTTTCTATGCTGCCATCAAACTACGAAGACAATTCTTCTTATATTGAATGTACAGATGACCTGAACCGCGTATGCCCGGATCTGGCAAACTGTGTAGGCGATACTGCAATTGCATTTTCTCAGATTGCGGATAACAACGAATTCTTTGAAGTAAAAGCAGCGTATGCAAAAGACATGGTGACAGGCTTTATCCGTTTAAACGGCGCTACTGTTGGATGTGTTGCAAACAGATGCGAGGTTTACAACGAAGAAGGAGAAAAGACAGAATCCTTTGAAAATGTATTATCAGCAAGAGGATGCAAGAAAGCTGCTGAATTTGTAAAATTCTGCGACGCTTTTGAAATTCCTGTTCTGACTCTTACAAATGTAAAGGGTTACAAAGCTACAAAATGCTCTGAAGCAAACATTGCAAGAAATGCAGCAGAACTGACAAATGCGTTTATCAGCGCTACAGTTCCTAAAGTAAACATTGTAATCGGCGAAGCTTTTGGAAGCGCTTATTTAACAATGAACAGCAAATCCATCGGAGCAGACATGGTATTTGCATGGCCTGATGCGCAGATTGGTATGATGGATGCAAAACTGGCTGCAAAAATTATGTATGCCGGTGCAGATGCAGCTACTATTAACGAGAAAGCAGCAGAGTATGCAATGCTTCAGTCCAGCGCCCTTTCCGCAGCTAAGAGAGGTTACGTTGATACTATTATTGAAGCAGAAGATACAAGAAAATATGTGATTGGTGCCTTTGAAATGTTATTCACAAAGAGAGAAGATCGTCCAAGCAAGAAACACGGTACGGTTTAAGCGAGGGGTGAATCATATGAAAAAGACATGGAAAAAATTAGGTAGTTTAGCAGCAGCAGGAGTTCTTGCCTTATCTTTGGCCGGATGCGGCAGTGACAAGGAAAGCATTAACGAAAAGGTACAGCAGAGCCTTTATGAAAGCAGTGTTTCTACAGTAGAAACTCTGGTAAGTTATGATAATGCAAGTATGAAGCAGGCCATGGAAGAGAATCCTAATATGGATGACTTCACAAAAAGCGCGTTTACATCCTGGATTGACAGCTCTGAGGAGCTGGGCGCTTATCTTGGCATGGAAGGCGATCAGACTGCTGAGGATACAGTAAAACTGGATAACCACAAATACGTGGTAACTCTGGAAGCAGAGTTTGAAAACAGAAGTGCTGTTGTAGAAATGGTATATGATTCCAAACTCACTCCGGAATCCGTAGGCTTCAGCCCCAATTACACCATGGGAGAAAAAATGAGTTCTGCGGCAGTGAATACAGTGATTGGTATCGCAACCGTATTCTTTATCTTGCTGTTCCTGAGTTTTGTCATTTCTCTTATGAAATATATTCCAAAACTGGAAGCAGCTCTGGCCAAAAAGAATGCACCGGCACCAGCACCGGCTTCTAATGCAGCGCCGGCAGCTCCGGCTCCTGCAGCGGCAGAAGAAGAACTGGTAGATGATGGTGAATTGGTAGCTGTAATCGCGGCAGCCATTGCAGCGGCAGAAGGCACTTCTGCAGATGGATTTGTAGTACGTTCCATCAGAAAATCAAATAAAAGAACCTGGCGATAGGCTATGTCATAGGAGGAAATCAATATGAAATCTTATACAATTACAGTAAATGGCGTTGCATATGATGTAACAGTAGAAGAAGGCGCTGGAAACGGTGCGCCTGCAGCAGCTCCTAAGGCTGCTCCAAAAGCGGCACCTGCAGCAGCTCCAAAAGCAGCAGCACCGGCTGCAGCAGCAGGCGCAATCGAAGTGAAAGCTTCTGTACCTGGAAAAGTATTTAAAGTGGAAGCAAATGTTGGACAGACAGTAAAAGCTGGTGATGCAATTGTAGTTCTGGAAGCTATGAAAATGGAAATCCCTGTTGTTGCTCCACAGGATGGTGTTGTTGCAGGTATCAATGTAGCTGTTGGTGATACTGTAGAGAACGGTGATGTTCTGGCATCCATGAACTAGAATTTGCATACAGTGTAAATTCCCACAGCAGGCTCCTGCCTGTGAAAAACAAATAAATGGGAGGTAAAAAAATGTCTAACATTGCAGATACACTGTCAAACTTAATATCTCAGACAGCTTTTTTGAATCTGACAGTGGGTAACCTGATTATGATTTTGGTGGCATTTATATTCTTATATCTTGCCATTGCAAAAGGTTTTGAACCACTTCTGCTCGTGCCGATTGCATTTGGTATGCTTCTGGTAAATATCTATCCGGATATTATGGCAAGTGCAGAACAAACATCAAACGGAGTAGCCGGACTTCTCCACATTTTCTATATTCTGGATGAGTGGAGTGTGCTTCCGTCTCTGATTTTCCTTGGTGTTGGAGCTATGACGGATTTCGGGCCGCTGATTGCCAATCCAAAGAGTTTCCTGTTAGGTGCAGCAGCACAGCTTGGTATTTATGCAGCATATTTCCTGGCAATTTTCATGGGATTCAATGGAAAAGCAGCAGCAGCAATCTCCATCATTGGTGGTGCAGATGGTCCGACATCCATCTTCCTTGCCGGTAAGTTAGGACAGTCTGCTCTTATGGGAGCAATCGCAGTAGCGGCATATTCTTATATGTCACTGGTTCCGATTATCCAGCCGCCTATTATGAAGCTTCTTACAACAGAAGAAGAGAGAAAAATCAAAATGGAACAGCTTCGTCCGGTTTCCAAACTGGAAAAAATTCTGTTCCCAATCATTATTACCGTTGTTGTATGTCTGATTCTGCCAACAACAGCTCCGCTGGTTGGTATGTTAATGCTTGGTAACCTGTTCCGCGAATCAGGTGTTGTAAAACAGCTTTCAGAGACAGCTTCCAATGCTTTGATGTACATTGTAGTTATCCTTCTGGGAACATCTGTAGGTGCTGCAACAAGCGCTGAAGCGTTCCTGAAAGTGGATACATTGAAAATCGTAGTATTAGGTCTGGTTGCTTTTGCATTTGGTACTGCCGGAGGTGTGCTTCTTGGTAAACTGATGTGCAAGCTTACACATGGCAAAATTAATCCTCTGATTGGTTCCGCCGGTGTATCCGCTGTACCTATGGCAGCTCGTGTATCTCAGAAAGTAGGTGCTGAGGCAGATCCTACCAACTTCCTGCTGATGCATGCCATGGGACCAAACGTTGCAGGTGTTATCGGTACGGCTGTAGCAGCCGGTGCTTTCATGGCAATTTACGGTGTATAATACCTGTCTGTATCATGAATAAATATGGAGGAAATAATGATGGCAGAAGTAGTAAAAAAACCTATTAAAATTACTGAAACAATTCTGCGTGATGCGCATCAGTCTCTCATTGCTACTCGTATGACAACAGAGCAGATGATGCCTATCGTAGAAAAATTAGATAAAGTCGGCTACCATTCCGTAGAATGCTGGGGTGGTGCAACTTTTGATGCTTCCCTTCGTTTCTTAAAAGAAGATCCATGGGAAAGACTTCGTAAATTCCGCGACGGATTCAAAAACACAAAATTGCAGATGTTATTCCGCGGACAGAATATTCTTGGCTACCGTCCTTATGCAGATGACGTAGTAGAATATTTCGTGCAGAAATCCATTGCAAACGGTATTGATATCATCCGTATTTTTGACTGTTTAAATGACCTTCGTAACCTGCAGACAGCAGTAAAAGCAGCAAATAAGGAAAAAGGACATGCACAGGTTGCTCTGTCTTATACCTTAGGTGATGCTTATACACTGGACTACTGGGTAGAAATGGCAAAGAAAGTAGAGGATATGGGAGCAGATTCTATCTGTCTGAAAGATATGGCTGGTTTGTTACTGCCATATACAGCAACAGAACTGATTACAGCGTTAAAAGAAGCTGTAGATATTCCGATCCAGTTGCATACACACTATACTTCCGGTGTTGCTTCCATGACTTATATGAAGGCAGTAGAAGCTGGTGTAGACGTAATTGATACTGCTATGTCTCCATTTGCTCTGGGTACTTCCCAGCCTGCAACAGAGGTTATGGTAGAAACCTTCAAAGGCACACCATATGACACTGGATTTGACCAGAAATTACTGGCTGAAATCGCTGACTACTTCCGTCCA
>CATWQE010000077.1 GCA_958352855.1 uncultured Bacillota bacterium
TTCCCATTCTGGTTTCTACAGAATCCAGCTCTACGGTCTGCTCCTGTACAGGCGCTTTTCCGTTTTTCAAGGCTTCCAGCCGCTCTAATCTGGCTCTTTGTTTGGTACTTCTGGCTCTGCATCCCCGCTTTGCCCATTCCAGCTCCATGCGAAGAACACTCTGACGTTTCCGCTCAGAAGCCAGCTCCATTTCTTCTCTTTCTGCCTTTAGTTCCAAAAATCTGGAATAATTTGCCTCATAACTGTAAATAGCTCCATGGCTGATTTCCAGAATCTTGTTGGTCACCTTATCCATAAAATAACGGTCATGAGTAACCATCAGCACTGTTCCGCGGAAGTTTCGCAGATATTCCTCCAGCCATGCAATCATCTGCTCATCCAGATGGTTGGTGGGCTCATCCAGCAGCAATACATCAAAATCAGATGCCAGAATCTTCGCCATGGCAACCTTTCGTCTCTGTCCTCCAGATAAATGCTCCAGCAAGGTGTCATCTTCCACAATCCCAAGCTGATTCAAATTGCTCTGAACCAGCCAGTCTGTATCCGGATTTCCATCCATGGCATAAGAATGTACGGTAGCATGTTCCGGAAATTCTGGATTTTGTGGAAGATATGCGATTTTCAAACTATTCTGCCGGATAATCTGACCCTCATCCGGCTCTTCCACCCTGGCAATCATTTTTAACAAAGTACTTTTTCCAGTTCCATTGATACCAAGAATACCAATTTTATCTCCCTGATGCACCCCAAAAGACGCATCCTGAAAAATTGTCTTATCTCCGTAAATCTTGCTGATGTGTTCTATATTAATGATGTTCATAAAAAACAATCCTTTCCCTCTTATCTTCTGGAAACTGTAAAAACAGTCCATTTCCATCTTATAAGATTTTTGATGGCACGTCAATATTTCTTGCCAACCTCCAACAAACATGCTATTTTATTAACATATGCAAAAAATTTTTATTGGAGGATTTTTACTTATGATAGCATCTGTATTTTTTCTAATCCTTGGATTTCTATTGCTGGTAAAGGGCGCAGATTTGTTTGTAGATGGCGCTTCTTCCATTGCCAAACGTCTTAGGATTCCTTCCCTGATTATTGGACTTACCATTGTGGCCTTTGGAACCAGCGCACCGGAACTGGCAGTTAGTGTAACTGCTGCTTTAAAGGGCAGCAATGATATTGCTCTTGGAAATGTGGTTGGTTCTAATGTGTTTAATCTTCTGGTGGTTATTGGCGTCAGCGCCATGCTTTGTCCTCTGGCAGTGGAAAAAAGTATGATTAAAAAAGATTATCCCCTGTCCATTGGAGCTACGCTTCTTCTGGGGCTTCTTGTTATGGACCAGTTCCTTGGTAAAAAAGACGCTATGTCTCTTAGCAGAATAGATGGAATTATCCTTCTGGCTGGTTTTGCTTTATTCATGTACCTGACCATCCGGGAGGGACTTGCCAAACGCAAAGAACAGCTTCAGTCCCAGGAAGAAGAAAGCCAGATAAAATACAGCCTTCCGGTAAGCCTGCTGCTGTCTGTGGCAGGACTTTTAGGAATTATTTTCGGCGGCGATATGACTGTAAACAGCGCAAAAGAAATTGCAAGAGCTTTCGGTCTTAGCGAAGCACTGATTGGTCTTACTATTGTAGCGATTGGTACTTCCCTTCCTGAACTGGTGACCTCTGTGGTCGCTTCCAAAAAAGGGGAAAGTGATATTGCTCTTGGAAACGCAGTGGGTTCCAACCTGTTTAATATTCTTTTTATTCTGGGTGTATCCAGTACCATTCTTCCTATGGGCGTAAGTCAGACTTACTTATATGATATTGGCTTCCTGCTGGTTGTGTCACTCCTGGTATTTATTCCCGTTGCTGCAAAACAAAAAATCAGCCGCGGTACAGGAGCTGCAATGACAGGTGCTTATATTCTGTATACCATTTATCTGATTATGCGCTAACATCTGCAGAAAAGAAAATCCGAAAGCCAGATTCTTTCCTGAATCCAGTGACTTTCGGATTTTCTTTTTTACTATCTTCCTATTTTTCCACTACAAAACTTTCATAAGGACGAAGCACCATGTTTTTCTCCAATGGTCTTGTGTCATAATTACTGATTAAATAAGCTGCATTCCTAAATTCCTCCGGAATTTCCATCTCTACTTCTTTTTCAGAGAAATTACATACTACCAGAAGTTTTTCTTCGCCTAATGTTCTGGTATAAGCATAGATTTCCTTTGAATCCGGCAGTAGCAAATCATAGGAACCATATACAATAATTTCCTTTTCTTTCCGAAGCTGAATTAATTTCTGATAGTAATAGAAAATAGAATCTGGATTCTCCAGCTCTGCTTTTGCATTAATTTCTTTATAATTTGGATTTACCATAATCCATGGTGTTCCTGTTGTAAAACCTGCGTTTTCACTGTCATCCCACTGGAATGGTGTTCTGGCATTATCCCGGCTCTTATATCTTAAATAGCCCATCATTTCTTCTGAAGTAAATACCTTCTGTTCCTCCACCAGTTCATGATAGGCATTGATGCTGTCCAAATCCCGGAAATCTTCCACAGAGGTAAATGGTACATTGGTCATACCTAATTCCTGTCCCTGATAGACATACGGCGTTCCCTGCATCATATGCAGACAGGTTGCCAGCATTTTTGCAGATACCTCATGGTATTCCCTGCTGTCATTTCCAAATCGGGAAACGGAACGCGGCTGATCATGATTTTCCCAGAACAGGCTGTTCCAGGCAATGTTTTCCAGACCTTTCTGCCATTTTGTAAGGATTTCTTTTAACTCTCTTAAATCCATTTTTTTATCTGTCCACTTGTTTGTTCCATCTGCATCCACATCCATGTGTTCAAACTGGAACACCATATTCAATTCTTTTTCATCACTTCTGGCATATTTTTTCGCTTCTTCCAAAGTAACGCCAGAGCATTCTCCTACAGTAATGGTATCTGCATTGTTCAGCACTTTCTCTCTCATTTCCTGAAGATACTCATGGACATGGGGACCATTGGCAGGTTCATTAAAGCTGGCGTAACCATTGATTCCAACTGGACCGTCGGGCAAATCTGGTTTCTTAGAAATCAGACTGATTACATCCATACGGAAGCCATCCACACCTTTGTCCAGCCACCAGTTCATCATGTCAAAGACTTCCTGTCTCACCTTTGGATTATCCCAGTTCAAATCCGGCTGTTTCCTGGAAAACAGATGGAGATAATACATATCTGTCTTTTCATCATACTTCCATGCCGGACCTGAGAAGCAGGAGCCCCAGTTATTTGGTTCTTTTCCATCCTTTCCAGGTCTCCAGATATAATAATCCCGGTATGGATTATCTACGGATTTCTGACTTTCAATAAACCATGGATGTTCATCCGAAGTATGATTTACCACTAAATCCATCACCAGTTTGATACCATGCTCATGGGCTGCTGTAAGCATCCGGTCAAAATCCTCCATGGTGCCAAACTCATCCATAATTGTCTGGTAATCGCTGATATCATAACCATTGTCATCATTCGGCGACTGATAAACCGGGGACAGCCACAGTACATTAATGCCAAGCTTTTGAAGATAATCCATCTTTTCTGTAATTCCGTTTAAATCTCCGATTCCATCCCCATTGCTGTCTTTAAAGCTTCTGGGATAAATCTGATAAACAATACTTTCTTTCCACCATCTTTTTTCCATTGCTGCATTCTCCTTTTAGAACAATTTTCTCACATATTTTACTGTTTTTATCATAACCTATCCCTGGAGAAATGTCTTACGCTTTTGAGGCTAAAAACTACGCTTTTTTGACCTTCCTGACAAGATTAAAACAAGCACTCTATTTATAATTCTGTATATTTCTTTTTATTTCCAAAAGCCTTTTCTATGGGATATTTTTTGTTATTCTGTTTAATCTTTTCATGCACAATTTCATTCAAATCCAAGCCACATACATCTGCCATAAGAATACAATAATTTACTACATCTGCTAGTTCTTCTTTAATTTTATCCAGCTTCATCTCACACTTTATATCCTCTGCACTCCACTGAAATACTTCTAATAATTCTGCAGCCTCCAAACTAATAGAAATTGCCAAATCTTTGGGATTATGAAATTTTTTCCAGTCTCTGTCATCTCGAAACTTTAACACTTCATCGATAATCTCCTGCTTCATTTCTTTCCTCCGATTCAATTCCAAATCTTTTTCTATGTGCTTCAAAATAGGGTTTCGTTTGCTCGGTATAGTATTTACATTCTCGCCCATCTAGTTTGTTCAACTCTGCTTTTAAATCTTCTGTACTCCATTTGTAAGGATTCACTTTTATTTTTCCATCCTGAACATAAACGTATCCTTTTTCATATAAATCGTCACATCCTAGTTTACACATAGGCATTACAATATTTTTATAGTCTCGCCTTTCTTCCGCACTACACTCACTTCTTTTTTTGATGTGCGATGTAATAAGCATATTAACCGGGAGTCTTTTTCCACATATACCACAAACATAAGAATTTTGACTCCCAAACAAAAAATTTCTCAAAAATGCCTGCTCTTTTCTTCCGTAAGCCATTCTTGGTATATCGAGGTTTATATTATTATCCAGCTTTTCAATATATTTTTCATATTCCTGTTCTGAAAATTCTTCATCGGTTTCTCCCCGAAACAAATCAAACTTTAAATTCAATCTCTCACTTTGTTCCGAATTCAGAACATTAAATTGTCTGATTGTATAATTCTCTTTATATCCAACTATACGATTTAACAGCTTATACTTAATTTCCATTCTCTGTATATCTTCAACAAAATAAATATTTTCCCATGTATTACCGTTTTCATCTACTCCCCATAAACTTTCTGCTAACTCTTTATTATGCAAGGTTAATGTCACCACTGCACTTGAAAAAATTTTGCGGTTTTTGGAAAAAAGTACAATATCTCCTTTTTTCATCTGTTTCCATTTTCTTCTGTTAGGACTGCCTTCTTTTCCAACGATTCCCCACAAATGAACAAATCCATCTGGATATTGTTGTTTAAGTTTCTGACAAGTTTCTAAATCTACATATTTTTGAATCTCTGACATAGAAATTGAATGCAATATTGTTTTCTCATAGTGTCTATATGCCAATTCATTCGCTGTCGGCTGTAAAACTACCTTACCCATTCATTCATCTCCTGAATTTTTATCTTTTGTTATTAGTAACTCACAAAATATTCGACTGAATTCGATGGAAAGAACTCCTTAAACTCTCCGTAAAGCTATGCTACCAAAGCTTTATTATGTGCAATGATTAATGTAGGCTTGTTTAATTGAGCTATTATATTTGCCATGGTAAAGATCTTCCCAGAACCCGTAACCCCAAGTAAAGTCTGGCATTGATTGCCTTTTTTTAATCCCTTTACAAACTATTCGATAGCTTGTAAAGGTCAGCAGCAGGCTCATATGGAGACTCTAGTTTAAAGATTTTTTCTTCACTCATACACATTTCTCCCTCTGTTATTTTTGAATACTTAGGTGGCAATTACACGAATTTTTTCGTGTAATTACAATATCTATTTTATTGTATCAATCACAATACACACCGTTGCATCATTGTATTTTTATTGTCACCCAAAAAGAACAAATGTTCTTATTTCATTTTATCTTATGTGGAGTTTCGTGTCAACTTTTAAATAAAGATTTTATTGTGCCGCATTGTCAGAATTCTTGTTTTAAAAAATCCTATTCTACTTTTATGGTTTTAGGGAATTCTCACACTTTGCTCTGACTCCTGCACCATCAAGTCTGAATATCTTTCATAAGTCTCTTCTATTGCTCCGTATCCCATAAGCGCTGTCAACGTCAAAAAAGTCACCTGCTCCGACTTTAATATCATTTCCGCATACATATCCCTTAAACCCTGAGTTGTCACAGTAAAAACGCCTGCTTTTTTTACTGATTCTTTTCAATGCTACATTCATAAAGGACAAACTTCTCCATTCTCCATTATTTTACCAAGATATCAAGTCATAGTCTTTATAATCATTCCCCCATACTCATATGCAGTAAATAAATTATAAAAACTACTCCAAAACTCTGTAATAATCAGAAACGAGAGATGTTGTTATATATCCATTGCCCATAACTACCTCTCTCATTTATCTATTCTTCAATCACAATCCCCAATTTTTCAAAAAACAAAGACACGTTACAATAGCGCTTTAAAGAATTTCCGTTTTCCATGATAAATTTCCAGGTCTCAGCATAGGTTCCCGGTACATGAAATGAAATATCATATAATGATTTCAAAAACTCCATAGGGTTATCACTATATCGGTCTGCTATTTCAAATGCCAAATCTTCTTTTTCATCATCTGACAAATCTTTAGAAATACCATGCAATACATGTTCCATATTCCTGGAGAAAAAATATATTTCATATGGAAACCCGGCGATACATTCTGCTTTTGCTAAGTAATACACAATTTTTCTTTTGCTGATATTTCTTCTGGTAAGACGATCTTTGTTCTTTGCTGCTATATATGTTTCAAAATATTCCGTTTTTCCGGTTTCTGATTGCTGTATCATAGCACTGGGAATAAAAGCTCCGTCTGTATCAATTATTTGAACAATCTTCAGGATATCTTCTCTTTCAATAAATGGATTTTTCTTCAAATAATAATTAATCTCATCTTCAATCCTGTTTTCAATATATTTTACAGTCATAGCTTCATCCGCAGTAATGTCTGTATGCAAAACTTCAAACTCAATATCATGGTCATTCACAAGATTAGAAAACACCAGTGCCAATGCGTCCTCATCTGTTGGTCCTTCTACAAGAAGCAGGATAATCTTTTTAGTCATGTAATCCCACCTTCCCCGCACGCTTCATAGCCAGTTCCATTTTATAAATGTTTGTTTCATTATAAAGTTTTTCTTTCTGTCCGCCCAACTTAATACTACGCAGATAGGACAGCCGTTTATTTTGTGTATTTTTAATATTTACAGATTTGATATAACGGTTCTGAGGATTAACAGTTGTATAAATCAAAGATTCATTTTTTAAGACTTCCAATGGCCGCAGATTATGAGAAGTAAAGATTAACTGTCCTTTTGCTTTTTCCTGCATGACCTCTATACACTCTCCAAGCAGATACTCATAAATTCCAGAATCCAATTCATCTACTACAAGGCAGTAAGCTCCTCTGTTATAGCAGGCTACCAGATTACTGCATATAGAAATCAGTTTTTTTATTCCGGCCGACTCATATAATAAAGGAACACGTGCCCCTGCACGTATGGTTATAATTTCAAATTGAACTCCATCTTTTCCATTTTCCATCAATTTATCAAAAGCGTTATAGATTTCAATCTGAATTTCCGGAATCAATGCTGCCATCACTATATTAATCTGCTGTATTGTACTAGATACATACGGGAAAATTTCTTTTGGAACTACATTAATATCTGTCAAATGCAGCATAACTCCAGATCCCTTCACTTTCATAGGATCTGGCCAGTCTATATTAACTGGTATGGTATCTAAATTTAGTGCCAAGAGACCATAATGCGCATTTTCAATAACTGCCAGATCATACAAGCCATAATTTTGCAGAATATTACATAGATTCGAAAGTTTCTTAATCTCTCCTTTTCCCTTACTGAATGTCTCTTGTGCTTTTTTCGAAAACAGAAAAGAACCAACCTGCGGCATCTGACGTTCCTCATCAAATCCCTCGGTAATCTGCTGAGCCATTCCCAAAGCAACCATATTTTCCAGGTTTTTCCGGAAAAATTCCAGATTTTTTAATGGACGGAAAAGTTCTGAGCTTCCCTTACGATATTCAAAGACGGGTGTCAACCGTTTTCCCTCTATACATTCTTTCATGCTCAGTTTCTCATAACTGATGCAAAAACTGGACTGCCCGTTTTTTAACAATTCAACTTCGTATTCTGCTTCTATTTCACCTGCATCTGTCTGAATCATAAATCCATATTTCACATGTGCCGTATCCGCTAAGCAGTTAATATAGTAATAAAAATGTGGAGGAATTTCTCTGCCGCTAAACAAGCACTTTAATAATACCATGCAGTCTATCACAACTGTTTTGCCTGATCCATTCTGTCCATATATTCCAAGTACACTGCCTTTATCACCTTGTGCAAATTCAAGTTCTCCATGCTGCACATTTTTTATATTCTCAATTTCTAATCTTGTCAACCTTACTACCTGTCGCATAATAAATCTCCCTCCTTTTTTTATATTATATGTTATGTTTCCCTTTAAGTCAATTCTTATACTGTTTTCGTTATTATTTTTAACATTTTTAAATTTATATTCTTTCAAAATCTTTTTGTAAAGTAAAATTCAGCTATTTAATAGAGATAAGTCTAACAGCTATGGCATTGGACTACTTATAGCTTCTATTTTAATAATCTCTCCACTTCTTCCGTCAAACTCCACTCACATATAGCATTCTACTTTTATGCCGTTCATATCGGTTTCTCTCTTCTATCATTACATCAAATACAATATCCGGTATTTTTATCTTTCTTCTACTGGAAGGTGTTTTTAAATCAATTTTCTGCCTTATAAATAATACGATTCCAAAATCCCCGCAATCTCCTCCCCACTATTCCCTGAAACCGTCTCCTTCTGCGCCTCTTTCATAGCCTCCACTTTTTCTGGATTTTGAAGCAGCGCCCTTCCTTGTTCTACCTGTGCTTCTACAGTTCTGGGAGCAATAGACATGCCATGGCGGACAAAAAATCTCCTGTTTGCAGATTCACATCCAGGTATGGGAGCTGTATGTACTATGGGAATCTGGGACACAGCAGCTTCCGTAGAGGTAAGTCCCCCTGGCTTTGTATACACAATATCGCATGCCTTCATATACACATCCATTTGCCTGGTCTGTCCTACCAGAACGATACCTTCCTGGTCCTTGTATTTCTTCTTCATTTTCTGGAACATTTTCTTATTATTTCCACAAACTACTACAAATACCTCTCCTTCCTGTCTGGTTTTCAAAAACTGGCTGGTGAGTTTTTCCAAATCTCCTGCTCCCATACTGCCGCCAATGACCAGATACACCGTCGCATCCATGGGAAGGTGCAAATATTCCCTGGCTTTTTTCCTGTCCGCCTTTCTGGAAAAGCGGCTGCTTACCGGTATGCCTGCAGGTATCAGTTTTTCCTCTGGAATCCCTCTTTTTACACAGGCCTTTACCATTTCCTCATGCGCTACAATGTAAGCGTCACATCTGGTCTCTTCCCAAAAAGGAATACAGGTATAATCTGTCATCACTGCTATCATAGGAGGCAGTTCTGTTCCCTGTCGTTTCATATAAGTCAGAGTTTCCGACGGATAAAGATGTGGCATCAGAATCCCATCAAACTTTTCCTCTTCTAAATAAGGCTCCAGATATTTCCCCATCTTCGCATTTACATAATACACTGGGGATTTCCGCATAATTCTGCTGGCAGCCATGCCAATCTGATACACAGCCCCGAACACATGGGGCATTTTTTTCACCGTATTCACATAAACACCGCCTACGGTATCCGATACCTTTTGTCCTGCCAGCGTTAAATAATCAAACATCACCGCTTCATGTCCATGGGCTTCCAGAGCTTCCTTCATGGCAAAGCCGGCAGCATCATGCCCTCCTCCTGTTTTACAGGATAATATCAAAACCTTCATATATTAATTTCTCCTAAAACCGAAACGTATCTTTTTCTCTTTGTTCTTTTTCAAATCCTCTCTGTGCTTATCCAGTACAAGAAAAGAAATCAGACAATTTCCCACTGTTACAGCCAGATTCAGCTTAAAACAAATGCCGCTTAATAACCAGCACAGATAAGTAACCGCAGTACGGAAGCTATGGGGATCAATAATGATAACCAGCGTAAACAGCAAATACCAGAAAATCAAAAGCCACAAATCTGTAAACATGGGATATAATCCTAAGAGGACGCCAAAAGAAACAGCAATTCCCTTGCCACCCTTTTTTCGTCCGCCCCAAAAGGGAAAAGTGTGTCCAAGCACAGGCGCCGCCATCACCAGAGCAAAAAATATATGCTCCGTTCCAATTTCTCTGGCAGCCAGATAAACCGGTACCATCCCCTTTAAAAGATCGCACAAAAGCACCACAAGCCCACAGGAGGCGCCTCCATAAAAGAAGGCATTGGCTGTACCCGGATTTCCATCACTGCTAAGGCTTCGCACATCAATGCCACGCAGTATCTTAGGAACCACATATCCAAACATCACACTGCCCGAAGCATACCCAAGCACCATATAAAACATTGCCTGCATCAGCATTTTCTCATCCTCCAGAATTCAGGAATATATAAAAGCAACGTAACTGCCATAATCACCATTTCTGAATAAACCAGAAAATCCACTGTTTTTATGGAAATTTCAGGCAGCAGCACCAGAATACACAGCACCAGAAACAGCGTTGCGGTACACACTTTGCCAAACCATTTAGCGCCGTCCAGTTTCTTTCCTTTTCTCAGGTTAATCAGGCCCATCACTGCCATAAACCCTTCTTTTACCAGCATCAGCAAAACCAGATACCCCATGGAGGTATAGCGCACTGCCAGGCAAAGCGCAATGGCTGCGTGGGTGAGCTTATCTGCAAAAGGGTCTAAAAACTTGCCAAACTCTGTAATCATATTAAATTTTCTTGCTACTTTTCCATCCAGCAAATCCGTAATGGTGGATACTGCTACAATGGCTGCTGCAATATAATAATCCTTTATAGTATCTGCCTGAAGATACACCATGCAGAAAACCGGTATCAGCAAAATCCGAAAATATCCCATGCAATTAGGAATGGAAAACAGCTCCTCTTTTTTTATTTTGTTCATGTTATCCCTTCTTTCTCTTTTGTCTGTTATTGTGATTTCTCCTGCCCTGCCAGAATTCCCATGGCAGCCTCTTCTTCAAACTGTCTGGAATACAACTCATAATAATATCCCTTTGCCTGAAGCAATTCCTTATGAGTTCCCTGCTCAATGATTTTCCCATCTTTTACCACCAGAATCACATCTGCTTTGCGTATGGTAGACAATCTGTGAGCAATCACAAAAGAGGTATGCCCCTTCAGTAAGTGATCTGTAGCCTGCTGGATTAACTGTTCTGTCCGGGTATCAATAGAGGCGGTTGCCTCATCCAGTACAAAAATCCTTGGCTTTGCCAGAATTGCCCTTGCAAAAGAAATCAACTGCTTCTCCCCTGTAGAAAGCCTTCCTCCGCTCTCTCCCACATCACTTTCATATCCATGCTCCAGTTTTTCTGCTACTACATCTGCTGACACCTGTTTTGCAGCTTCTCTTACCTCCTCATCCGTAGCATCCAGTCTCCCATAGCGGATGTTATCATATAAGGTTCCGGAAAACAAATGAGGATTTTGAAGCACATAGCCAATCTGGCTGTGAAGCCAGAGCTGAGAGCGCAGGCGGTAATCCTTCCCATCAATGAGGATTCTTCCCCTGGTGGGTTCAAAAAATCTGCCCAGCAGATTTACCAGGGTTGATTTTCCCGCTCCTGTCTCTCCTACAATAGCCACATTAGTCCCTGCCGGCACATGAAGGTTAAAATGCTCCAACACATATTCTTTTCCATCCGGATACCGAAAAGAAACGTCTTCAAAGGTAATATCTCCCTGGATTTCTTCCCAGTTTTCCTTTTTCGGGTGAAACATATCCCCGTATTTTTCCTCCACCTCAGGACTGTCACAGACATTAGGCTCCTGCTCCAGCAGATCTGTGACACGCTCAATATTAGCCTGGCAGGAAATCAAATCTGCCAGAAGTCTTGCAAGCTGCTGAATAGGTTCAAAAATCACCACCGCATAGGAAATAAAAACAGAAAGTGTACCAAGCTGCAGAAGCTCCTCCTGCACCATATATCCGCCCCGCTCCAGTACAATAGCGCATGCTATGGAGCTAAAAAGCAAAATCGTAGGAATATAAATTGCATTTAATCTTGCGGAATGTATAGCTGCCTGATGCATATCTTTTGTAATCTTGAAGAAATTTTTCTGATTATCCCCTTCCACTACCATACTCTTGGAGGTTCGCACTCCTGTAATCCCTTCATTATAAGCATTGGTAATCTGAGAATTGATTTTCCGCACTTTCCGGTTCCAGTGGAGAATCTTATT
>CATWQE010000078.1 GCA_958352855.1 uncultured Bacillota bacterium
TGCTCACCACCTTTTGCCTGAAAGCTTCTTTTCCCTGTAAGAATCTCTCCGTCCTCAATATGAATCACCCTGTCACAGGTCTGCGCAATGGCTTCATTATGTGTCACCATAAGAATGGTCTGCTTATATTTTCTACAGCTGGATTTTAATAACCCCATAACCTCAATGGTTGTGGCAGAATCCAGATTTCCCGTAGGTTCGTCACAAAGTAAAATGGCAGGCTTATTTACCAGGGCTCTGGCAATGGCGACTCTTTGCTGCTGACCTCCGGATAATTCATTGGGATATTTCTTCCGCTTTTCCCAAAGGCCAAGCTCCCGCAGCAATTCTTCGATATATTTATGGTTGATATGTTTTCCTCTGTCAAAGGTAATGGGCAATGCCACATTATCATAGACATTCAACACTGGCATCAAGCTGTAATTTTGAAACACAAAGCCAATATTTCTTCTTCTGAAAATGGTCAGTTCCTTTCTGGATAAAGAACCAATCTCTCTGTTTTTTATAAAGATTTTTCCCTGCGTGGGGTTGTCCAGACCGCCAATTAAATTTAAAAGTGTGGACTTGCCGCTGCCGGAAGTACCTACAATGGCAACAAATTCCCCTTCTTCTACCTGCATGCTTACATTTTGCAGGGCTTTGACCTGGTTTTCTTTTTCCCCATATATTTTTCTCACATTTTGCAATTCTAGTATACTCATCCTTTATGTCTCCTTTTTTTGATACGTTTAGTATACCTGTTATATCTTGCAATTTCTTTACAAAGAGAGCATTAGTTCTTACAGTTTTGTAAGAATACGGAGAAACAACTGCCTTTTCCATACTCTGAAAGAACTGTAATATATCCTTTTTCCTTTTCCAGAATCAGATTCGCCAAATACAGTCCAATGCCGGATCCTTCCATGTTTTCCACCTCCGGACTTCTGTAAAAACGTTTAAAAATATCGGTTAATTCTTCCTGTCGGATTCCCCGTCCATTATCGGAAATTTGAATTTCTGTATAAAGTTCATATGCTTTTACCCGAATAGAAATGGAGCCTCCTTTTTCTGTATATTTCATTGCATTTTCCAGAAGGTTTACAAACACTTCCACTGTCCATTTCCGATTATGATATAAAAATCGATCTTCAAAAGGCTCCATATCCAAATGGATTTCTTTTTTCTCCAATTTCTCATAAACAGTATCCACAGCATCTAAAATCGTCTGACGTATCTTCGTATTTTTCACTTCAAAATCATCCAGGTTTTGTTCCAATTTGACCATTTTAGAAAGAGATTCCACCATCCAGCTTAGCTTCTCAATCTGCCTTTGCATTTTGGAAAAAAACTCATTTTTTTGTTCTGGTGAAATCTCACTTTTCCCCAGAATCTCTGCATAAAGAGAAAGATTTGCCAGAGGTGTTTTCAACTGATGAGACATATTAGACACCAGACTTTTCACCTGCTCTTTTTCTATTTCTGCACTTCTGGCATGGTTTTCAAGTACTTCCTGTATCTTTTTTATTTTACTTACAAGAGCAGAATATTCCCCTTCTTTTATATCAGAATCTACAATTACCTCCTGATTTAATACACGCTCCAGCAATTCGTCTATCCGACGATAGGTGCTTCTCTTTTCATAGATACTCCACCCAACTACCAAAAACAATAGTATAACTATAATCATAAGGCTCCACATATCTTTATTCCTTCCAGATATATCCAATTCCATGTACCGTTTTAATTCTGGTAGGTTTGGATGCATCCTCTTCAATTTTTGTCCGCAGTCTGCTAATATTCACAGACACCGTATTGTTGTCCACGTATTTTCCGTCACAGTCCCATATTTTCTCTAAGATTTGTTCCTTTGAAAGAATGTGGTTTTTATTCTCAATGAGATATCGTAATAGACGATATTCTAATTTGCTCAGTTGAATTTCTTCTCCATGTTTCCACACTTTACAGGTGTTCTGATCAATGGTAAGGGATCCAGTAACAATCCTGGCTGTCTCTGTTTTCTCTTGCAAAATCCGCTTGACCCTGGCTTTTAATACACCCAGGGAAAACGGCTTGGACATGTAGTCATTCACTCCCAGTTCTAATGCCTGGATTTCGTCTAATTCGGTATCTCTGGCCGTAAGCATTACAATTGGAAGATTGCTGAAACTACGTACCTCTCTGCATAATTCAAAGCCGGTTCCATCTGGCAAGTTACAGTCTAAAAGAACCATACGGTAAACATTTTTCTTGATTTCCCGCAGTCCCTCTGCCTTTGTTGCCACTTCTGTCACCTCATAACCGTCTGAGGAAAAAGAAAAGGACAGACCTTCCCTTAAATCTGTATCATCTTCTATGATTAGTAAGCGATTGTTGTTCATCTTATAAATTCCTTTGCAAATACATTTTTACTTCTTGTATGCTGCTTTCACAATGTTTCTGTCTGTTCCAATAGATAATTTTCCGTATCTCTTTCTCTGTGGCATCAAAGCCAGCCTTTTTAATTGCATCAGCAACCCTATCTTTCATTTGCTGCCACCAACGCAGTCCTCATATATTGTGCATTATCTTTAAACAAATCACTGTCCACATAGAATCCCTTACTTTCAATAAATTGACTGCAAAATGTTATGATTGTACGTGTATTTCCTTCGCGATACGGATGTACACGCCAAATCTTTGCTAAATACTCTGAAAATATCCTGGAAGCTTCTGTAACAGACAATGCCTTCCATAAAACCTTATTCATATCATCTAAAATATTGGTAACATCCTTTTCAATATCAAAACAATCCGAGTACTCTATAGAGAGTCCTCCCAATGCCGGCTCAGACTTTTCAATATTAATAACCCTGATTTCCCCTGCCCATTCATAAACATCTTGAAAAATATAGCGATGCATATCACAAAGTGACAGGAAATTAAAATGACTTGCAGATTCTTTTGTCACAAGTTCCGCAAGTCGTAAACTGGTATATTCAGCCTCCATACAAGATAATTCTTCTTCATTTTGTATATTGGCTAAATTTTTTAAAATATTTGTATGTGGATACACATATGGATCTCTCATTACCCCCCACCTACTTCTTCATTTTATATTTTTTATCTAAAACTTTTCTCATATCATCTGTAGTCATCTCACCGCGTTTTTCCTTTGCAATCAAATTTTTAAACTCTGGAGACGGTTCTAGTCCATCCACTTTAATGATTCCAAGAGCATAATCCCATTTTTTGTCTGCACTTACCAACATAATACCGTTCCCCTTTCTACTATTTTTTATCATTGTACCATGTTTTGAAAGCAATATCCACACAATTCACTACAACTTTATTTTGTCTCATTTTTACAACCTTTCAAATGCTCAATCCCATGTAAAATAAACAGTGCAAAAAATGAGACTGTTTTGTTCTTACTATTTTCAGGAGGGATGAAAGATATGCCGAAACCCAAAACAGCTACTGGAGAGAAAAATTTAATAAGCCAAAGGCTCATTGAACTCCGCCGCGAACATCATATGTCACAGCGGCTTTTGGCCTACCAGCTTCAACTAAATGGATATGATATGGATAAAAACGTGATTACCAGAATTGAGACAAATAAGCGTTATGTCACAGATATTGAATTAAAGGCGTTGGCTGAGATTTTTCAAGTTTCCTATGATTATCTTCTTGAAGGAAAAGAAAAATCCCAGTTCTCCAATTAAAGGCTATAACCAGCAAATCCAATTGCCTTATCCCATGGCTCATAGCTCCTTCATAAAAAACAAATTCATAGTGCTATGCTGCACTTCTCTCGGTTTTTGAATTTTATGAAATCCTAATTTTTCATACAAATGAACGGCAACCTCCAAATTTGTGTGAGTCTCCAAATATAACCTTTTATAACCTACCTGAACCGCATAGCTTTCTGCTGTCTCCATCAAGGCTTTTCCAAGTCCTTTTCCTTTCGCCTCATCTGTCAAATATAACTTCTGAATCTCCGCACACTTCTCAAATCCTGGAAATTCGTCTATGCCAATACCTCCAAGAAGCTTGCCATTGACATCTTCCACAACAAAATAGGTTCTTTTTTCTGAATTTGCAGTATAATAATTGCTTAAATGATTTAACTGCGGGTCAAAATATACGGTTCCTGGAATATCAAGGTGAAATCTTTCCAAATTTTTTCTGATAATGTCTGCAAGCGTCGGGTCATCCTTTTCTTTAATCAAACGGATGGTTTCTAAATGCTTTGTTGCCACCATATAACGTATTTTCCTTTCTTGTAATTCTGAACTTTTATACCTCTATCATACCGCATTTTCTATTCCTTGCCTACCTTGATAGGTATTTCTATTTGAATTTCCTAAAAAAATTCCCCTGATTATGCTTTTACACATAAGCAGGGGAAATCTTCATCTTATACGGTTTGCTTATTTGCCAACATCTTCAAGGCCGTACTTACTCCATCCGCAGCCTTTCTACAATACTCTGTTTCTCCAGATTCTTAAAGCATACATACGGAATCAGCACTGCAAATACCAATAGAATTGGTGTACAAATCACCAATGGAAGCAAGGTAAAGTGGAATGTAGTAAATCCTCCGGCTACCATGGCTCTGATACCCACACCAACTGCCAAAGCACTGATTAAGTAAGACAATGCTAACGTGATACCTGCATAAGAAAGCCCTTCATAAATCAACATTTGGCAAAGCTGTTTTTTCGTCATACCTACACTCTGAATCATGGCAAATTCTCGTCTTCGGGATACTATGGCTGTTACCATGGAATTGACAAAGTTCAGTACGCCTACCAGGGCAATAATGATGCTAATGGTATTGCCCATCACTGCTGAAGAGCGTGTTTCTTTCTCATACTGCTCTGCCATTACCTTTCTAGAAGATACTGGAAGGCTGCTATCCTCATGATTGCTATAATCATCCAGCCATTCCTGCATCTCCTCCATATGAGTATCATCTACATTTACAAATAGTCTTCGCAGGGTATTCTCCGGCCACTGAGTCTGAAATGTATCTGCTGGAAGGATAAAGTGCATTTCTATGGAATCAGGGGCTCCTGTTTCGGATGCTCCGTCATCCACAGGCATTAATGGATACACGACAGCCATGACTTCATAGATTTCTCCAGCTAGCTCTACGTTGCTTCCCACAGATGGCGTGGGAAGACACGGATATTCCTCTCCCTGCTCTATAGCAGGTCCTACGGCCAGAACGTATTTTCCACTGGCATAGGCTTTCTCATCAAAGGCGCCCTCCATAATACACGCATCCTGAGTCACTGCCTGAAGAGCAATACCATCCAGACCAAATGCCACAGCACTCATCTCCCTGGCATCTACAGCTTTGTGAAATTCTTCCACACCAGTAGGATCATAGGTACTCCAGTCTGAAAGCATTTCTTCTGTATAAAATCCCTGAAGATTTTTCACAGTCTGTTCATCCATCTTCCAGTTAAATTGTGCAGAATACTGATGTCCTATGGCTTCCACACCTTCAAAAGATTCCATGGCTTTCACTAAATCTGCATTTAAAGTATCTCCCTTGGGATTATATCCTCCAATATAATCCTCACTGGTTGCATCAGAAAGTTCAAAATCCGCAATCGTCAAATCTGCCAGATATTTTTCCATATCAAAAGCTGCATTTTTTGCATAAAAACAGCTCAAAAGCACCAGTCCCAATGTCAAAGAACATACAACGGTAATCGTTCGTTTTTTATTACGTCCCAGATTCGCCCATGCCATAGAATACAGAGATGCACTTTCCTTTTTTCTTTTTGTTTTTTTACTTTTTCCATCTGCATCACTCATACGCAGTGCTTCTATGGGTGAAACTTTTCCTGCCAATCTTGCCGGACGCAGACAAGAAATAAGTACTGTCAGCCAGGCGAAAACTGCAGAACCTAGAAAAATAACCGGATTTACAGATACGCCGCTCTCTCCTCCTAGAATTCCGGTAAAGGCCGGTACAAGCACCAGTCCCAATACCCAGCCAAGTACAAGTCCTGCCGGAATCCCAATAAGACACAAACGATTTGACTGTCCATAAATCAATTTTTTAATCTGTTTCGTAGTCATTCCCAAGGTTTTCAGTTTACCATAAAGCTGTACATCTGCTGTCACACTAATTTGGAAAATATTATAGATAATCAGGTAACCAGCCACAAATACAAGTATCATACCAAGATACATGGGCAGTGTCTCCTGAAGCGCTGTAGCCCCCATTTCTGGTGAATAGGCTAAATTCACATGATATTCCAGCTCTGTAAGCCCTGTATCAGAAAGAATCTGCTCCATGGTTTTCTCAATATTCCGAGCACTGTGTAAGGTTACCTGGGCCATATGTGTCCCCAAAAGCTGTCCCTGTGTTGTTTCTGTACCTGCTGCCATTTCTTCTACATAGGATTTTGATACCCATGCCATGCTGGCATAGACAGATTCATTTCCTTCCCAGAATCCACATAAGGTAAAAGTCTTGGAAATGGTTTCTGCCTTTGGGTCTGAAAGATTTTTTCGCCATTTTAGTGTAACCTTCTCTCCAATTTTCGGTGTAATGCCAAGACGTTTTAAAGTCACAGTATCTAGTGCTGCCTCATTGGCATCTTGAGGCAGTCTGCCTGTTGTTGGTTCACTAAAAGAATGACTTGCATAGCTGTTATTTGCCCAGCGTATTTCCACCTGCTTCCCTGCCAGTTTCTCATTTTCTGCAAGCCCCAGCACAATACTCTCACCTACTTCCTTTACTTGGGGATGAGCGGCGAGTTTTTCCACCTGCTCATCCTGGATGGATTTAAAGGAAGCCTGTGCATCATATCCTGTTTGTCTGAAGGTCATTTCTACCAGATTTTCACTCATACTCTGTGCCAGTGTAAATAAGGTGGTAAACATCATGGTTGTCATCAAAATCGCCAGTATTGCCACCAGATTTCTTCCTTTATTCTTATGAAACAACCTCTGGCTTAATATATGAATTGGTTCAAATTTTTTCTTATTCCTTCTATTCGTTTCTCTTCCTGCCATGTCTGCTGCCCTTCCTTTTACTGTTCTACAATTCTTCCATCTTCAATCCGCACAATACAATCTGCCATCTGAGCAATCTCTGGATTGTGTGTAATCATAACAATGGTCTGATGAAATTCCTGACTGGTCATCTTCAAAAGCCCAATGACGTCATCACTGGTCTTACTGTCCAGGTTTCCTGTTGGCTCATCTGCCAGAATAATAGAGGGCTTGCTTGCCAGTGCTCGGGCAATGGCAACTCTTTGTTGCTGTCCGCCGGAAAGATTATTGGGCAGGCTATCTAGTTTTTTTTCTAACCCAAGAAGTTTTACCACTTCCATAATAAATTTTTTATCTGGTTTTCTCCCATCCAGAGAAATTGGAAAAATAATATTTTCCCATACACTTAAAACTGGAACCAGGTTGTAATTCTGAAAAATAAATCCAATTTGTTTTCTTCGGAAAATAGTGGCCTGTTCACTGTTAAGGGCTGCAAGCTCCGTATTTCCAATACGGATACTTCCTTCTGTGGGAACATCCAAGCCTCCCAACATATTTAAAAGTGTAGATTTACCGGAACCTGATGTACCAATAATGGCAGTGAATTTTCCACGCTCAATTTCCAAATCTACGCCATCCAGCGCACGTACCAGTGCTTCACCTTTTCCATAATATTTTTTTAAGCCAGTGGCTGTTAAAATTGCTTCCATGTATTTTTCCTCCCTGTTATGACTTGATTTGTTTATGTTGATTATACTTTAACAAATAAATGTCTCAATCAAGGTACAGGAAAGGTACATTTTTGTAACTTATCTTCTATTCTCTTTGGCTCATACGCTGTGTCAGGCTTCCTTTTGTAATAAATTTTAAACATAGAAGGGGCACAAGTATAGCCAGAACTGCCAGCGCAACAACAAAAATCCACAGGGGCAGTAAGGAACAGGTATACGCCATACTCCAGGAACCCATTGCCTCCACCACCTTTGGCATCACCCAAGAATCAAATATCACAGTGACAGGTATCAAAATCACAATCATCAACACTGCGTGAAACAGGCCCTCCAGAAGAAGGAGATTGCGAAGCTGTATACGTGTCATACCAAGACTTTCATATACAGCAAACTCTCTTTTCCGTCTCACAGTTTTAATCACCAACATATTGATAAAATTCATCCCTGCAATTCCTGCCAGCACCAAACCAATGACAAGATCCGGCAGCACCATATTTAAACGCGCCACCTGGAAATTCTCCTGATATTCACTACGTTTTGTAATTCCCACACCACGATTTAGTCCCTGCTCATACTCATCCAGATAGGACTCAAACTCTTTTTGCTGTTTCTCATCAATATTTACCGCAAGCTGACGGTATGCCTGCCCTGGAAATAATTCATCAAACGCTTCTAAGGGAATAATATATATAATGTTGAAAGCAGCTTCCAGACTATTTGCACCCTCCAAATACGTTTCGTCATGCATGACAGATCCCATAACCGTAAATTCATGCCCCTGAATTTCAACCTGTTCTCCTTCTACTGGAGAGGACAGTCCCTCATGATAAGCTCCCCCTGCAAGTACATAATCACCAGAAGAAAATGCCTCTTTCTCAAAACCTCCGCTGGTAAACGGGGAATACTCCTGAAGATAGTCCAGATATACACCGTCCATTCCAATTACCAGTCCAGTATATGCTCCTGTTTCCTCTAACTTTGCAAGCCCATCAAGCCACTCTGGGAAGCCCGTCTGGGTTTCACGAAGTGTCTGGGTTTCGTCATAGGGCTGATTATAAAAATCTATGATCCGTTTACGAAGCACCTCCGGCGCCATCATAGAGACTTCCCTGCTTTTCAGAGCACTTACAGACATGACTTCCGGTCTTTTTTTCAATACCTCCACGGTTTCTTCTGTAATCCCTGTATTTTTTTCATTGTAATGCTGGTCTGAAAGATACGCCGAACCATCACACAGACTATAATCCCATGGAGACATAGCAGAAAGATAAATCCCCTCCTTGAAGCTAATATACCGAATCCACACAGAGTTCAGAAGTAAAACTGCCAATAACAGAGAAACCATAGACAATAATGTACGCCATCGGTTTTTTCCCAGTATTCGGAAGGCTAACTGTGTTAAGGTAGTACGTCCATCAGAATGTTTCTTTCTTTTTGGCATTTTACCAGAAACACGGTCTCTTGTCTCCACTGGAGTCATACGGGAAAGCTGGAAAGCCGGCAACAGATATGCCAATAAAACAGTTGCCATGGTACATAAGATAGCCACTACAAAAGGCTTCCATGACAAGAAATACAAGGCTGGATTTTCTTCCATCCCACTCACAACGCGTCCCGTAATAAAAAAGTGAAGCACAAAGCCAATAAGCCATCCTGGAATCATTCCCAATAGAGATACCAAAGCCCCCTGCTCCAACAGCAGACGCCGAATCTGTCTGGGTGTCATCCCAAGGGATTTCAACCCTGCAAAAAACAAACGGTCCCTGTCTGCTGCCACATGGACAATACTATATACCATCAGATAACCACACAATACTACCAAAATCGCCGGTATATAATATGGCATTGCCTGCCTTTGAGCCTGTTCCATCTTGGCGTCATTATAAGCTAGATTTGTGGTAAAGCTGCATCCTGCTACCCCTTGCTCTAAAAGAATGTTTTCTGCCTGTTCATCCAGATTTTTCGGCTGATGCAAGGTAACTCCAAGGGTCACATTATGAGCATGCTCAGCCTGATATCCAGGCAGAAGCTGCTCTGCTTCCTCCTTGGTAATCCATGCACAGGCTTCTGTAAAGTTCGTAGGGCTTGCCCACCATCCACAGAGCGTAAACTCTGCAGTATGTTCTGTTTTGTCGGGGTCTGTCCACTGAATGGTTACAGAACTACCTGCTTCATGCGGCACACCAAGAGAATCCATGGTAAACTCATCCAGAGCAATTTCTCCTCTATTTTTCGGAAGTCTGCCTTCTGTGGGAACAGACAGCACGGTCTTAGCATACGCCCTGTCTGTAACAGCCAGTTTAATACTTCTTCGTCCAATCATGGGATCTGAAAGCTGCCCAATGGTGCTTAAACGCACCGTGCTTTTTATACTACTGTTTTCAGCAAGGGTATCTGCCTGCTGCTCCGTAAGTCCAGTATAAAGAATATGATTGGTAGAACCATAGGCATACTGATAACTGAGTAAATACGCATCTTCCACGGAACCTCCCAGCAGAAATACAAAACTGTACAATGCGGTTACCAGCATGGCCGCAAATACCAATATAGCATATTTTATACCATGAAACCGAAGATCTCTTAGCACCAAAGTCCTGCAGACCTTTAGATTATTATTTGCAAGCATGTCGATACCCCCTTACGCCAAAATTTGGCCATCCTCAATCCTTACTACTCGGTCAGCCATCTGGGCAATCTCCAGATTATGGGTAATCATCACCAAGGTCTGATGATAAGTTTCCACAGACATTTTTAAAAGTCCCAGTACATTCTGTCCACTTTTAGAATCTAGGTTTCCTGTCGGCTCATCTGCCAGGAGGATAGACGGCTTTGCAATTAAAGCTCTGGCAATGGCTACCCGTTGTTGTCCACCGCCGGATAACTCATGGGGATAAGCATTGAGTCGTTCCTCCAAACGAAGAAGCTCTGTAATCTCCTTAAAAAAAGTCCTATCCGGTGTAGAACCTGCAAGGCTTAAGGGAAACAAAATATTTTCCTTCACAGTAAGAGTTGGTACCAGGTTAAAACTCTGGTATACAAATCCTACTTTATTTCTGCGAAATACTGCCAATTCTTTTTCTTTTAGTCCAGACAGATTCACACCATCCACAATAACTTCTCCCTCATCTGGGATATCCATTCCTCCCATCATATTTAAAAGTGTGGTCTTTCCAGAACCAGATGCCCCAATGATAGCAGTAAATTTCCCTTTTTCAATGGTGAGATTTATGCCATTTAACGCCTTTACTGCACCCTCTCCTCTTCCAAATGTTTTATGTACGTTTCGTATTGTCAAAATATCCATTTCTGTTTCTTCTCCTTCTTGCCTCATGTCTCTTATTTTCTTATGTCTGTCTATAGGTATATTCCTCAGCTTAAAAGATATATGGAAAAGGTACTTCCTTCTCCTACTTTCGATTTCACACTCATATACCCCTTCTGTCTGGTAATAATGCCATTTGCCAAATAAAGACCCAACCCCACTCCTTCCTGGGTCGCTGCTTCCTCTCCTCGGTAAAACCGTTGGAACACATCATGGTAATGAGCTTCCGGTATGCCAATCCCTGTATCCGTAATATCAATACGTGTATAAAACTGCCAGGGACGTACTGTAATCATTAGGCTTCCTCCTTTTGGCGTATACTTCACCCCATTATCCAAAATATTCCCGATTGCCTCTGCAGTCCACTTGGAATCATGCCATACCGTAATCTCAGGAGCACACTCCACACTAATATCAATCTTCTTCTGCTCTGCTTTTCCCCATACTCCACTTACTGCACTTGAGATTGTTTCATAAATCTGTCCCTTTGACGGATGCAGAACAAAGGTCCCTGTTTCCAGTCTGGACATATGAATAAGGGACTGCATGAGAAAATCAAGCTTATCAATTTGTTCCGCTAATGTAGTCATAAACTGGCTTCTCTTTTTTTCCTCCAAATATGGCTTTTGCAAAATTCCAATATATAACTTCATATTTGCAATGGGCGTCTTTACCTGGTGGGAAATATCACTTACTAATTCCTGCAATGTCTCTTTATCTTTCTGGCTCTGAATTCTTCCCTCCTGCATAATGTCATAATATTGAAGCAACTTACTTTGTACTTTTGCAGTAAGAGAATCTTCATAAGGCTGGAAATATTCCGGCTCTCGTCCTGCAATAGCAGCATCCAGCGTCTCACAGACATCATCTGCAAACTGATTTATCTGTCTTTGCTTTCGTGCTGCCCACAAAAAAGT
>CATWQE010000079.1 GCA_958352855.1 uncultured Bacillota bacterium
AACTTTTTTTATTTTTTGAAACTTTTTTCTGAGCTGTTTCCGCTCGTTTCTGTCTTTTGCGACAGCCAGTCTAGATTATCACATCTTACTTGGCTTGTCAAGAACTTTTTTCAAACTTTTTAAAGTTGATTGTCAGTCCTTTTTTGACAGCTTTGATAGAATATCATATATTCTATACTTTGTCAACAACTTTTTTCATTTTCTGAAAATTTGTTGTTTTTACTTTTCTCTGTATGCTCAAAAAAGCAAATTGTCATTTGTTTTCAAGCGACAGCTTGTATAGAATATCACACAAGGCATTTCGTGTCAACTACTTTTTTATTGTTTTTCGCCTTTATTCTTTACACCTCTCACTAAAAACCTTTTCATAGAACAGCAATTTCACGCCAGAGCATAGCCTTTTTCATAGCCATATGCTATAATCTTTTCATAGGATTCCTCTGTAGAACTGGAGGAAATATGAGAAAACGAAAAACATTACGGGATTTGACAATTAAGGATAATTTTCTTTTTGGTGCAGTTATGAGTGTCGAAGAAAATTGCAAGGGATTTCTTGAGATGGTGCTTGGATTCCCTATTGCACAAGTAGTTGTAAGCAAGGAGAAGAGTATAGTCTACCATCCAGAATACAAAGGTGTCCGCCTGGATATCTATGCAGAAGACGAAAATCATACGCATTACAACGTAGAAATGCAGGTGAAGAAAAAGACAGCTTTAGGAAAACGTAGTCGCTACTACCACAGTCAGATGGTAATGGAAGCGCTGGCAAGTGGGGATGATTACGAAACTCTGCCTGATACGTTTGTGATTTTCGTCTGCGACTTTGATCCTTTTGGAGAGCATCTGTACTGTTATACCTTTGGGAATGAATGCAAGGAGAATAAAAATGCGAAGCTGGACGATGGAAGTTACACCATTTTTTTGAGTACCAAAGGGGAAAATAAGGAGGAAGTTCCAGCAGAACTGGTCAGATTCCTAAAATTTGTGACGGCTGATTTGGAAGAGAGTGAAGGGGATTTTCAGGATAAACTGGTGAAACAGTTCCAGGAAACCATTCACAACATCAAAACAGACCGCGAGATGGGAGAACGTTATATGATTTTTGAAGAAATGCTGCGGGAAGAAAAACAAGAAGGTCGGCTGGAAGGCAGACTTGAGGGCCAAATAGAAGCAACCAGGGAAGCTGTTTTTGAACTCCTGGAAGCTTTAGGAGAAGTACCAGACAGACTTCGTGACAGAATAGAAAATCTGGAGGAACTTGGCGATTTGAAGTTTTTATTTAAACTGGCGGCAAAAGCAGATTCTATGCAAAACTTTGTAGACGAAGCAGAAACCTATTTGCAAACAAAAGAGAAACACGAATAAAACCGGTGGCAATTCTGTACTGCCGAAGCATATCTATCCCAATGCCATCTAAGGCATTGGGCATCATAAAACTCTTGCTCTTAAGAGCATCTTACTGATTCAGTAAAAATTCACTAAATAAATGAACAGAGGAATCCTATATCTCTTCGATTGTCAAATTCACATTATTATCTTCCCATTTTTCTACTCTGGTACTTTTTAGTTTTTCCACATTTTCTTTTTCAGAATTAATTTCTATTTCCCGGATTTGAATTTTCCATCCACTTCTAAAATAATCATTACAGTAATAATTTTTTAAAGTCTTTTTCAATGTCACTTTCTAATACTTTCATACTACATTTTGTATGATATCTACGCAAAAAATAATCCATCTTATAGCATGTCGTATAGCCTTGATTTCTGCTACAATAATAATTAGAAACTTTTATGTAACATGTGATTCTCTTACAGGAGGTGCATTTTATGAGCAACCAGGCAAAAGCAACTTTATCCGAAGGACAAAAACTTTTTAAAGAAAGGCTGAATCGTGTAGAAACAGCTATCCATTTAGGTGAGCCGGACAAAGTACCTGTATTTACTTTTTTCTCTTCCTATATACAGCGTGCATATAACTCTAACTACTCAGATATTTTTTATAACTTTGAAGCCGCAGGTGAAGCTGCCCTTAAGTTCCATCAAGCTCATCCTCAATTAGATATCGCATTGCCCCCTCAATTTGTCAGCGGAAAAGCTAATGAAATCGCAGGGGCTACTATGGTCGACTGGCCAGGACGTCCCGGCACCAGAGTGAGTCCATTCAGTTCCCATCAAATTATCGAACGCGAACTCATGATGCAAGAAGAATATCCAGAAATGCTTAATGATTTTTCCGGTTTCATGCTCCGCAAATATGTACCAAGGGCTTTTTCTAACCTAAAAGGGACCTCTGATCTAAGCCTCATTCCTACAGTTGTAACTAACACAAGCATCTTATCACCCTATTGTTCCCAAAAAGCCCAGGACACTTTCCAAAAGCTGGCGCAAATCGGCGCTGAAAATGAAAAAGCTGCGGCTGCCACAGCAAAATACAGTAATCTTCTGACAGACATGGGATTTCCTCCAATGATGACAGGAATTTCTGAAGCTCCATATGATATTTTGGGTGACTATTTCCGTGGAACTATGGGAATTTTTGAAGATATGACAGATCCTGATATGGAAGATTATGTAGAGCAAGCCTGCTATATGTTTGCCGAACAACAAATCCAGTCCTTACAATATTTCCGCTTTGCAGATATGCCAGTAAAAAGAGTTTTCTTCCCATTACATAAAGCTATGGACGGTTTTATGAGCGACAAACAATATGAGCGCTTTTACTGGAAGCCATTAAAGAAAATTATTCTTGCACTGATTGATATGAACGTCACTCCCTATATTTATACAGAAGGTCCATATCACACCAGACTACATCATTTAACAGATGTTCCTAAGGGAAAGGTATTTTACCATTTTGAAGACGTAGATATGGCAGAAGCAAAACGTGTTCTTGGTAATACTGCTGCCATCTGCGGAAATCTTTCTATTAGCCGAATGGAGTTTGGTAAAAAAGAAGACATTGCAGAGGATGTGAAGCGCCTTCTGGATGTCTGCGCCCCAGGAGGTGGCTACCTCTTTGATTTCAATGGTTCGTTGAAAAACTGCAAACCAGAGAATTTGGAAACCATGTTTGAGACCTTGGATAAATACGGAAAATATTAATTTATCTCACGAATTAAAAAGCCAAAAGAAATCCTCATACCTCTGGATTTCTTTTGGCTTTTCTACCTCTGGAACAAATCAGTCCAATAGCACCTTACTGCCTTTTCCTCTTACCAATCAACAGCACTCCTCCTGACACTGCAAGCAGTCCCAGAAGTATCACCACATGACTTTCATCTCCAGTCTGAACTCCCTGGTTCCCCGCTGGCTTACCTGTTGTGGTATTGTTGCCGTTGTTATTTGTATTTGTTCCCGGCACCTGTGTCTGCGCCTTTTTAATTTTTACTACTGCTTCATCGAATTTCTTTGCATCTGCTTTAGAAACCGCTTTTACCTTCACTTCGCCTGCAGTTTCCGCCTTGCTGACATATAAAGCTCCCTTTTCATCTATATAGGTATCTTCATGATGTTTTCCTACAAGTTCCCAGGAAACTTCTTTAGAAAATTCTCCTTTTCCTGTCACTTTAACTGTGAACTGTTTTGATTCCCCTGCTTTTAATTCCGCCTTCTCAGGTACGATTTCCACAGCTTCGATTTCCCAGACTGAAGCATCTGGATTTTCTGGTTGCTGTGGCTTTTCCGGTTTCTGTGGCTTTTCAGGTTCTTCCGGTGTTGGCGGCTGTGGCTCTCCCTTTGCCTTTACGGTAATTGCCTGAACCGCATCTTTGGTAACGCCCTCATATGTATAGCTGATAACCATTTCTTTATCACTTGCTTTTAGCGGTTCCTCACTGTAGCTGATTTCTCCGGTTACATCCTTTGTGTTTCCGTCACTGAATTTTGCTTCTACTTTCATTCCTTTTGGATTGAAAATTTCTCCTTCTGTATAGGTTGTCTTTTCCGGTGCTTTCTGAATGGAGATACCTTCTAACAGCACAGTCTGAGGTGGTTCTGGTTTCTCCGGCTCTTTGCTCTGATACTCAGCCGCGCCAATATCCGGTTTGCCTTTTGCAAGGCTTCCTCCGAAGAAGTCCTGGTCATAGGTTACACCTGCTACCTGTGGGAAATTATTGCCCATAATGCAGTCAATACTTGCATAGTTCTGTGCCTTTGCCTCTTCAAAAAGGTCCCTTGGAGAATGGCTTCTGCCATCTACCAGCTTGCTTCCGCCAAAATGCTTCCACGCCTCTTCTACAGTAAGACCTTTATCAATGAGTACGGAGCCTTCCTGCAATTTATAACCATCCAGTAAGCCTGAGCTTCCTGTTACAGCATCTTTACCTTCATGGTCTTCATGGGTTTCTGGGGCACTTCCTAAATCTGCGATTCCCAAATCCTCTGCCTGCAAAGGATTGGCATCTGCCTCAAAAGCGCTCATACCTCCTGTATAGGCATTGTTATAAATTTTCATGTGTTCCTGAACTAAACCAGCTCCCTGGGCATCACCACCATAGGCTTTCTGTCCCTGAGGATAGCTAAACACATTGTTAAATGCAAATCCATCATTTACGCCTACGCCGGCTCCTGTATTAGACAGGAAAAATACACCTTTGTCTAAAACCTGATCTGAGTAAATAGTATTGTTATAAATCATAGTTCCTTTCGGCAGTCCCTGCGCAAATTCAAAGGTTTTATCCCTGTCGTTCTGGCTGATATTGTAGCGAACTGTTGCTCCTGTATGTGGATAGCCGCCCATAATCAGCATGAAACCGCCTTCATTATTATGACTATAATTATACTGCATCACAGAATTGGAAGAGGCATGATCACAGTCAAGTCCCTGTCCGTCTGTTGTTCCATGGGTTTTGTAAGCCTCATTGTACTGCAACACTGTGTTTGCCGCCTCAAAAGGCCAGATACCCACATTATATCCTGTATTCTGGAAACGACAGTCTTTTGCAAGATTGTGTTCTATCAAAGCTCCGTCTGTATCGCGGACAGTAATACCGTCTCCGCCGATATATTCCATATAGTTTCCTTCTACTACCACATTGGTAGACGGATACCAATGAACCGGTACGCCCGGGTCATTCTTTTCCCACTGGTTACACCACTGAGAACTTACCAGCTTAATGGCAGAACGGTCTACCCGTTCAAAGGTACAGCCGGAAATACTGATGTTGTCATATTTACTTGGCACACCTGTCAACTGTCCATTCTGAATGTCCGCCTTTACATCGAAGAACACACCGCCGTTCCACTTTAAGTTAATGTTTCCATTGATATCGTGAATATAGCAATCCTCAATGGCAATTCCAGAGGCTGTTCCAAAGTTACGGATAGACACATTGACTGCCCGCAGGGCTTTTTTTGTATTATTGCTTTCATTCAGCCCAAATTTCGTGTTGTACTGGGTATCCAGGTTGGTAATCTCCAGATTCCGGATTTCTACATATTCCTGGTTGTAAAGTGATACTACGTTTTCTACCTCACCGTTTCCTTCCAGTTTTGGGCGTTTTCCTTCTCCATAAGCGCTGACTTCAATAGGATTTCCTTTTGCTCCCATTCCCTGAAAAGCAAGCTGCTGTCCGATGAACACACTTCCCCGCTTCAGAAGAATTTTATCTCCCGGCACAAAGGTTCCGTACTCTTTCACTTTATCTAAGGTCTTCCAGGCAGTTTTTTCTGAGGTTCCCTCTGCGCTGTCATCTCCATTTTCAGAGTCCACGTAAAAGGTTTTTCCTTCTCTTACCTTATCTGTTTCAAAAACAGCCTTTACCACCAGTTTTTCAAAATTTCCTGCCGGCATTACAAAGGTTCCGTCTTTTACTTCAACGTTTTCTATCTGATACTCTTTTAAGCGGTATCCTGCCTTTGCTGTTGCAGTCAGGGTCACTTTTTGCCCTTCTTCTGCTTCTGTTACATCACTGGTAGCTGTTCCCGCCTTATGTTCCTTGTCTTCTTTTCCTTCAAATATAGAAACAACCTCAACTGGTTTTTTCTCACAAATCTGCTCTACCAGAAGATTGTCAAAAGCTACCGGAGCGCCTGCTGTCATATTAATTAATTGTACTGTTGGCTGCATTTCAGACCAGTTTTCATTATCGGTATAGCTGAACATTTCTTTGTTGTCTATGAGAAGCTTCATTTCTGAACCTTTTACTTCCATGACAACATGAGCAAATTTATCTGTCATTTGAAAGCCGCTTTTTTTCAACTCTTCATTTTTGCCGTTGTGCAATTTTCGCAGCATAGCGCTTCCCTGTGAATTAATTGCAACTACATAACGGGAATCAGAGCTATCTCCACCACGAAAAGCAATCTGCATGGTTCCGGACTCACCTGTCATTCTTCTGGCATCCACAGAAATACGATAACCTTTGTTTCCGCTAATCTTAGTCCAGTCTACCTCTGGTTTATAGACATTGCTGGAGCTTCCCTTTGGAACCTCTACCACCAGTTCTCCATCCTGTGCGTGGATACCATCTGGCTGTGTTCCTAAGTCCCCACCGAAATCGTTAAAGAATAGCTCATCTTTTCCGGGAACTCTTGTCTTGAAATATGCCCTCACAGTTATATTCGGGAATTTTTCATTTAACTGAAACCGGTTGTTTTCAATAGGAACTAAATTGTCGGTACTGGTTTCATATTTCTCAAACACATATCCATGGTTTGCCTTTTGTGTTAAGGTTACATAATCTCCGCTATATCCGGAAAGCTTATCTGCAGTTAAAGTACCGCCTTTGTGCTCTGTATCCAGCACCCCGTCTGTATAGGTTTCCAGTGTAACCTTACATTCTTTCCCGCTTGGCTGTTCATTGGTGGTAACACGTAAGTTTGCCACTGCAAAATCCTGTGCCGGATACTGACCTGCAAAAAGCAGTTTTCCTTTTTCCATTTTTCCTATTTCATCATGGGTAGCTGTGATAATTTCCTTTTCATCCAGCCATGCTGTAATGGTATTGTCCTGAATTTCTACTGCCAGCTTATGTGTTCCTTCTGAAACAATTACTTCTGCTTCCCCATATGCGGTATTTACTGTATTTCCTGTTACTCTCTCCAGAAACACCTTGTTATGTGGAAAGTCAAAACGAAGCTGCAATCTTTGTCCTTCAAAGCCGTCCTCTGCCTTAAATCCAATTTTTGCATTACAATTTGTATTTCCAGGGCCGATTACCAAATCTGTCTGAATCAAAAAATTCTGCGCTGCAATCATTCCATTGGAAATCATGGCATTATTAGGACCAGCGCCTTTAATCACTGCCTGTCCGCCTCCTATCTTCACTGCGTCAGGCTTATTTACTTTCCATCCGCTGGCATCCTGAAAATTGTCTTCCAGCAGCACGCGGACACCTGCCTGTGGTACCTGTCGTCCCGGTTCTTCCGGTTCTGCTGTTTCCTCTTCTGCCTGTTCCTGGGGCTGCTCCTGTGGCGCTTCTTCCGGCTGTGCCTGTGGCTGTTCCTGTGGTACCTCCTGCGGTGTTTCCTGAGGCTTCTGCGTCTCTTCCTGGAGTTGGGATTCCCCATCCTCTGGAAGCGCACTGCCATTATCCTCCTGCTCAGGATTTTCCGGCTGTATCTCTTCCGGTAATGTTTCTCCCGGCTGCACCTGCGGTGTTTCTGGAATGTCTGCCCGCACCTGTACCGGCATACCTCCCGCCAGAAGCGCTGCTGTTAATGCAATACATGAAATCTTTTTTGCTATACGTTTCATTCATTTCCTCCTCATCGAAAGTCCCGAACTTCAGACTCTGCAATTTTTTTACTTAATTCCTTCTCAAATTCATCTGCAGTACACTGCTCCAGCACTGCTCCGGAAACCTCTTCATAGGGCAAATAGCCTCCTGGCTCCCGTTTCGTGCAAATGAGCTGCTTTGTTTCTCCGCTGTCGCTATTCCAAGTTGTCTGTCCTCCTTCCTCCAACTGCAAAAGTTTATTTGCAAGTTCTTCGTCCGCTTCTGTCATGGCACGCATATTGCTATCATTAAGTTCCAACGTTTCCTGATAGGTAATTCTGCCTTCCTGCCAGACTGTGTAATCCGCGGTAAAAGAATCTACCTGCCTGTAATTTTCCTGATGGCTTTCATAGAAAGAAACCAGCTCTTCCTCTGAAATCTCCTCCATTTTTCTGTTTTTCAACTCCTGTTCACATTCCCCAAGCAATCTCTTGTAATATTGCATAGGAGTAAATTCCACTGGTCCATATACCGGCTCTCCTTTTTCATCAAGCTCCTTCCGCTTCTGATTCTCTGCTTTCAGGGCTTTTAAAAAAGTTTCATAAGAAAATTCGTCTACAATGCCTTCCTGTTCTGCCCAGTTCCATATCACCTTTCCTCTGACAGCTCTCTCTTTATCCCCATTATAAAAGTCCAGTTCTTCCTGCGTTACAGGCTTTCCGTCTACAAGAAGTGGCGGTTCCTCCTCCTGGGCTTTTACAAAATAAATAACACCCGCCAGTACAAAAAGGCACAGCAGAATCGCTGCCATCAAATATTTTCTTTTCCTGAACACGATTTTTCCTTTCTTTTCTGCATATTCTATAAATTATTTTTTATAACCATTATATACAATTATGTCTTGCATGCATATTGCTGTTTTTTCCAATATTACACTGCTATTTTTGTATATTTTTACCTATTTCATAGGAATTCCAAAAGTTTTCCCTTTCTTTTATATAATTATACTTTATAATCCTTTTTCCCTTTTACCCCTTAAAAATTGGATATAATGCTTTTCTTTTATAAAAAACAATCTCAAAATAAGCGCAAAACTGCCCGAAAATCAATGACCTTATAATCGGACACTGATTTTCGGGCAGTTCTTCCCCATCTATATCTTATTATCAAAATTTTGCCATAATCAAAGTATCATCTTCACAAATAACCGTTTGCCCTGTAGGTATCATAGTCCTATCCCCACGCTGTATAGAGACTACCAGATTTGTTTTTGGCATCTGAATCTCCTGCAAACACTTCCCAGCCCATTTATCCCCTTTAAAAATAACCTTTTCATGAAGCATAAGATTATCCCCGTCAAAAAATTCAGGCGCCGCAAGAATCAGTAAATCACCACATCTTAATAACGTATTGCCATTTGGCACTATTTTTTCTTCCTGTCTAAGCACCATTACAATAAGCATATCTGACGGAAGCAGAATATCCTTTATATAACGATTGCAAAAAATGTGATTTTCTCTTATCTTGGTTTTCACAAAATGAATACTGCTTTCTTCTGCATAGTCATTAAATGTCCTCCGTACATCTGCATTCTGATCCAGCATATGTAGCTTTCTTGATACTGCCGGCAGCAAAGTTCCCTGAAAAGTAATGGAAAGCAGAACAATACAAAACACCAGATTAAACAAATCATAGGATAAAGAAACCTCTCCAAGAACCGCCATAATCGCAAATACAATAGAAGCTGCCCCTCTAAGCCCTGCCCAGGAAACCACACCAATCTGTTTCCAGCATGCGCCAAAGGGAAGAAGAGAAACCACAGCCGCCAACGGTCTCGCAAAAAATGTCATAAACAGCATAATCAGCAGCGCCGGCACGAAAACCCTGGGCAGCATGACAGGAGTCACCAAAAGTCCCAACAAAAAGAAAATCATCATTTGCGAAATTCCTGTGATAGCATCAAAGAAGTGTACCAGCTCACGCTTTTTGGGAAAACGTGAATTTCCCATAAGAATACCACAAAGGTAAACAGCAAGATATCCATTTCCTCCTAAAATCTGCGGAATTGCATAGCTTAAAATCATAACAGCCACTGTAAAAATAGTTCTCCCCTCATCTATAGCAAAGGAGAAACGATGCAGCATCCTGATTGCCACTTCTCCCATAACCAATCCGCACAAAAGTCCAATTCCGATTTGTTTCAATAACATTACCGGAAGAAAAACCTCCTCTCCCGCAAGAAGAGCAATGCACAGAAAGGTGAGCATATAAGACACCGGATCATTGGATCCGGATTCTAATTCCAGCAGAGATGCTGTATGATATTTTAAATCCAGCTTTTTAGAGCGCAAGACATTAAAAACAGAAGCCGCATCCGTTGAGGAAATCACCGAACCAATAAGAAAACTTTCCAGCCAGGGAACCCCAAGAACATAATGTGAAAATACTCCCACAAGCCCTGCAGTCATAGCCACTCCTAAGGTAGAAAGTAAAATTGCCCCAGCCGCCACCGGTCTGGCCTCTTTCACATTGGTTCCAAATCCTCCGTAAAAAATAATTACAATCAGACTTGCCGAACAAATTTTTTCCGTAATTTGATAATCATCAAATGAAATCCGCACAATACCATTCACTCCAAACAGCATTCCAAGACCTATAAAAAACAACAGGGAGGGAAACGCCAGTTTAGATGTCACACGTCCAGTCAAAACGCAGATTACTATTACAACTCCTATTAGCAGCAAAACCTCATTCATTCTACCACTCCCTTCTCTGTATCTCGCACCTTTTCTGTAAGCTGACGGATTTCTTCTTCATCAAACTCAATCTCCGGTAACAATTCAAAATAGAAATCTGTATATTTCTGAGCCAAAGCCGCAATGCAGCGATTCTGATACATCTGAAATCTCCGCACTGACAATTCATCCTTTTCCAGCTTAATATAAGCGCTGATCCATAGCTTACGCCCTGTCTTCACCACCTCAAAATACAAATCCGAAAACTTACACTCCTTTAACTCAGGCTCTACAACCTCTCTAATTTCCCCTATCGTCTCTTCATCAGGAGAAATCAGCAATAAATCGCGGATTCCCGATACTACAGTACTAACAGGCTCAGGAAGCATAATAAAGGATAGCACTATTGTGAGTATAGAATCCAGATAAGGCGTCAGCTTCTGAAACCACCCAAACGGAACCATCATGGGAAGAAAAAAAGCGACTGTCATTCCCATAGAAATCACACTGTCGATTTCCCAGCCCTGCATTTCTGTTTCTATAATTGGAGAATTTAAATTTCGATTTTTACGCTTCAAATATAAGGCCACAAGAATGCTGATAACCATACCCGCCAGTTCAAACCAGGCCACCACGCCGAATGCAACTTTGCGCCCGCCATGGAATAAAATATTAATACTGTTGGCAATCATTCCAATGGTTACCGCCGACATGGTAATACCCTTTACCACAACAAAGACAGTTTCCAACTGCATATGCCCAAATGGATATTTTTCATTACTGGGCTGATACAGAAGCGGAATCAGAAAAACCGATGGCAGTAACATACAAAATTCAATCCCATCATATACTGCATCCAAAAGCACCGCCTGAGAACTGGTCACAATCGCCATAACCAACTCCAAAACCACAAAAAGAAGATTTCCATAAAGGGAAACCGTCATTGCTCTTTTTTCTTTTTTGGGGCTTTTTCTGCCTATACGCATGTTTTATACCTCTTTCCATAAAAACAAAGAAAGCGGGAAACTTCAAAAGAAGTTCCCGCCTCTATATTTTTCATCTATTACTGAGCTATTTTCATTGGGTTAACCTTTACGCTTGGTCCCATTGTGGAAGCCAGAGATACGCTCTTTAAGAACACACCTTTTAATGCGCTTGGTCTAGCCTTATTGATAGCTCCCATAAGCGTCTGGAAGTTGTCCGCTAACTGCTCCTCTGTGAAAGAAGCTTTTCCGATTGGCACGTGAATGATATTTGTTTTATCAAGACGATATTCAATCTTACCTGCTTTGATATCCTGGATAGCTTTTGTAACGTCCATAGTTACTGTACCAGCTTTTGGGTTTGGCATTAAGCCCTTAGGTCCGAGAACACGTCCCAGACGTCCAACAACACCCATCATATCTGGTGTAGCAACAACAACGTCGAAATCTAACCATCCTTCGTT
>CATWQE010000080.1 GCA_958352855.1 uncultured Bacillota bacterium
CGCTGATAACGGCAATTCCACAGATACCACTGCCTGCCAGTTTTGAAATATTTCCGGCGCTGATGCCGCCAATGGCAATGACCGGAATGCTTACAGCCTGACAGATGGCTTTCAATGTCTCCATTGGCACATCCTCTGCATCAGCCTTAGAACCAGTGGGAAATACTGCTCCTACACCTAAATAATCTGCTCCACTCTGCTCTGCCAGCACTGCCTGCTCCACCGTCTGGGCGGAAACACCGATGATTTTGTCCGGTCCCAGGACTTCCCGCACATTCCCGGCTTCCATATCACTCTGTCCCACATGGACACCGTCTGCATCCATTTCCCTGGCAATCTCCACATTATCATTAATCACAAAGGGAATCTGGTATTTCCGGCACAGTTCCTTGATTTCCTTAGCTTCTTCCAGAAAGGCTTCCTGACTCAATTCTTTCTCCCGCAACTGGATAAACGTAGCACCGCCCAAAATGGCTTCTTCCACCTGATGATACAGAGTATCCTCTCCCAGCCAGCTTCTATCTGTCACCGCATAAAGCAGTAAATCCTTTTTATCGCACTTCATACTTAGCTCCTTTTTCCAATGTCTCCCCATCCATATTGTAAATGGCATCTATGATGTGATTCCTATAGGAAGAGTTCCCCTCTCCTTCTTGCATATGATTCCATCCAATTTCCCCTGCAAGTCCCATAGCACACACAGCGGCAGCGGCGGCTTCCAGTTTCTTTTCCTGATTGGCAACCAGAAATGCAGTCATCATGCCGGATAACTGACAGCCTGTTCCCGTAATCTTTCCCATTTCCGGACGCCCGTTTCGAATAACAAAGCATCTGTTCCCGTCACTTACCAAATCAATAGCCCCTGTTACTACGATAATGCATCCTGCTTCTTTTGAAAAACGCTTCACAAAGCTCACTGCCTGTTCCAAAGTTTCCTCTGTCACTGCGTCTGCCGCATCGGCATCCACCCCCTTGGTCGTGCCGCTGCCTTTTGCCAGGGTCTTAATTTCGGAAATATTGCCCCGGATTACATCAAACTTCAGTTCTTCCATCAATTTTACAGCAGTATTGGTACGGAGTGCGCTGGCTCCTGCTCCTACTGGATCTAAAAGCAGCACATGCCCCAGTTCCTGCGACTTTCTTCCGGCAAGAAACATCCCTTCCATACTTCTTTGATTCAATGTTCCGATGTTAATATTCAGTCCTCCACAGATAGATGTGATATCCTCCACATCAAGCGGCTCGTCTGACATAATGGGGCTTCCCCCACAGGCCAGTAACATATTGGCCACATCATTAACCGTCACATAATTGGTAATATTGTGTACCAGTGGTACTGTTTTTCTCACATTTTCTAAGCATGTTCCCAGCATTACTCTTGCTCCTCCTTTGCTGATATGACAAAAAACGGATATACCAATGATGGTATATCCGCATAAACTTCACGTTATATCCCTACGTTGGCATTATCCAAATCAGGTTACGGGTCTAGGAATGCATCCTACTCTCAGCCTGCTTGATACGCAAGCTCCCCTTTTTCTATTTTTTTCTTCTTTAGTATACTACAGTTTCAGAAAATTTCAAGTATTTTTTCTATTCCACAGGAATTGTCTGGTCATTAATCACCACTGCTTTTACCTCTTCCACATCCACCAGCCGGTTAAAGACAGCCTTATAATACGGATCACAGCCCATTACATATCCCGTATTGTTTATATTCTCATTTTTATCCTCTACCACATAGCTTTCCCCGTTTTTATACTGGATTTCCACATGCTTCACATTCCATGGATCTATGTCCAGACTGGAAAGCCCCAGCATTTTCGGAATATCAAATGCCATGGCAAACGAACTGAGCCTTAAAGTCCCCTTTTCTCCTAAATCCAGAGTTTTCGTAAGAACCGGAGCCTTCTCTGTAAGATTCACTTTTTCCTCTATCGTATTCTCACATACCTGATCATATTCCTCCTCATCCATACTATCTATTTCCCCTCTTGTACAAGGATATTTCTTTATAAGCAAATATGGTTTCTGCTGTACATCAATTTCTTCAGACCATAAAAAATAGCTATAACAGTACATTTTTTCAGCAGTACTCTGCTGCATATCCACATAGATATTCTCATATCCTACGATTTGTTCACCGATTTCGATAATGAAATAAAAATCAGCTTCATCTGTGAAATTGGCTCCTTTGTCCAGGTTTGTATCTTCATTTCCAGCCAGGGCAGTCACTTTGCCTTCCCGCTCCAGGGTAAAGTACATTAAGCCTCCAAGTTCATTATACAAAAAATTTTCTACAGTAAGGGTATGGCTTCCAATCTTTTTCACAATAGGCTCTTCTAATACATAGTCCCCCAATAATTCACTGGCTCTCTCTTCATCCACATCCACAAATTCTTTTGATGGAATAACCACATCTACAGTCCCTCCTTTTCCGTCATCAATGCTTACCGGTTTGGCCGGAGTAGATGTTTTTGTTTTATTTCCAAACATTCCTTCAAAGAAATCGGAACGGATAGATGCATAAACGCCTGTAGATACCATAAGCGCTGCGACTATAGCTGCAACTGCCACTTTTGGGAATTTATATTTTTTTCTCTCCGCTTTTGACCGGCTTCGCAGGATTTCGTAGGTTCTTTCCAGCCTTTCCTCCACTTCCCCGGAAATCTTTACCTCTTTTCTTAACACATCTTTGATATTTCTTTCTTGATTTTTCATCCGCTTTCTCTCCTTTACTCAAAACAAAGAACCTGTTCCAGTTTTTTCCTGCCACGCTTTAACCTGCTCTTGACCGTATTTTCATTCATCTCCAATATCTGGGCAATTTCCTTTGTATGAAATCCTTCTCCGTAATATAAAAGAAAAATGGTTCGGTAGTTTTCCGGCAGTTCTTCCAAAAGCTCATAAAATCCTCTGTCATTCTCCGGCGCAACAGTCTGGGTATCTTCTGCCCACTCCACCAAAACACAGCGTTTCCTTTGACGTAGCAAATCATTGCACTGGTTTATCAAAATCCTGGTAATCCAGGTTTTGAAATACCGGACACTCTTTAAATCCTCCATATGTTCAAATGCTGAAAGTATAGTGTCCTGCATCACATCTGCCACATCGTCTTCATTTTTCAAGTAACCCTTTGCTGTTTTGTACAGAGATATTTTATGATTTTCAATTAACTGGATAAATGCTTCGGTATCTCCTTTTTGCGCCCGCTTTACCAACAGCATGTCCATAGGTATCCCTCCTCCTTGTCAGGTTTTTTCGTTTACACCTATTAGACGGTGAAAAGAGGCATTTGGTTTCAAAAGCATGAAAAATCTTATATATTATTTCTATTTTCTCACTGCAAACCAGGCAACATCTGCATAATCCTTGGTTTCCCTTCCATAGGCGGAAGCATACATCCCCATGGTACATCCAACAAACCCACCTGCATATTCTGTGCTGTAAGGTCTTAAATCAATGTTTTCCGCAACAATTTTTGTCTCTCCATTTTGTACTATAGAGACTCTTCCAAGCTGCTCCTCTGCCTGAAATAAGATTTCTACCAGACCTTCTTCAATGGATATAGTTTTTCGTATCTGTTCCTGGCCATCTATGGTTTCTATAACACTGATTGTGGGATTTTGATTCTCACTTCTGATTTCCGCCCTTAAGAAATTCCGGCGATTTTGAAACAGTAAAAATCCGGCTCCGCTATGGCTGTCCTCTGGCTCAAATTCCATGCCAACTGACGCAGTAAAGGCATAATCCATTTGCCGCACTCCCAAATAGGTACTCTTTTCTGTTTCTCCTACATGATGCTTTCCTGCATGTAAACGCAGAAAACCTGGTCTTTCGCTGAGTGAATACATCTCAGTATCTCTTCCACAGATACTTACCAGCTCCTTTGGCAGTTGGTCTCTATGAAATTCAAAAAATACATGCTCACTGGCTTCCCTTGGGAAATGTACTGGTTCCATTGAAAGTTCCAACTCTTCTTCCAGCTTTCCAATTCCTGGATTAATCACCGGCCATCCGTTTTCCCACTGAACTTTTGCCAGAAAGGTTTCTCTTCCCATACTACTGCAGCCCTTACATCTTCTGCAGGCCAGCATAACAATATACCAGTTTCCATGTCCATCATCCACCAGGTCTCCATGGCCTGCACAGGTTACCGGATAGTCCTGCCCTAAATGCCGGTGAGTGAACACCGGATTGCGGGGACAGCCCTCAAAAGGTTCTTCCAGGCTTCTGGTTCTTGCCACGCAAATACAGTGGTCCTCCGCTGTTCCACCTTCTGCATGAAGCAAATAATAGTATTCCCCAATTTTATATAAGTGGGGTCCTTCCGGCCAGATGGCGTTTTGCATGGCGCCTTTCCAGATAGTTCTGCTTTCCCCGGTCAGGCACATCTTCTCCAAATCCAGTTCCTGGAGCCAGATTTCCCAGTCTCCGTTATAATGTACTCCGTTACTGTTTGGTCTGGTTCCCACATAATAACAGGTTCCATCCTCATCAAAAAACAAACTTGGGTCAATGCCTTTGGCCTCTTCCCCCAGATAAAACGGGTCAGACCATGGACCTTCTGGGGTCTTAGAGGTAACTACAAAGGTTCCTCCCTGATCCACATTGGTTGTAATCATATAAAAGGTTCCCTTATGCCAGCGAATCACCGGGGCGAAAATACCTCTGGAAATCTCACCGCCTTCTAATGGCAACTGTTCTGGTCTGTCCAGAATATTTCCCACCTGTTCCCAATGCCCCAAATCCTTGCTGTGAAACAATGGTACTCCCGGGAAATAGGAAAAACTGGAGTTTACTAAATAATAATCTTCTCCAACCCTGCATATGGACGGATCTGGATAAAAGCCTTTTAAAATGGGGTTCTGTATTGTCAACATATCTATCTTCCTTTCACTACTTTATTCTACATAGCCAAACCCAAGAATGGTAAAATTTTTCTGCTCCTCTCCTTTTGCCGGCTGTATTATGACTCTATGTTTTTTCGTCTCTTTTTCCTGAAACAAAATGACGGCATTACAGTGAGTCCAGCCATTTTGCAACGGATCGGCTGTCAAAACACAGGTTCCATCCACATACACCTGGGCTTTTCCTGCCTGAATTTCTCCGGAATCTTTAAACACCAGAATGAGACTTTTACAAGTAATATCCATGGTAAATGGTGTGATTTCTCCATGGACGTTTTCTCCCTTGTATTGCCAGTTATAGGGAAACTGTGGTGTAGGGCTCACATTAGAATCCATTTCTACACACTGCAAATCCCGGTCCGTCTCCAGAAAGCTTCCACAACAGATATGTGCATTTTGAAACAAATTTTTCTTATCCAGAAGCTGCACTTCCTGGAAATCACAGCCAAGCACCGGCTCCTGTTTCTCCTGCAAAATCCGGCTGTCATCTGCCCCATCCATACTTTTCTCTGTAATCTCAAATAAGTAATCCAGACATTTTGCCATAATCAAATGTCCCAGATTGGACGGATGAAACATATCATAGAAAAACTGGTTTCTGGAAATCACCCTGCCCTGTTCTCTGGTTAGTCCAAACTGAGGAGATACTGCATCCCGGATACTGACCATAGGCAAATGATAATGATATCCAACAGGGCTTAATCTTTCCTGCAGATTCCAGTCATCTGCAAATACAGAAAATAGCAAAATCACTGCCGGATTCCAGGGCAGATTCAGCGCTTTTCTCACCAGACTTTCATAACAAATCCCTTTTGTTTCATCTCCCTCATCATTCACAGCAAATTCTATGACAATCAAATCCGGCTGCTCCTGCTCTCTTAATACATCTCTTTCAAACCGTATCATGCCAAGTTCTGAAGGCGTACCTCCTACTCCGGCTTTTCGATAATGTACATTTTCTCCATTGCCAAATCGTTCCCGAAAAGCACAGCAGGTCTTCCACGCATAACATTCTTCATGGATAGGCACTGCGCCGGCTCCCTGTGTAATGGAGCCTCCTATAAAAGCCAGTGTAACCTCTTCTCCTCTTTTGGCTTTCTCCATTACTCTTTTCAGCCGGAAAGGATTTCCCTTTGATAAAAGGGATCTGGCAATCATGGCATTTGCTTCCTCTCCCACAAGTTCTGGCGCTTCTTCCTCTTCCTGCTCTGGTATCTGAAAACCATCTTTTACATAAAGCACAACACTTACCTTTGCCTTTTGCCCTGGTTTTAAAAAACGAAACCAAATCTGCCCTGGTTCCCTGTCATCCTCAGACCACAAAATAGAATCAAGAGAAAGCTTCTGCTCCATGCCATTTCCCATAAGCTGCATTTTCAAAATTGTTCCGCTGCCATAGATGTCATGTTTTCCATACATCTGAAACGCAAATTCCACTGGCTCTTCCTGGTTTTCAGTCTCAACTCTTACACCTATACTATGTACCAGACAACGGAATCCTCCTGTTGTCTTCAATAAATTTAAAATTTCTTCATCTTGTATATTTCCTACAATCTTAGCACTGCTAAGCAGTCTCCCGTCAGATTCATACAAAAACTGAACGCCGCTTCCGTCCTCCTGGGGCATACCAAAAACTTCTTTTTCTCTCATAATGTAAAAACCCGGACGTTTTTTTTCCGGGTCTTTTGGTGCTGCTGGTCCTCTCATCTTTTCTCTCCTATTTCCAAATACGATAATTTCCGCTCAATGCCATAAATGCAAACAAGTACAGGAAATTATCATAATATCTTCTGTCACCAGTGCGCAGAGGTGTGTTCCAGAATTTTTCCATACATTCTCTGGAAAATCCCCCCTCTGCCGCAAGAGAAGCCTGAGCATTTACCGCAATCACAGCTACCGGATGCAGCGCTTTTTCTTCCAGTCTTGTTCCATCTACAAGGAAAACTCCATCCCAATGTTCCCTCTGCTTTACACAATAAAATTCCTGGAAGGTCTGCGCAATCTCTTTTTGCCATGGGTCTTTTCCAAACCACAGACTATCCAAACCAATATTAGCCATAGTACGATAGGCATCACTATAATACCAGTCATGGCGTCCAAATTGCTCCACATGTCCTGTATGCGGTGTTCCATCATATTCACTGTATTCCGGAGACAGCCCTGTGTCTGGATGGCATGCAAGGTGAAGGTATTCCCTGCTGGCCTGTGCCGCCTGTTTCCAGAAATCCCTGTCTTCTTCATTTGCCCACAAAGCAAACAATTCGTAAAAATGAGGAAGGTGGTAAGAAGGGTCTGTAAAGTCTACTCCAGGAATAAATTTAATCAGCTTTCTCTCCCGATCCCACATAGGCTCTCCAGGGTGGTTTTCTTCTCCTTTATGTACGCACTCACTTAAAATATTTCTGGCTTCCTGGCTGTAGTTAAAGATTCCTTCTCCATTACCCCAGCGGTTAGAGGCAAAGAACAGTGCCATGGCAAAAAATTCTTCCCCGTCCGGCGCCGGCCCGTCTGAGTTTGGTGTTCCATCGGTGTTACAGGACCACCGGAAGTAGTAACGTCCTTTGCCTTCACTCATCCACATATAGGTTTTCACCCATTTCCATATGCGGTCAAATTCTTCTTTTTTATCAAGCTGAACACACACCATCATTCCATAGGACATTCCCTCTGTTCGTACATCATGGTTTCCCGTATCTTCCAGATATCCCATATCAGCTCCAGCTTCATGATAAAATCGTTCCTCTTCTGTTCCGTAGAAAATAATCTGAAAAGCAGCTTCCAGTCTGTTTTTCACTTCTTCTTCCGGGTAACCGTATTCCTTCCATAAATTTCTGTAAATTCCTGTTTCAAATGCTCCCTGCATCTTCCGCTTCCTCCTTTTACACATTTCTTTTATCCGTAGATAAAATCACGAAAGCCTGCGCTTCCCCCAACGTTTTTCGTCGAATAGAAAAATAAGGCAAATCTGCATCCGCAAAAATGATCTAATTGAAAATATAGCTTTTTTGTAACTCCGATTTTTTTCCATTCACCAGAGTTCTCATAAAAGAACTCTGCTTCGTCTTTCATCATTTCAAATTCAAGTTTTACTTTTAACCGTACCTGTTCTGTATCCAGTCTTATCTTTTCATACTCCTCTTCTTTGCCAGCCATAACCAGATACATACCATCTTCCTCTTTTTTCAAAGCCACCAAACCAAAGTTCCCTAAAAATGCGCTAAGCCCTGCATAATCACCAACCTTCATCCCATTTCCATTGACACTAACTTCTGCCTCACACCTTGGATATCTGGTTCTCTGGGTCAGGGTGTTCACTGCTTCTTCCAGATTCGCGCATACTTTTCCAGAATAAATTCGGAATTCTCCTTCTGAAACAGAGTAATATCTGGAATCCGGCTGGTGATTAAATTCCCATACCTTCTTCCATGGAATCTTTCCGTTTTTATCAGGAACATACTGAAAATCATCACTCTCAAACAAAGGCTCATATCTGTGGGTTGGTCTGGTGCTTCTGGTTTCTATGACTTCCGGCGCTTTTCCACCTTCTCCAAACACAGGAAAATCCTGCTCCCATTTCACAGGAACTAACACAGGACTCCTTCCCACAGCCCCTCTGTCCTGAAACAGAATACTATACCAGTCCCCATCAGGAGTATCCACGATTCCTCCTTGTGCCACACCCTGATTACAATAATTCAAATCGTCTGCCAGAACATCTCTTCCTGTAAATTCCCCTTCTATGCTGTCTGATACAAAACATGCCTCCCGCCGGAACCAGGTTTCACCGGGAGAATGTATGAGGAACACATAATATTTCCCATGAATCTTATAAATATGCGAGCCCTCATACCCAAGCCGACAGACGCCCTGCTCTCTTATAATGATTCGGTCTATCCCATTCTCTTTTGGTCCTCTTAGCTGCTCATCCAGCTCTGTCAGGTGAATCTCTGTATTTCCGTACACAATATAGATTCTGCCATCATCATCAAACAAAAGAGACGGGTCATGATAAAAGCCCTGGATTTCCTGCTTTTCCCATGGTCCTGAAATGTTATCTGACTGATACAGATAAGTTTTACCTGTATCATTTGCCACAAAACATAGATAGAATCTGTTTTTATGACAGCGTATAGAAGCAGCCCACATTCCCTTGCCATAGATACCACTGTGATCCTCTAAACGCTGCCCTTCTGTTTCATCTAAAGAATCATAAACATGTTCCACAATCTCCCAGTTTCTTAAATCATAAGATCTGAGAATAACGCATCCGGGCATAAAATGCATGGTAGTGCTCACCATATAATAGGTATCTTCTACACGAATCACATCCGGGTCCGGAAAGTCCATCTGTAAAATGGGATTGATGCTCATATATTACTCCTTTACTCCTCCAATAGTAAGACCTGATACAAAATATTTCTGTAAAAATGGATACAGACAGATAATGGGAAGCATGGTTAAAATCGTAGCTGCCGCCCGTATAGACGCCGGTGTAACAGCTCCTACCGCATTTTTCATTGCTTCTGCTGAACCTCCCTGGTTTGTAACAGAAGACAACAGCTTCATTAACTCATATTGAAGCGTTGTAAATTCCGGGCTCATTCTGTTATACAGCATAGCGTCAAACCAGGAGTTCCACTGGCCTACTGCCACAAACAAAGCAACCGTTGCATAAACCGGTTTACATAATGGTGATATAATTTTCAGGAAAATGGTTGTATACCCTGCTCCGTCCAACTGAGCCGATTCTTCCAGACTATCCGGGATTCCATTCATGTAAGTACGGATAACCAGCATATTAAAGGCGCTGATCATTCCAGGAACAATATAAACCATGAAGCTATTTGTCAATCCAAGATTCTTATACAGTAAGAAAATAGGAATCATACCGCCATTGACATACATGGTAATAACCCAGAATAAAGAAAGAGATTTTTTAAACAAGAACCGCTTTCTGCTGACAATAAATGCCAGGATTGCATTGGTAAACAAAGCCAGTACAGTCCCCAGAATGGTTCTTAAAACCGTTATATAAGCTCCTGTAATTAAATTGTCCTTTTGTAAAACCGTAATATAGTTCTTTAATGTCCACTTTCTTGGGAATAAGTAGATTCCTCCCCTGAGCGCGTCTGTACCATCATTGAAGGAAATTGCCAATGTATTGAGTACAGGATACAGCGTTATCACTACAAATGCAATCATAAATATTGTGTTCAGAATCACAAATGCTTTATCTGCTATCGATTTTTTCCGTTTCATCTATCCATTCACCTCTTTCTGTCAGAATAACCGTTCTTCCCCATGTTTCTTGGCAATCTGGTTCGCAATTACAATCAGAATAATACTTACAAAGCTCTTGAAAATACCTGCTGCTGTACCAAGGGCATAATTTCCCTGACTGATACCCCACTTCAGTACATAAATATCAATGGTTTCAGATACACTTTGTACAAGACCGTTTCCTAAAAGATACTGAACCTCAAAGCCTGCATTTAACACGTTACCCACGTTCATAAGAAGTAAAATCATAATGGTTGGCTTAATGCCCGGCAGCGTTACATGCTTAATTTTCGCCCAGCGTCCTGCACCGTCCATACTGGCAGCTTCGTACAGGGATGGATCGATTGCAGTAATAGCGGCCAGATAAATAATGGCATTCCATCCAGTTTCTTTCCATACATTTGCAAATGCTACAATAGGCCAGAAAAATTTCGGATGAGCAAAAAAATTCAAAGGCTGATCCAGAATATTCAGTCCCATAAGGATCTCATTTATAATACCGGTTCCAGATAACATATCATGAAGAATACCGGTTACAATAATCCAGGATAAAAAATGAGGGAGATAGGAAATGGTCTGTACCACTTTTTTTCCACCTCTTGATTTTACCTCATTTAATAAAATAGCAAATACAATCGCCATTACAAAAGTAGATACCAGATTGATAATTCCCATAGCCAGAGTATTTCGGATTACCTTCAAAAATGTGGCATCTGAAAATAAAAATTTAAAATTATCCCATCCTACAAAAGCAGAATGAAACAGACCGTCTTTTGGCTTGTAATCCTGGAAGGCCATCACCCATCCCCCAAGAGGCAGATAATAGAAAACAATTCCATAGATTACAATTGCTGCTGCCCAAAAAAGCAAAACCTTCTGTCTCTTAATTTCTTTCCATGTGATTTTGGGAGCTGGCTCCGCTACATTTTCTTTTCTTCTACGTTTTGCCGCCGATGTCATATTCTCACTCCTTTTTCTTTAAATCAGGCAGATGCCGTCCAAAAAGGCATCTGCCTGTCTCCTGTTTTCTATCTTTTATTCGTACTTTTCGTGTGCTTCCAGTCTACGTTCCAGTTCCTCCTGCATTTCATCTAAAAATGCCTGTGGGTTACAACCTTCGTAAACCTTCATATATTCATCCCATGCTTTATCAAAATCTTCTGCCATAACCACTTTAGGAAGATATTCATGTTTAATTTCACCCATCTTGGTCCAGGCCATACCACCTGGTGTACTGGTTGTCATAGTATTACTAAAGGAATACATAGGATACCATGGTCCCGGTGCTTCATTGGTTCCAATCATATCTACATAGGTCTCCGCTCCATATGCCTCGAAGCATTTCTTAACATCATCATTTAAACCGTCAAAGGCTTCCTTAGGCTGATTTTCCGGTTTCATAGCATTTATGCCATCTCTGCTGGTTCCTGAATATTGTGGAAAATAAGAATATGTACAAAGATGAGAAGCTTTATAAGCAGTATCAGACACCTGAAGTCTCATTTC
>CATWQE010000081.1 GCA_958352855.1 uncultured Bacillota bacterium
CATTTCCAAATCTGGATACTGCCCGCGGCTGGTCATGATTATCCCAGTACAGGCTGTTCCATGCTTTTCCTTCCAGTTCTGTCTGCCACTTATTCAGAACTGCTCTTAATTTTTTCAGTTCAAATCTCTTATCTGTCCATTTACCATGCTCACAGTCCACAATTCCCATGTGTTCAAACTGGAATACCATATTCAGCTCACTGCCATCCAGATTTGCATATTTCTTGGCTTCCTCAATGGTAACGCCTGCTGCCTCACCAACGGTAATCAAATCAAACTTTGACAGGACTTTCTGGTTCATTTCCCGAAGATATTCATGCACTCTTGGGCCATTGCATACATAGGGGCTGTTGTCTCCATAGAGATTGTCATGTACCACACCGTCCGGATATGCAGGGTCTTTGGAAATCATGCTGATCACATCCATGCGGAAACCATCTACGCCCTTTTCACACCACCAGGTCATCATATCAAAAACTTCTTTTCTCACAGCTTCATTTTCCCAGTTTAAATCCGGCTGTTTTTTGGAAAAGCAGTGGAGATAATACATGTCTGTTTCCTTGTCATATTCCCATGCAGAACCTCCGAAGCAGGCGCCCCAGTTATTGGGCTCTTTTCCGTCTTTAGGGTTCTTCCAAATATAGTAATCGCGATAAGGATTGTCTTTGCTCTTTCTGCTTTCCATAAACCAGTGATGTTCATCAGACGTATGATTTACCACCAAATCCATAACCAGTTTTAAACCTCTTTTATGCATTTCCGAAAGCATCCGGTCAAAATCTTCCATGGTTCCGAACTCTTTCATAATTGCCTGATAATCAGAAATATCATAGCCATTGTCATCATTTGGGGACTGATATACAGGAGACAGCCAGATAACATCCACTCCCAGCTCTTTCAGATAATCCAGATGTTCTGTGATACCGTTTAAATCCCCGATTCCGTCTCCGTTGCTGTCTGCAAAGCTTCTGGGATAAATTTGATAAATTACACTGTTTTTCCACCATGTTTTATTCATATCTCTTACCTTCTCTTTCTTCAGGTGTTCTATATCTTTTATATCCCTATCTTAAAGAATCCTGGCTCTCCCTTCTTGCAGTATGTTAGGACTTAATTGTACTATATTCACTTTTTTCCTTTAGCATTTCTGGTTTCTATATTCATTGGCAGAAATACCTTCTGTCTTTTTAAACACTCTGGAGAAATGAGCTGCATCTGTAAACCCCACCATTTCTCCCACATCACTGACTCTGTAAGATGGGTCTTTCAATAATTCCTTTGCCCTGTCAATCCGAACCTGGTTTAAAAGCTCAGAAAAATTTTTCTCCAGATGCCGGTTTAAAAGTTTGCTTAAATGCCACTGGCTTACATACGTTTTTTCTGCCACTTCTGCCAGGGTCAGTTTTTCTTTATAATGCTCCCGAATATATTCCATGGCATTTTTGACAATAAAGCTTCCTGCGCTTTTATTTTCTGTTTCCTTCTCTTCTCCTTCCAGATTCCGCTTCTTTAAATTCTGTATCATAGCCTGGACAGCCTCTTCCAATTCATCTAAATTGGAAGGCTTCAGCAGAAATCTGGTGACTCCCAGGCGGATTGCCTGCTGTGCGTAGTCAAAATCCCGGTAGCCGGTCAGTACCGCTACCTCCATATCCGGAAATTCCACTTGAAAGGCCGCAACCATAGAAAGCCCGTCCATCCCCGGCATACAGATATCCGTAAAAATAATGTCCGGTTTCTTCTCCCGTATCAGTTCCAGTCCTTCTTCCCCACCAAGAGCAGTCCCTGCGACCTGGCAGTGATATTTCTCCCAGGGCAGTACCTGTGACAGCCCCCTGGCAATAATAGGTTCATCATCCACAATCACTACTTTGTACACAATATTACCCTCCCCATAATAATTCTCTGTTGTTTTATTATACGTCACCTTTTCCCAAAAAGGAAGTAGCTGTCCCATGAAACGAACTCTTTCATGAGACAGCTACCTTCTTCTAAAACAGGAATCAACCTTTTACAGCACCTGCTGTCATTCCTTTTATAATATATTTTTGAAGGAAAATATACACAATAATGACAGGAATTACTACCAGAGAAACCGTAGACGCCATCAGTCCATAGTTGGTTCCCTCTTTGGATGTGAGCATCTGCATCAATCTGGTAATTGCCCAGTATTTCTTGTTTCTGAGGAAAAACATCTGAGTAAACAGGTCATTATAGCTCCACAGGAAGGAGAAAATTGCAACAGTGGCAAAGGACGGCTTCGTAAGAGGCACTACCACTTTAAAAAATGTCTGAAAAGCATTGCTTCCTTCCATATAAGCTGCCTCTTCCAGTTCAATTGGCAGGCTCTTGATATAGCCTGTAAGCACTACAATGGCAAAAGACAGATTTCCTGCTACCTGAGGCAGAATCACACTCAGCATGTTCAAAAACCAGGAGTCTGTATTCGTGATTCCCCACGCATTCTGCATACTATATACCGGAATAATCGTAGAAAATACAGGAAACATCATACCTGCCACCACCAGTGACATTAAAATCCCTCTAAGCCTGAAATTATACCGTACCAGGGCAAAGGATGCCATTCCAGCCAAAAGAATCACAATGGCTGCCACAGAAGCTGAGATTACAAGACTATTCCGGTAAGCTGAGAAAATTCCCAGACGGTCAAACGCCATTTCATAATTAGCAGTTGTAAACATCTCTCCCACCGGAAGCGCAAAGGAGTCTACCATAATCTTATCTTTTACTTTAAAAGAATTCAGAACCACCCAGAGAATCGGATAAATCGTTGTCAGAGCCCATATGGACAAAACCACATAAATCAATGAGGTTCCCAAGGAAAGTTTCCGTTTTTTCTTTCTTTTCTGCATATCCTCTTCTCCTTTCTTAATAATCTGCTTCTTTAAAGACCTTGTTTACCACTTTTGAAGTTACAATCCCAAGGACAACAATCACAACAGCAATGGCGGAACCGTAATCCACATTTTTAGTTTCCATGGTGTGATAATACATGTAGGTTCCTGTAAGGAATGTGGATTTCTGTGGCATTCCTTTTGGAAACATAACCCAGGGAAGGTCAAATACCTTCAAAGCTCCTGTTACTGCCAGTACCACACAGGTGCAAATCACATTTCTAAGAAGGGGAAGTGTAATAAACCGGACTCTCTGCCAGCGGGTAGCTCCGTCAATGGATGCTACCTCGTATAAATCCTGGGAAATATTATTTAGCCCTGTAATTAAGATTACAAAATAAAACCCTACATACTGCCACATAACCGGTATCATCATTGTCACAAGCGCCACGCCTTTTGCTTTCCAGTCAAATAGCTCCTTGCTTCCCATTAGTTCCAGAAACTGATTCATCATCCCTTTATCATAGAGAAAAATCAAATTAAATAACAATCCAAGCGCTGTAGCGGAAATAACAATCGGAAAGAAGTATACTGTACGGAAAAATTTTCCTCCTCTTGGAATATTGTCCACTAAAATAGCCAGGACAATAGCGATTCCCACCTGACCAATAATGGTAACTGCCATCATAATCAGGGTGTTTACCATCGCTGTTCTCATTACCTCATCATGAAATAATTCCACATAGTTCAGATACCATGGGTCATTCCATCCCTTTGCTGCTGTTCCCAACTGTCTGATTTTCATAAAGCTGTTTATAATATTCTGAAAAAATGGATAGTAGAGATAAACAATCATAAACAGAAAAGCAGGCAGCAGAAAAATCAGCAGCGGTTTTTTATTTTTATAAATATTCGCACCCATTTTTTCACCTTTTTATTCTACGGATTCTGCATAAATTTCAAATCCCTCTGCTACAGCATCTTCTGCTGAAACATTTCCGGTTACAATGTCTGGCATTCCGTCAAAGGTAGGTACACGACATTCACCCTGGAAATTATCCTGTACTGCCGGTGTATAACCTGTTACCTTTGCGCCAAACTCAATGGCCTTTACCTGAAGGCTGTTTAAGGCTGATTCATCCACAGTTGGCGCGTTTTTCAATGGGCTTGCAGAATGCTGTGCAAACTGTACAATCATATCATCACTGGTCATAAAGTTTACAAAATCAACTGCAGCCTCTCTCTTTTCAGGGTCTTCCCATGCCTTTGCAGTAATGTAATATCCCATGGAAAATCCACCTACTAAATCTGTTGCTTTTCTGGAATCCTTGGCCGGAACAAACGTCACATCAAATTTATCCAGAGCCTCTTCATCCAGGGTAGCCGGATCTTCCGGGTCAGACTGGCATGCGCCTGCAATACCTCCCACCTTCCAGGAGCCATCCAGCAGAAATGCCGCCTTGTCCTGTACAAATAGCTGGAAGGTTTCGTCATCTGTGGCAGACAATGTATTCTCCGGGAAGCATCCTGCTTCATACATAGCTTTTACATCGTTCATACCATCCACCCACGCGCTGGCTTCCTCCATGGATTCCGGAACCTGATCGTGTTTTGTTAAATCCTTTTCATTGTTAAAAATAGAATATTCCCACCAGTAATGTGGAATGTTTCCAAGGGCTGCCGCTACAGGCGCATAGCCTTTTTCTTTAATCTTTCCACAGTCTTCCATAAACTGATCCCAGGTATAATCTTCCCCTGGCATTTCTACGCCGCAATCTTCCAGAACCTTGGTATTCACAAACATGGCTTCCCAGTATCCGTTTGTTGGAACTGCATACTGTTTTCCATCTACCAGAGATGCCGGCAATTTCTCATCACTCATATTAGATGCGTATTCTGGATACTCCTTGCGGATATCTTCAATGGAAACCACCTTTCCGGCTTCAATAAATGCATTTGCATCTGCTCCTGTAAAGAAAAACAGAACATCTGGCTCTGCGTCCATTTCAAAATCAGAAATTACCGTTGTTTTAAACGTTTCATCTGAGGTTGCTGAATTATCATTGACTGTGTTGCCGCTGGCCTCCTCCCATGCTGCAATTCCGTCCTGATAGTTCTGTGCATTGCTGTCTTCACCGGCAAAGGTAGTCACAACATCCAGTTCTACCGGCTCACTGCCTTTTTCTGTGTTTTCCGTTTTTGCTGCTGTCTCTGCTTTCTTTTCTTCTCCGCATCCTGCCAGCATAGTTCCTGCCATAACTCCGCTCAAAAGTACAGCTACTAATCTTTTTCTCATATACCTTACCTCCCGATACATTTTATTTTTGTCATCTCTGACCTTGTACCTATATCATACGCCTCCATCTCGTTATTTTGAATAGATATACCTGTTGTTTCTTGCTTATTATTGTTCTTTTTTACCAACAAAAATAGTCAATCTGGAACAAATTTGGTCATCTTCTTTTTGAAACACCTGGAGTCCGCTTCCATTTCCATACATAATAGCCAATCTCTGATTCACATTTGCAATCCCAAGATTCCCAAAGGATTCTCTGCTGGTATCATAATCAGGATTCAAAAGCTGCCTGATTTTCTCTTTTTCCTCCTCTGTCAGTACACCGCTGTTTAAAATATCCAGATATAGATACTCTCCCTGAATCTGGCTTCGCATTACAACCAGACCTTCTTTGTAGGGAATTACACCATGCTCAATAGCATTTTCGATTACTGGCTGCAAAATCAGGCGGGGAATTCTGAAATCCATGGCTTCTTCCTGAATCTCCACAGAAACCTTTAACCTGCTTCCAAGCCGCTCTCCCATAATATGTAAATAGGCTTCCACATAAGTCATTTCTTCCCGAAGGGTTACTTTGGGACAGCTCTTTCTGTCCATGGCTGCATTCATGAGCACAGACAGCGCCTCTATCATTTTAGAAACTTTTACATTTCCCTCAAGCCTTGCCTCCCAGTTTATGATTTCCAGGGTATTATTCATAAAATGGGGATTAATATGGGCCTGCAGCGCCTTGATTCTGGCATCCCGAAGAGCAAGCTCTTCCTGATACAGATGCTCAAACTGGTATTTCAGTTTCTCAGACATGGCATTAAAGGAATCCGTAAGATACTGAAATTCCTGATTATCTGCTTCTTTTGTAATCTGAAACCCTAAATTTCCTTCTTGAATTTCATGGGCGCCTGCCAGAAGTTCTTTCATAGGGTTTAAAATATGACGCTTCACTAAATACAACAGGGTATATAGAAGAGGTATCAGCACTGCAAGCAGTAAAGCCAGAACAACCAGATAGCTATAAATGGAATCAAAAATCAGCCCTTTGGGAATCTTGCTCACTACGGATAAGGTATATCCTTTTGTTCTTGGTTCTGCTGTTACCCACAGTTTTCCGTCTCTCCAGGTATTTCCCTTCTCCGTATTTTCCAGCTTTGGCATCTCCTCTGTGCCTTCCACCTGTTTTTCTGTGATATGTAACACACAATCATTTATTTTAATATCCGTCTCATACTCTCTTGCAAACCGCATGAGACCATCAAAGCATTTATTCACATTCAGCCGCATAACCAGGGTTCCCATACTCTGATAATCCCTGCTGACAATATTTCGTACCATATACAGCCGCCCATCCTGATTTACAAAGGCTATCTTTGTATCAATTTTCCTGGCATATGCAGCAACTGTCTCATGGTCCTTTTCCCAGTAAGTCTCAATTTTTCCATAAGAGCCTCCTGCTGAGGAATTATAAATAGAAGCGCTGATATGTTCTTCGTCCCTGGTATCCCAGAACATAACGCACTGAAATTCTGTCTTTTTCTTATATTTTCTGGTAAGATACAGATTCATATCATTTTGAGTCTGATAGTCCCCGGACTGATTCTTTCTTTCCAGCAGTTCTCTTAGGATGCCATCTTCTGTAGCTTCTCTGGATAATTCCACTGCCCGGTCAAGGGTTGCGGCTGCGCTCTCTGCATTGGCTTCCACCTGCTGAACAGCTCCCCTTACTCTTTGCTGAACCTGATCTGAAAAGAGATAATAGCTTGCCATTCCCAGAATCATTAAAAACGGAAACATCCAGTAGACCGCTGCTACGCGCAGTACGGTCCACTGGAATGATTTTTTCTTTTTTTCATTCTTTTTCATCTTGTAACTCCAAAAACCTTTCAAAAATTTTCCGCTGCTGTACAGCCTTACAGGGCTCTGGCATTTCACAGAAAATCCGCAGCAGTGGTTCCGTTCCGGAAAATCTGGCGAGAATCCACCCTCCGTTTTTGAAATAAACCTTACAGCCATCCACATAAGAAACCCGTTCTATTGCCTCTGTAAATTCAGGCAGACCTTTTTCTTCCAAAAGGATTTTACCCAGCCATGCCTTTTTTTCCTCTGTAAAGGTATAATCCTTTTCATCCACCTGAATGGTTCCGTAAAGCTGCTGAAGCTCTTCTGTCATCTGAGAAAGCTTCTTCCCTGTAACAGCAATCATTTCCACCAGAAGCATGGCTGCATACACGCCGTCCTTTCCATTAATATGTCCCTTCACCATAAGCCCGCCTGAGGATTCTCCTCCTATAATAGCATTTACCGCGTCCATTTTTGCAGAAACATATTTAAATCCCACCGGCACCTCATAGCAGGTTTCCCCAAAGCTCTCTGCCACTTTGTCCAGCGTATGGGTTGTAGCCACATTTCTCACAACAGGGCCTTTCCATCCTTTATATTTTACCAGATAATAGTACAATAATACCAGAATATCATTGGGATGCAGAAATCTTCCCTTGTCGTCAATCACACCGATTCTATCTGCATCGCCGTCTGTGGCAATTCCAATATCGCAGCCCCTGTCCAGCACATAATTCTGAAGCGTCCGTAAGGTCTGTGCGTTTGGTGCAGGCAGCTTTCCTCCAAACAGGGTGTCGTGACGTTCATGAATCATCTCCAATTCACACCTGGTAATCGATAACAGAGTTTTCAGAGCTGTCTGGCTCACTCCGTACATAGGATCCAGGGCAACACGTAACCCCCTGGTTTTCACTGCATCCACATGAATAGCCGCAATAATATTATCCAGATATTCATTTAAGGGATTAAATTCTTTTACCCTTCCTTCCTCTAACGCCTGTTCATAGGGAATGCTTTCCAGTATCCTGCCTTTTGAAATCTCTGTCTCTACTTCCGCAATATAAGCTTCAAGCTCATTGGTCTGTGTTTTATCCGCATCGCGTCCCCCTCTGGTAAATACCTTTACTCCATTGTAAACTGCCGGATTATGACTGGCTGTAACCATCATGCCATAAGCCAGGTCATGGGCCATCACATAATACATAATCAATGGAGTTGGTGAAGAACGATTAACAAAACACACTGGAATTTCTTCCCACGCCAGCACTTCACAAATCCATTTCACCGCCTCTTTTGCCAGAAACCGTCTGTCATACCCAATGCAAAGCTCCTGTTTTTCTACACCTTCCGCCTTGATTTTCTTTGCCATAGCCTTTGCCAGAATCTGCAGATTTTTCTTGGTAAATTCATCCCCGATTATTGCTCTCCAGCCACCTGTTCCAAACTTTATCATAATCCCATTACCTCCTTCACACTTCTTTTCCCATAAGAATTTTTACTTCATTGACACTTCCGGCTTCACAGACAGGAATCCTGTTTACCTTTTCACCATTTAAATACTGTTCCCTCACACCCTTTTCTACGCCTTGCGGGTTCAGCACCTGAATATGATAAACCGCCCCTCTCCAGACTCTTTTTACAAAAAATTCTTTCCAGTCCGCAGGAACACAGGGATTCACTTCCAGAAAATCCATCTGCGGACGAATTCCCAGAATATATCTGGTTGCCGCAAAATATGCCCATCCACCGCTTCCTGTCATAAATGGATGCCTTGCTCTTCCAAACGCCTCATGCTGAGACCCCATAATAAACTGACAGTAGGAATACGGTTCTGCCTGGCGAATTTCAATTTTATCATTTTGATAATAAGGACACAGGGCATTATAGTATTTCATTGCTTTACTGCCTCGCCCCAGAACACATTCCGCTGCCCACGCCCAGGGATTTGGGTGGCTGAAAACAGAGGCATTCTCTTTTAATCCTGGACACACTCTGGTAATAAAACCTATATCGTCATCCCGCCTGGTATAAGCCGGAGCGTTTAACTGTAATCCATAGGGAGTAAACAGCCATGTTTCCACACTGTTCATAGCTTTCTCGGCCTTTTCACGATCTGCTGCTCCGGAAAGCACTGCCCAGGCATTGGATTCCAGATGGATTTTTCCCTCTTCATCCTTTCCGGTCCCAATGGGTCTGCCATGCTTTGTGATTCCTCTGATATACCATTGCTCATCCCAAAGCTGTTCACTTGCTTTTTTCACCTTACTTTTCATTTCCTCATAAATTTTTAAATCTTGTTCTTCCTTTTTACACCTGGCTGCTTCCAGAAAATTATCAATAGCCCAGTAATGCAGAAATGTAACCAGGGCGCTCTCTCCACCTCCCAGGTTCAGACAATCATTCCAGTCTGCCCGCAGTCCTTTGCAGATACCTGTCTCTCCCACCTGCTCAAAAGAAAAATCCAGAATCCTTTTCATGTGTTCATATACCGTATCTTCTCCACCGTCTGCATAGGTTACCTGCTCATCCAGAAAGGCCCTGTCTCCTGTTTCTTTCACATATTCTACAATAGAAGGCACCAACCACAGAGCATCATCTGAGCATGCTTGTTCAAGCCCATGGATGCGGTCCTTTTCTGACACCGGAATCACTGTGGGAGAATCTGCATATTCCGGTTTCCCATCCGGGTCAAACCATTCCGGTTCAAATAAATGAAGGCCATATCCAGCCTTTGTCAAGGCTCTGAGAAGCTGCAGGATTCTCATTCTGCAGGCTTTCGGATTAGAATGAGGAATTGTCATGGCATCCTGCGCTGTATCCCGGTATCCCAGTCCGGTTCTTCCACCCACCTCAATAAAGGATGCAAACCTGGAAAACATTACATTGATTTCCGACTGATATAAGGTCCAGGTATTAATCATCACATCCATGCCATGATTTGGGGTCTGAATCTGCAGTTTTTCCAGCTTGTTTTCCCAATACTGGCGCAAATCCTCATAGGCTGCATCTACCGCTGCAAAATCCCTGTATTTTTCCCTGACGCGAAGCCCTTCCCTGCGGTTTCCGCTTCCCAGCATGAAAACAACACGAAGCGTTTCTCCCGACTGCAGAAGAACATTTTTCTGCAAGCTTCCGCAGTGGTTATTCCCCTCTTCCTGAGAGTTAAAACACTGTCCACGCTCTACAGCCAGAGGATTTTCTTCTGTACGATATGCCCCAAGAAAGGTGTCTCTGAGTGTATCATAGCCATCTGGCTCAAAGGAAGCAGTAAAATACTGCTCCTTTCCCGGTTCATAAAACAAATATTGTTCAATCACTCCATCTTGATAATCTGCTCCTGCACAATACATACTCATCTGAAAATTCTGATTGTCACTTGCTACCGCATGAAAGGAAAACTCACAGAAGGAAAACAGACTTAATGTCCGCGCCCTTTCATCCTGGTTTTGAATTTTAATATCCCAAAGAAGCACATTTTCTCCTCTTGGAACAGAAAGTGTCATGCTGCCTGCAATCTTCCCATAGCGGCTGGTGTATCGGCTATAGGAAAGACCATGACAGCATTGATACCTTCCCACATCTGAGGATTTTCCCACTGGCTGCCAGGTAAGACTCCAATAATCCTGATTTTCATTATCTCTTATATAGACGTCAAATCCAGGTCTGTCCACAGGGATTGCATTGCCCCTGAAACGTGTCATCCTGTGATACTCCGGAGATTTGTGAAATACATATCCTCCTGCAGTCTGATTAACCACAGCGCAGGTGGATTCTACCCCCAGATAATTGGTCCAGGATGTAGGAAGTGCTACATTTTCTATTACATACTCTCTGTTTTTCTCATCAAAATACCCATACTTCATATCAAAACCCTCCCGTTTTCTGTTACTTTTATTATAGACCGGAATAATTTCCATGAAAACGGACAATTCTGGTATTATTTGTACATTCTTGTGGAATGTGTTATTCTAAAAAAAACAGCAAGGAGATGAAACGTATCGATATGAAAAAAACCTGTATTCCAGAAGAAAATCCCCATGGGACTCCTTATTTCCCCTTTCAGTCTCTGTCCCAGACAGACCATTGTGGACAATATTTCGCGCCTTATCACTGGCACGATGAAGTAGAATTTCTCTTTGTGACCCAGGGAACCTTGCAGCTTTGCACAGACCGGGAAGCTTACCTTTTAGAGGAGGGACATGTATACTTTATTAATCCCGGAACGGTTCATGGTGTTTTTGGAAACAGCCTGCATTCCCACCACTATGCCCTGCTTTTTCCACTGGATTTACTGAGTTTTTCCAAATATGATATTTGTCAGAATGAATTTCTCTCCCCCTTGCTTACAGGAAAGCTTCTCTTTCCTGACGGACGCAGCCTTTCCCATGAGCTTACCTGCCGTATAGGTGAGCTTATTAGACGGGCCTCCCTGTTATATCAGGATTTAAGCTCTGTGCCGGCTCCCCTGTCCATTAAAATTCTTCTCCTGGAGATTCTGGAACTTCTATTTGCTCATGGCAGCTTTGTCCAGGCAGCAGATATCCCCCGGGACGAAAGCCGGGGGATTTATCCTTTGAAGCCTGTATTTACTTATATTGAGACACATTACTCTGAAAGAATCACTTTAGAGGAGCTATCTGCTTCTGTGCATATG
>CATWQE010000082.1 GCA_958352855.1 uncultured Bacillota bacterium
CATCATCCCCTTTGCCACATCCAGCTCTGTAATACAGTGGATGGGAAGCGCCACCAAAAGCGCCAGAGAAACCAAAATCGTCAGAAACATATGCCTGTGGATATGGTCCCGGATGCCTTTACATAAATAATTTTTTGATGTCATATCCAGCCACCTCCGTTTCGCTGATAAATATTTCTTCCAGTGTCAGAGGAATGGCCTCTGCAAACAATGGATGTTTTTCCTGAATTTTACTCATAATCTCCTCATGACTGCCCCGCACTACCATAGTAAGAAGGGATAACCGCTTCTCAAGCTGCAATACGTCCAGTTCTCCCAGCAATTTTTCTTCTTCCTGAATTTCCGGTATCACACACTGTACCTTGTGAATCTGCAGCTTCATCTCCTCTACATCCTTAGAGAGCAATACGCCGCCTCTGTGCAAAAGCCCCACATGATCGCAGATATCCTCCAGCTCACGCAGATTGTGAGATGCAATAACAGGTGTAAATTCCCGTTCGGATACTTCATAAGCCAGAATACTCTTGGCTGCCTGTCGCATGACAGGATCCAGCCCGTCAAAGGTTTCATCACAAAACAGATATTTTGTTCCCGCACATACACCTAAAATCAAAGCTGCCTGCCTTTTCATTCCCTTGGAAAAGGTGCTGATCTTACGCTTTTTATCCAGACCAAGATTGTCAGCCAGCTTATGAAAACGGGCTTTATCATACCTGGGATAAAACATGGTATAATAATCCGCCATTTCTTTCATGCTTGCATTTTGGAAAAAATAGGCGGTATCAGGCAAAAAGAATAAATTCTCTTTTACTTCCGGATTTTCATATACTTCTTCCTCATCTATGTAAATCTTCCCGCTATCTGGTTTCAACACGCCAGAAAGCATACGCAGCAAGGTACTTTTCCCTGCGCCATTGGTACCGGCAAGGCCGAAAATAGAATTATCTGCAATGGAAAGGGTCACCTCCTGCACTGCCTGCAATTTTCCAAATGCCTTACACAACTTCTCTGTTTTTATCATGTTCTGCCCTCCTCATAGAACTCTGCAGTTTTCTGTAAGCAAAGTTCTTTGGAAACTCCCAGCTCTTTTCCTTCCTGTATAAGCGTTCCAAGTCTTTGAAAAAAAACGGTTTGCTCCTGTTCCTTTAATTCCTGATTCCCCGATACAAAATTCCCTCTGCCTTTTACCGGATAAATAAATCCCTTTTGCTCTAAAATGGTGTACGCCTTCTGTATGGTATTGGGATTAATGGCAAGTTCCGTAGCAAGCGCCCGCACAGAAGGCATCTGAGTATCCGGCTCCATGGCTCCTGTTAAAATAAGTCTTTGAAACCGCTCTACAACCTGTTCATAAATCGGCTTTCGATTCTGATAATCAATGACAATCAATCTGCTTCCTCCTTTCCTGGGCACTGTATCACACCTGTTTCATGTGTACTAGGTGTCTTAATACACTATGAGTATAAAAAATCTGGCTGCTCCTGTCAAGAGAAAACCAGATTTTTTATATTTCTTTTAGATTTTATGTAAGGGTTTTAAAGCTGTGTCTCCACAAAAATATCATAAATTGCCCGGATAGCAGGCTCAAAATCATCATCCTGTACGCCTACAATCACATTCAGCTCACTGGAACCCTGGTCAATCATCTTTACATTCACGTTGGCATGAGCCAGAGCTGCAAAGATTCTTGCCGCGGTTCCTCTGTTGGAACGCATTCCTCTTCCCACCACTGCAATTAATGCCAGATCGGACTCCAGCTCCATGTAATCCGGCTTTACTGCTCTGTGAATTCCAGAAATCACCTGCTGTTCTTTTTCCGTAAATTCATCCTGGTGGATAAACACTGTCATGGTATCAATTCCAGAGGGAATATGCTCAAAGGAAATCCCCTGCTCTTCCAGTACCTCTAACACTTTTCTTCCAAACCCAATCTCTGCATTCATCATGGATTTTTCAATAAAAAGTGAACAAAATCCTCTCTTTCCCGCAATACCGGTAATAGTATACGGAGGTTTTTTACAGGTATCTTCCACAATCATGGTGCCAGGATCATCCGGCGCATTGGTATTTTTAATATTAATAGGGATTCCTGCTTTTCGGACTGGAAAAATCGCATCCTCATGAAGCACTGTAGCGCCCATATAAGAAAGCTCTCTTAATTCCCGGTAGGTAATGGTATCAATCACTTTCGGATTCTGGATAATTCTTGGGTCTGTCACCATCACCCCTGAAACATCCGTCCAGTTCTCATACAGCTCCACATCCAGGGCGCCGGCAAGAATAGAGCCCGTCACATCAGACCCGCCTCTGGAAAAGGTTTTAATTTCCCCGTTTTCTTTTGCTCCGTAAAATCCGGGAACCACAGCAGTATCCACACCGTTCAAACGCTTCTGTACCAATAATTCTGTAATCTCAGCGTCAAACTGTCCGTTTCCGTCAAAGCGAATCATTTCAGCCGGATCTACAAATTCATAATCCAGATACGCTGCCATGATCTTACCATTTAAGTATTCCCCTCTGGAAGCAGCGTACTCTTCTCCAATCTGTTTCTGGAAATTTTCCTCAATGATCCTGAAATCCTCTTCCAGGGAAAGGGTAAGCTCCAGACCGTCTATAATTTCCTGATAGCGGCTCTTAATCTCCGAAAGCGCTGCCTCAAATTTCCCCCGGTCTGCTGCCCGATAGCAGGCATATAATAAATCTGTTACCTTGGTATCCTCTGAAAACCGCTTTCCAGGAGCAGAAGGTACCACATATCTTCTGGTTCCGTCTGCACAGATAATGGCTCCTACTTTTTTAAACTGTTCTGCACTGGCAAGGGAGCTTCCGCCAAACTTCACAACTTTTTTCATCTCATACCCTCCTAGAAATCACATCTTAAATTTTTCTGTCGTATCACTTCCACACTGCAATATAATAACTTGTCCCCCTGGAAAAGTCTAGTATTTTCTAAAAATTTCCTTATATTTTGTCGTTTTAAGAAAGAACAGGCACCTGGTTCTCAAGTGCCTGCAAAAGATTACTTATTTCTGCTTCCTCTGTATTTTTCCTCACAATATTTGCAACGGTAAACTTCCTTCGCAGGGTCTGCCAGGAAGAAAATCTGATCCAGCTCCTGTTCCACAGAAGTAATACAACGTGGGTTTTTACACCGGATAACATTTTTAATTTCTTTTGGAAGATGAAGCTCCTTTTTCTCAACAATTTTTCCGTCTTTAATAATATTTACGGTAATGTTGTGATCAATAAATCCTAAAATATCCAGATTCAGGGTATCAATGGGGCACTCAACTTTAATAATGTCTTTTCTTCCCATCTTTGCGCTTCTGGCATTTTTGATAATTGCCACACAGCAATCCAGCTTATCCAGTTTCAAATCATGATAAATCGTCATGCTCTTTCCGGCTTTGATATGGTCCAGAACCACGCCTTCATTTAACTGTCCTACATTTAACATAAGTCTACCCCCATTCCCAACAGGCTAAGCATCAACGCCTGGCGTACATAAACCCCATACTGCACCTGTTTAAAATAAGCTGCTCTTGGGTCAGAATCCACCTCTACAGAAATTTCGTTTACCCTTGGAAGGGGATGCAGCACCAGCATATCCGGTCCTGCCAAATCCATTTTGGCTTTATCCAGAATATAAAAGTCTTTCATTCTCACATAATCTTCCTCATTAAAGAACCGTTCCTTCTGCACGCGGGTCATGTACAGTAAATCCAGTGTAGGAATGGCGTCTTCCAGACGTTCCACCTCCACAAATTCATGTCCGCTGGCACGCAGCACATCCTCCCGGATATAATCAGGGATTTTCAGTTCTTCCGGAGAAATCAGGACAAACTTCACACCCTCATAGCGAACCAGAGCTTCAATAAGGGAATGTACTGTTCTTCCGAACTTCAGGTCACCGCAAAGACCAATGGTAATATGGTCCAGTCTTCCCTTTAAAGAGCGGATGGTCAGCAGGTCTGTAAGAGTCTGGGTTGGGTGGTGATGTCCACCGTCACCGGCATTAATCACCGGAATTTTAGATGCCATGGAAGCAACCAGGGGCGCGCCTTCTTTTGGATGACGCATAGCGCAGATATCTGCATAGCAGGATACAGTACGCACTGTATCGGCAACGCTTTCTCCCTTTGCCGCAGAGCTGGAATTGGCGCTTGAGAATCCCAGCACCTTACCTCCCAGGCGCATCATAGCAGATTCAAAACTTAAACGAGTACGGGTACTCGGCTCATAAAACAAAGTCGCTAAAATCTTCCCATCACATTTGTGGGCATATGCTTCTGGATTTTTTTCAATGTCATTGGCAAGGTCCAGAACCTTAGCCAGTTCTTCTACGGACAAATCCAATGGACTCATTAAATGTCTCATAGACTACCTCCTGTGTATTTAGGCTTTCATATCTCGTACTATCATATAACAGTTCCCTGGTAATTTCAAGCCATTTTCAGCGCTTCTTAGACAATATTTTCTCATACAAAAGTCCTGTAAAAAACCATACCGGAGCATAGTCTAACCGTATAACACCTTTATAGTTATAAGGAACCTGGCTGTAATCCCATGGACAGAGCCGATACTTTTTCAGAAGCATTCCGCTGCCGTATTCTGCCGCAAAAATACCCAGCATATAAATACTTCCACGCACAAAAACAGGAACCTCTCCAAGCTTTCTGGAAACCGGTCCGATACAGGCTGCCATACCATAAATAGGAAACATCCACAGAGAAGACCTTCCTGTCATCTTCCAGTCTTTTTTTCCTATGGCATGCATCCCGGTCCAGAAAACCTCCATACACCAGCCTATGGCTCCACATTTAAAAAAATCACCTTTCATCTGCCTCTCCTTTCTCTCTTTTCCTATCCCTACTATTCCCAAAAATCTGCGTTTCAAGCAATTTCTCCTCTTTTTCCACAGGTTTTAGAGGAATTCCCCAAAAACGCTTGCACTCTTTAAAGTGTTAGTGCTATTATTAAATGCAGTATTTGTAATATGAAAGAAAGGATTCACCTACTTATGGAGGATTTACAAACATTAAGAAAAGAAATTGATGAGATTGATAACAGCCTGGTAGCGCTTTTTGAAAAACGTATGGCAATCGCAGAACAGGTCGCCGCCTATAAAATTCAGATAGGAAAGCCTGTCTTTGACAAGGATCGGGAACAGGAAAAGCTGTCTTCCCTTGGCTCCATGGCCCACAGTGAATTTAACCGCTGCGGTATCCAGCAGCTTTATGAACAGATTATGTCGATCAGCCGGAAACGCCAGTATCAGCTTTTACAAAAGCACAATCCTGTTCAGGACTGGGGCTTTACCCCTGTAGAATCCCTGGGTACAGAAGGTGTAAGGGTGGTATATCAGGGTGTAGAAGGAGCCTACAGCCACGCTGCGGTGCAGGCCTTCTTTGGAAATCAGGTTTCCAGCTTTCACGTGGATACCTGGAAGCACGCCATGGAAGCCATTCAAAAAGGTGAGGCCCACTATGCGGTACTTCCCATTGAAAATTCTACCGCAGGAATTGTTCAGGATAATTACGATCTTCTGGCTGCTTATAATCATGTGATTGTGGGCGAACAGTTAATTCCCTGTAAACACGTACTCCTTGGACTTCCAAAAACAGAGCTTTCACAGATTGAACAGGTTTATTCTCATCCTCAGGCGCTTATGCAATGCGCTGATTTTCTGGACAGTCACAGCAACTGGCACGTACATGAATATGCCAATACTGCCATGGCTGCCAAAAAAGTGGCAGAAGAACAAAATCCTTCTCAGGCTGCTATTGCCAGCCCTTATGCTGCCAAGGTATTCAACCTGGACATTCTGGCGGAAAATATTTATTCCAATCCTGGAAACTCCACCAGATTTATCATTGTGTCCAGGGCCAAAATCTACTGCAGGCATGCAAAAAAAATCAGTGTAAGCTTTGAACTGCCTCATACCAGCGGAAGCCTGTATAACAGTCTTTCCCATATTATTTACAATGGTCTGAATATGACCAGCATTGAATCCCGCCCTGTACTGGATAAAAACTGGGAATACCGCTTCTTCGTGGAATTTGAGGGAAATCTCATGGAAAGCGCTGTTAAAAATGCTCTATGCGGACTGGACGCAGAGGTTCAAAACCTCCGTATTCATGGAAATTATTAAAGAAAGAAGGACAATCGAAGATGTTTGATATTGAAAACTGTATTCTGTACCGGAATTTTGCCCAGGGGGATATCCTGGAGGATATGGCAAAAGCTCTGGATATGTGCTGTAAGGAACCGGAAAATCCCGAAAAATCAAAGCCCTTGTTTTATAGCTGCATGAACCGGCTGGTAGAAATGGCAAACACTTATGGTTTTACAGGAAATCTGTGGAACAATTACCTGACTTATCTTCTGGTGAACCATGAAAACGCCTTTAGTACCTCCTGTGAAATCACCGGCCCTGAAAAAGGCAGCTTAAACGATCTGGCGCTTCATGATTTCAGTATCTTTAAGGAACTGTATAATCTGGAATTTACTGCCTTTGAAAATTTCTATGGCGCTGCTGCCTGCTGCCACCTGATTAACCATTATGAAAGCGGCAGCAATAGCGGAAAACATTTTAATGCAAGGATTCGGAACCGCCTGTGTACCCTAAGCCAGCTTTTGGCTGACTCTGTCACACCGGAAGAGTTTCTGGAACACATGGTTGCCTTTTACAAGGACTATGGTGTGGGAAAGCTGGGACTTCACAAAGCCTTCCGTCTGGAGCATAGAACTACAGAAGATAAGGTGGAAATTGTACCCATTACGAAAATTGCCCATGTCCACCTGGATGACCTGGTAGGCTATGAAATTCCAAAGAAAAAACTCATTGAAAATACAGAGGCCTTCCTGGCAGGAAAGCCGGCCAACAACTGCCTCCTATTCGGAGATGCGGGAACCGGAAAATCCTCCAGCATCAAGGCCATTCTCAATCAATATTATGACCGGGGACTGCGGATTATTGAAGTTTATAAGCACCAGTTTCAGGATTTAAATGATGTAATAGCCCAGATAAAAAACCGCCACTACAAATTCATTATTTATATGGATGATCTTTCTTTTGAAGATTTTGAAATTGAATATAAATACTTAAAAGCTGTGATTGAAGGAGGACTGGAACGAAAACCCGATAATATCCTGATTTATGCCACCTCCAACCGGAGACATCTGGTGCGGGAGCGTTTCAGTGACAAGGAAGACCGAAACGATGACCTTCACACCAATGATACGGTTCAGGAAAAGCTTTCTCTGGTATCCAGATTTGGCGTGACCATTTACTTCGGCTCTCCGGAAAAGAAAGAATTCCAGGAAATTGTGCGAACCCTGGCAAAACGCAAGGGCATCCAGATGGACGAAAAGGAACTGCTTCTAAAGGCCAATGCCTGGGAACTGCAGCATGGGGGACTTTCCGGCAGAACTGCCCAGCAGTTTATTGATTATCTTCTGGGACAGCAGTAGAAATATATATTCTGACAGACAAAGTGACACTATAAAACAGGGTTGTCTCACCAAAATTAAGGTATGGCAGCCCTGTTTTATATATGCTGAAAGAATTTTTCAGTAGTATTTGTTAGCGATTTATGAATTTACCTACTATTACAAAAGCACAACAAAGTAAAATTCCAAGAACAGTTACCAGACATCCCAGTTGCAGATTCTGTTGGAAACTTTCCAGGATTTGTCCTGCCTCTGCATTCCCAGCTTGCTGTAGTTGCTCCAACGCTCCCAGGATTTGTCCAAAAGTTTCCTTATAATGTCCAAAATCCAGGATATTTTCTTTTGGGAGCAGGGAAGAGGGCATCTGAATTATTTCTGCCAATTTGTAGATTCCCAGTAAAAGCAGTGAGAGGACTCCCCCATTTACCAGTAAAGGTATTCTGTTTTTCTTTCCATTTCCAGACAGTTTCCAGCTATAAATCCATATCAGCAGAGTACTTACCAGCAAGGCTAATAAAAGCCCAAGCAAAAGAAACGTTTTTGAAAAGTTTTCCATTTCCGTCATGCTGTATAAACGTTCTGCCGGTAAAAGTCCTAATTCCTCTTTTTGCAGATTTTCCATATACGGTTCTTTCCCTGTCATGGAGAAAAGCTGAGGTTCTTTCTCCTTGGAAAGAGTAAGGTATAATCCTTCTTTTCCCTGATAGGGCACTGTCTTTTGAACCAACGTACCGGGAAATAATTCTTTAGTCCGATATAGAATGGTTTCTCCATCTCCAGGATTGGTGGCAAGCAGTACCTGGTCTTCTTCTGTTATATAAAATTCCGGGGAAACGATATGGGCTCTTAACCCAACCTCCCACTCACTGCCTTCCCCTGCCTCATACAAATCACCATTGCTCAAAATTTCTGCGGGATAGGGTTTCAGAACCAGTTCTCCCTCAGACATGGTAATTTGGGTTTCTAAAACCTGTACCTTTACCGTCATCTGTCTTTCTACGCTATCAGAAAGAATCGTGCAGATTACCAACAGCCAAAATGCACCCAGAAAAAAGCATAATTTTCTTCCTTTCATCTTATTTTTCCTCCCCAAACACAATCCCTTCTACCAGTTCTCTATTGAAACAGGAAAACAGAGCCAGAGGAGGCAGAAGAACCAGAATGCAGCACACAAACTGTCTTACTGGCTGTTCCGGTGACACATAGGCCAGGGCTACAGAAAGGGGATATTGTACAAATTCCTTCAGATAGGCAATAGGCTGCTCCACCATATTCCAGGCATCCAGAAATGACAACAGCCCCACACAGACCAAAGCACCCCTGCTCATAGGCACTGCAATCCTTACAATCGTTTCCAGCAGGTTACATCCGTCTACCTTTGCCTGGTCAATGACTTCATCCGACACACTTTTAAAGCACTGGGTCATGAGAAAAGTTCCTAAAGGCAGGAAAATCCCAGGCAGAATCAGGGATTTTTCGGTTCCCAGTAAATGCAGCTTATCCAGCATAATATAATTGGGAACCAAAGTCACCTGCAAAGGCAGAATCATGAGAATCATCAGACAAAAATAAATGACATTTTTCCCGGGAAACCTGCATTTGGCAAATCCATATCCCGCCAGGGCAGAAACCACTGCCTGTCCTGCTGCAATGCAGATGCCAATTCCAAGGCTTTTCCAAAACCTGGTCAGATACTGGGGAGAAGCCAGAAACACATCATAATAGGCCTTGAATGAAAGCGTGCCATCCTTCAAGAAACTTCCTGCCAGTACGAACACAAAGGGGAAAACACAAATCAAAACCAGAAGCAGGGCAAGTATTCCAGTCCCATATTGGTATATTTTCTTTTTCATTCTTTGTATCCCTCCTTTTTCCGAACCCAGGCATAGGAAATTCCCATAACAGTAGCTATGGCCCCAAACAACAGCACAGACGCCACAGACAGTTTTCCGTAATTGAGATTTTCAAAGCTGTTGTTCATAAAATGCTGCATCATGTACAGCTCTTTTCCGGGATGCTCTCCTCCAATGAGAAAAATCTCCCTGAAACATTTAAATCCGTTAATCATGGCAAACAAAAGGGTGAAAAATACAGGATTCCACATCTGTGGTGTGGTAATGTGCCAGAATTTCTGCCAGCTTCCGGCCCCATCTAATTCCGAAACCGCATACTGTTCCTTGGGGATGGTCATAAGTCCGGCAAGAAGAAGAATGACACCGTATCCTACATTTTTCCATAAATACAGCAAAAGGATAATCACAAAGGCCCAGGATGATTCCAGCCAGTTTTCGGTGGATAATCCAAAAGCATCCAGCAGAAGATTCAGCTTTCCCTCTCTTCCAAAAATCTGTTCCACCAACAGAACCGCTCCTGTTACCGGCATCACATAGGGAAGCAGGAGAACTGATTTCAAAATCCCATGCTTCTGTGCCTGCCCTTTCAGCAAAAGGGCAATCCCATAGGCAATGAGTAAATTTAAAGGCAGCCCCACCAGAAAAAAACGGAAGGTATTCCAGCAGGCCAGACGAAACAGTTCATTTCCCAACACGTTCTCATAATTTAATAATCCCACAAAACGCCCCATGCTTCCAGGACTGCTTTTTAAGGAATAGGAAACGACCATTCCAAAAGGAATCCCATAAAACAGCAGACACCCCAATACCACAGGAGAAATAAGAAAATAGCCGGACAGATACTTTCTCTTCTTCATAAACCTCCCCCTTTCTGGTTTACTCCAGTATTTTCATTTTCATAGTTTCATAAGCCTTTGACACCATTTCCAAACGTTTGGTTTCCTCTTCTTTGGCATGATAACTTTGGAAATAGGGCCAGTATAAATCTTCTAATTCTTTTTCCAGGTCCGAATAAAAGGATACGGCACTAATTTGGTTGTCCAATTCTTCCAGAGCGGTTAAATCAGCTTCAGAAAGGTCTGGATATCGTTTAGCAAGCTCCTGATTAAGAATCAAATGGTCTTTATAGGAAAACCAACGTTGAAACATGTTTCCGCCCCATTTGGTTCCAACTTCTATACCTGGTCCGAACAAGATTTCATCACGAAACAGTAAGTCTAAAAAGGAAAAGGCTTCATCTGGTATCTTGGTATTCCGGTTCACTGCTATGTAGGTACCGATTTCTGCTGTGATTCCTCCGTTCTTATTTGGAATTCCTACAAGGATTTTTTCATCCTGAGAAGCTGCCAGATTTGGGTAAAAATCAAAAAGACCCTGAATGGATAAATCTTCCGGTCTGTTTTCCCTGTATTCATTCCACTCTGTATAAGCACATACTTCTTCTAGCATGGTCTGGAGCTCCTTTTCCGTAAACAGCAGCTTTCCTTCCTTATAATCTGCCAGTTTTCCAAACAAAGGATACATCCTATGGGTATGATAGAATACTGCCTCCTGCAACACTGGATTTTCACAGGTTCTCAGTTCTTCCCAGGAAAGAGGAATCTCTTGTAACCCCTCCAAATCTGTTTTTCGAAAGACAACCTTCTGATACGTATAAGTGATGGGTAAAATCATCTGTCCTTTCTCTGTTTTTCCTGCTTCTAGAATCTTTTGATTGAACTTCTCTGGTCTGGCATATTCTGCTGTTTCCAGGAAATCATCCAAAGGCAAAAAGGTATCTGTGTACATCAGTTTTTCTGGATTTGGAAAAAGTACCGGCATACTTTCCCTCTCCCTCTCAGCTCCTGTAGAAAGCAGAAATACATCTGGTCCTTCTCCTGACATCAGTTCGGTTCTGATATTAGACGCTTTGATTTCCGCAGTATCAGAATCCTGTGGAATAATTTCCAGTTTTCCCTGGACACCCTCATTCAGCATCTCCCACAAATCCAGCAAATCTCTGGCATAATCTGCGAGTTCCGCCTCCACACATACCGTTAAAGTCTTTTCCGTTGAATGTTGCTTCTCTTTTTCACAGCCAGAGCAATAAAGGAATAATACACTTACCATAAAAATTATAATATACTTTTTCATATAACGCCCCCCTTTTTAATATGATACCCTTTCAAGTAAAATGATTTTCCCTTCCAGAATCCTCTGTGACTTATATTATGTAAGAATATTGTACAATAAAAGCGTAAATATTTCAAATATTTTATATAATATCTAA
>CATWQE010000083.1 GCA_958352855.1 uncultured Bacillota bacterium
TACGTGCTATTTTGCTTCGTGATATGGGGGCAGCGATTTCTCCTTTTGCAGCGTTTCTTCTCCTGCAGGGGATTGAAACCCTGTCCCTGCGCCTGGAGCGTCATGCTGAAAATACCAGAAAAGTAGTGGGATTTTTGGAACGTCATCCACTGGTGGAAAAAGTAAATCACCCATCCCTGCCAGAACATCCGGATCATGAACTGTATCAGAAATATTTTCCAAATGGGGGCGCATCTATCTTTACCTTTGAAATCAAAGGCGGGGTCACACAGGCACATCAGTTTATTGATCATTTGAAAATCTTTTCACTTCTTGCCAATGTAGCAGATGTAAAAAGCCTGGTGATTCATCCGGCTACAACAACACACAGCCAGTTGAGCAAGGAAGAGCTGGAAGACCAGGAAATCAAAGAGAATACCATCCGTCTCTCCATTGGTACGGAGCACATTGATGATATCATAGAAGATCTGGAACAGGGATTTCAGGCAATAGGAGGTTGAGCATATGTCAGTAATTTATACATCTGTAGACCAGTTAATTGGAAATACGCCCCTTCTGGAGCTGACACATATGGAAAAAGAATATGATTTAAAGGCAAAAGTGATAGCAAAACTGGAATACCTGAATCCTTCCGGTTCTGTGAAAGACAGGGTGGCAAAGGCAATGATAGAAGAGGCGGAAAAAGCAGGAAAATTAAAACCAGGTTCTGTAATCATTGAGCCCACATCAGGGAATACCGGAATTGGACTGGCTTCTGTGGCAGCAGCAAAGGGATATCAAATGATAGTTGTAATGCCAGAAACCATGTCGGTGGAGCGAAGACAGCTAATGAAGGCTTATGGAGCCCAGGTGGTTCTTACTGAAGGAAGCAAAGGCATGAAAGGAGCTATCGCAAAAGCCAGAGAGCTTGCAGAGACTATCCCGGACAGTTTCCTTCCTGGACAGTTTGAAAATCCGGCGAATCCTAAAACTCATAGAGAGCATACAGGCCCTGAAATCTATAAGGATACCAAAGGATGCGTGGATATTTTTGTGGCAGGTGTAGGTACCGGCGGCACCATTACCGGAGTCGGGGAATATCTGAAATCTAAGAATCCCAAAATTCAGATTATCGCCGTAGAACCTGCAGCTTCTCCGGTATTATCGTCAGGAACGGCAGGTTCTCATAAAATACAGGGAATCGGGGCAGGCTTTGTCCCGGATATATTAAATACCAAAATATACGATGATATTATACCTGTCTCAGACCAGGATGCCTTCGCAATGGGAAAGAAAATTGGAGAAAAAGAAGGAATTCTTGTGGGAATCTCTTCAGGAGCCGCAGCCTTTGCTGCAATAGAGCTGGCAAAGCTTCCTGAGAATAAAGGAAAAAATATTGTAGTTCTTTTGCCGGATACTGGAGACCGGTATTTATCTACACCGCTGTTTGCTGATTAGGAACTTGCAGCCTTCCTTGCTATCTATGACTGAGTTATTGTATAATGACAGACAAAGGAGGCTTTCGATTATGATGATTTCAACAAGAGGCAGATATGCGCTCCGGGTGTTGGCAGATATTGCAGAACATACCGACAAAAAATATGTACCCATGAAGGAGGTTGCCCAAAGACAGGGGATTTCCCTTAAATATCTGGAAAGAATCCTTCCTGTATTAACTCAGCATGGCTATATTGAGGGCGTACAGGGCAAAGGAGGAGGATACCGCCTGATGAAAAAACCAGAAGAATGTAAGCTTGGGGATATTTTAAGACTGACAGAGGGAGATCTTGCGCCGGTTGCCTGCCTGGGAAAGGACGCAGAACCCTGTGAACGGGCAGCCCAGTGCCGTACCTATCCAATATGGGTGGAGTTTTATCAGATGGTCAATGAATATTTTGACAAAAAAACACTTGCAGATCTTATTCACACAGAAAAATAGCCATAAATTGTTGCAAAGAAGAAAACAATTTGACAAAAAAATCAGATTGTGATATAAAAGAAAAAGGTTTTTAAGAAATGGGAAAGCATGACAGTATGTCATGCTTTTTTCTATAAGAGAAGTTTAAAAGGAGAGTAACGAATGGAAAAGCTAAACATGAAACAAATCATGTCCCTGACACTGACCTTATTTGCAATTTTTTTCGGGGCAGGCAATATGATTTTCCCTCCGGCCATGGGGCAGGTTGCAGGAGAGCATTATTTGCAGGCTCTTGCCGGATTTATTCTGACGGATGCAGGAATCGCTCTGCTTGGAATGATTGCGGTGGTTCTTGTGGGAAATAAAATCATGGATCTGGGAGACCTGGTAAGCAGAAGGTTTTCCCTGATTTTGTCTGTTACGGTATATTTGCTCATTGGACCGCTTTTTGCACTGCCAAGAACAGGAAGCGTATCTTATGAACTGGCGGTACGTCCTTATGTGCCGGAGGACTATGGCTGGCTGGCTTCGCTCCTGGTAACTGCTGTGTTTTTTTCTTTGACCTATTATCTCAGCGGAAATCCAAGTAAGGTCGTAGATATTATTGGGAAGTATATGACGCCGGTTCTTATTATAAGTATTGTACTGCTGTATCTTGCCTGCCTGTTTCTGGATAAATCTCAGCACGCCCTTCAATATGGTCCAATCCAGGGAGCCCAGGGAGAATACCGTAACATTGCTTTTTTTAAGGGTATGATAGAAGGATATAATGCTTTGGATGGTCCTGCGGGGCCTGTATTTGCTATTATAATTATTAATGCAGTGACGGGATTTCAGGTAAAAGAGAGAAAACATGTGGTGAAATATACGGTGATTTCAGGAATCGGTGCAGTGGTGATTTTAAGTGGTATTTATTATATGCTGACTTATATTGGTGCTACTACCCATACGGTTTTTGAAAATGGAGGCGTGCTTCTTCATGAGGTAGCCAGTGATCTGTTGGGGCCTGCAGGGGGTCTGGTACTGGGGGCATCGGTTTTTCTTGCATGCATGACCACTTCCATTGGACTTACCACATCCTTTGCAGATTATTTCCATGAACTTTGCCCATCTGTTTCCTATGGAAAAATCACAGCAGTGGTTTGCCTGTTCAGCTTTGCAGTAAGCAACGTGGGACTATCCTATCTGATTGCGGTTTCCCAGCCTGTGCTTATGATGATTTATCCGGTGCTGATTGTACTGATTCTTCTTTCCTTCTTTAGAAAATGGATAGGGGAGAAAAAGATGGTCTATATCCTCAGCATGGCGGCGGCTTTTGTGCCGGCTTTTCTAAACGCTATGGATAATATTGGTATGACCTTTGGGATTCTTACAGAATATGCCAGAAAGCTTCCTTTTTATCAGCTGCATCTGGGATGGATTGTTCCGGCTGTGTGTGGGGCAGCTGCAGGCTTATGCTTTACAAAAAAGAATAGGGCAAGATAAAACAGGAGCCTGGCAGAGGCAGCGTGAAAGAGTATTTCGTGCTGCAGCTTGCCAGGCTCTTTTTCTGTCCGGTAGAAACTGCTTCAGCGAAAAAGCCGGTAAATCTGTGCTTTATCAATTTCCCGAATTCTCTTTAAGGGGATTCCGGCTGCGGCAAAGGCCTTGTCCTTTAGGTGGTCGCGTTTTCTTGCATCTTTGGTTTCGTGAGTGCTGTCATCCAGTTCAATGGCGAAAAGTACATACAAATCCTTATCACAGATTACAAAGTCCACATGCTTCTGAGCAATTTTATGAAAATATTTCATGTATTGTTTCTTATCCGTTACGCTTAGCAAATCTTTTACACCCACCTTGGGACATATAATACAGTGATATTCCTCTGCCACTTCCCGCAAAAGAAGATAAAAACGGTATTCTCTTTTCGTCAGCAAATGCCTGGCTGCATAAGGATAATAATGTTTCCTGCGATACAGAATAAAAATCAGAGCAAGCAGCAAAACAATAGCCCAAATATACCAAAAGGATTTCATCTGTCCGTACCTCCGTAAAAAGAAATCGAATGTATGTTCTTGATGGGCTTATTGTAAAGGATTTAGGAGAAAATTGCAAGAAAAATTCCTCAGAAAACCTATTGAAATGAACCCTTTAAAGGTTTATAATGCATAATATAATAAAAGGAATTCTTCGGGGCGGGGTGTAATTCCCCACCGGCGGTATAGTCCGCGAGCGCAAAGGCGTTGATTTGGTGCGATTCCAAAACCGACAGTAAAGTCTGGATGAGAGAAGAAAAAGATGTGATTTTGTATTGCAGCATCTGCCCTGGGTTAAGAGACTCAGGGCATTTTTGTTTACAGGAAAAATACATTCAAGTTCAGAATATGAAAAATTCCTTTTCTATTATTATTATTTTCAAAAAGGAGAGGATAAAAATGAGTGAACAGGTATTGAGAAAATCCGGTGCAGTGCAGAAAAACAGAAGTAAGGTTCGGACAATAGCCCAGGTGGCTATGCTGGGAGCAGTGGCAACGGTGTTGATGCTATTTGAGTTTCCCCTTCCCTTTCTTGCGCCACCCTTTTATGAGCTGGATTTTAGTGAGGTTCCCGTTCTGATTGGCGCTTTTGCTATGGGACCTGTGGCGGGAATTGCCATTGAGGCGGTGAAAATTCTCTTGAATTTTGTATTCAATGGAACCATTACTGCCGGAGTCGGTGAGTTTGCCAACTTTTTGTTTGGTTGCGCCTTTGTGTTACCGGCTTCTCTGATTTACAGGAAGAAGAAAACCAGGAAACATGCTGTTTTGGGAATGGCAGCAGGTACCATAACCATGACCATAGCAGCCTGCATCATCAATGCCTGGGTATTACTGCCGGCTTATGGCATTGCCTTTGGGATGCCTGTGGAGGCATTTGTAGAAATGGGAACAGCAATTCATGGGGCAATTAACAGCTTGTTCCGCTTTTCATTGCTTGTGGTAGGACCTTTTAATTTGTTAAAAGGAACTCTGGTTTCAGGAATTGTGTTGCTTTTATATAAAAGAATCCGGGTGATTTTAAGAGGAGATTATTCATAAAGAGAAAAAGGAACAGGGAGTGCTGCGGTTTGCGGTACTCCCTTAATTGTTTTATAAAACCTGATTAAACCAACTCTGCAATTCTGGTAACTCCCACATAGATTTCCTGAATTTCATACCAGGTAGGATAATCCACCACTCCGGTGGCAGGCAGGCCGAACACCTTCTGAAATTCCCGCACAGCATTTTGGGTGGCTTCTCCGTAGATGCCATCTACAGCAATTTTAGGAAGGGCAGGATAAGATTGAGCAATGGCATTTAGCTGTTCCTGCATTTGTCTTACCTTTGGACCGGAAGAGCCGATATCAAGAGGCACTCCAGGCCAGGAGGCGGGAATTCCGGCAATTTCTTCTGCGCTGTTAATATACATATTGTCACCGTAAAAATTGCGTAAGATTTCAATGGTAGAATATCCCTGGTCCCCAAGATATTTAGAACCCCACTGGGTCATCCATCCAGGACAAGTTACCCTCTGTCCGTCACAGTATTGTGTAAGTATAGGCTGACGCACCCCTGGTCTTGACAGATAGTTATGAAAGACCTCATCTACAATTCTGGAAATGCTTTCAAAAATATTTCTGCCACGCATCCATTTGTGATCAAAAGCAGTAGAAGAAGTAATGGTAAAATCATAGCCCTTATTGCGGTAAAATTCTGTATATACCCGATTTAAGGTAAAAGACATAATGGCTAATACATTTGCCCGTATGGTTTCATCCGGCCAGGTTGCATAGATTTCACTGCTGGCTACATTTTTAATATAGTCGCGATACCGCACATAATAATTTTGCGCAGTGGGATTGGTAGGAACTCCATCATGAACCACTACATATTCAGGAATCACTACTCTGCTTAATACGATTTCACCAGAGGTATCCATGGGCTTGATTTCATCTTCAGGAATTTTTTCCGGATAGTCTCCATAGAGGGTGTGAGCAGGAATCACAATGTCTTCAAAATTATTCTGAGGCTGGGCGGGATTCATGACAGCACGCTGAATGGAAGTGGTTTCCGGGAGAATCTCAGAGCCGGAAATGTCTAAATCTTCAAACCCTTCTTTTGAAATGCGGAAGGTGTATTCAGAATAAGGCTGGTATTCAGAGGGGGCCATGCTGTATTCCAGTGGCGGTGCAGGAAGGGTTAATTCAGGAATCTGTCCGCTGGAATCGGTTTTGGCTGTTTCGATAATAGAAGTGGGGTCTCCGGTATAGGAAACCGTAACCGTAGCATCTTCTATGGGTTGGCTGCGCAGGGCAGAAATCACGTACAGACGCAGCTTGCCTGTATCGGGCTGCTGGGTCTGAGCTGCTTTTAAGGGAGGAATATACATAGAGAACCTCTGGAAACTTCATTAATCTACCCTATGCGGCAAATGAAAAAAAGTGAAAAAAATTTGAGAGATTTGTATAGGTTGTTGAAAAATTTCTTTATTAGAGGTAAAATGTTATTAGAATATGCATAGCGCAATAGAATCCAGGACAGAACAGAGTATGAGAAAAGCTGTCAGATGAAAGGGGAGACTCTCTTTTTCTGCACAGCTCTTTTTTCGCACAGGGAAGTTTCCAAAAGAGCTTCTGGAACGGGATTTGCTTTAGGAGGTATAGAGTATGGGAAAATATATTATGGCATTAGACGCCGGAACAACCAGCAACCGCTGTATTTTATTTAATAAAAAAGGAGAAATTGTAAGCTCAGCTCAAAAGGAATTTACTCAGTATTTTCCGAAGCCTGGCTGGGTGGAACATGATGCCAATGAAATCTGGTCTAATCAGCTTGGCGTAGCAGTAGAAGCAATGCAAAAAGCAGGGGCAGAGGCAGGAGATATTGCTGCCATTGGAATCACGAACCAGAGAGAAACCGCCATTGTTTGGGATAAGCATACAGGGGAACCTATTTATCATGCCATTGTGTGGCAGTGCAGGAGAACCTCCCAATATTGCGATTCCTTAAAGGAAAAAGGCCTTACGGAAATGTTCCGGAAAAAGACAGGTTTGATTATTGACGCTTATTTTTCAGGAACAAAGGTGAAATGGATTCTGGATCATGTAGAGGGCGCAAGAGAAAAGGCGCAGAAGGGAGATTTGCTCTTTGGCACAGTGGAGACCTGGCTTATCTGGAAAATGACAAAAGGGGCTGTCCATGTGACAGACTATTCCAATGCGTCCAGAACCCTGCTGTATAATATTAATACTCTGGAGTGGGATGAGGAAATTTTAAAAGAGCTGGATATTCCCTCATGTATGCTGCCGGAAGTAAAGCCTTCCAGTTACATTTATGGCAAGACAGACAGCAGCTTCTTCGGTGGGGAGATTCCCATTGCCGGAGCGGCAGGAGACCAGCAGTCCGCATTGTTTGGACAGACCTGTTTTGCAGAAGGAGATGCAAAGAACACCTATGGCACCGGATGCTTTCTGTTAATGAATACAGGGGAGAAGCCGGTATTTTCCGAAAACGGTCTGGTGACTACCATTGCCTGGGGGCTGGATGGCAAGGTGAATTATGCCCTGGAGGGTTCCGTATTTGTAGCCGGAGCTATTATCCAGTGGCTTCGGGATGAGCTTCGCATGATTGATTCAGCAGAAGATTCCGAATACATGGCAAGAAAGGTAAAAGACACCAATGGCTGCTATGTGGTTCCGGCCTTTACAGGACTTGGCGCCCCTTATTGGGATCAGTATGCAAGGGGCACCATTGTGGGGCTTACCAGAGGGGTAAATAAATGTCATATTATTCGGGCAGCTCTTGAGTCTATGGCTTATCAGGTGCATGATGTCATTGAAGCTATGGAAGCAGATTCCGGTATAAAATTAAAGTCCCTGAAGGTAGATGGGGGAGCCAGCGCCAATAACTTTATTATGCAGACCCAGGCAGATATGATTCAGGTGCCGGTAAAACGTCCTGTATGCGTAGAGACAACGGCTATGGGTGCGGCTTATCTGGCAGGGCTGGCTGTGGGATACTGGAACAGTAAAGAAGAGATTGTGGCAAATTGGAGCATAGACAGAGTATTCCAGCCGGAAATCACAAAAGAAGAGCGGGATAAAAAGTCAAAAGGCTGGAAGCGGGCTGTAACATGTGCCTGTGGATGGGCGAAAGAGGAATAGAGGCAATGGGTATGAGAATCAGAGAAATGCAAGTGAATCATGAAAAACAGTCCCTTGGATGTACTTGTGGATATCCGGTGTTTTCCTGGATTACAGAAGGCTGCAAAGGCAAAAGGCAGAAGCAGGCCAGAATGAGGATTTTCCTGGATCGGGAAGGGAAAAGAGAGGTCTATGACAGCGATTGGCAACAGGATATAAAAAGCACCGCTTTTTGTCCAAATGTGCAGCTTAGCCCCAGAACCAGATACTTCTGGCTGGTTCAGGTACGCACAGAAAGAGGAGAGAAAATCACAAGCCCTGTATCCTGGTTTGAGACAGGAAAAGAACAGGAAACATGGTATGGTAAATGGCTGACCCTGGAAAAAACACAAAATCAGGAATCGGCACAAATAGCTGCAGGGAAACACTTTTTTGTGCCGGAAGACCTGGTATCTGCCAGACTTTATCTTTGCGCCAGAGGAAATTTAAAGTTTCTCATAAACCAGAAGAAGGTTTCCAATGGCTGCAGGGTATTGGCAAATAAGGAGGAAGAAATCCCTTCTTATATGATTTATGATGTGACTTCTTTTTTGAAAAAGGGGGAGGAAAATTTTCTTCAGTTTTGGAATGGAGAGGTTTTGGGAGAACTTCATCTGGAGAACAGCATGGGCAGGGAGACTGTTGTTGCCACAGAAGAGACCTGGGAGAGCGTCGTGCCGGATGCTGCCTGTATGCAGAAAAAGAACAGACAGGAGCAGACCCTAAAATGTTCTAAATTTCCAGAGGCGCTGCACCAATATGCTTCGGCTCTTTTGCCATGGAAGCAATATTTGCTTTCAGGAGATGAGGTTCAGTTGGCAGAACAGTATGGAACCATGCAGAAGTGGGTGGAAGATATTCATACGGTAGACAAGGCGTTGTGCGGTACTGCAGATCAGGGGATGGTATCTGCGGCTCTTTATTACGGATCGGTTCTGTGTACAGCAAAAGCAGCGAAAATACTGGAAATCCAGGAAGCAGCGGCGTATTATAAAAAACTGGCAAAAGAAGTAAAACAGGCCTTTTCTGAGGCTTATCTTGAAAAAGAAGAAGGGCTCTATACACAGAGCCTTACCGCCAGGATTTTAATCTTATACTGGAATCTGGCTCCGGAAAAAATGCAAAAACAGCTTTTAGAACAGGTAAAAGAAGAACTGAAATGTTCAGAAATGAAGATTCCAGGTGAGGAGCCCGACTGGATCTATGGGATTTTGGAAATCTGGAGATACAGTGTGGTCTGTGGTTTGAAGCCTACAGCAACAGGAAGCGGATTTAAACGCGCTGTTCTTGCCCCGAAGCCGGAAAGAAGCATGAAAGGCGCTTCCTGTACCTATGAATCAGCATCAGGAACTTACCGGACAAGCTGGAAATGGACAGAGGATGGAATAGTTTTTCACGCAGCGATACCCTTTGATGCAAAAGCCAGATTTGTGTTTCCTTTTGTGGGAAAGGAGATAAAGGTCAACGGAAAGCGCTGCAAAGAAGAAAAAAAGCCGGAGAAGCTGGTGCTTCATGCCGGAACTTACGAGATAGAAATGAAACTAAAATGAGAAAGAAGATGTAGAAATGTTTGGAGAAAACCATGCGCATATTTTTATGAATGCAGTGAATTACAAAGAAGCGGTGAAATGTCATGAAAACGGTGTTCGGGAACAGGTGATTCGCGCCCATTTTCAGGCATATCAGGAGAAGGGGATTACCTTTGTGCGGGACGGGGGAGATGATCTTCATGTGTCTGAACGGGCCAGGGAAATTGCAGGGGAGTATGGCATTGATTACCGGACCCCTCTCTTTGCCATTCACAAAAATGGGCATTACGGAAAAATCGTAGGACGTGGTTTTGAAAACATGAAGGAATATGCAAAGCTGGTACGCAAAGTGAAAGACCTGGGAGGTGATTTTATTAAAATCATGACCACAGGAATCATGGATTTTGCTACAGACGGTTCTGTGACAGAGACAGCCCTGGAAAAAGAGGAGGTTCGGGAAATGGTGCATATTGCCCATGAGGAAGGTCTGGCAGTGATGTCTCACACCAACGGAGCCAAGGCGGTTGCAGATGCAGTGGAGGCAGGCGCAGACAGTATTGAACATGGAAATTATGTGGATGAAGACACCTTAAAGCTGATGGCCCAGTCTTCGGTGGTGTGGGTGCCTACCATAACAGTGGTGAAAAATCTCATTGGCTGCGGACGTTTTTCGGATGAGGTGTTAAACACAATCTGGGAAACCGGAAGCCAAAATATCAGGCGGGGATATGAACTGGGTGTTCAGATGGCTCTTGGCAGTGATGCCGGGGCTTATCTGGTGCCTCATGGTCAGGGCCTTTTGGATGAACTGGCTTGCTTTCAGGAGATTTTGGGAGAGGAAAAAGACCTTTTTTTCAGACTTTCAGAAGGGGAAAAATTAATACGAGAAAAGTTTAAAAAAAGGTATTGACGATTTGGAAAACTTTTGCTATAATTCTTTTTGTTGTTCGACAGAATTGAATAGCAAATGCGGAAGTGCTGGAATTGGCAGACAGGCAAGACTAAGGATCTTGTGTCTGTATAGACGTGTGGGTTCAAGTCCCATCTTCCGCAGTCATAAGGAAATGAAATATTGTCCTTATGAGAGGTATCAGCGGAAGTGCTGGAATTGGCAGACAGGCAAGACTAAGGATCTTGTGTCTGTATAGACGTGTGGGTTCAAGTCCCATCTTCCGCATAACTCATTAATGAGAAACCGATATTTGTCAGAAAACTGATAGATACCGGTTTTTTCTGTATACAAGGAGAAAAAATATGCTTATAATTGGATGTCATTTATCATCAGCAAAAGGCTATGAAGCCATGGCAAAGGAAGCGGAGAAAATAGAGGCCAATACCTTCCAGTTTTTTACCAGAAACCCAAGAGGGGGAAACGCAAAAGAAATCAAAGAAGAGGATGTGAGGGCTTATGGGGAAAGAGCCAGGAAGCAGGGAATTACCAAAATCCTGGCTCACGCGCCTTATACCTTAAACGCCTGTTCGGAAAAGGAGAGCGTTCGGGATTTTGCCTTCAGGGCTATGAAGGAAGATATGGAACGCATGGAATATACTCCTGGAAACTGCTATAACTTTCATCCGGGAAGCCATGTGGGACAGGGCATGGAGACGGGAATCACCCTGATTTCTGAGCTGCTAAATGAAATTCTCACGCCTTCCCAGACCACCACAGTGCTTTTAGAAACCATGGCAGGAAAAGGCAGTGAGGTTGGAAGGAATTTTGAAGAATTACGGGAAATTTTGGACAGGGTTACACTTTCTGAGAAAATGGGAGTGTGTCTGGATACCTGCCATGTCTATGATGGGGGATATGACATTGTGGGAGATTTAGACGGAGTTTTGACAGAATTTGACCAGGTGATTGGCCTTGATAAACTGAAAGCTATTCACTTAAATGACAGTATGTATGGATTTGAAAGCCACAAAGACCGCCATGCCAGAATCGGAGAGGGGAAAATCGGATTA
>CATWQE010000084.1 GCA_958352855.1 uncultured Bacillota bacterium
TTCATTTTGAACGAAAAGTCCTCTTTTTCCGTAGAGAGTGTTATTTCACAGCCCCCCACTCATATAGTTCTATCCTTTGCTTTGTATTACCGTATATTATGCAGCACCACTTTACACCGCTTTTTATAGCAGGCAATGCCATACTTCAATACTTTTTCCACTCCGTCTTCCCGAAGGACTTCTTCATAGGATTTCTCCTCAATCTGCCTCAATGCCTCTGCACATCCTGCTTCCAAATCCCCTTCCCTGGCATACTTTACTTCTATAATAATTCCCAGTTCTTCGTCTTCAATTTCCACCAGAATATCACTGTAGCCATCTCCTGATTCCCTGTTAGAAAACACTGCCCAGTGATCCTGAAATCCTAAAATCCCCAGCAAAATCCCATGATAAAAATTCTCTTTCAACTGGCGTTTCACAAAGGTATCACGAATGCTGATGGTTTTCTTCAAGTACGCACCAAACAGCTTTTCCACTTCTTCTGCATTCCCTGATTGCAAAGCTTCGCAGAATTCTTTCAGCATCATTCCATTTTCCTGAACACGTTCCTTAAAGTACTCCATAATCTGTGTGGTAAAAATTTTTCTGATTTCCATATTGGGAATCGCAAGCTGAATTTCATCTCCGTTGGCTCTTCCCCTCTTGGTAAGATATCCCGTAGTAAACAAAACACTCCACAGATTTTCAATGGACTGATACATATCCTGATAAGTAAGCTCCTGGCGTATGGTTTTATGAATGACCTCCCCTGCTACAAGACGCTCAATTTCAAGTCTTGTTCTTCCATTGTCTGACTGCTCAATAAAACGCCTTACCACCTCATTGCTGCTGGTATTGGACCAGTAATTTTGCGGCTGTGCTTCCGGGTCTGCTCTGAGAAGATCGCAATAATTCAGCACATCCCATGGACAATACACTTCCACATTTCCAAACTGATAACCATCATACCAGTCTTTCACCTCCTGATATTTATCCGAAAGTCCATAATACGCCAGAAGCTCCCTTACCTCCTGGTCGGTAAACCCAAAATATTCATCAAAGCGTACATCTGCAATGGATAAAACCTTCAGATTATTCAGTCCTGTAAAAATACTTTCTTTTGAAATCCGCATACAACCGGTGAGAACTGCCATCTGCAGATTTTCATTGGTTTTTAAAGCCTGACCAAACATATTACGCACCAAAAGAACCATCTGCTCATAGTATCCCTGATGAAATGCCTTTGCCAGAGGAACATCATACTCGTCAATAAGAAGAATTACTTTTTTACCATGATGCTTACAAAGAAGTTCTGACAAAAGTTTCAGACTGTTGCACAGGATAGATTCATCCATATCTGTTTTCAGTAAATTCCTATAGGCATCCTTATCATAATCGGTTAGTTTGTTACTTTCCAGCAAGTATTGGAAGCGCCTTGCCTCCCCATTGATCACCTGGACAGCCATTTTACACGCCATCTCATAAGAACCGGCATTTATATCTTTCATAGATACTGCAATCACCGGAAATTTTCCCATATAGGCATCACATAAATTCTTCTCTTTTGTAATTTTCAATCCTTCAAAAATAGCTGCGTCTGTTCCCAGTTCAAAAAAACTTTTGAGCATACTCATATTAAGAGATTTTCCAAATCTTCGTGGACGGGTAAAGAGATTGACCTCTGCCCAATTCTCTATGAGTTCTTTGATAAGTCCTGTTTTATCTATATAGTAAAAACCATCTGTAACCATACTTTCAAAATTCTCAATACCAATGGGAAGTTTCTTTTTCCTATCTGTCATCCGTCTCTCACCTTCCTTACATTACCTTTACTTTTATCTTACTATACCATCTCCGATTTCGCAAGCAGATGAAAAAACCGTACTGACCTCCAGTTCTATCCCTGAAAATCAGTACGGTTTTCTATGATACCCCTATTTGCTTACGCTTCGTCAATAGCCTTTCCAATATCATTTCTCATATATTTATTTTCAAACTGAATCCACTTGGTGGCTTCATAAGCATTGGCCCGGGCTTCTTTTAAATCTGCGCCCTTTGCAGTCACGCCCAGTACACGTCCTCCGTTTGTGACAATTTTGCCATCTTTAAAGGCAGTTCCTGCATGGAATACATAGTAACCATCCTTGTCTTTAAAGGTCTCCAGACCGTCGATTGGGAAGCCTTTTTCATAAGATACCGGATAACCGTCAGAAGCCAGCACCACGCACACTGCCGCATTGTCCTCAAACTGTAAATCCACTTCATCCAGTTTGCCATCCACACAGGCTTCAAATACTTCCACAATATCGTTTTTCAGTCTTGGAATCACTACCTGGGCTTCCGGATCGCCAAATCTCGCATTGTATTCCAGAACTTTTGGGCCTTTTTCTGTGAGCATTAAACCAAAGAAAATAATACCTTTAAATTCTCTTCCTTCTGCTGCCATAGCATCTACGGTTGCCTGGTAAATGTATTTTTCGCAGAAATCATCCACTTCTTTTGTATAGAACGGACTTGGAGAAAAGGTTCCCATTCCTCCTGTATTTAACCCCTGGTCTCCGTCCTTGGCACGTTTGTGATCCTGTGCGGAAGTCATGGTTTTAATGGTTTTTCCATCTACAAAGGATAACACAGAAACTTCACGTCCTGTCATAAATTCCTCTACAACCAGCGTATTTCCGGCAGAGCCAAACTTCTTGTCCAGCATAATGGTTTTCACGCCTTCTTCTGCCTCTTCCAAGGTATTGCAGATTAACACACCTTTTCCAAGAGCCAGTCCGTCTGCTTTTAAAACAATAGGAAATTCTGCTTTTTCTCTCAGATAAGCAAGGGCTGCTTCTGAATCTTCAAAATTCTCATAAGCTGCTGTTGGGATGTTGTATTTTTTCATTAAATCCTTGGAAAATGCTTTGGAGCCTTCCAAAATGGCGGCATTCTTTCTTGGTCCAAATACGCGAAGTCCTTCTTTTTCAAACACATCTACCACGCCGCCTACTAATGGGTCATCCATACCAACTACGGTCAAATCTACCTCATGCTCTTTTGCAAAGGCTGCCAGTTTTTCAAATTCCATAGCTCCAATGGCTACACATTCTGCATACTCTGCAATTCCCGCATTTCCCGGCGCACAGTAAATTTTATCTACTTTTGGGCTCTGTGCCACCTTCCATGCGATTGCATGCTCTCTTCCACCGCTTCCAATAATCAATACTTTCATAAATCCAATGCCCCTTTCCTGTCTTTTGTCTTTATCGAATTTTTACCAGACCATCCTGAATCTCTACTCTGTCATTTACAATAAGATTAATTGCCTCCGGCATGATCTTCCACTCTGCCTCTTCCATGACTCTTCGCTGAAGGATTTCCGGCGTGTCATCCTGCTTCACTTCCACTGCTTTTTGCAGAATAATAGGACCTGTATCCGTTCCCTCGTCCACAAAATGTACCGTAGCGCCTGTTACCTTTACACCTCTTTTTAAAACACCTTCATGAACCTTCAAGCCATAATATCCGGTTCCGCAAAAAGAAGGAATCAGCGCCGGATGAATATTTATGATTTTATTCGGATATGCCTTTACCATAATTTCCGGAATCACCACCAGACAGCCTGCCAGAACTACCAGATCCGGTTCATAAGACTGAATAGTCTTTAACAGCGCCTCGTTAAATGCATCTCTTGTGTCATAGGATTTGGGAGAAACACAGATTCCCGGAATCCCATGTTCTTTTGCCCGCTCCAGAGCGTAGGCATTGGCATTGTTGCTGATAACCACAGAAATCTCTGCGTTTGTAATGGTTTTCTTATCAATGGCGTCCATAATAGCCTGAAGATTGGTTCCCCCGCCGGACACCAGAACTGCCAGCTTCTTCATAACAATCAGCCTCCTTGGTTTTCAACAGACAGGAACAGGGCTGCCGCTGTGGTATCTGCTGCAACCCTGCTCCTTCTCTTATTTTTTATACTAACTGAACACCTTTTTCCCCTGCAACAATCTTTCCAACAACATATGGAGTATCTCCTGCCGCTTTGATGGCTTCCATGGTTTTCTCTACATCTGCCGCATCTACAGCAACTACCATACCAAGACCCATGTTAAAGGTATTGTACATCATAGTTTCTTCAATATTTCCTTTCTCTGCCATTAAGGTAAAGATTGGAGGAATGGGATAGCTGTCCTTTTCAATGATTGCACAAACGCCGTCTTTTAACATTCTTGGAATATTTTCATAGAAACCGCCGCCTGTTACATGGCTGCAGGCTTTTACACGAACACCTGCATTTTTTACGCTCTTTAAAGCTTTTACATAGATTCTGGTTGGCGCAAGAAGTGCTTCTCCTAAGGTTTTGCCTAATTCATCATAATAAGTATTTAAGGATTCTGTTGTCATCTCAAAAACCTTACGCACCAGAGAAAATCCATTGCTGTGAACACCAGAAGAAGCCATACCAATAAGGACATCTCCTTCTTTTAAATCTTCTCCTGTAATCATCTCGCTGCGCTCTGCAACACCCACTGCAAACCCTGCTAAATCATACTCTTCTTCCGGCATCAACCCTGGATGTTCTGCTGTCTCACCGCCGATAAGAGCTGCGTCAGACTGCAGACAGCCTTCTGCCACACCTTTTACGATTTCTGCAATTTTTTCCGGATAATTTTTACCGCAGGCAATATAATCCAGGAAGAATAAAGGTTCTCCACCTGCACACGCAATATCATTGACGCACATAGCAACTGCGTCAATACCAATAGTATCATGTTTATCCATAAGAAATGCCAGCTTTACTTTTGTTCCACATCCGTCTGTACCGGATAAAAGCACCGGGTCATCCATTTCTTTGATTTTTTTCAGGGAAAAAGCGCCTGAAAATCCGCCCAAACCACCCAGAACTTCTTCCCGCATGGTTTTCTTTACGTGTTCTTTCATTAATTCTACTGATTTATATCCGGCTTCAATATCAACGCCTGCGTTCTTATAATCCATTTCTTATCCTCCATATACTGTTCCGTAGCTTGCCTTGCCAATTATTAATAAGCTTTATATCCAACTTCCTGAAGTCTCGCGTCTTTTGCTACTACCTGGTCTTTTAATTCTTCCTTGTAGTCTTTTAATTTCTGCAAAAGTTCTGGGTCAGAAGTTGCTAAAATCTTGGCTGCCAGAATTGCCGCATTGGCGCCGCCGTTAATTGCTACCGTTGCTACCGGAATTCCAGATGGCATCTGTACAATAGAGTACAGAGAATCTCTTCCGCCTAAGGATGTGGTATGCATAGGAATGCCAATAACCGGCATTGGGAAAATTGCTGCGCACATACCCGGAAGGTGTGCGGCCATACCCGCACCTGCAATGATTACTTTAAAGCCTTTTTCTTCTGCTGATTTTGCATATTCAAAGAACACATCCGGCTCTCTGTGAGCAGAAATAATAGTCATTTCATACTCAATTCCAAATTTTTCCAGCATATCCGCTGCTTTGCTCATAACAGGCATATCAGAGTCACTGCCCATAACAATTCCAACTTTTGCCATGATTAATCTCCTTTATTATATACTTTTGGGGTTATCCCCTATTCTTTTGTACAGCACAATTTTACCCAGAGTTCCATATCTTGTCAAGAAGCAAAAGCCTCATTAAGCGGCTCTGTGCCTTTTAATACAAATTTTCCTTTTTCAATAATGGAAATCCGGCTTCCATCTCGTCTCTCCACCCAGATTGCTCCAAGCTCATCATAGGGAATGGTAATGTCTGTGTGACAGCCAAAATATGCCCTGGCAGGGTCTTCTTTTCGAAGAATAGAGACCTCGTTGTCTCTGGCAATGATTTCTTTTCCATCTGGATTATACATAGGCGTATCCTCACTCCAGGAATAGCAGGTATCTCCCACAGCAAAGTGGGGTCCTGTTTTCTCTGCAATGAGAATCGGCAGTAAATGTCCGATGTCATATTTCTTTGCCATGACATAGGCTGTGGTGTTGGTACCAATAGCAAATTCCCCCAAAGGCAGGGTATCGTGGTGATACAGCAGGTTTTCTTTTATAAAATTCCTGTTCTCTTCTTCTGTATCAAAGTTTCCGCAGGTATAATCCGCAATCATGCCGTCCTGGAAACGGATTTTTAAATTCTGATATTCAAGGCCTCTTAAAAACACTTTTGATACTGCCAGTGTTCCATTAGTTCCTGTTAATTTGGGGGAGGTAAAGACTTCTCCCACAGGAATGTTCACATCTGCCACACAGTTTTCAAAGTTTGTCTCTTTTTCCGGATGTTTCAACTCATGAAGGCATACTGTAAGATTGGTTTCATTGCCATTCATGCCTTCAATGTGTACCTTTTCTCCTTCATCCAAAGCATCTATAACCGACTGCTGAATCTGGCGGTATAACTGATTATCCAGGTTATTCAGCTTCACCGTTTCCTGGAAAATCTCTTCAAATCTGGACCCAATCTCCACAGATGGGTAGGCGATAATGGTAAAACTGCGCTCTTCTCCTTTGATATAGCGGTTTACAATCTGGCCTGCTTCATTATCATAAGATACCTGTAATTTCTGCTGATGAGCGCTTAGGGTACAGGCATCAGGGTTTCGTTTTGGCACAAAGGGCGTTTCTCCAAAGGTTTCAATGCAGGCAGGACCTCCATGGACACTGGCTAAATCTTTTACCTGTTCATAGGCTACCTGCAAAACCCGCAGCCTTCTCTGGACAAATTCGTGGTCCAGACATAAAGCCTGGTCATCTTTGTGATCATACTCAAACTGAGGATTTGGGATTGCCCCATAATATCCGATTCTGTGATGCTGTTTTTTATTCACTCTGTGAACTGCGCTTCTGTAAATAACAGGTTTTAAGCCCATCTCTTCAAACTGTAAAACAGCTTCCTTTACCATAGGTTCAAATCCCAGTTGGAATCGGATATTTACGAATTTTTTCTTGCTCATATCCTTATTGGTTGCAGCAAACCCAGTACGATATCCTTCTGTAAAAGTGCGCGCCATGGCCTCCAGTTGTTCCTCTGGCATACTGCTTAAAAACTGTGACATACGGATTTCGTTTTCTGTCACATATTCTCCAAACCGGTACAAATACCTTGGATCAGTTAAATCCTGGTTCATAATAATATTGGCAGCAAAATCCAAATCAGGATCCACACCTTCCCGCACTCTGCGCCCAACCATTTCGTCACTGTAATCACTGATATACCAGTAAATAGCTTCTTTTACATCTTTCGCGCTAACCGTCTCTTCCTCAAACAGGTTATAAATCTGAATAAACAGTTCCATAACCACAGTCATATCAAACAGACGCTCTTCATACACAAAAACAATCATATCTCTGATTTCTGTATATAAAAAGCTCAGAAGCTGTCCAAATTCCTCTCCCAGCATCTGTTTCGCATACGTTGGATTTCCATAAGAGGTTTCATACTGCTTTGGCAAAATATCCTGGTACATGGCCTGATTATTTGCCTCCAGCTCCCGAATATTTGCTGTGTCCAGCCATCCCTTCTGAAGCTTTTCTCTTACGTCCATCATTTGTATCAGAAAAGCCGCTGTTTTCTTAAAAAAATCCCCGTATGGAGCCCTTACCAGGTCTTCCCCCTGAATCTCCTGGATTCTGTCTTTCATAAGTGTAAAACGTTCTAACATTAATTCATCATTCATCTTTTAAATTTCCCTTTTCTACATGCTCTGCCAAAATTTCATCAAAATACTGCTTCATGGTCCTTGAACCTTCTGCCAGGCGGCTGTTTCTTCCAAGCACCTGGGATTTCTTCACCTCATGCTCCCGCCAGGAACGTCCTCCTGTTGCGTGATTCAGCATAAAAGGCTGCATATTGTCGCACACATGGGCAAATTTAGCTTCCGGCGTTTCATAGGCTTCAAACTCTTCCCACAACGCCCGAAACATCTCTGCCTGATCCTCTGGCAATATGCCAAAAATCCTCTGAGCTGCCTTTACTTCCCGCTCCCGTTTCGTCTTGTTTCCTGCAGCATCATATGCATAAGTATCACCTGCATCAATTTCTACCAGATCATGAATCAGCACCATGGTCATAACCTTTGCCACGTCCACAGGCTCATTGGCATATTCCCTGAGCAGAACCGCCATCAAAGCCAGATGCCAGGAATGTTCCGCATCATTTTCCTTTCTCTCTCCATTTGACAAATACGTCTGGCGGGTAATAAATTTCAGCTTATCCACTTCCAGCAGAAAATCCATTTGTTTTTTCAAACGTTCATCCATTCTTTTCACCCTCTTTCCACCTGTTTTCCTATGAAATCCCTACAAAAAACAATGCCAGCCACAGAACCATCAGGCTTCCATTGGCCACTGCGCCTATTTTGCAATATAACTGATTCCTGTTTTTCTGGGAAAAACTGCGAAGCCCCAGTACAAATCCATACACAGAAAGCGCCATGGCTGCCAGTCCCATAGCTCCCAGATACATGCCCCCCTTACCATGAAAAATAAGGGAGCATAAGCTGGAAATGCCAAAAAGCCCCAGAGAAACACCGGCAAATATAGTAGAGATAACTCCCTTTTGGGAATGTTTCTGTCTTGCAAAGGCATATTTATATTTTTTCTTTGCCATCAATATCTCCTTTTTCTTGCTCTTTTTATCTTTTTGTATAAGAAATGGCAAACAGCAAAGGCCACATAGCCAAGGGCTGTGCCAAGAGTATTCATCACTAAATCATCCACATCAAAGCATCCCAGTTTTGTAATAAGCTGCGCAATCTCCACGCAAAGACTTAAAGCAAATCCTGAAAACGTAATAAAGAAAAATCCTCTTGCATTGGAACTGATAACCGGTGGTATAAAACCAAAAGGAACAAAGCCAATAATATTCCCCAAAAGATTGGCCATAACAGCCCAGGTTCCAAGCTGCTTCCGGTAAGTCCAGAACCGTTTAATCTCCTGAAACAAAACCAGATTATAATGGTATTCTCTCTCTTCAAAACTCATTTGTCCATAGCGTTCTGCAAAAAAGAGGAAATAAATCAATGCCAGGATGTAGATTACAAACAACAGGCTGCCTGCTGCTCTGATTTTCTTTTTTGTTGCCCGATTCAATATTCTAACCTCATTCCATAAAAGAAATGCAGAAGGGGGCTGTTTCACAGCCCCTCCTTTGTATTGTCCTTCAGACTAAAATGTAATTTCTGTCTTTCTTTTTAATAATCTGGCGCCGCTTACCAGCATCAAGATTCCAGATGCCACCCCGGTAACCAAAACTACAATTCCAAGCGCAATGCTGCCTGCACCGCATCTTGTCATGGTTTTATAAACTTTTTCATTCATAACAGGAACACTTCCTTTTTCTTATTTTACACCATACTGTTCATAATATTTGTCAATCGCCTGTTTCAGGGTATCGTCAATAACAACTCTTCCTTTGTATTCTCTGTTGTGAAGGTGCTCTACCACTTCCTCCATAGTGACAATGGCGTTTGTCTCAAATCCATAGGTATCTTTTACCTCTTCCAGAGCGCTCTTTTCTCCCCCTTTTCCTACTTCCATACGATTCAGGGAAACCATGAGACCTACGATTTCTACATTGGCTGCCCCGCGTACCTTTGGAACTGTCTCTTCCATGGATTTACCGGAGGTGGTTACATCCTCAATCATAACAACCCGGTCTCCGTCCTGAAGTTTGCTTCCCAGGAAGCTTCCCTTGTCTGCTCCATGGTCTTTTTCTTCCTTGCGGTCTGAGCAGTAGCGGACTTCTTTTCCGTATAATTCGCTGTAAGCAATGGCTGTAACAACGCTGATTGGAATTCCTTTATACGCTGGTCCGAAAAGTACGTCAAAATCATCACCATATTTATCATGAATAGCCTTTGCATAGTATTCCCCAAGTTTCTTTAACTGGGAACCTGTTACATAGGCTCCTGCATTCATAAAGAAGGGAGACTTTCTGCCACTTTTTAAAGTAAATTCTCCAAATTTTAACACATCACTATCTACCATGAATTCAATAAATTCCTGTTTATATGCTTCCATATCTCTTAAAACCTCCATATTTACGGGCTTTTTACGCCCTCCTTTTCTATTTTTATCCCCTACTACACCATTTTTACACCATTTCATACTCAACTACACCTTTTCTCGAACTTTTCCATTTCCAAGAACAGCGTGTCCTCTGTTACGTGGCAATACAAGTCCATTGTCATTTGTAATGTGCCATGTCCCAAGAGTTTCTGCAAGGTTTTCGGGTTCATTCCACATTCGATTGCTCTTGTGGCAAAAGTATGCCGAAGTGTGTGCAATGTAAAGGGGGAAAAATCTATACCTGCTTTGTTTATGTTCTGAATAACCAACTGCATACATTGATTGATTAAAAACTGTTGTGTCGGCTGATTATTCTTTGTAACAAAAACAAGATTTTGAAATTCTTCCTTTGCAGTTTTGCCTTTTAGAATAATTTCCTGTTTTTGCAGTTTTTGACATTTTAGACTATTGATTGCTTTTGCAGTCAATGGAATGGTTCTTTTTCCGTTATTTGTTTTCGTATCGTGCATTTCAAATACATACTTTCCATTTCTACTGAAATAACACAATGTATGCTTTACATGGAGAACCTTTTTCTTGAAATCTATATCTTCCCATTGTAAAGCCGATAACTCTCCCACTCGTAAGCCTGTTTCCAATGCTAAAATAAACAGATTTTCATAAAATGTTCCTTTTGCCTGTTCCAAGAAAAGCTCTGTTTCCCTTATTGTCAGAACACGCCTTTCTTTTTTTTCTTCTTTGGCAATCACAGTATTTATCTGTTTTGCGACATTCTTTACAAGCAAATCTGTATCAACTGCCTTATTCAGCATATCTACCAGTATCTTTTTAGAATTTTTTCTTGCATTGTCCGTTTTTAGTTTATTAAATGCTTCTTGCATAACAATCAGGTTCAACGACGTTAATTTTCTCCACCCTAATTCTCCTTGAATACGCTTATAGTGGGTAATATAAGAACCTTTTGTAGAACTTCTGCAATTCTTCTTACAAGTGTTTAGCCAAATATCGAACCATTCATCTAATGTCATATTTTTATCTACAACATTGATTGCTTTTTCATCATTATACTGTTCGGTTCGCAACTTATGTCTTACCTCATTTAAAGTTTTCGCATAAATTGTCTGTCTTTTACCGAAACGATTGATAAATCGGGCTTGATATAATCCGTCTTTTCTTTGAGATATACCATTCCCTAATTCTTTCCCGTTAAGTGATTTACCCATCACTGCCTCCTTTCCTAGCAAAATCGGGAAAAGAACTATTAAATCTTCTCAATTTTATCATATATTTCCTGTTATTTCAATCGAGGAACTTCCTTAAAAATGTACGAAAAACTGTCAAATAGTCCTTTTCTTACTCTACAACTTGATTATTCAGCCATTTATCTAATCT
>CATWQE010000085.1 GCA_958352855.1 uncultured Bacillota bacterium
TCACGTCTCGGTTTTGGCTGACGGATTTTAATTTCTGCAGTAATACTTCCCGGCTGTCCGGTGAGCAGATAAATCCGGTCAGACAAAAGAATTGCCTCGTCAATATCATGAGTAATAAAAATCGTAGACAAATGAATCTGTTCCATGACCTTTAAGTACCATTTGTGCATGGCGCCTTTTGTCAGAGTATCCAGAGCAGAAAAGGGTTCATCCAGAAGGGCTATTTTATCGGAAAACATATAGGTTCTCAAAAGAGCCGCCCTCTGACGCATGCCTCCGGAAAGCTGGCTTGGATACTTTTTTTCTGTCCCTTCCAGTCCAAATTCCGGAAAATAAGGGCGGACCTTTTTTCTGGCTTCCTTCTTTTTTTCTCCCTTTATAATCAGAGGAAGCGCCACATTATCTTCTACGGTGCGGTAGGGAAGGAGTAAATCCTTTTGCAGCATATAGCTCACATTTCCAGGCTGTCCGGTAATATCTTTTCCATCCAGAAGCACCTGTCCTTCTTCTGGTTTTAACAAGCCGGATATCACATTAAACAAAGTAGTTTTTCCGCCGCCGCTGACTCCCAGAAGGCTCACCAGTTCGTTGTCACCAAGTTCCAAACTCACATCCTTTAAAATTTCCTGGTCATCAAAGGCCTTGGAAATATGTGAAACCTTTAATTGTGCCATTGTTTCTCCAACCTCTCTTACTTAGGCAGATAGTCATTGGAGAACCCTGCATTTTCCGGAATTTCTGTCTCTGACAGACCATTTTCATTGAGCCACTGATAGAATGCGTTCCATCTGGCAGGGTCAATGTATCCCCACTGTTCTACTTCTGCTTTGTACTCATCTTTTAAATATTCCTGGCTTGCCAATACCAGATCTTTGTCTAATTCCGGTGAGGCTTCACAGAGAATTTCTGCTGCTTCTTCCGGCTTTTCTATGGCAAATTCATATCCTTTTTTCAGAGCTTTTAAAAAGGCTTTTGCAGTTTCCGGCTTCTCTTTTAGGAAGGAATTGTTGGCAATCACCACCGGAGTGTAATAATCAAATACCGGATTTATATCTTTAAATGCAAAGTAATCGGTTTCCAGTCCTGCTACCTCTGTGGCTACTCCGGCCCAGGCATAGAATACCCAGATTGCATCTACAGAGTTTGACTTTAAAGCGGAAACTTCATCAGTAACTGTACTTGGAATCATCTCTACTTTGCCAAAATCGCCTCCGTCCTGTTCCACTACATTTTTAACCATTGCTTTTTCAACAGGCGCGTCCCAGGTGGCATATTTTTTTCCTTCCATACCCTTTGGAGTATCCATGCCTTCCCCTTTTCTGGAAATAATTCCAGAGGTATTATGCTGTATCAAAGCTGCCACTGCTGTGGTTGGAAGAGCATTTTCTCCAGCAACACCAGGCGCCATGGAATCCTGAAAAGACACCCCAAACTGCGCCTTGCCGGAAGCTACCAGGGCATCTGCTCCATCCTCAGGAGGCTGTACAATTTCCACTTCCAGGCCTTCCTCTTCAAAATACCCCTGATCCTGTGCCACGTACAAACCAGTATGGTTGGTATTTGGTGTCCAGTCCAGTACAAATGTAATTTTTTCCTGTTCTTTCTTTGCTGTTTCGCCTTCTTTTTCTGCTGGTTTTTCCCCACAGGCTGCCATGGAAAATACCATACTTGCGCATAAAAGAACTGCCGCAATTTTCTTTTTCATCCTCTTTTGTCCACCTTTCTGTTATTTCACATGCTCCCATGGCATGACTTTCTTCTGCAGAATATCTACCAGCTTCATCAGCAGCAAACTGATAATGGAAATCAAAAAAATCACTGCAAACATCTTGTCATAAGAGAATGCTTTTTTTACTCTTGTCATGTAAACACCCAGACCTTCAAATCCCCCAAGCCATTCTGAAATCACAGCTCCTACAACAGAGTAGGACACAGAAATACGCAGACTGGCAAAGAAATGGCTCATAGCCCCCGGCAGTTTAATACACCGGAAAATCTGCAGATTTCCGGCTCCCATGGAACGCATAAGACGAATCATATCCTGGTCTGCAGACTTAAATCCATCTAATAGTCCTACGGTAATGGGGAAAAAGGTTACGATTACAATTAAAATCACCTTGGGCAGCATTTCATATCCAAACCAGAGCACCAGAAGGGGCGCAATAGCTACTGTAGGAACTGTCTGAGTCAGTACAATCAAAGGATAAAATGCCTGATAAACCTTCTCAAAGCGTTCCATAATCACTGCCATAAAAGCTCCCACTGTCACACCGAAAAACAACCCAAGAGCAGCCTCTGCCAGAGTCACTCTGGCATGCTGCATCAAAAGGCCGAAATCCGCAAAAAAAGCCTTCACCACATCTACCGGAGACGGCAGCATATAATGAGGCACCAGACCTGCCCAGGATACTGCCTGCCATAAAATCAAAATCCCTGCCAGAGCGGAAAAAGTCCAGAATTTACTGGTGATGCTTCGTGACTTTTCTTTCAATGGTAAGTACATCTCCTTCCGGTTTGTAGCTCACTTTAATATAAGCTGCCACAGAAGGGGCTCCTGCCTTCACTGCAATGTGCTGACACTCCTTTACAATGTCCATCAGTTCATCATAATCTCCCTCAATGGTGGTCTCAAAAGGTCCTACATAATAGTTGTTTCCCGTACTTTTAATATAGGCAATAACCTCATCAACAATACGGATTAATTCTTCATCATCTGCTGCAGCCGGTAAAGACTGAATTGCTACACTTGCGTTCATGCTTTCTTCCTCCTATGGGTTATAAAATTTAAAAAATAAAAAGACTCCTGTTAGGGTCTACCTGACAGGAGTAAATATCGCAATCATATTATAATATCTTCCTCTATGATTCCTACGCCGGCATTACCCGGATCAGGTATATGGGTCTAAAACGAATCGGTTTTATTCTCAGCCGGACTTCACCAGCTCCCCTAACGTGTTTACAGTGTACTTGATTTGTCATAAAAAGTCAAGAATTACTTTTTTTCCCAGACTTTTTTTAAGATTTTTATGGCCTGTGAAAGTTCTTTTTCCCTCATACAGGCATAGCCCAGAAGGACTGTTTGGGATGTTTTCGGGTTCCCCAAAATACAATATTCTGACAGGCCATATACCAAAATTCCGGCCTGTTTTGCTCTTATCACTGCTTCCTGTTCTGTCAGCCCGTTGCAAAAGGTAAGCACCAGATGTACCCCTGCATATTCTCCTGACACCTGACAGATTTGAGCCATTTCTTCTTTTAAATATTTCAAAAGAAAATCGTGCCTGCTCTTATAGATTCCACGCATTTTATTTAAATGCCGCTGGTAATATCCCTCCTGTAAAAAGAGTTCCAGAATCTTCTGATCCACTCTGGAAACGGTCACAGAAAACGGATGCGCCTGCTTCTGATACTGCTTCATAAGTTTTGCAGGAAGCACCATATAGCTTACTCGTATAGAAGGCGCCAGGGACTTGGAAAAGGTCCCCATATAAATCACACAATCATGGTTATCAAAGCCCTTTAAGGCTGGAATGGGTTTTCCTTTATAGCGGAATTCACTGTCATAATCGTCTTCAATAATGTATCTTCCCTCCTGCTTTCCTGCCCAGGATAACAGCTCCATACGTCTGTTCAGGGGCATCACAGTCCCCATGGGAAATTGATGGGAGGGCATTACATAAACAATTTCGCCCCCTGTATGCTCCAGCTTACAAATGTCCAATCCGCTGCCATCCTGCCCTACGGTTTCTACCTGAAATCCCATGTGGAGGAAATCATAATAGGCGGTCAGATAGGTGGGATCTTCCATAATAATTTTCTGATTTCTGTCCAGAATAGTTCCCAGAAGCATTAAAAGATAATCATTTCCAGCGCCAATGAGAATCTGCTCCACACTGCAATGAACCCCTCTTGCCTGATACAGATAATCTGCGATTTCCTGTCGAAATCCAGGCTCTCCCCAGGGATTTCCAAGCTGAAAAAGATTGCTGTCCGCCTCTTTTAAAACTTTTCTGGATAGCTTCTGCCAGGTATTGTAAGGAAAACTCCCGGCATCAATACCATTTAAGGCAAAGTCATAATCTGACCTTGCCTTATCTTCTTCCTGCTTTGAAATTTTGTTATCCCTTTCAGACTTTTTACAAAAAGTATATAAGCCCTGGATATTACAAACATAGTACCCTTTACATGGCACTGCTTCCAGATATCCCTCAGAAACCAACTGGTCATAAGACAGTTCTACGGTGCTTCTGCTGATAGAAAGACTCTTTGCCAGCGCTCTGGAAGAAGGCAGCTTTTCTCCTGCCTTTAAATGTCCCTGCTGAATCTCTGTTTTCACATATTCACAGACCTGTTCATACAGCGGAACTTCTGACTTTGAATCTAAGGGAATCATAAATTCCTGCATGTCTCTTCCCCTGTTTATTTTAATTTAAAGGAACTTTTTAAGGATACAATTCTGTTAAATACCGGATTTCCCGGTTTGCTGTCATGGCAGTCTGCACAGAAAAATCCGTTTCTTACAAACTGGAAGCGGTCATAGGCTTCTGCTTTACCAAGCTCAGGTTCTACCATACAATCCTTCACAACCGTAAGAGAGTTTGGATTCAGGTTCAGACTTCCATCCTCCTTGTTATAAACACCTTTTTCTTCATCTACAATGTTCTCATACAGACGGCATTCTGCCTTCACTGCGGTGTCTGCACATACCCAGTGAATGGTTCCTTTTACCTTTCTGCCATCTGGAGAATTTCCGCCTTTTGAAGCAGGATCATAAGTACAGTGAACCACTGTAATATTGCCTTCTTCGTCTTTTTCCACACCGGTACAGGTAACAAAATATGCATTCATAAGACGCACTTCATTGTCTGGATACAGACGTTTATATTTCTTCACCGGCACTTCCATAAAGTCTTCCCGCTCAATATACAGCTCTCTTCCAAATGGAACCTGTCTGGAACCCAGTTCTGGATTTTCCATGTTATTTGGTACTTCCAGATACTCAATTTCACCTTCCGGATAGTTGTCAATCACTACCTTCACAGGATCTAAAATTGCCATCATACGCGGCGCTTTCATCTTCAAATCTTCCCGTATGCAATACTCCAGCATAGCGTAATCCACAGAGCTGTTTGCCTTGGAAACACCGCAAAGCTCCACAAATTTCTGAATGGATTCCGGTGTGAAACCGCGTCTTCTAAGGGCTGCAATAGAAACCAGGCGCGGGTCATCCCAACCATCTACAATACCGTCTTCTACCAGTTTTTTAATATATCTTTTTCCAGTGACCACATTGGTAAGATACAGCTTTGCAAACTCAATCTGCTTGGGCGGATGCGCATATTCCAGTTCTCTTACCACCCAGTCATACAGTGGTCTGTGGTCTTCAAACTCCAGGGTACAAATAGAGTGGGTAACACCTTCAATGGCGTCTTCAATAGGATGAGCAAAGTCATACATCGGATATATACACCACTTATCTCCTGTATTGTGATGGGTCATATGCGCCACACGATAAATAACCGGGTCTCTCATATTAATGTTTGGAGAAGCCATGTCGATTTTAGCGCGAAGCACCTTGCTTCCATCTTCAAACTCTCCGTTTTTCATTTTTTCAAACAGTTCCAGGTTTTCTTCCACACTTCTGTTTCTGTATGGGCTTTCTTTTCCAGGCTCTGTCAGGGTTCCTCTATATTCTCTGATTTCCTCTGCTGTCAGATCACAGACAAAGGCTTTGCCTTTTTTAATCAGCTTTACTGCCGCTTCATACATCTGTTCAAAATAATTGGACGCAAAATAGAGGCGGTCCTCCCAGTCTGCGCCAAGCCATTTAATATCTGCTTTAATGGATTCCACAAACTCTACCTTTTCTTTTGTAGGATTGGTATCATCAAAACGCATGTTAAACTTTCCATGATATTTCTGCGCTAATCCATAATTTAATAAAATAGATTTTGCATGTCCAATATGCAGATAGCCATTTGGTTCCGGTGGAAATCTGGTACAAATTTCCTCATATTTTCCCTCTTCCAGGTCTTTTTCAATAATCTGTTCAATAAAGTTTTTTGAAACTACGGTTTCTTTCACAGTCTCTTTTTCCACGCCTGTTCCTCCATCTGTTTTTATTCTAAAAACTATACTACCATAAAAATTTTCTTTTTCAAAGGATTTTTTTCTCAGCTTCCGGCAATCATAAAGTTTGCTGTCGCAGTCGCAATAAGCTGTCCTGTTTTCTGGGAATGGCACTGCGCATGCACACTGCAGATACGCTGTCCTGCGCGGTCTGTCTGTGCAGTCACCAGCAAAGCATCCTGAGCCATTCCGGGAGACAGATAATTTATATTTAAGTTAATGGTGGGAATAATCTGATTTTTGCTCACACTGCGCACAATCACCCCACAGGTAGTATCAATGGCTGCCGCAATGAGACCTCCATGCATGGTTGCCATGTGATTCAATTCCCAGCTCTGAATGGGAAAACGAAGGGTAACACTCTTTTTTTCATAATTACAGGAATAAAACTCCACCTGCATTCTGCTGTACAGATGGTCCGGAGCCTTTGGGTATAACCGCTCCATACTCTCCCTTATTTCCCGTTCCATTTTTTCCTGCATGGTTTCTTCCATGATTTCTTCCTCTCTTCCTTATCAATCTTTGTTTTCATATCGGACTTCCAGCAAGGTCAGCCCCCTTGCCGGAGCAGTAAAGCCTGCCAGCCCTCTGTCACATCCCTTTAAAATTTCTTCCATGGTCTCCGGTTTTCTCTCTCCCCGTCCCACTTCAATTAAGGTTCCAGCCAGAATCCTTACCATATTATACAAAAATCCATTTCCTGTAAAGGTAAGGACAATTTCCTGTGGAAGTTCCTGAATTTCGATGTTGTAAATCGTCCGAACCGAAGATTTCTTCATCTTTTTGTTTGAACAAAAACTCTTAAAATCATGAGTTCCTTCCAGGATTTTTGCCGCTTTTCTCATGGCACTTACATCCAGATTTTCATGAAGAGGACATTGATATTTCCGCTCAAAAACATTCTTATGAATCCCCGCTGCAATGCGGTAACAGTATACTTTTTCCCGGGCATTTAAGCGGCTGTGAAATCGCTCTTGTGCCTCTGTCACTCTTACAATCTCAATATCTTCCGGCAGATAATAATTGAGATACGCACAGATTTCTTCACAGGTTTTCTCTGTCTCAAATACTGCATTTGCCACCTGTCCTCTGGCATGTACTCCGGCATCTGTACGCCCGGCGCCCTGAACAGACACTGGCTTTTCACACATTTTAGACAGCACATCTTCAAGTTTTCCCTGAATGGTATTGTCTGTATCTTTTTGCTTTTGCCACCCTCCGTATCTGGTTCCGTCATATTGAATATCCATACGATAATTCATGCTTTCTATCCTCTTTCTTCTATAAAATCTTCTGATAAAATGCCACCATAACCGGCATGGTAAGAATGCTTAAAATCACTGACATTACATTCACTGCTCCTGCCTGCTCTTCATGGTTATGAAACAGACTTGCCATCTGGGTTACCGTAGCTGCCACTGGAGCCGCGATTGCCAGAAACAAAATGAGCAGCACATCTTTCCCAAAAGGAATGGTCACTGTAACTTTGGAAATCCATAAAACCAGTATCATCAAAGCCGGACAAAACAACAGACGCCCTGCACATACCAGCCAGTTTCTTCCTGACAAAAAAACCTTTTTTAAATCCGCGTCTGCCATAATCATTCCAATCATCAGCATGCACACAGGGCCTACAATCCCACCCATAGAAGACACTGTATTTCCCAGGACTTTCGGCAGTTTTGTATTGGTAAAAAACAACATAAGCCCTATTACAATAGCAATGACATTGGGATTTCCCAGAATTTTTTTCACACTCACCTGGGTCTTTCCTCCAATTAAGCCTACGGTATGAGTCCAGAAGAAAAAGGTCTGCACCATAATAAAAGCGCAACAGTAAAAGACCTGTTCCTGTCCCAGTAAAGCAGAAACCAGAGGAATAATAATATTTCCCCCGTTAGAATAAATCACAGAGGCCTTTTCAATAGGACTCATGTTCCATTTCTTTCCCAGAAGCTCCACTACAACAATAAACAGCACATGCATCAGCACCGCAAAGCCCGCTGCCAGAAGAAGCCCCTTCATTTTTTCCGCTGAAAATTCAATCTGAAAACTGTCAATGACCACACAGGGCACAATAATATACAGGGTCAACGCCGATATCACCGAACTTTGACTGCTTTTTACAAGCTTCGTTTTTACTGCCGCAAACCCCATCAGAATCATGAGCATCATAGACAGCATTTGTCCTAATAACAATATACTTAATTCCATTTCTTTTTTATTACTCCATCCCTTCTTCCATTTTCCGCCTTCCTATTCTATCACGAATCCCCTGTTCTGTCACTGTAGAACTAAAAATCCGGCATATAAAAAGGCCATTGCGCCATGCAACAGCCTTCTTAATTACAAGACAGGTATTATTGAATCATTTGTTTCAGCCGGTTAATCCGCGCCTCAAAGTTCTCATCTTCTTTTAAAAATGCTCCGTCTTCTCCCTTCTCCACGTTATCCAGGACACGCTCCAGAAGCACACCATAGCTTTTTTGAATGTCTCCTGCTTCTTGCTTTTCCCTCTCCTCCATCTCTTGAAAAAGAATACTTTTTTCGTATTTTGTATTCTCCGGATTCATGAAAAACGCAAAAAACTGCTCCAGAAGCTTCCAGGTTTCTTCTGTTTTTCTGTCTTCCAAAGCCAGAGTCAGAAGCGCGCTATATGGATTTACTCCCGGGATTTTCAACAGACTTGCTATTTGATAATAGATTTGCCCAATCTGTCTGGCCCGTTCCTGTTCCCCCAGTTTTAAACAGGTAAGTACATACATATCCATGCTTGTCATCAGCCCTGCGCCTTCGTTTAGCATCTTCTTTTCCAGACATTCTTTTGCCTCTTCATACTTTTCCTGACGCATATAAAATCCCGGATAAATATCCTCTTTTTTGATGTGGTTTTCTGGAAGCTGGCTTAACAAATGTTCTGCTTTTTGAAATTTTTCCTGGTTTATGGCATTTAAAACATTATAATAAATTGCTGTGTCTGACACTGCTCTTTCCGGGCTTTTTGCCGCATAGTCCAGGAGCTCCTGTCCCTTTTTTATGAAGGTTTCCTTCCACTTTTTATTGGTCTCACCTGCCATCACAGCCGCCCCGTTATAAATGCCTCCAAGGTTCAGGTAAAGCTGTCCGCAGCCGGGATATTTATGAAGATATTCCTCTCCTATTGCAAAGGCTTCTTCATACTTTTCTTTGATAAGTTTCATGGAAATTTCATTAGCAATACCTCCGATTTCTTCCGCACTTAATTCCTCTTGAAAATTCAAAAGTGTATTCACATCTGTACCCAAAAGCCTTGCCAGAGGAGCCAGCAGCATTACATCCGGCATAGAATTTCCATTCTCCCACTTGTTTACCGCAGGCGCAGATACCCCCAGCAAATCAGCAACCTGTTCCTGTGTCAGTTTTTTCTCTTTCCGCAAAGTACGGATTAATTCTCCTGTTTTCATATTCCATTCCTCTCTTTGTTTTATTCAAGAGAAAAGCTTTTCTTCTTACTTACAGAATACAGGAAAAAGCTTTTTTTCACAAGTGAAGGGAATTTAACTTTCGGCCAAAAAAAGTAACTGTCTGTTATGTTTTTCGTCTTCCATACTCCACCTGCTTTCCAAGAAAAAATAAAGCTATGAGATTGGGAATTGCCATCATTCCGTTTAATACATCAGACAATTCCCAAATCATCTGCGGCGCCAGCATACAGCCCGGAAGGGTAAGCAGGCTATATACCAGACGATAGGTCTGCGCCCCTTTTTCCCTGCCAAGATAATAAGCCGTCTGCTCTCCAAAATAAGACCAGCCCACAATGGTGGCAAAGGCAAAAAGCACCGTAGCGACTGCCAAAACCTGTTCTCCATAAGGAATGACCTTGCCAAATGCCATTCCAGTAAGAGTGGTTCCGTCTATGGCTTCCAGCCCCTTTGCAATGTGATTTTGAAAAACCTCCGGCTCATATACACCACTTACTAAAATGACCAGCGCTGTAATGGTACACACCACCATGGTATCAATAAAAATCTCCAAAATCCCCCACATTCCCTGGATTTCAGGCTCCTTTACATCTGACTGTGCATGAGCCATAACGGAGGAGCCAAGACCTGCTTCATTGGAAAAAATTCCTCTGGCAATTCCCATGCGGATGGCCTCCCCCACACCATAGCCAGCCACGCCTCCTGCTGCCTGGCGAAGCCCGAAGGCCTCTGAAAAAATCAGCGCAAAGGCTCCCGGAATCTCTTTTCGAAAAACAAAAAGTACCCCTATGGCGCCGCCCAGATACAGCACCGCCATGAAAGGTACCAGCTTCTCCGTAAGCCCTGCAATCCGCTTCATCCCGCCTGTTACCACCACAGCAACACCTATGGTACACAGGACTCCAGAAACAAAAGGAGGCACTTGAAAAGCATGCTCCAGTCCCTTGGCCATGGCATTTCCCTGAACCATGTTTCCCATGCCAAGAGAAGCGCCAAGGCAGCACAGAGCAAACGCCACTGCCAGTGGCTTACATCCAAGCCCCCTCTCCATATAAACCATGGCTCCCCCTATCCATCTTCCCTGTTCATCCCGGTAGCGGTACTTAATTCCCAGATAATTCTCTGCATAATTGGTCATCATACCAAAGAAAGCTGACACCCACATCCAGAAAATGGCTCCCGGGCCTCCAAACACCAGGGCTGTGGCAACACCTGTAATATTTCCGGTCCCCAGGGTCGCGGCAAGGGCAGTACAAAAAGACTGAAACTGTGACATGGCATGGGCTTCCCCTGTCTTTCGCACCTCTTGTTTTTGAAAAAGAACCCCAAGAGTATTCCCAAGCCATATCCGAATACCGGTAAGCTGAAAAAAACCAGATTTTATAGTAAAACGGATACCCGTTGCCAAAAAGAAAAACAACATTCCAGGTCCCCAGACAAAACTCTGGAGCATATGTATAAACTGAGACATAACAGGACTGCCTTTCAGGGTTTTATTCATGTTATGCTAAGAGAATGGGGAACATGATGAAAAAATGAAATTTTTATAAGCTATTGCACTTGTCTCAAATTCATTATATAATTTAAAAAAAGAAAGGAGCAAAATAATATGTCAACATCTGTTTTTGAAAAAGAATTTGTATTAACAGACCCCGTAGCTATAAGAAATTTTTTAAAGCTGGAATTGGATGACTCACCTGTAGCACCAATTTCTCAAACTTCTTATA
>CATWQE010000086.1 GCA_958352855.1 uncultured Bacillota bacterium
AGGATCAGGGGAAAAAGGTCATTATGGCGGCAGCAGATACCTTCCGGGCGGCAGCAGGAGAACAGTTGACCCAGTGGGCCAACCGGGCAGGGGTAGAGCTGATTGGAGGACAGGATGGAGCTGATCCGGCATCTGTGGTATATGACGCTATTGCAGCAGCAAAATCCAGAAATGCAGATGTGCTGATTTGTGATACAGCAGGAAGGCTGCATAATAAGAAAAACCTGATGGAAGAACTGAGAAAAATCTACCGCATTATTGAAAAAGAATATCCGGAAGCATTTCTGGAAACCCTGGTAGTTCTGGATGGAACAACAGGGCAAAATGCCCTGGCTCAGGCAAAACAATTTAACGAAGTGGCAAATGTCACAGGTATTATCCTGACCAAGCTGGATGGCACAGCAAAAGGCGGAATTGCAGTGGCTATTGAATCTGAACTGGATATTCCGGTAAAATATATTGGCGTAGGTGAGACCATTGATGATCTTCAAAAATTCGATGCCAATGAATTTGTCAATGCTTTATTTAATATTCAGGATGCTACAGAGGAATAAACGTTATTATAGAAAGAGGGCTAAAATATGCTTACAGTAGAAAAATTTGAGGAAGCCTCAGAAATCGTAAAAAAAGTAACTCAGGAAACAAAGCTGGTGTACAGTGAGTTTTTCAGCAACCGCACTGGTAACAAAGTGTACTTTAAACCGGAAAATATGCAGGTGACAGGCGCTTATAAAATCCGCGGGGCTTATTACAAAATCAGTACACTGACAGAGGAAGAGAAGAAAAAAGGTCTCATTACTGCTTCCGCAGGAAATCACGCACAGGGCGTTGCTTATGCCGCAAAAGCCTTTGGAGCCAAGGCAGTGATTGTTATGCCAACAACAACACCGCTTATTAAAGTAGAGAGAACCAAAAGCTACGGGGCAGAAGTGATTCTCCATGGAAATGTTTATGACGAGGCCTGCGAGTATGCGTATGAACTGGCAGATAAGCATGGCTACACGTTTATTCATCCTTTTGATGATCTGGCTGTGGCGACGGGACAGGGAACCATTGCCATGGAGATTATCAAGGAGCTTCCTTTGGTAGATTACATTTTAGTTCCCATTGGCGGCGGCGGACTTGCCACAGGTGTATCTACCCTGGTGAAGCAGTTAAATCCAAAGATTAAGGTCATTGGCGTGGAGCCGGCAGGCGCCAACTGTATGCAGGCTTCTTTGTTAAATGGTGAGGTTATGACACTTCCTGGTGTAAATACCATTGCAGACGGTACAGCAGTCAAACGCCCGGGAGAGCATATTTTCCCTTATATCCAGAAAAATGTAGATGAAATCATTACAGTGGAAGATGAAGAACTGGTTGTAGCCTTCCTGGATATGGTAGAAAATCATAAGATGATTGTAGAAAATTCCGGGCTTCTTACAGTGGCCGCACTGAAACACCTGAAGTTCCAGGATAAGAAAGTGGTATCTATTTTAAGCGGTGGAAATATGGATGTGATTACCATGGCGTCTGTGGTGCAGCATGGTCTGATTGCAAGAGACAGAATCTTTACTGTTTCTGTTCTTTTGCCGGATAAACCGGGAGAACTGGTGCGTGTTGCGGGAATCATTGCAAAACATCAGGGAAATGTAGTGAAACTGGATCATAACCAGTTTGTAAGCACCAACCGTACAGCAGCCGTAGAACTGAAAATTACCTTAGAGGCCTTTGGCACAGAACATAAAAATGAAATTATCCAGGCTTTGGAAAGCGAAGGATATTCTCCAAAAGTTGTTATGGCGAATTTATAAAAAAAGAGAGAGATAGAAAACGCCGAAAACTCCCATAAACATAGTGTTTTGCGAGTTTTCGGCGCTTTTCTAACTATTCAACGGTTTCAATAGACTTCACAATATTCATGTTTGCAATAGAATGTAAAGGGATGGCTGTTGCTAATAAACAGGCTGCAATGGATATTAGTGACGCTTCAATGATTGATAAATATGGGATAGAAACAAATTGCAGGTTATTTGTTGCTGCAGCATTTATGAATACCGTACAAATATATCCTAATATTCCGCCAATGACGGACGCAATTATTCCATAATGAGCGCCCTCCCACAAAAAGGTTTTGTAAAGGCTGTTGGTACTCATACCTATTGCCCGTTGCGTTCCTATTTCGGCAATGCGGGTATGAAGATTGCTGTAAACGGTATTCACAATATTTAATATTCCAATAAGACCAATAAAGAAGATAAGCCCCCAGCATAACACGCTGATTTGTCTGAAGCTTTCTTCAAGCTGTTTTGTTGTCTGCTGATAGGAAATCCAATGGCTGCCTGTATTTTCCTTGCACCAATTATCTAACCATGTCTCAAATTGCTCATTCTTTACATTTGATTTTAAAATTGGATAAACCTCTGAATAGCGATTTTTTGCTGTCAATACATCATAGACTTTATCATTGACTATGATTTGTACCCCGTTTATAAAGCCTTCGTTGTTGATAGTAACAGCCCCATTGGCAATACCTGCAACACGCAGCTTATGTCCATTAACCACTATTGTATCGTTATACTCAAAGGAAGTATTTTCAAAATTTTCGCCCTCATAAGAAAATGAAACTGGATTTTTAACAATACATGCATTTCCCCATAACAAATCAGCCTTATCTTGCTTTGATAAATCATTCACATAAGAAGTTAAACGAGTATCATCTATACCTGCAATTTGAAAACTCTCCGCAGGCTGCAGTTCAAAGTTAAGTGTAACCGGTATACTTCCATCCTCATTTTGGGTATAGACCGATAATTTGGTTGTTGCTAAATTTTCTACCAGTTCGTTATCACGAATTTTGGCTATGCTTTCAGGGGAAACTCCAATGCTCTCATTTGTAATTGCATAATCGCCTAAAGTCATATCCTGCACGCTTTTACTTGTATCGAGGAGCATCGTAAAGCTTTGTAAGGATACAAAAACAGTAATACTCATAATCAACGAAAGGATAGTAATAACAGTCCTGCCCCGCCCGCGCTTTAAATTCAGTCTTGCATAGTAGGCTTCAAAATTGCCAATGGCTTTTACCTTGCGACTACGCCGCTTTATTTTTATACTTTGTCCGGACAGAGCAACAGTAGGAGATACATGAGAAGCGTATCTTGCTGCAGGAAATGCCGCTGACATTGCAAATAGCAATGTTATGGTAATACTTATAAAATAAAAAAACAGGTTATTAGAGCTTGCTGCGTTAATTGTTTGATTAAGCGCTGTTGTACTGTCTGCCATAAATAAATCAGGATTCAGGATACCTGTGGCAGCTATTAAAATTCCTTTTGCGGATAATGCGCCAATCAGGAGACCTATAGGAACACCAATACCACATAAAATGAAAAGCTGGAGAGAAACCAAATTGTAAATTTGCTTACGTTCACTTCCAATGGCGCGGAGTATTCCGTATTCTTTGATACGTTTGGCTACAGATATTTTCAAAATATTATAAATTACCAGACCCGCCGCAAGCAGTACAAGTACGCCTACCATGATACTGGCAAGCATCATAAAAGAAAATCCTGTATCCGTATCAGATTTTCCTGCTTCTCTGTAAGAAATACCAAGCGCATCTAACAAAATCCAGTTGTATTGTATCTTTGAAGCATCTACACCAAGAGTATCTGCCAATTCATCAACGATAGACTGAAAGTGTAAGGTATCCTTTGTTTTGAAATCTGTTGAATAAAGGAAATAATCATCAGGCAAAACAGAAGCAGCCGTTCCCACACCTACAACAGCATCTACAGTTCCTGTGGAATACCCCATATAATTACTTTCTAATATGCCGCAAAGAGTATATGTGGCAGAGTAGGAATATTCAGGGAGCGTTCCGTCCATGCGGGATATTCCTGCCTGCAAGGTTATGGTATCACCAATACGGATTTCTTTATCCAAATAGGGCAAGGCATTTTCTGGCAGCGCAATTTCAAAGGGTGAAGCCGGTAATGCTCCTTTTTTTATTTTTCCCATAGCAGGGTACGCGTCTAAAGCATTTCCTAAATATTCGCGTGTAAATAAGTTAAGACTGCTATTCCCAAGCTGTGTAATTCCCACATTAATGAAACTGCCTACGTCATAAAGCCGGTTATCCTTTTCTAATTGCAGCCTTTCTTCTTCTTTAATTTGATGAAACGTGGCATAACGGTCACCGTTTAACGAAGATGCCTGCTCTATTCTCATAGATTGCAAAATCCCCAGAGATTGTCCTATAGAGGTTGTCATAATGCTTGAGAGTATTACAGCAATTAGAATGAGAACCGCCATTACCTTTTGTGTCTTTAACTCCTTGAAAGCAAAGGATAAATACGATTTCATTATACGTCCACCTCCGAAAGCTCTCCGTCAATGATGGTAAACCGACGGTCTGCCATTTCTGCAATACGTGAGTCATGGGTAATTACCACAAGAGTTTTGTTCATTTTCTCCCGGATACTGCAAAGCATGCTCATTACTTCGCCGCCGCTTTTACTGTCAAGATTTCCCGTAGGTTCATCGGCGAAAATAATATCTGGTTTTGCTATCAAAGCTCTTGCAATAGCTACACGTTGCTGCTGTCCTCCAGAAAGCTCATTCGGTAAGTGGGTCAGCCGGTTTTTCAGACCTAAAAGAGAGGACAGCTCTTGCAAATAGTTTTCATCAGGCTTCTTTTTGTCCAAAAGCAGAGGCATGATGATATTTTCCCGGGCAGTTAAAACGGGAAGCAGATTGAATTGTTGAAAAATGAAACCAATTTTTTGACGCCGAAAAGCTGATAACATCTTATCACTGCCATTATGAATATCAATATTGTCATAAAGTACGGTACCGGATGTTGGATTATCCAAGCCGCTTATAATGTGAAGCAAGGTGCTTTTTCCACTGCCGGAGGGCCCCATTATGGAGATAAAGTCACCCTCGAAGATGGTCATAGACGCAGCCTTCAGCGCAGTAACTTTACTTTCGCCTGCGCCATAAATTTTTGAAATATTGTTTACCTGAATTTGCATAAAAAACTCTCCTTGTCATTTTTGATAAGGAGAGTATACAGGGTAAATCTCAAGAATTTCTCAAGTCCTATTCGATTGTGAGTATGATGGAAACGGTTGCTCCTGTGGGATTGTTCTTTAGGGTTATATTGCCACCATGTTTTTGGCAAAGAAGCTCGCAGGTATATAGACCCATTCCAAAATGTCCCATATCTTCATTTCCTTTTTGAAAGGGCTGAATACCATTTTGCAGCAGCTTTTCAGGGAAACCGCAGCCATCATCTGTTACAGATAACAGTAATTTTCCATTTGATATGGAGCAGAGAATATCAATGCTGGCTGTAGCAAAACGTAATGCATTAGATACAAGATTTTCTGCTATTTGAAATAAAATAGATTTATCAATTAGAATGTCTTTTTCGTATTTTGCCGGGATAAATTGTATCTGCTTTTGAGTATCTTCACGAAGAAAACAAAGCATATTTTTTAGTTCGGAAATAAGACTATCCCACTTTACAAGCTCCGGCTTAAGCCTTATATCCTCTAATTTCTGAATGCTGCTCATGGTTTCCACATATTGCTCTATTCTATTTGTATAGCGTTCCATTCGGAGCAGATTATCAGTAAACGGATTTGAAGCTGTGGTGATATCTTCTATATTATTTTTCAGAGCTAATTTAATAGAACCTTTTAGTACCGTAACAGGATTTCGTAAATTATGGGAAAAGGCAGCATTTAATCTTTTCCTCTCTTCCCCTTGCCGCCACAAGGTATAATTGTTTTCCAATAAGGTTTTGCGCATGGTTTCAAAAGCAGTACATAGCTGTCCCAGTTCGTCTTGTGACGTTGTTTCAATGGTAAAATCAAGGTTATTGTCTATGATACAGGCAGCCCCTTCGGTAAGTATTTTTAAAGGCTCTTTCAATTTTAAGTGATAGAACATAGAAGCAGTGGTAAATAGCGCAATGATATAGATTAAGATGGGTAATATTATTTAAGCAAGAGAAATCATATCTGCAAGTAACGCGGCTTGAGCAGTTGAATTCTGTGGTTGGGTAATAACATGAGCAGAACTCACATTAATAGAAATTTCTCCCATTGGAGCAATTTGCGAACGCAATTCTACACAGAGCCAAATAATAAAAAGTGATAAAAGAAATGCAATCGTAATATTGAGAAATGCCATTACAAAGAGCGCTTTTTTTAATTTCATCTGCTTTATCCGTTCCATTTATATCCCACCCCCCAAACTGTTTCGATATAATTGTGCAAGGTATGCTCTGCAAATTTATTACGAATTTTACGGACATGCTCCATAATTGTGTCGCTGTTACCCGTACCCTCTAATCCCCAAACTCTTTCATAGATTCGTTCTCTGTCAAAGACTTGTCCGGCATTAGTAGAAAGCAATTCTATAATATCAAATTCTTTTCTGGACAGAGAAATATACTTTTGGCGTATGGTAATTTCCCTTTTGGTATAGTTAATGACCAGATCACCAAAAAATCGCAAAGAAGCCTGTTCTTGTTTACGGCTTTCCCTACGTAAATGGGCGGATACCCTTGCGCCTAATTCATCAAGGTCAAAGGGTTTTTGAATATAATCATCTGCTCCGACAGAAAAACCTTTGATTTTATCTGCGGTTTCAATCCGCGCAGTCAAGAAAAGAATAGGGCAGGTAATGTGTTCCCGGATATTCTGGCAGACAGTCAGGCCATCTATATCCGGCATATTTATATCTAACAAGATAAGATCGGGATGGTGTGTCAGTTTTTTCATGGTCTCATTTCCGCTGTAAGCAGTTATAACCTGATAACCTGCTGTTTCAAAATAGCTTTGTATGATTGCAACAATTCCAGGTTCATCATCAACAACCAGTATTTTTTGACTCATATTTGAACTCCTTTCATAAAAATATATTTTCCCATATAAATCTCAAGAATTTCTCAAATTCGGGCATAAATGTTTGTCTGTCGAATGAATAAAAAATAGAGAGACTGCTGCGTGAAAAGTGCAACAGTCTCTTTGGCTTATTTTACCGTAATCAGTTCGTAGTCTTTATTTCCAATACCGATTTTCACACCATGCTCAATCGCGGATTCCCAGTTAGTATCAGGGAAGATGCTGTGGAAGTGGTCGTGATGCTGACAGGCTCTTTCTTCCTCACTGCAATCTCCAAGTCTGCTGTTGGAAATCACAGGCTGGGCATTGACTGCAGCAGCGCAGGCAACATCCAGGGCAACTGGGTCAAAGGAAGCAAACATGCCTACATTTGGCACAATCGCTGCATCGTTTTCTCCATGGCAGTCACAGTAAGGGGAAACGTCGATGACCAGACTGATGTGGAAATTAGGACGGCCGTCAATCACTGCTTTGGTGTATTCTGCAATCTTGCAGTTCAAAATATCATTGGATTCGTCAGAGGCAGAGAGAATGGCGTCTTTTGGACAGATACCGATACATCTTCCGCAACCCACGCATTTGTTATGGTCAATGGAAGCCTTTTTATTTTCAAACTGCGGTGCGTCGTGGGCGCAGATTTTTGCACACATCTGACAGCCAATGCATTTTTCCTGATCCACATGGGGCTTTCCGGCAGAGTGCATTTCCATTTTTCCGGCTCTTGAGCCGCAGCCCATACCAAGATTCTTTAAGGCTCCTCCAAAACCTGCAGCCTCATGTCCCTTAAAATGATTTAAGGAAATTACAATATCTGCATCCATTACAGCGCGTCCGATTTTTGCTTCTTTGACATAAGTTCCGCCTTCTACAGGGACTAAAGCTTCATCGGTTCCCTTTAAACCGTCTGCAATAAGAACCTGACATCCCGTTGTCATGGGGTTAAATCCGTTTAAATTGGCGCTATCTAAATGGTCCAGAGCATTTTTTCTGCCTCCGACATATAAGGTGTTACAGTCAGTTAAGAATGGTTTTCCGCCCAGCTCTTTGACGACATCTGCCACAGCCTTTGCATAATTGGGACGGAGAAAAGCCAGATTTCCGGGCTCTCCGAAATGCATCTTAATTGCAACGTATTTATCCTGGAAGTCAATGCTTCCGATTCCGGCAGTTTTTATCAGGCGCTGCAGTTTATTCAGAAGATTGTCGCCGCTTTTGGCTCTTAAATCTGTAAAATATACCTTTGATGTTCCCATAAAGTTTCCTCCTGTTATTCTTTTTGTCATAGCATTTATTTTAACACTGGAAAGTAAAAGAAACAATGGAAAAAAATGTTTTTCTCCTGTGATATTTTGACATGGTCAGAAAAGAAAAAATATGCTAAAATTTGTAGTAGAGCAGAGAAAGGAATCAGATATGGGAAAAAAACTATATTTTGAATGTCCCAATGGCATGGATGAAAAAAGCCTGTGGGAGGCTGGAAAAGCGCTGGCAGGATGGAATGAACAGCAGGAAGAACTATTAGAAGAGAGAGCAGGCAGGAAAGAAGGAAACCGAACCCTTTCCCTGGAGGAAGCAAGAGTATGGATTCGGCAATGGAATTTAAAGGAAGAAATTCAGAAAAAACTTCTCCTGGCTTTGGAATATCTTGGGAAGGAAACACTGTCCCTGGAAAAAGAACAGGAACTTTATTATTTGGCAGGATGGAGTATTTTGCTGGAGCAATTAGGGATTTCTCAAATCCAGGTAAATGCCCTGGGAGAAGGAACCGGAGCTCTTACAGCAGGAAAAGATTCAGAACAGATTTTGAAGATTCTGGAAAAGAGCCACTTGAAAATAGAGTGGATTCAGGGGAAAGGAGAACTCCTTACCATACAAAGCGCAGCTTTTTTAGGAGCTTTTGGTGTGAGCCTTCCCTTTTCAGGCGCCTATTTTATTGAAAAAAGAGTGGTAACAGGACAGGAAAAACCAGTGTGCCTGCTTTTGCTTTCCAGAAACAGGGGAAAAAGCCAGGAAGGGGAGAAGCAGGATACCGTACAGGTCCTGGAAACCAACGTAGACGATTGCAGCGGGGAGCAACTGGGATATGCTATAGAATGTCTGATGAAGGCAGGAGCTTTGGATGCCTCCTGTTTTCCCGTTTACATGAAAAAACACCGTCCGGCTTACATGCTTCAGGTGATTTGTAAAAAAGAAAAACAAACAGAGCTGGAGGACATTATTTTTCGGGAAACCACCAGCATTGGCCTGCGAAGATATGAGGAAGAGAGAAGAATTCTGTCCAGGAGTTTTCGTGAGATTGTCTTGGGAGACGGGCATAAAGTAAAGATAAAAGAATGCGAACATCATGGACAACGCTACTTTTATCCAGAGTATGAAACTGTAAAACAGGTTTGCCTGGATACCGGCAGACCTTATCGTAGCGTATATGATGAAGCAGCAGCACTGGCAGGAGGAATGTATGACAACATTTGAAGAAAAGAAGAAAAAACTGTATGAAAATATGAGGCATTATTTAAAGGAGGATGTCTGTCTGGCATTTTCCGGGGGAGTGGACAGCAGCCTGCTGTTGATTTTGGCGAAAAACTGTGTAAAAGAGCAGCAAAAGAAATCCAATATTTATGCAGTGACTTTTGATACCATGCTGCATCCTTCCTGTGATTTAAAGACTGCTGAAAAAGTGGCGAAAGAAGCAGAGGTTTTTCACAAAGTGCTATTTGTCAATGAGCTGGAGCAGGAGGAAATCCGCTTTAATCCAGAGAACCGTTGTTATCTGTGCAAGAAAACTTTATTTTCTAAATTACAGGAATTTGCAAGAAGTAATGGGATTTCTACTATTTTAGAGGGAACCAATGAGGATGATTTACATGTGTATCGTCCAGGGCTTCAGGCAATTCGGGAGCTTGGTATCAAAAGTCCTCTGGCAGAGGCAGGATTTACAAAAGAAGAAGTACGCAAGCTGGCAAAGGAGTTGGGAGTATCTGTGGCAGAGCGCCCATCTACCCCCTGCCTGGCAACCAGACTGCCCTATGGCACAGAAATATCCACAGAGGTTTTAGGGAGAATTGCAAAGGGAGAGGAATACCTGCATACCCTGGGATTTCCTGTGGTGCGTCTTCGGGTACATGGAGAGGTTGCAAGAATTGAGATACCCAAAAAGGAATTTGGAAGTTTTCTGGAAAAAAGCGGGGAAATCACCGAAGAACTGAAAAAAATGGGATTTGACTATATTACCCTGGATATGCAGGGGTTTCGAAGCGGAAGCATGGATGAAAAAATTTTAAAAGTGTCAAGAAAAAATACTTGACACCACAGAAATTCTATTGTATGATAACCAAGGTGATTGCGGATGGAAAAATTTGTAGAACAGACATTGTTATATGATTTTTACGGTGAGCTTTTAACAGCTCATCAGAGAAGAATTTATGAAGATGTAATTTTAAATGATTATTCTCTGAGCGAAGTTGCAGACGAATTGGGAATCAGCCGTCAAGGCGTTCATGATAACATCAAGAGGTGTAACAAAGCTTTGGAGGAATATGAGGACAAGTTACATCTGGTAGAGAAGTTTGTGAATATCAAAGGGAAGGTCCGCAGGATTAACCAGTTGTGCCAGGAATATGAAAACCTGAGCAGACAGGAATTTGTATCAAGTGTGGAAGAGATTTCTCAGGGAATTTTAGAGGAGTTGTGAGATGGCGTTTGAGAGCTTAACGGATAAACTGCAGAATGTATTTAAAAACTTAAGAAAAAAAGGCCGTCTGACGGAAGCCGATGTAAAAGCAGCCTTAAAAGAAGTAAAAATGGCGCTGCTGGAAGCAGATGTAAGCTTCAAGGTTGTGAAACAGTTTATGAAAGCTGTTCAGGAACGTGCAGTAGGTCAGGATGTTATGTCAGGACTGAACCCGGGCCAGATGGTAATTAAAATCGTAAACGAAGAGCTTGTAAAATTAATGGGAAGCGAGACCACAGAGATTGAACTGAAATCCGGGAACGAGGTAACCGTTCTGATGATGGTGGGACTTCAAGGCGCCGGTAAAACAACCACAACAGCAAAGCTGGCAGGAAAATTAAAATCCAGGGGACGTAAACCGTTGCTGGCTGCCTGTGATGTATACCGTCCTGCGGCAATTAAGCAGTTGCAGGTAAATGGTGAAAAGCAAGGTGTGGAAGTGTTTTCTATGGGAGATAAGAACAGTCCTGTAGATATTGCCAGGGCAGCTTATGAACACGCCAAAAAGGAAAGGTTCAATGTGCTAATTCTGGATACTGCCGGACGTCTGCATATTGACGAAGATATGATGGCAGAGCTGGAAAACATTAAGGAAGCCATTGCCGTAGACCAGACGACTTTAGTGGTGGATGCTATGACAGGA
>CATWQE010000087.1 GCA_958352855.1 uncultured Bacillota bacterium
TTAGAGCACAGTGAATATGTTTCTGAATTGTCGCTTAAAAGTGAGGATGAGTACAGATTTTATTCTGAATTGAAACGTAATATAAACTCAGCGGAAATTAATGATGCCGGAGTTAACATTGGATTTGAGCATGAAGATACGAAATTTGTTTTTGCAGGAGGTAGTATTCTTGCAATTCGTGATGATAAAGTCATGGAACAGATGCCGGTAGCGGATTTTTCAAGAAAACCGGCAGCCACATTTAGAAAATTACAGAGAGCAACGGAAAACAAACAGAGTAAGTAAGAGGCGCAAAGTATGGATAATGAAGCAAAATTAGGACCATTATACTTGGCGAAAATCTTATATGAGCGAACAGATAAAGATCATTATTTGACCACAGCTCAGTTAATGAAAATCCTGAAAGAAGAGTATGGCATCAATTCTCATAGACAAACTATTAAATCTGATATTAATGTTCTGGTTAAATTCGGGATGGAAATCGAGGAAGTAAAGTCTACACAGAACAGATATAATGCCTTCGGTCGTAAGTTTGATCAGGCAGAATTGAAACTCCTCATAGATGCAGTGGAATCTTCAAAGTTCATTACACAGAGTAAAAGCGATGCGTTAGTTGAAAAGATAGAAATACTGACAAGTCAGTATCGTGCGCAGGAGTTACATAGAAATATTTCTGTTGAAGGAAGAATCAAGCATGGTAATGAGAAAGTTTATCTAATGGTTGAAACAATCAATGAAGCAATCAATAAAGGAAAGAAAATCTCCTTCGAATGTTTTAAGTATAACGTAAAAAAAGAGAAAAAACTTAAGTGCGACGAACCATACATCATCACGCCACTTCATTTGGTGTGGAATGGTGATTACTACTATATGATTGGCGTTTATGATTATCAAAACAGACTGGATACTTTCCGCGTGGATCGAATTAACAATATACCTACAATATTGAAAGAAGATGGTATTCCTGCACCGGAAGGTTTTGAATTGAATCAGTACTTGAATACGACATTTACAACGTTTAATAACCAGCATGAAGAAGTGGAATTGATTTGTGCTAATGAACTTATGGATGCGATAATTGATCGCTTCGGGGAAGATGTGGTTACGTATGCGAAGGATATGGGGGCATTTAGGACAGTTGTTAATGTGGCTGTGAGTCATGTGTTCTATAGCTGGGTGTTTGGATTTTGTGGGAAAGTAAAGATTAAAGGACTAGAAAGTAGAAAGTGTGAAAGAAAAATATAATGAAATGATTACGAAGGCTTTCAATAGCTTATAACTATGAATGAGCAAATACTGAATTTTGAACAGACTTACCCTGCCAGTTCTGAAATTGAAGAGAAGCTCCGTTTACCAAAACTGCATTTTTAAATGTCAGAAAGCAATATCTTTATCTTACATATATCCTTGACCAGCTGAGTCGTAGGGAGACCTGTCCAAAACCAGAAGTCTTGGACAGATTGCCTACGTACATTTTAATGTCTGCTTATTCGATAGATTTGGTCGCTATTTGATATACTCCAAAACAGCATTATAACATAAGCAAAGAGAAAACCTGAATAATGACTTTGTTCTTTAGAAACTAACGACACATTTTATCGGTTTGGGGTCTTTGCGCAATTTTTGAAACGGTCTTTGTAAGGTTTACAAACTGCATTAATAAGAAATAAAGGAGTACCATGACGATACCCCGCCACAACTAACCTTGTGGCGGGAACAATTCTCCCTACAGCAACTGGTAAAGTCTCACCTTTTCCTCTATGTTAATCTCCCCTCGATTTAAAGAAATATAGCCACCTTTAGCTAGTTGTTTCAGAATTCTGCTCACTGCTTCCCTAGCACTGCCAATGGTTTTTGCAATTTCCTCATGGGTCATGGTGATGCTGGAGGTGCCTTGCTTTGCGGATTCATCCAGCAAAAAGGAGGCAACTCTTTGAGTCAGGCTTAAGAACATCATTTGCTGCAAGGCTTCCACTACGTCGGAAAAACGCTTGGCAGCTTCTTTGTAAATAAAGTTTTCCACATATACATTTTCGTCCTGGAGTTTGGACAATACCCAGGCTGGCACTAGAAGAAGGCGGGTATCTGTCTGCGCTTCCATTTCCACATCAAAGGTAATGGCAGACAAAATACAGGAAGCAGCCAATACGCATAAATCTCCCTGGCGGAGTCGATAAATAGTAACTTCCTTTCCTTCGTCAGATAACAGATAGGTGCGGAGGGTTCCCTCTAAAACCACCATCATCCCAAGACACTGAGTACCTCCGGAGTAAACAGAGTCACCTGCCTGATATTCCAGAATTTTTGAACTTTGTACCACAAGTTCTTGTTCTGATTCTTGAAGTCGATTCCAAAATGACAAATTTTTTAAAAGTTCTTCTATTTTTTCACTCATTATTTATCCCTACCTTGTAATTTTTATCATTTGCTTTTACAATATTCTCATGAGGGCAAATTATGTGTACAACCTATGTTCATACAACAGATACAAAGGAGTTTTTTCATGAAAAGAAATGTAAAACGCAGTTTTTTACTATTTATAATTCTTCTTATAATATTGTCACCGATTCTTCTGCTTAGTTTACAAAAAACTTTTGCAGTTCGGGTTGCCTGTGTGGGAGACAGTATTACTTTCGGCGCCAAAATTGAAGATAAATTTCTGAACTCATATCCGGCACAATTACAGCAATTGCTGGGAGGACGGTATTTGGTAGAAAATTTCGGCGCCAGTGGATATACATTGCAAAAGAATGCAAATTTTCCTTATTGGAATCATCCTAATTTTCAAAAAAGCAGTGATTTTCAGCCGGATGTTGTGTTTCTTATGCTAGGAACCAATGACACAAAACCTTATAATTGGACGGGTATCGAAAATTTTCTTTCAGATTTAGAAGCTTTAGTAGCTCACTATCAGAACCTGGATAGTCACCCTGAAATTTATCTTATGACGCCTGCTACAGTTTTCAACGGATATTTTAAGCTGAAAGACCATTATAAAATGCAGGCAGATGTGGCAGATATTATTTCCAATGCCATACTTTCTTTTGGAAAGGAGCATAATCTTCCGGTTATTGATATCCATGGAGCAACCAGAAACCATCCGGAATACTTTCTTTTAGACGGGGTGCATCCGGATAGCGCTGGAGCATCTGCTATTGCCCGGGAAGCCTATCAGAGCTTTTGCAGACAACACTAAAATATTATATGTAATGTTCTTTTTTCAGATATTTTAAAAATGCTTCACACCCCTCTTTTATATCATTATAAGTCACATCAAAATTTCCTGTATACCAGGGGTCAGCAATGGCCCTTGGAGATTGGGTAAAATCCAGAAGCATATGGATTTTTTTCTCCGGGTCTTTGCCTGCAATCCGCAGCATGTTTCGGATATTCCACTCATCCATTCCAATAAGATAATCATATTCCTGATAATCCTGTTTTGTCATTTGAATTGCCCGGTGGGGAAGGACAGGAATACCAACCTGGCGGAGTTTATTGACGGTTTCGTAATGTGGGGGATTTCCGATTTCTTCCCTGCTTGTGGCAGCAGAATCAATGTGGAATTTGTTTGTTAAATTGGCCTGGTTTATCATGTCCTGGAAGACAAATTGAGCCATGGTGCTGCGGCAGATGTTGCCGTGGCATACGAATAATACTTTTATCATTTTCTTATATCTCCTAAATCTTGATATTTCCTTGCATTTCAATGGCTTTTCACAATCTTACCATTTTTTATACATTTTTACAATTTTTATTGTAAGGACTATATTTGAAAATTTAATTTGATATTGTATACAAAATCATTTGAAGGTATAATATCAATATGTATAATTTGAAAATATTATCGCAGATGAGGAACGGACTATGCGGAAATCAGAGATGAACGAGATAAATGAATTTTTTAATAGTTTAGGCATTGATAATGAGATACTGAGTCAGATGGCATCCAGCTATACAGAAAACTTTATGATACAGGGAGAAGAGACTACAAAACTGGAGGAAATTTTAAAACGGGCTCCAGAATCCCTGCTGGATTTGATTCTGGAAAACTGGCAGGAAGAAGTAGATGCAGAGGTTTCCTGTGAAAATAAAGAACGTGCTGTATATGATGTGATTATAGAATCTTTTCAAAAAGAATTGATTTTTCTTGATAAAGAAGATGTGGAAGTCATGTTAAGGGCAATGAACGGACATCCATTATCGGCAGTACAAATGGCAGCTTTGCAGGATAATTATTGCCGTAAGGGCTGGGTTTTTATGTTTTGTAAGGATGAAAAATGTAGCTTTGTTGTGCCAGATGAAATACGGGAAATGATGCTTACAAGTTTAAAGGATGAAAAAACGCAAAGCTTACTTGGGCTGATTACAGGGGTGCGCCTTACCTTACGTGCGTGTATGAATTTGTTTGGTGTGGTGGAGAAGAAAAAAGTGCTTCAGATTGCAGTGGACAAAATGTTTAAATATCCGGATTTATCAGAGGAAGAGCAAAAAGAACTGGCATGGCTATCTGAAAAAGCAGAAGAGGCCCTTCAGCTTCTTTGTCAGCGCGAAGAGGGTGGATTTTGGTGTGAAGAAGATTGGATTATTAGTGATGCCTTTGAAAGCCGGAGAGAATACAAAGATTTTCTAAAACAAGTATCAGGACAGGAATATTACCTACCTAATCAGAAAGAGATTTATTTATATGCGGAGCATATGGTAAATATGGAAAATCCATGTTATAAGAAGATGGTTAAGGATTTAACAGGACTTATGAAAAATAAGGTACGGGCAGATAATCTGATGCTTGAGCTGGAATACAGGACAGTACAAGATGATTTTCAGGCAAAAGATATCATGAAGCTGCTGTTTGCCAGAGGTATTGCATTTTCTAGTAAGAGAAGCGAAGAAAACTTTGCTGCAAATTGTAGCCAATGGGTATACACAGTGCGAAAATGGAGTAACAGAGGATTTACAGATAAGGAGCTTGGGAAGCAGAAAAAAGAAATGAGTTTTTTTGTGGCACCAGAACAGATATTAAAAGATGTACAAACTCCGAAGATTCAAAAGAAAATAGGAAGAAATGATCCTTGTCCCTGTGGCAGTGGTAAAAAATATAAAAAGTGCTGCGGAAAATAACCCACGAAAAGAGGAAAATACACATCTATTGTAATGTCCACTGCCAGCAACTTTTCCGCTGGCAGTGTTTTTCTCTAAACAAGTCATTACTGATGTTTTCTAAAATAATATTTCTGCAAAAGCGAAATTGCCCCATATAAAAGAATGGCGATAACGCACAGAATCACAATAGCCATAATCATGGTAGTAAGCTGGAAAATCTGGCTGGAATAGATAATCAGATATCCAAGCCCCTGCTTGCTTCCAATCATTTCTCCAATGACAATTCCTATAAGAGAAAGTCCAATATTGACCTTCATAATACTTAAAATCAGTGGAACCGAAGCAGGGAGAACGACTTTGAATAAAGCATCTTTTTTTGTGCCGCCAAAAGTGCGGATAAGCTTTAATTTATCTGGATCGGTTTCACAAAAACCGGTATACAGGTTTAAAATCGCGCCGAAAATAGCTACTGAAATTCCCGCAAGAATAATGGTTTTTATATTGCTTCCCAGCCACACAATCAATAGGGGCGCCAGGGCAGATTTTGGCAGGCTGTTAAGAACTACAAGATAAGGTTCCAGCACTGCGGAAAGTTTTGGAAAAGCCCAGAGAATCACAGCAATGGCAATGCCAAGAACTGTTACCAGGAAGAAGCTTAAAAGGGTTTCTGTAAGGGTGATTGTTATGTGTCCGGTGAGGCTTCCGTCTTGAAGCATTTCCACCATGTTTGCCAGAATCTGCGAGGGACTGGAAAAGATAAAAGAGTCAATGATGCCAAAGTGTGCAGTAAATTCCCACAGTCCCAGAAACAGGAAGAGCAGCAGGATGCGGGCAATTTGAATCAGACACAAATTGCGTTTTAAAGCTTTAAGGTAATGTTTTTGTTCCTTGGAAACAGAAGAAAAATCAGACATGAAGATTCAGCTCCTTCCAGATTTCATTAAAATACTTTTTGAATTCCGGCGCATTGCGGCAGGACATGGGGGTGCGGTTTTCCATTTGAAATTCTATTGAAATAATTTTTTGCACAGTGGCTGGGCGTCTGCTGAAAATGAGAACCCGGTCTGCCATACTCACAGCTTCTGAGATATCATGAGTCACTAAAATCGCAGTTTTTCCCTCCTGGCGGATAATGGTTCCAATATCATCACTGACAGACAATCTGGTTTGATAGTCCAGTGCAGAAAAAGGCTCATCCAGAAGGAGAAGATCCGGTTCCAATGCCAGGGTACGGATAAGCGCGGCTCTTTGGCGCATTCCCCCTGATAATTGAGAAGGTCTGGAGTCTTTGAATTTATTCAGCCCATAATTTTCCAGAAGATTTTCTACCCGTTCTTTGCTTTTGGGCGTGACCCGTTTTTGGATTTCCAGTCCTAAAAGCATGTTACTGTAAATGGTACGCCATTCAAACAAATGGTCTTTTTGCAGCATATAACCAATATTGGTTGCAGACTGTTCCAGTGGTTTTTCATTTAAAAGAAGCTGGCCGACGGAAGGCTTTAACAGCCCGCAAAGCATATCTAAAAAGGTGGATTTTCCACATCCCGATGGCCCCACAATAGCCACAAATTCCCCTGGAAATACAGAAAAAGATATATGAGAAAGCGCCGGAGTTTCACCGGCCTTAGTATGGTAGGTATAGCTGACGTCCTGAACCTTTAAAAGAGGCTGGTTCATAGTGAAGCTCCTTTCCAGAATTTTTCATATCATACAGTATCATATGAAAAGAAAATGAAATTTGCCAAATAAAAACATTGACACAGGACTACTATGTGGTACAATATAGTTAAGATACTACTTGGTAGAGCAAGGTAGAAAGCATAAGGCAGGTGATGGACAAATGTATGACAAATCTCAGATGATGAGGGGGACTTTGGAAGGCTGTATTTTGAAGATTATTAGTGTAGAAACCACTTATGGTTATGAGATTGTTATGAAACTCCAGGACTTTGGATTTGAAGACATGAAAGAAGGAACCATTTACCCTCTGCTGGTAAGGTTGGAAAAGAAAAAAATGATTTCTTCCGAATTCCGCCCTTCACCTCTTGGACCAAGCCGGAAATATTATTCTCTCACAGAAGCAGGCCAGGAGCAATTAAGAGAGTTTGAAAGTTGTTGGAGAAGCGTGTCGGATACGGTAGAGTCGATTTTGATGATGTAAGAGAAACGAGGTGGAGCAAATGAAGAAAAATATCTGGAAGCAGTTAAAAAAGCAGAACGATGGAAGACAGTTGAATCTGGAGGTGCCAGATCAGAAATATATTGATAAAGTGACAGCCTATGCAATCAATCAGGGAGTAGGCATGATGGAAACCGAGATTATCCGAAAAGATTTGATTGGAATGGGATTTGAGGCAAAAAAGGAAGGCGAACTTCTAAAGCAGAGGCTGGGAGACGTGGGGGAATTTGCGAGAGAGCTGGTAGATGCCGGAAAAGCTGAAAACAGGAAAGAGGAAAAGTATTATTTTATGAAAAGTGTTGGGCTTTGGTATCTTGTGTTAGCTTCCAGTGCGCTTTTACTGGTTTTGTTTATGAATACATTGGAATTATTAAGAGGGCAGATGAACCTGGGAGGATTTGTTTATGCATTGATATTATTCCCATGGATTATTTCTTTGTGGGATCTGCATATCCTTGGCAGATTTGCCCTGAAAAAATGGTATGGTGTACTATTGGCCATAGTTGCGGTTTTTACGATTTGGGGAAACAATATCTTAGAAATCATTGCCCCTGGATTTCTTACGAGAACAATGGAAAAATACATACCATTTTGGAGAGTAAAAATTTCTGACGGGTGTTATATCGTGCTGTTTCTTCTTGGAGTTGTCCTTTATTGGTATGGAAAAAAGAAATTTACAGAAATCACAGAACAGGTAGCTAAAGAACAACATATAGAGTTTTGAAACGATTGGGGTGGCAGATATGAAGAAAAACTTGTTGAAGCAATTAACAGAAGAAAATAATCTGAATGAACTGAACCTGGAATTGGACATGGATGATATCCAATATATCCGAAGTGCCACAGCGTATGCTGTGAACCAGGGAGTGGGGCTAATGGAGGCAGAAATTATTCGAAAAGACCTGATTGGCATGGCAGGAGAAGCCAAAAAAGAAGGAGAACGGCTGAGACAACGTCTTGGAGACGTAAAGGAGTTTGCAAAGGGGCTGGCAGAAGAGGGAAAGCGTGAGAATAGAAAAGACCGATTCTATGTTTACCTGGAAAACATAGGCCTCCTCTATATGGTATGTGCTATATTTTTTCTTGCAGGAGAGGCGGGCATTCTGAGAAATGTTTCCTTTCACCCTATGGATTTATTATGGGTGCTTGTATATCCATGTTTTCTGGCTCTTTGGGATATCTATATGTACGGACGCTTTGCACTTATGAGAAAATTTGAAACTATTTTTTCATTGATTTCAGTGATATTACTCATGCTTCCGTCCATTTTGTTTCGTTATATATGGAAAGATGCTATGCCCTTTTCAAAAATGGCACTTCCCAACTGGGTACTCCTTGCTTTTGCGGGTTTGGGCGGTGTGATATACTGGTATGGAAAGACAAAATGGAATGCCATGATGGAGGAAGTTGCCAGACAGCATCATTTGAAGATTAAAAATAATCAGCAGGAGTGAGACACATGTTAATACAGATTGTAGAAGACGACTTTGCGTTAAGTAATGGAATCCGGCTGGCTCTTTCCAAGCCTGGGACAGAATTTTTTCAGGACAGGGAAGTGCAGGAGGCGCAGAATAGCTTTCGGAAACAGATTCCGGATTTGATTATTCTGGACATTAATCTGCCGGATAAAAGCGGATACGAATATCTCACCTGGGTAAAGAATCAGAGCAGCACGCCGGTACTGATTCTTACTGCCCTGGATATGGAGATTGATGAAGTGACAGGCTTGAACCTGGGAGCAGATGATTATATGACAAAGCCCTTTAGCCTGGCTGTACTGCGGGCAAGAATAGAAAATCTTTTGCGCCGGACAGGCAGGATGAAAACAGCGGTTTATGAAATAGATAATTTGTTTCTGGATTTTGACAGGCTGCTGTTTCGGAAAGGAAAGACGGAGCTATCTCTTGGGAAAAATGAGCAGAAGCTGCTTCGTCTGTTTCTGGAAAACAAAGGAAGGGTGCTTACCAGAGAACTTCTTACAGAGCGTATCTGGGCAGACGGAGGAGAATATGTGGATGAAAATGCCCTGTCTGTTACCATGAACCGCTTGCGGACAAAGCTGGAAAAAGGCGGTTCTGTGAAGTACATCCATACCATTTACGGACAGGGATATTTGTGGAAGCGGGAAGAGGAAAACTTATGATTGGCACAGGAAAAGTTCTGCGACGTCTCAATGAAATGCTGGACAGCGCCCTGGATGGGAGCTTTGAGGAACAGCATTATGATGAGACTGAATTATCAAAAATAGAGACAAAATGGAATCGGTTTCTCAGTTCTTCCAATTTGGCAAGAAAGAACATCGAGGAGGAAAAGGCCAACCTGCAAGGTTTGGTATCTGATATTTCTCATCAGACAAAAACTCCAGTAGCGAATATGAGGCTGTATGCAGAGCTTTTGGAGGAAGGTCTTGCCAGAGAAAATCCAGACAAAGAGCAGTTGCTTTTTATGGTAAGCGAAATGAAGGAACAGGCAGAGCGCCTGGAGTTTTTAATACAGGCGCTTACTAAAATGTCCAGGCTGGAAACAAATCTTGTGGTTGTACAGCCAGAGAAGCAGCCTGTAGAACCTTTGATTTTTCAGGCTGTGGCGCAGATAAGACCTAAGGCAGAGGCATGTGAGATTGATGTTAAAATACAAGGAAATCAGAAGATAACAGCCTGCTATGACAAGAAGTGGAGCATAGAAGCCCTGTATAATCTTTTGGATAATGCAGTGAAATATTCCCCCAGGAGAAGTCAGGTAAACCTTCGTGTTCAGGAATATTCCATGTATTGTGAAATCTGCGTGGAAGATAGAGGAATAGGAATGACAGAAGAGGAAATTCCAAAAGTATTTCAGCGCTTTTACAGGGGAAAGCAGGTACAGCAAAAACCGGGAGTGGGAATCGGCTTATATCTGGTCAGAGAAATTGTAAAAAAACAAAAGGGATATGTGAAAATTAAATCACAGCCGGGACAAGGTTCCCGTATTTCCCTGTTTCTTCCAAAAGATTAGAGAAGATAGGGGAAATCTTTCAAAAGTGTTAGATTTGCGTAATTTTCTGGAAAGAATCTCATGCTATACTAAGGACAGTAAAGGAAAGCTGTCCTTTTTTGCTTTATGCAGGAAATGAAATTTCCCATAAAACAAAAAAGGATGGCAGAAGGGAGAAATGTATATGGCTGTTTTAAAAACAATCAATTTGAAAAAATATTATGGAGCAGGAGAAAACCAGGTAAAGGCTCTGGATGACGTAAATTTAGAAATAGAAAGAGGGGAATTTGTAGCTGTTGTTGGCAGTTCAGGCAGCGGTAAGAGTACACTTTTACATATGCTGGGTGGTTTGGATTATCCAACAGAGGGAAAAGTCCTGGTGGATAACAAAGATATTTTCCGTTTAAAAGAAGATGAACTTTGTATTTTCCGCAGGAGAAAAATCGGTTTTGTTTTTCAAAGTTATAACCTGGTTCCTGTGCTAAATGTGTATGAAAATATTGTATTGCCTGTTGAGTTAGATGGGAACAAGGTGGACAAAAAATATACAAAAGAAGTGATTCACATTTTGGGACTGGATACAAAGCTGGAACATTTGCCAGGCCAGTTATCAGGAGGTCAGCAGCAAAGAGTAGCCATTGCAAGGGCGTTGATTACAAAGCCTTCCATTTTGCTGGCGGACGTAAACTGAACCCCATGTGCTTACTGTACATAGAGTGTACACAGTGGGATTACAT
>CATWQE010000088.1 GCA_958352855.1 uncultured Bacillota bacterium
GTGCCATTGCGATTTGCGCAGGCGGTATTGGTCTGTCTCTTCCAAATGACTCCGGATTCTGGGCAATCAGCAGATTCTTTAAGATTTCTGTTACAGATACCATCCGCGGATGGACTATTGGTGGATTTGTGGCAGGCGTTGCCATCCTGATTTTTGTATCCATCCTGTCTCTGTTCCAGGGATTCCTTCCGGGACTTATGATGTAAGTGAATAAAGTAGTTTGAAAACAAAAAGGAACTATTACATTAAAAGTAATGATTTTAATGTGAAAGTTCCTTTTGTTCATTGGTAAGATACTGGACTTTTTCCCAGGCTGCTGATATAATGCAAGATAGTTTTGCAGTGAAAAGAATGACGGGGATTACTATGGTGTTAAAATCAATTAAGAAAACAGAAAAACTTCTTCCGGAGCAGGTTTCGGAACAGATTATTAATTTAATTACACAAAAACAACTAAAAGCAGGAGAAAAACTGCCTAATGAGTTTGAACTGGCAGAGAAGCTGGCTGTGGGCAGAGGAACCATAAGAGAAGCCATTAAAATTCTGGTGTCCAAAAATGTGGTGGAAATCCGCAGGGGATGTGGGACTTTTGTGTGCAGCCGTCCCGGGATGGTAGATGATCCGCTGGGATTTGCTTTTATACGGGATAAAAAGAAACTGGCACTGGATCTTTGTGAGGTTCGCCTGATGATTGAACCGGAGATTGCAGCCCTGGCAGCCAGACGGGCAGAGGAGCATGAAATCAGGGAGCTTCAAAAGCTTGCAGATGAGGTGGCAGAGCTTTGCAAAAATCAGGAACAGCATATGGAAAAGGATATTGAGTTTCATGAATGGATTGCAAAGCTGAGTAAAAATGCTGTGGTGTCCAATCTGGTGCCTGTTATCCAGCAGGGAATTGCTGTGTTTATCCAGGTGACAGACCGCGCCCTGGCAATGGAGACGGTGCGTACCCACCAGAAAATTGTGGATGCAATCAGGGACGGAGACGAGACAAAAGCCAGAGAAGCCATGCTGGAACATTTAACCATAAACAGAGATTTGATTCATGAAATGGGATTGCCGCAGTAAATGCTGTAGCAGTCCTTTTTTCTTATAAGAAATAGTTGACGCAAGGTGCTGAACGTGGTACTATAAAATTACAGATATGACGTATGATGTCTTGATGGAAAAACAAAAAACAAGACACAAAAGTTTTATGAAAAAAACGTAGAAAAGGAGAATCCACATGAAGTTAAGAAGTCAGGAATTAAGAAAAATCGCACCGGAATTAGACCCTCTTCGTCTGGGTACAGGATGGAAGGTAGAGGATTTGTCAAAACCTCAGATTATGATTGAGAGTACCTTTGGGGACAGCCATCCAGGCAGCGGGCATTTGCTGGAATTAGTAGAAGAAGCAAGAGCCGGCGTGGCAGAAGCAGGTGGACATGGCGCCAGATATTTTACCACAGACATCTGTGACGGAGAGGCGCAGGGGCATGATGGTATTAACTATTCCCTGCCATCCAGAGATATGATTGCCAATATGATTGAAATTCATGCCAATGCAACGCCTTTTGACGGCGGTGTGTTTGTTGCAAGCTGTGATAAGGGTATGCCTGCACATTTAATGGGAATCGGACGTGTCAATATCCCATCTATTGTGATTACAGGCGGCGTTATGGATGCAGGTCCGGATCTTCTGACCCTGGAACAGATTGGTATGTACAGCGCCATGTGTGAACGTGGGGAAATTACAGAAGAAAAACTGACTTATTACAAACAGCATGCCTGTCCTTCCTGTGGCGCCTGCTCCTTTATGGGAACTGCTTCCACCATGCAGATTATGGCAGAAGCCCTTGGCCTTATGCTTCCCGGAAGCGCGCTGATGCCGGCTACCAGCCCGGATTTGCGTACCGTAGCAAGAGAAGCCGGAAAACAGGCAGTATGGCTTGCAGAGCATGATTTGACACCAGATAAGATTGTAACCATGAAATCTTTTGAAAATGCTATTATGGTTCATGCTGCAATTTCAGGTTCCACCAACTCCCTTCTTCATTTACCGGCTATTGCCAGAGAGTTCGGCATTGAAATTGATGGAGATACCTTTGACAGACTGCACAGAGGCGCTCATTACCTGTTAAATATCCGTCCGGCAGGACAGTGGCCTGCACAGTTCTTCTATTATGCTGGTGGCGTACCCACCATTATGGAAGAAATTAAGGATATGCTCCATCTGGATGTGATGACTGTAACAGGTAAGACTCTGGGTGAGAATCTGGAAGACTTAAAGAAAAATGGATTTTATGATAAATGCGATGCGTATCTGGCAAAAGTGGGCTTGAAGAGAGAAGATGTGATCCGTCCATTTGACAACCCATTTGGAACAGACGGAAGCATTGCCATCTTAAGAGGAAATCTCTGTCCGGATGGCGCTGTAGTAAAACATACCGTTGTGCCAAAAGAAATGTTTGAAGCAACTTTAAAGGCACGTCCTTTTGATTGTGAAGAAGATGCCATCCATGCAGTTCTGACTCATGAAATCAAACCAGGAGATGCAGTTATCATTCGTTATGAAGGTCCAAAAGGCAGCGGTATGCCGGAAATGTTCTACACCACAGAGGCTATTGCTTCTGACGCAGAGCTGGGCGCTTCCATTGCCCTTTTGACAGACGGAAGATTTTCCGGAGCTTCCAAGGGTCCTGCTATTGGACATATTTCTCCGGAGGCAGCAGAAGGCGGTCCAATCGCGCTGGTAGAAGAAGGAGATTTGATTGAAATCAATATTCCAAACCGCGTACTTCGTATTGTAGGAATTGCAGGAGAGAAGAAAACACAGGAAGAAATTGATGAAATTCTGAAAGAACGTAAGAAAAACTGGACACCAAAAGAGCCGAAATATACCAAAGGCGTAATGAAAATCTTTTCTGAAAAAGCAGTATCTCCTATGAAGGGCGGATACATGGAGTAAAGGCGGTAGGCATATGAATTTATTTGACATTACAGGGAAAAAAGCCATTGTAACCGGTGGGACCAGAGGACTTGGATATGGTATTGCAGAAGGGTATCTGGAAGCTGGATGTGAAGTCGTTATTGTAGGAACCTCAGATAAGGTTTATGAGGTGGCAGAAGAATTTTGCCAGAGAGGCTACAAATGTTATGGCGTAAAAGGAAATCTGGGGAAAAGAGAAGACGTATACAGGGTGTTCCAGGAATGCGTGGAGAAATTAGGCGGAGATTTGGATATCCTTCTTACAGCTCATGGAATCCAGAGACGCCACAGCGCAGAGGAATTTCCGGTGGAAGAGTGGGACGAGGTTTTGAATGTAAATCTGACTTCTGTATTTCTTCTTTGCCAGGAAGCCGGAAAAATCATGCTGAAAAAGGGATATGGAAAGATTATTACTATTGCTTCTATGAATTCTTTTTTCGGAGGACAGACCATTCCGGCTTATGCAGCAGCAAAAGGCGGCGTGGCACAGCTTACCAAGGAGCTTACCAATGACTGGCTGGCAAGAGGCGTGAATGTCAATGCCATTGCCCCTGGTTATATGGCAACAGAAATGAACAAGGCGCTGTTAGACCCTGCCAATCCAAGGTTTGCTTCTATTTCTGAACGGATTCCCGCAGGACGCTGGGGTACCGGAGAAGATATGAAAGGCGCGGCAATCTTTCTGGCATCCCATGCCAGTGATTACGTCAGCGGAGCGGTGATACCGGTGGATGGCGGTTATCTGGTGAAATAAATATAGGGAAAGAAAGAACTGCGGCATAGAAATGTAGAAAAATATTTCGTGCTGCAGTTTTTTGTGCTATAATTTTACCATCAAAAAGTGGAGGACAGAAAAATTATGACAATAAAACAAAAAAGCGCGCCCCAGCGTCTCTTGTGGGCGCAGTTTGATGCCTTGCAGATGGGCTCTGGGTGGGACGAAGAGGATATTTTAAAACCGCAGATTTTATTAGAAGATGTGTTTGGAGACAGCCATCCGGGAAGCACTCACCTGGCCGGGCTTATGGAGCAGGCAAAATACGGAGTATTTGAAAAAGGCGGTTTTCCGGCTCAATATCACACTACAGATATTTGTGACGGCTGTGCCCAGGGGCATGATGGAATGAATTATATCTTAGCTTCCAGGGAGGCTATCTGCGATATGATTGAGGTTCATGGCTGTGTCTATCCATGGGATGGAATGATTTTATCAGCGTCCTGTGATAAATCCATTCCGGCGCAGTTAAAGGCAGCAGCGAGATTGGATATTCCTACGATTTTTGTACCGGGAGGCAGCATGCGTCCGGGGCCCAATATGACCACCTCTTTGGTAGCGGGGGATATTTCTCTTAGACAGAAGCGAAAAGATGCTATTACGGACAGGGAGATTCTGGATTATAAAATGACTGGATGTCCTTCCTGTGGAGCCTGTACCTTCCTGGGAACTGCAAGCACCATGCAGTGTATGGCAGAAGCTCTTGGCCTGACTCTTCCGGGAGCGGCTCTTATGCCTGCCACCATGCGGGATATTTTTGCTTATGCCAGAAAGGCAGGGAGAAAGATTCTGGAACTGGTAGAAAAGGGAATCAAGGTCAGTGATATTCTCACCAGGGAAGCCTTTGAAAATGCAGTGATGATTCACAGCGCCATTGGGGGTTCTACCAATGCTACGCTGCATCTTCCTTCCATTGCCCGGGAGCTGGGCATGATTCTGGAGCCAGAGCTGTTTGATGAGCTGAACCATAAGATACCCCATCTTGGGAATATCACCCCAAGCGGAGCTCATTTAACAGAGGCATTCTGGTTTGCAGGGGGCGTACCTATGGTGCAGAAAGAATTAAAGGATATGCTCCATCTGGATGTGATGACCGTTACAGGAAAGACCCTTGGCGAAAATCTGGAAGATTTGGAAAGAGACAACTTCTTTGAGCGGAATCTGGGATATTTACATAATTATGGTTTAGAGCGGGAACAGGTGATTTTTCCTGTGGAAAAGGCAGAGGAAAAAGGTTCTGTGGCTATTTTGAGAGGAAATCTGGCGCCGGAGGGGGCGGTGATTAAATATTCTGCCTGCAGCCAGGACATGCGGGAGCGAAAAGGTCCTGCCAGAGTTTTTAACAGCGAAGAGGCTGCTTATCAGGCAGTGGTGGATGGAAAGGTGAATCCAGGAGATATGCTGATTATCCGCTATGAAGGCCCAAGAGGAAGCGGTATGCCGGAAATGCTTATGACTACAGAAGCCATTGTATGTGATGAACGGTTAAACGGTTCGGTATCCCTGATTACAGACGGACGGTTTTCAGGAGCTACCAGGGGAGCTGCTATTGGACATGTGTCACCAGAGGCAGCAGCAGGAGGCCCCCTTGCTTTTGTGGAGGATGGGGACATTCTGGAATACAGTGTGAAAAACAGACGCTTGGATATTGTAGGAATTGGCGGTGAAGAAAAATCAAAAGAAGAGATAGAGGCCGTTCTTGCCAAAAGAGCCCAGGCCGGAATTGTGCCAGGGCCAAAGAGAAAAGGTCTGTTTAAGCGTTATACAGAACATGCCCTTTCCGCTATGGAAGGCGCAGGATATGAGGATTGAGGAGGAGAGAGAAATGAACGCAAAATGGATTACACCAGTGGTGACCGCGTTAGATAAAGATGGTCATGTGGATATGGAAGGAAATAAGAATATTTATGATTTTCTCATTGAAAATGGAATGGACGGGATTCTCTTGTTTGGAAGTATCGGTGAATTTTTTGCAGTGCCTATGGAGGAAAAGAAAGCGCTGATTCGGGAGGCAATCCGCCATATTGACCACAGAGTAACTGTATATGTGGGAACCTGCCACATGGAATTTGAGACCTGTGTGGAATTGTCTAATTATGCGCTGGAACAGGGCGCAGATGGGGTGATGGTGATTTCTCCATATTATTTCAGCCTGCCGGAAAGTGCAATTTTGAATTTTTATGGCACTTTAGCAGAGCGTGTTCATGGCCCGCTGCTTTTGTATAATTTTCCGGACAGAACCGGTCATGATTTGACGCCGGATATGATTTACAAGCTGGTATCAGAGCATGAAAATATTGTGGGAATCAAGGATACGGTTGCCACCATGGGACACACCAGAGCTATTATTCAGAAGGTGAAGACAGAATATCCGGATTTCCTGGTATATTCCGGTTTTGACGAATTCTTTGGACACAATGTGCTATCAGGCGGGGATGGATGCGTGGCAGGTTTATCCAACTTTGCTCCGGAAGTGGCTTCCGGGTATGCCAAAGCAGCCAGACAGGATGATTTAAAGGCCATGACAGAGTATCAGCAAAAAATTGACAGCCTTATGGCGATTTATGATGTGGCGCCCCAGTTTATTCCTACCATTAAGAAAGCTATGATGGTTCGCGGTGTGAACATGGAACCAGTGTGTACGCAGCCACTTTTGCCGGCAACAGAAGAAGAAACAGAGGAAATTCGGAAAATTTTACAAAAGGCAGGGCTTAAGTAGAAGAAGGCCGCCCGAAAATAGAAAAAGCTCTCACAGAAAATCAGTAGATTTTATCTCTGATATTCTGTGAGAGCTTCTTGCTGTAATTCGTTCTCTATTAGCTGTTTAACTCATCAATAGCCATGCGGAAACCGTTCTGGGCTGCTTTCACTCTCCAAAAATCTGCTTTTTCCTCATCCTTTTCTACGCCCTCACCATAGCGGTAGAGTACAGAAAGGTTGTACTGTGCAGAGGGAATCTGTGCATTGGCCGCTTTTTCAAAAAGCTGGAAGGCCTTTTTGGGTTCATAGGGAAGTACCTCTCCTGATAAAAACTGGGCGGCAAGACAGCACATGGCGCGGAAGTCTCCCTGGGCAGCCGCCTTTTTGTACCAGTCCATGGCTTTGGAAAGGTCTGGCTTTACGCCAATCCCTTCCTCATAGCAGCGTCCCATATTGTACAGGGCGTTCAGGTCATTTCCTTTTGCAGCCTGCTCCATATATTGAAAAGCCTTCTTGGGATTTGCCTCTACTCCTTTTCCCTGGGCATAGAGCAGAGCAAGGCGAAGAGCTGCTTCTGTGTGGCCCTTTTTTGCCGCTTTTTCATACCAGATGGCAGCCTGCGCATAATCCACAGAGGTGCGGATTCCGTTTTCGTAATAATAGCCCACGCCGAAAATCAGGTCCTTCTGACCATTTTCAGCCAGAATCATCAATTCTTCTACTGTAAAAATACTGTTCTTTTTAATATCCATAACCATCATTCTCCGTTTTTTTCTCATTGTACCATGTCCACAATTTTTTGAAAACTCTAAAATTTAGTTTACAATCCTAAAAGACCTGTATATAATAGAAATCGGACAAAAAATATCCATGATATATTTTTATATAAACGGAGGAAGAAAACTATGCTTGAATTAAGAGACGTCTCCTTTCGTGTTTCAGAGGATTCCAAGGAGAAAGAAAAGGGAATTCTGGAGCATGTAAGCTTTACTTTGGAGGACAATAAATTCGTAGCCATTACAGGACCAAACGGCGGCGGAAAATCCACACTGGCAAAAATTATTGCGGGAATCCAGAAGCCCACAGAAGGAAGAATTTTCCTGGATGGGGAAGATATTACTGACTGGAGCATTACAGAAAGAGCAAGACATGGTATCAGCTATGCATTTCAGCAGCCGGTTCGCTTTAAAGGGGTAACGGTGTTTGACCTTATTCACCTTGCAGCAGGAAAAGAAATTTCCCTGTCAGGAGCCTGTGAATATCTGTCCGCAGTGGGACTGTGCGCCAAGGATTATATTAACAGGGAAGTAAACGGCAGTCTTTCCGGCGGAGAAATGAAGCGAATTGAAATTGCTACAGTTATGGCAAGGGGAACCAGAATGTCTGTATTTGATGAACCGGAGGCGGGAATTGATTTGTGGAGCTTCCAGAACCTGATTCATGTATTTGAAAACATGAACCAGAAGAAGCAGGGGTCTATTCTCATTATCTCCCATCAGGAACGGATTTTGAATACAGCAGACGAAATTCTTGTGATTGCAGATGGAAAACTGGTGCGAAGAGGAAGTAAGGAAGAGGTTCTTCCGGCTTTATTAAATGCAGCAGAGACTGATACAGGATGTGAAATCTGGCAGAAAGGGGTACAGGACTAATGGATGCAATTCAAAAACAGCTTTTAGAGGCAGTTTCCGGTCTGCACGAGGTTCCGGCAGGCGCCTATAATATCAGAACCAACGGAAAAACAGAAGGAAGACAGACTACAGAAAATATCGATATCCAGCCAAGAGAAGAAGGGGATGGAATCGTCATTACCATTAAATCCGGTACGAAAAATGAGAGTATGCACATGCCGGTTATTTTAAGCAAGGCCGGATGGAAAGAAACCGTCTATAATGATTTTTATATTGGAGATAACTGTGATGTGACCATTGTAGCCGGCTGCGGCATTCACTGCGGAACAGATGATGGAAGCCAGCATGACGGTATCCACAGCTTTTTCATTGGAAAAAATTCAAAGGTAAAATATGTGGAAAAACACTATGGAAGTGGTGACGGAAACGGAAAAAGAGTGATGAACCCCCAGACCATTATAGAAGTGGGAGAGGGCAGTTATATGGAAATGGATACCGCGCAGATAAAAGGAGTAGATTCCACAGAACGTCTTACAAAAGTAAAACTTGGAAAAGGCGCGTCTATAAAAGTTATGGAACGCCTTATGACACATGGAGAACAACGGGCAGAAAGCCGCTTTATTGTGGATTTAAACGGAGAGGATTCTGGAGCTAACATTATCTCCAGATCAGTTGCAAAGGATGATTCTTATCAGATGTTCCAGTCTGTATTAAACGGAAATGCAAAATGCAGTGGCCATACAGAGTGTGACGCCATTATTGTGGGAAATGCAAAAATCAGCTCTATCCCGGAAATTACAGCAAATAATTCGGACGCAGCCCTGATTCATGAGGCGGCTATTGGAAAAATTGCAGGGGAGCAGATTATCAAACTGATGACTTTGGGGCTTACAGAGGAAGAAGCAGAGGAACAGATTATCAGCGGGTTCCTGAAATAGACGCTTTCTTGTCTCTTCCTGTAGTAAAATAAAAACAACTATTAACTGGGATTGGGAATGAGGGTGTTTTTATGATTTATAACAATGTAAGACATGAGTGCAATCTTTATAATTTCTTTTTTGCACCAAGAGGAAATCTGAGAATGATGGAACTGGGAATGAAGATTACCCAGATGTATCTGAACCCCTTTGACAAAATCATTGGGATTATCGGAGCCAAGGATTCCGGCAAAAGTATGCTGATTCGCGGTATGTTTCCCGGGATTCAGACTGTGGAAGAGGATGATGAGTTTGAGGTGCTGAACATGCCTCTTTTAAATGCAGAGGATGTGGGATTTTATACTCCGAAAACCTTTCATGTGGATGTGCGTATGGTGAAAAAATACGTGCCCTTAGAAGAGATTGCCAGGGCAGTTCTGGATGTGACAGCGCAGAATAAGCGGGTGATTGTAGAGCATTTTGAAATCTTGTATCCTGCTTTAAAGCGCAATGCAGATTTGCTCATTGGACTGGGAGAAGAGGTGCTGGTAACCAGACCATCCCTGTTTGGACCTTTGCCGGATAATATTGCAGATATTGTTTTTAAATCTTTGATTTACAGAAAAATGGCTCACAGTGCAGAGGACTTGTTCGGTTATTGTGTAAAGGATATTAAGCGGCCTTCTTACACGCGGTCTGGACTGAAGCATGGCTTTATGATTAATTATCGGGAAAAGCCAAACTTTGATTTGTATGAAATAGAGGAGAAGATTCAGGATATTATCCGTCAGGATTTGCCCATTGTGCCAAGCGGAGAGGAAAGCATTAAAATCGGAGATTATGAAATGCACTGCACAGGTCCTTTGATGCATGTGGAAAGTACAGGAAAGATTCAGGGATTTTCTCTTGTGAAGGAGTTCTATTATGAGCCGCGTTTTAATGAGTATGTGGTAGCCGGTGTGGTGGGACAAAAAGACAAGCAAAAAGAAAAAGATGAAGAAATCAATGTGATTGAGGTTTAAAAGCTAGTTCCAAACAGGGGCAGATTTGACTCGTATGAGTTGAATCTGCCCCTGAAACACTTTACCATGGCAATTTGACACAAATTTAAAAAATAGAAAAAATAAAATTATAAAACAATATATGAGAAAAAAACTCATATATTGTTTACAAAAATAAAAAATAGAGTATAATAAAGAGCAAAGAAGAGAAAATCTGAAATGGAGGTAACGGTATGTTATGTCAATTTACAGTTAAGAATTATAAGAGTATACGAGACGAAGTGACTTTCGATATGCAGGCGGCAGCTATTTCTGAGCATGAAGATAAAGTGATAATGGATAGAAATGGAGAGCAGTTTTTGCCGGTTTCTGCAATATATGGTCCAAACGGTGGTGGAAAATCAAATGTCTTGGAAGCATTGCATACTGTGGCGGCAAAAGTGTTACGCCCGTTGTACGCAACCGGAGATAACGAGGAACGTGTTTTTCTTCAGAAAAAATTACTGATTGAGCCATTTGCATTTTCGGAGGAAATGAAAAATGAACCGACAGAATTTGAAATTTTCTTCCGGACAGAACTGGCAGAATATAGATATATTCTTCATGTGAACCGAGAGATTGTTATATACGAATGTCTGGATCGTGTGAAATTGGAGACAGGAAGACGTTCAGCTCTTTTTGAGCGAAATGCAGAGGGAACAATATTAAAGGGTGTGTTTGCAAAATTAAAAATCAGCGATGAACTTTCTGAA
>CATWQE010000089.1 GCA_958352855.1 uncultured Bacillota bacterium
TCTCTGCAATCTTGGTGATTGGCTCCATAGTACACTCCTGTGCAATTTCAATGTCTGTTTTGAATCCCATAACAATATCCTCCTTAAAAATAATGAATTCTTACGCCCTTTTCCCAACACTCAAGCCTAGTTGAAAAAAGGGCAACATTTGTAAACTGTATATCTCTACAAATGTTGCCCAGACGGTCGGCTTTTATAATGGTTTTGATTCCCCTGTGGTACTCCACATCTATCCGTCAGTAATCAAAACTATGGTTATAATCTATCACAAAATCACTCAGATGTCAATGCATCTCAATAAAGTTTGTGAAATTTTTAGCAGATTATTTTTCTGAAATAAAATCCAGCACTTCCTGCTTCTCTGGCATTACTCTTAACGCGCCTTTCTTGGTTGTAATCAGAGAGGAAGCGCCATTTGCAAAGCGAAGCATTTCCTGGAGATTTTCTTCTGTAAGTCCTGTCATACCATGTTCTAATACATAGTTTAAAGCGCAGGCGCCAAAGGTATCTCCGGCTCCGGTAGTTTCAATGGTATTCTCCTGTAAGAACGGAGCCTGGAATACTTCTTTTCCTTCGTGGAAAGAAATACTTCCTTCTTTTCCCATTGTCACATTCATCACTTTAATATCAGGATACTGTTTCAGAAGAATATGCGCTCCTTCTTTTACATCTTTGGTTCCTGTCATGAACTCCAGCTCTTCCTCAGAAATCTTCAGTAAGTCACATTTGGATAATCCGTAGGCAATCTGTGCTTTTGCTTCTTCCACGGAATTCCACAGCGGTGGTCTTAAATTCGGGTCAAAGGAAATAATAAGACCTGCCTCTTTGGCAATATCAATGGCTTTATACGTTGCTTTTCTCACACCCTCATGAGTCATGGAAAGGGTACCGTAGTGAAATGCTTTTGCAGACTGAATATACGCTTCGTCAATCTGCTCTTCTCTTAACATCATATCAGCCCCTGGATTTCTATAAAATGCAAAGTCCCTGTCTCCATCTTCAAAGGTATGAACAAAAGCCAGTGTTGTATGTACCTCCTGGTCTTCATATAAATGGCTTGTATCAATGCCCTGTTCTTCTAAGGTTCCTCTAAGGGCTGTACCAAACTGGTCTTTTCCTACAACACCTAAAAAGGAGGTTTTCTTGCCCAATTTATTTAACATAGCCAATACATTGCAAGGTGCTCCGCCTGGGTTTGCCTCAAAAATGGGATTTCCCTGTCCGCTGATTCCGTTTTCCGTAAAGTCAATTAACAGCTCGCCTAATGCAATCACATCAAATTTTTTGCTCATGTCTTTTCCTTCCTCGCTCTTCTCACTTCAGCCGCCTTTTTCGCTGCAGTGTATTTTCTTTATTGTGGATTATATCTTTTTTCCTCTGCCTGCGCAAGAATTTTCCGTATCTTCTCTGTATTTTCTCCACTTATCCTGTAAATTTTCCATATGATCATCCAAGGTTTTCTTAATGTAGTTTAATCACTGCCCGAACATCTTTAAAATGCCCCAGAATAATCAAAGTCTCATCCTCTGCAAAAACATGTTCTGCCCCTGGAAGCGGATACAGGGTCTCCAGACGTTTGGTTGCCAAAATACTGATGCGGTATTTTTTTCTTACCTCTTTCTCCAAAATAGATGCTCCAACCCAGGACTCTGGAACCGGAATCTCGTAAATGGAATACTCATCTGTCAGTTCGATACAGTCAAAAATATTGTCATTTCCGTATTTTACAGCCATCCTCTGAGCCATTTCCTTTTCTGGATATACAATACGGTCTGCCCCGTTTCTCAAAAGAAATTTTGCATGTACATCCCGATTTGCCCTGGACAATACAAAGGGCGCTCCGCAGTCCTTTAAAAGCGCTGTCGTTTCCAGAGAGCTCTGGAAGTTATCTCCGATTGCCACCACACATAGATCAAAGTTTCGCACACCCAGAGATTCAACAAAGAGTTCATTGGTAGCATCTCCGATTTGTGCGTTTGTCAGCATATCCATGGCATCATTTACGCGCTCTTCACAAATATCCACGCCCAGGACTTCATTGCCCTCCTCAAGCAGTCTTTCTGCCATATGTCTTCCAAAGCGTCCCAATCCAATTAACAGAACTGATTTCATAACTTTCCTCCTTGGCTTTTCTTCTTAACCTACTGCAATTTTTTCTGCCGGAAGTTTGGAAGGAATCGATGAAATCCGGTTGCCAAAGGCAATCAAAATGGTAATTCCTCCTACTCTTCCAATAAACATTAATAAAATTAAAATAATTTGAGAAATGGTTCCCACTTCTGCGGTAATACCAAGGGACAGCCCTACAGTACACAGGGCAGAAACCACCTCAAAGATAACTTCTTTTGCTCCTATCCCCTCCACTGCACAAATGAACATAGAAGAAACCAGCACCAGACTGCCATATAACATTAAAATGCAGGCTGCGTGGCGGATAATCTCTCCTTCCACTCTTCGCTTGAACAATTCCACATCTTTTCTCTTTTTAAATTCTGTCCAGATAGTCAGGATTAAAATCGTTATGGTGGTGGTTTTAATTCCTCCTGCGGTAGAACCCGGTGAACCGCCTACAAACATAAGACACACCATAAGCATCTGGCTGCTGTCTGTTAACTGGTTTAAATCCATGGTATTAAATCCTGCTGTTCGTGGGGTAACTGCCTGAAAAAAGGAACACAAAAGCTGTTCTCCCAGATTCTTACCTTCCATAGAAGGCTTCCCATATTCAAAAAGAAACATAAGCAAAGTTCCCCCTGCCACTAAAATCAGCGCAGCGGTCAGTACAATTTTGCTGTGAAGTCTGTAACGGCTGATATGCCATTTCCATCGTTTTACATCCTCCCAGACCAGAAATCCAATACCGCCAACTAAAATCAATGCAGCAATGGTAATACCAACTAAATAGCTGTCCGATGCTGTAATCAGGGAAGAGCTTGGTTCATAGTAACCCATCAGGTCAATTCCTGCATTACAAAAGGCTGAAACAGAATGAAACACAGAAAAATAAATTCCTTTTCCAGGCCCCAGTCTTGGAACATAATAAAAGCTTAACAAAACAGCTCCAAGCCCCTCACAAAGTACAGTGCCCACTAAAATCAGTCTGGACATACGCACAACGCCTGCCACCTGAGGCGCTGCCACAGATTCCTGCATAACAAGCCTCTGGGAAAGTCCGATTTTCTTTCTGGTAAAGGTCAACGCAGATATGGCAATAGTCATAAATCCCATTCCGCCAATCTGAATCAAAACCAGAAGCACCCCCTGTCCAAAACTGCTCCAATAGGTGTAGGTATCATGCGTCACCAGTCCTGTCACACAGGTGGCAGAGGTTGCAGTAAACCAGGCGTCCATAAAAGACGCTGGCTCATGATTTCTGACAGATACAGGCAGCATGAGTAATATCGTCCCAATTACAATTACCAGCACATAGCCTACTGCAATCACCTTTGTGGTTGTCCATTTTTTCTTTTTCGTCTCCATTATCTGCATGTTTTCGTTTCACCTTTACTTATTTTCTGTTTCATTCTCACTTTTGTACATCCATTTCAGGAAATCATCCAGGGCTTCCCTGATTCCCTTAATCGGTCCATTAAACACTCCGGCCTTGTAGAAGTTAATGGCAATGGCTCCAACGGGTACTGCCAGAATCATTCCAATGACTCCGCTGACTCTGTATCCTATATACATGAAAACCAGGGTCAGAAGCGGATTCATTCCAATGGTATCTCCCACTACCTTCGGTTCAATAATTCTTCTTACAAGCTGTGTAATCAGGTATAGAATAATCAGCCCCACTGCATACTGGACATCACCGGAAATAATTTTGAACAACGCCCATGGGATAAATGCAGTTCCGGTTCCAAAGAAAGGCAGCATGTCCAAAAATGCGATTAAGATGGCAACTACTGCTGCAAATTTCACCTTCAAAATCAGAAGACCAATAAATAAAATAACGCCTATTACCCCCATAATTTTAAACTGCGCCTTAAAATATCCGCCAAACACATTTTTCAGGCTATCTGAAAAGACGCGCCAATGCTCCTGAATAATGGCCGGGGTGTTTGCTCTTCCGAATTCTAATATTTTATCCCTGTCTGCAATAAAGAAATAGGCCGACAGGATTGTAAAAATAATCGCTATTAAAATACTTGGAAGGTTCTTTGCAATGTCACTTGCCTGGTCCATGGTAATCTGACTGATTTTACTTACCGCCTTGCCAGCCAGTTCTCCCGCGCTATCCTGAACTTCCTGAATACTGTCCTGGACGCTTTGAGGAAGTTCCTCGATAATCATAGACAAATTTTCTCCTGCTGTCGCAAAATCCTCCCGGACACTTTCATAAATAGCCGGCGCCTGGTCAATTAAAAGTCTGGTTTCTTCCACTGTTTTCACGCCAATGAAATAAATTCCTCCTACGATTGCCCCTAAAACGCCAATAATCAAAAACATAGAGGTATGCCTTCTGGCTACTTTCAGTCTTCTCTCCAGCATCCGAACCAGAGGATTGGCAATCAGGGCAATCAACCAGCCAATTACAAAAGGCATAAAAAAGTTCAGGAACTTAATACCCAGAAAAATCCCCAGGGCTATGGCTGCTATGGTAAAAAGAAACACAACAATACTCTTTACATATTTTTTCCATTTCATAATTTAATAGCCACTCCTGTCTTTACAGTTCTTTTAAAAATCCAAAAGGTTCCTGGTCATGGAGAAAATGCATCAGCATGTAAGAACACATAATGGCTACATGCTCTTCTTTTAAAATCCGTTTTACTTCTTCTCTGTCTGCCAGAATCACTTCAATTTCTTCTGTATCCTCTAAATACTCCTTGGAAATATGACCTGTAGAAATGCCAAAAACAGCGCTGCAGGATTCATCACTCATTCCAATACTGGTAAACGCCGGCTTTTCGTAAGCCGGAGGCACCTTCACAGGACGAAACTCCAGTCCAGTCTCTTCCTTCATTTCCCGGATAGCCGCCTCTTTATAATCCTCATTCTCTTCCACCAGCCCTGCGGGAAATTCATAGATATAATCATCAATACTGTAACGGTATTGACGGACCAGCACTACCTTGTCCTGTTTTTCCCCGTACAGGCTGTAAATAATGACACCGTCCGGCTGATTTTTCCTGGTATTTAATTTCAGTTTGCTCTTATCCTTCGCTCTGGATGCCACATAGTATTTCCCTTTTTTCCCTGTCTTAGATTCCCGATCCAGCTCATAGAGATTCAGAAAAGGATTCTCCGTTTTCTTTGTTACATGATTTATTTTCGCCATTTTTTCTCCTTTTATAAAGCTATTCACTTATACTTTAGGACTTATTATAACCCTTTACTCCCTGTATTTCAACAAAGAGCAGAACCACATCACAAAAATGTAATTCTACTTTTGTGTGTGGTCCTGCCCTTTTCTTCATGTCTCTATTTTCTATTTTTCTTTTATTTCAGCAGTAGCTTCTAAAAGCCATGCTCTCTCTTCCTCACCAAGAAGGGGGCCGATAGTTTCATAAACATGTTTATGATAAGCATTCAGCCACTCCAGTTCTGCTTTGGTAAGCATTTCCGGCAAGATAGCTTCTCTTTCATAAGGTACCCAGGTTACTGTTTCAAACTCCATAAACTGTCCGTAACTATTTTTCTCTGCTTTTTTGCACAGCATCAGGTTTTCTGTACGAATACCGTATCTTCCTTCCAGATAAAGTCCCGGTTCATTGGAGGTAAGCATTCCTTCCTCAAAAGGTACGGTGTTTCCTCTTCTTCCCTTATTGTTCAGTCTCCAGTTAATATTCTGGGGTCCTTCATGAACATTAAGCAGATATCCAACACCATGTCCTGTACCATGGTTAAAGTCCAGACCTCTTTCCCAAAGTGGCGCTCTTACAATAACATCCAGGTTTGCTCCGCTGCATCCGTACAAAAATTTCGCCATAGCAAGACGGATATGTCCCTGCAGTACCAGCGTAAAGTGTTCCTTCTGCTCCCGGGTAAGCTCCCCAACTGCAATGGTTCTGGTAATATCTGTGGTTCCCTGCCAGTACTGTCCGCCGGAATCAATGAGGAAAAATCCCTTTGGTTCTACTTTTGCGCACTCATCTTCTGTAGGCGCATAGTGGCACATGGCAGCATTTGGTCCATAAGCGCAGATAGTTTCAAAGCTTAAATCCAGACAGTCTGCGTCTTCCCTTCTAAATGCTTCGCTTTTCTTGGCAGCGCTGTATTCTGTAATTTCACCAGTTCCCACATTCTTTTTCAGCCAGTAAATAAATCTGCACATGGCTTTTGCATCTTTGATATGAGCAAGGCGGATATTTTCCTGCTCCACAGGATTTTTATTCCCTTTCAGCACTGCTGCTGGATTTTTCTCAAAAATCACTTCTGTATGCCGCGGAATGCTTTCATAAAGGGTGAAGTTGGTACATACATCCTCCACCATGATTTTATCCGTTTCTTTCAGGTTTTTCACATCTTCATACACCTGAAAATAAGGACAAAGCGCTACGCCGGCTTTTTCCAGTTCTTCCCTTACTTCTTTGGACACTGCCTCTTCCTGAACATAGAAGTTGACAGTTTCCATATTCATCATCACATAAGACATCACAACCGGATTGCACACAATATCATTTCCACGAATATTTAACAGCCACACAATATCATCCATACTGGAAATCAGATGTACATTAGCGCCTGCCTGTTCCATGGCAGAGCGGACTTCTGAGATTTTCTCTTCTCTTGATTTTCCTGCATATTTTGTGTCCAGCAAGTATACGGATTCCTTTGACATTTCCGGTCTGCCTTCCCAGATGCTTCCCACCAGGTCCTTCTGGCATTTTAAGCTGCCGGATTTTTTCTTTAGGATTTCCTGAAATTCTTTGCCTTCTGCTACATGGATGGTACGTCCGTCACAGCCCAGGCAGCCATGCTCCGGCAATTTTTCCTCAATGTATTCTTCTACTGTTGGAACACCTTCTTCTCCCATTTTCATAAGGGTTACGCCTGTTCCTTCTAGCTGTTTTGCAGCCTGGATAAAATATCTTCCATCTGCCCACAGGCAGGCTTCCTCTTTTGTCACAATCAGGGTACCGGCAGAACCAGTGAAACCGGAGAGCCATGCTCTTGCCTTAAAATAGTCCCCCACATACTCAGACTGATGGAAATCAGCAGTAGGCACCAGATACAAATCCATGCCTTCTTTCTGCATTTCCTGCTGCAGCTTTGCAATTCTTTCCTGATTTACATTCATGTCAAACGCTTCCTTTCAACATTTACTTTATTGAATCCCTTTCATGGTCAGGGAAATTCTCTTTTTCTTCATATCTACACCCAGAACTTTTACATCCACCACGTCTCCAACACTGACTGCTTCCAGCGGATGTTTGATATAACGGTCTGTCATCTCTGAAATATGTACCAGTCCGTCCTGGTGAACACCAATATCCACAAAGGCGCCAAAATCAATAACATTTCTTACCGTTCCTTTGAGCACCATGCCTTCTTTTAAATCCTTCATATCCAGAACGTCTGTACGCAGAATGGGCTTTGGCATCTCCTCACGCGGGTCTCTTCCAGGTTTCGTAAGTTCTTTTACAATATCTCTTAACGTGATTTCTCCTACGCCTAATTTCTTCGCCATCTGAGCATAATCTTTAATGTAATATACGGTCTGGCCCTGGAAAATATCTTCTGGTTTCATCCCCATATCTGCCAGAAGCTTCTCTGCCGCCTCATAGCTTTCCGGGTGTACGCTGGTGGCATCCAGAGGATTCTCGCCTCCCCGTATACGAAGGAATCCTGCACACTGTTCAAAGGCTTTAGGGCCTAATTTCGCTACTTTTAAAAGTTCTTTTCTGTTCTTAAATTCCCCATTTTCTTCGCGATAAAGAACAATATTTTTGGCAATGGCTTTGCTGATACCAGATACATATTCCAGAAGAGAGACAGAGGCTGTATTTAAGTCCACGCCTACCTTATTTACACAGTCTTCTACCACACCAGAAAGAGCCTCTCCTAATTTTTTCTGGTTCATATCATGCTGATACTGTCCTACACCAATGGATTTCGGATCGATTTTTACCAGCTCTGCAAGTGGATCCTGCAGTCTTCTGGCAATGGATGCCGCGCTTCTCTGTCCCACATCAAAGTTCGGGAATTCCTCTGTTGCCAGCTTGCTGGCAGAATATACAGAGGCTCCTGCCTCGTTGGTAATTACATACTGAACTTTCTGGGGAATCTCTTTTAAAAGTTCCACAATTACCTGCTCTGATTCTCTGCAGGCCGTTCCATTTCCTACAGAAAACAGGGTAATATGATATTTCTCAATGAGCTTTTTCAAAGTCTCTTTCGCTGCTGCAATTTTAGCCGGAGTGGTTGGCGCAGTTGGATAGATTACGGTAGTATCCAGCACTTTTCCTGTGGCGTCAACCACTGCCAGTTTACATCCTGTACGGAATGCAGGGTCCCATCCAAGAACAACCTGTCCCACAATTGGGGGCTGCATAAGAAGCTGTTCCAGATTCTTTTTAAACACTTTGATTGCACCGTCTTCTGCTTTTTCTGTTAAATCATTGCGGATTTCACGCTCAATGGCAGGCGCAATGAGACGTCTGTAGGAGTCCTCCACCGCTGCCTTTAAAACTGGTGTCGTATTAGGGTTGTTTTTTGTAATCACCTGTTTTTCCAGATAACGTAGGATTTCTTCTTCCGGCGCTTCAATTTTCACAGTGAGAATTTTCTCTTTTTCTCCTCTGTTAATTGCCAGAATTCTGTGTCCCGCCACTTTTGAAACCGGCTCCTGATACTCATAATACATCTCATAAACCGTAGACTCTTCCGGTTTTTTAGCGGAAGAAACCAGAAGACCTGACTTCATAGTGGTCTTACGAATATGAATGCGGTAATCTGCCTCATCGGAAATACTTTCAGCCACAATATCCATGGCTCCGGCCAGAGCATCTTTGGCTGTTTTTACTTCTTTTTCTTCAGAAATAAATGCCGCTGCTTCCTCTTCCATGTCCTTGTCTGTTGCCTGCAATTTCAAAATATTTGCCAATGGCTCCAGACCTTTTTCTTTTGCAATAATGGCTCTTGTTCTTCTCTTTGGACGGTAGGGACGGTATAAATCCTCCACTACAACCAAAGTCTGAGCTTCCAGAATCTGCTTTTTCAACTCTTCTGTAAGCTTGCCCTGTTCCTCAATGCTGGAAAGCACCTGGTTTTTCTTATCCTCTAAGTTTCTTAAATATGTAAGGCGCTCAAAAAGATTACGAAGCTGTTCGTCATTTAATGCCCCTGTGGCTTCTTTTCTATATCGTGAAATAAAAGGGATTGTGTTTCCCTCATCTATAAGAGCAACCGCAGCCTCTACCTGCCATTTCTCTACTTTTAATTCCTGGGTAATCACTTGAATAATGTCCATGTAAAACGTCCTTTCTTTCCCTGAGTGTGAGTGGCAGTTTTTCCTCTGAAATCCTGCCAACTACAACCTTATCAATGCAGAAGGAATTTGTCAAGAAAATTGGGTTGCCCCTAAAAATAATCCATGATAAAATGTTTCATATCAGCGAAATATTTATATTCTAACAAAAGAAAGGTGGATTTAACTTATGGAAAATCCTTATAATGGCAATTATTATCAGCCGTATACACCTCAGCAGACACCTGCTCCCCCTGTTTATGACGGAAATCAGACCATGGCTTCCCTGTCTCTGGTCATGGGAATCCTGGCGCTGCTATCTCTGTGCTGCATGCCTTTTTTACTTTTTATTTTCGCCGGTTTGGCTATTTTATTTTCCTGTCTTTCCAAAGGACAATATGCCCGTTCTGGTCCGGCCAAAGCAGGCATGGCCATTGGTATTAGCTGTATTACCCTTGCAACCGTACTGATTATTACCATCTGTACTCTGTTTCTTGTAACAGACCAGGGTCGCAGTTTCATGCAGGATTATTTCTCCATCATCACCTCCGAAGAGCTCACAGAAGAGGAGCTTTATGATTTCCTTAATAAATATCTGTATGGCGGGGAAGATAGTATGGATGATTATAACAGCTATGACAGTTACGATGATTATAATGGCTTTGAAGACTACGAAGAATTTTTTGAAGATGAACTTCCTTATTACTATCAGCAGCCGGAAGGCGGAACGGGAGATAGTGGAGAGGGGGATTTTATTTGATTTCAGAAAGGGGATGTGAAAAAACTCGATTGAGTTTTTTCGCATCCTTCTTTTTGCTTTTATGGT
>CATWQE010000090.1 GCA_958352855.1 uncultured Bacillota bacterium
GCTTCTTGCCTTCCCTGCGCTTTCCATTAATTTCTCACGATTGGCAATAATAAAGGAAAATCCCGGAACGCCCTGAATACATTTGTTTGCACTGCTGATAATAAAATCAATTCCCCAGTCTTTCACAGGAATATCCACACCGCCAAAGCTGCTCATGGCATCCACAATAAAGGTACAGCCCTTTTCTTTTACCATTTTTCCCACTGCCTGAATATCATTGAGAATACCAGAGGTTGTTTCACTGTGTACCATAGATACATGGGTAATGGCAGGGTCTTGTTCCAGAATTTCTCTAATTTTCTCTGCATCTGGAATTTTATAGTACACTTCATTGTACATGGTATAGGGAATTTTTGCATGTTTTGCCATATCCTCCATTCGTTCCCCGTAAGCGCCGTTTGCCACAATCAACAGCTTCTCATTTTCTCCAACCACGCTGGTAAGCACAGATTCCACGCCAAAGCTGCCGCTTCCCTGTATCAGCACTACCGTATACTCCTCTTCACTTACATGAGCAAGCTCTAAAAGCTGTTTTCTGATTTTCTGTGTAATGCTTTTATAATCATCATCCCAGGTACAATGGTCAAACATCATTTCCTTTCTTACGGTTTCTGTTGTAGTTAATGGTCCTGGTGTTAATAATTTATAATTTTTCATTTTATTTTACTTCTCCTTTTTCTTTGCTTTTTCTCTTTATTTACACGCCTCTGAAAGCTCCTGATGCTCTTTCAAAAGCTCTGCAGTCAATGGCTCTTTGAACACTTTTGGATACGCTGACTGATTTGCCGCATCCAGAGTTTCTCCTTCATAAACAGGAAGGGGATAGGTTTTTTGCAGTTCTTCTCTTCCCTGTTTGATAATGCATTCTGCCATCTCCATGGCAATATCTTTGCGTCTGGTATCCCTGTCTAAAACAGCAATGGATTCTGTCAGGGAAAAATTCCCTTCTATGGGGTCAATGTAATCCACCGGAAGCCCGGCTTCTTTATCCGCCACTGCCTGATGACGCAGCCCAAATCCAATAGCCACCTCTCCGGCTCTTACCTTTTTCAGAGGACCGGAACCAGAATCTTCTATGTGAGGTCCTGCATTTTCATAAATACCGGTTAAAATCTCCTGTGCCTCCTCTTCCCCATACTCTGCAATCAAAGCCTGTATCATAAGCCATGCAGTAGAGGAAGAGGAAAGGTCGGTAACAGAAATCATATCTCGATACACCGGATCTGCCAAATCCTTTAAAGATGTTGGAACCGGTAGCTTGTTTTCCTCCATAACCCTGGTGTTTACAATCATAGTACCCTCCTGAGCAGTGATTGGCGTACAGTATGGCGGAAACTCTGATAAGGTCTCATGCTCAAACGTCAGATCCGCAAACATCTGATTCTGTTCCTGGGCGCTGTCTATGTAAAAGGTACTCATGGTAATCATATCTGCTTCCAGATTTTTCCCCTCTGCCAGCAGCTTCCCTCCAAGCTCTGAGGTACCAAAGGTCTGAAGAATGTATTTTCCCTCATATCCATTTTCATCCAGAGCCTTCTTCATGGCAGTAATGGCCTCATCATCTCCATTGGAATAAATCACCACCAAATCCTGATTTCTTCCTCCTGTCACCAGAGAAATTCCAGAAATCACCAGAATCACAGCCAGAACACCAGCCACAATTCGCTTAATCATAGCAACCGTTTTCTGCCGCACACGCTCTTTTCTGGTATCTGCCTCTTTCACCAGTTCCACCTTATGTCCCCGTTTTGCAAGATACTGGAACACTGCTTTGCAAACCAGATTGGTAAACAGCAGCAACAGGGACAACACAAAAATCTCATTATATTGATTATAATATTGAAGCTGTTTGATTTTTGTGGTAATCACCATGGTTCTTGCCCCCGCCAGGAAAATCACTGCGCTGATGGTCACCATGGCATTCATAAAGTAATAGCTAAACACCTCAAGAATCGTAGATATTGCATTTGGCGTCACAATACGGACAATGGTTTTGAACCAGTTATCTCCCATACGCATTGCTGTGGTTTCCCAGGAAGCGTTCATCTTTGCCAGTGATTCTTTCATCATTAAATAGGGTGTGGAAAAGAAATGAATCGCATTACACAAGACCATAATTGCAAAGGTATTCTGCAGCCCTGTACCGGAAAAAACAAACAAAAATGCCAGTCCAAGAACCATGCCTGGAATAGTATTCGTCACCAGTGCAATGCCCTCTATGACGCGCTTTAAGCCCCTGTGCACCTGGCTTCTGGCAGTCACCAGAGCGCTTCCGTAAGCCAGAAGTGTTCCAAAAATCGCAGTAAAAAAGGCTGTATACAGGGAGTTTCCATATACGCCCAAAAGCTCTGAATCGGTCAATACCTTCTTCACATGTTCCAGCGTAAAAGCAATCTCATAAGGCCATTCCTCTACAAAGGGAACCACAAAAATCACCAGAAAAACAGCCAGCATACTCAGGCAGAAAAGACCGCTTACCACACCACAGAAAATATCTCTCCCATAGTTTTTTTGCATCTCAATATTGGAAATCTTGTTATACCGCACATTGTATTTTTCCAAATAGTGAAGAAGTACAATACTAAGCACCGAAGGAATCAGCATAACCACTGCCACCACTGCGCCCTTGTGAAAGTCCGGGATGCTTCCAAGCATCTGGTCATACAGGACGCCTGCCAGCACCTCATATTCCCCGCCTACTGCCGCGGGAATACCAAAATCTGTAAAGCTTAAGAAAAAAGACTGGACAAACGAAGCCGCCAAAGTTCCCAAAAGAGGTCTGATAATGGTAATCCAGAAGGTCTGAAGCCCCTTATCTCCCATGACCTTTGACACCACCATGTATTTCTTATCAATATAGCTCATGGCATTAAAAATCAGCATAAAAGAAATAGGAAGGGTATAAATCACATATCCCAAAAGCAGTCCGTTCATCCCGTAAATCTGAAAAATCTGTCTTCCAAATATCCTGGTCAAAAGTCCTTCTTTTCCAAAAGAATACAAAATTGCAAACCCATAGGTAATAGTTGGCAAAAACATTGGAAGCACTGCCGCTGCTTTTAGCCCTTTCTTAAAAATACCGGGAACATTGGTATAATGAATGGTATAGGCAAGTAAAAAGGCAATTCCTGTGGTAATCAAAGCTCCAAGAGAAGATACCTGAAAGCTGTTGCCAACTGCAGTCAAAAACCCTTTTGATGCAAAGACTTCCTGATAAAACTCACCGGTTATCCCTGCGTCTTTCAGAAAGGATTTTCCCAGAAGCTGCAGTACCGGAATTGCCAGAGAGAAGGCAAAAATCAATGTCACCACAACAAAAATCACTTTAATTTCTTTCTCTTTATGTTTCATTGTTCTTTTGGTTCCCATCAGCCGGCCATCCCCGCAGCTCTCATTCCTGTCAGAGAATTGCTGAATAAGGTATAAATATTATTTCTCTTGATTTCCAACTGATTGAGGATAAAATCTTTCACAAACTGTCCCTGTGGCTTCTGAATAATCTCCTCTGGTTTTCCAAACTGGGCAATACCGCCCTTGTTCAAAATCAATACCTTATCAGACAATGTCAGCGCCTCTTCCGGATCATGGGTTACAATAATGGTCGTAAGCTCATATTCCTTGGCAATTTTCTTAATCCGGTCTTTAATAGACTCTTTAATCACACCGTCCAGGGCGCTTAAAGGTTCGTCTAAAAGCAGGATTCGCGGCTTCATCACCATGGTTCTTGCAAGGGCAACTCTCTGCTTCTGCCCACCGGAAAGCTGTTCGATTTTCTTGCTTAAATGCTCTCTAAGCCCAAGCAAATCAATGAGTTCTTCTACCTCCTGCTTGCTGGAAATCCCCGGTTTATTCCGAAGTCCGTAGGTAATATTTCCATATACATTCAGGTTTGGAAACAGCGCATAATCCTGAAAAACAATGTTAAAACCTCTCTTCTCCATTGGCACATTGGTCATATCTTCACCGTCAAATTCTATGGTTCCGCTGTCGGCATCCGTAATCCCCAGAATCATATTTAAAAGTGTTGTTTTCCCACATCCTGAGGGTCCTAAAATAGAAACAATCTCCCCTTTTTCAATCTGCAAATTAATATTCTCTAAAATCGTTGTATGTCCATATGATTTCTTAATATTTTCTAATTTCAGCATGTCATTTCCTTTCTGTATGCTATTTGCACACCACATCTGTCCTTTTGCTGAAATGTATTATAGCAGTCTCCTTTTTCCCGAACCATCACAGGAACATCAAACCTTTGTTAAATCTATTTAAAACAAAAAGAGATACCGTACTTCGTAAAGTTATGAAGTACGACATCTCTTTTTCTTTACTTATTTTATTTACTTGCTTATACAATCTGGTGTTTTGAAATAAATACCGGGAAGGTATCTGTTCCTTTTACCTGTTTTCCTTCTGTAATCACTACGTTCTTGTCTGATATCACATATTCCACATCTGCTCCTGCTTCCACTACCGTATCCTGCATGAGCACGCAGTTTCTTACTTTTGCACCTTTTCCAACCTTTACACCTCGAAACAGCACACTGTTTTCCACATCACCTTCAATGACACAGCCATCTGCCGCCATAATGTTTTTCACCTTTGCGCCATTCATATATCTGGTCGGGTTATCGTCCCTGATTTTTGTATAAATCTGATTTCCGGCAAACAGTCCATCCAGATTTTCATCTTCCAGAAGCTTCATATTTTCATCAAAGTAACTCTTCATATCACAGATACGTGCAGAGTATCCTTCAAATTTATAGGGATGAACATTAATCTTATCCAGATTCGGTGCCAGAATGTCACGCTCAAAATACGCATACCCTCTTACAAAAGCTGTATTTACCCAGTTAATCAGACGTTCTCTCTCCAGAATATAAATATTCATGGATAAGTTCTGTTTCTTGTTTTCATTCAGGTTAATATACATCTTTTTCACCCGGTCATTTTCAATGCCAAAGGTATAGTACATAGCTGTACTGGAAGTGGGTTTGTTTATCATTCCCTTGGGAACTTCTTCTTCCTTATAAACTGCAGTAATATCTGCGCCACTGGCAATATGCGCCTCCATAAGCGCATTAAAATCAAAGTTTACTGCAATGTTGGCATCTGACATCACTACATATTTTTCCTTCTGATGCTTCAGAAACGCCAGAATATTTGCCAGCGCTTCCACACGTCCTGTATAAACCTTTACCTGTTCCTCAGCAAATGGCGGAACAATATTCAGGCCTCCGTTTTTACGTGTCAAATCCCATGCACGTCCTGAGCCTAAGTGGTCCATAAGAGACAGGTAATTCTGACGTACCAGAATCGATACATTACCGATTCCGCTGTTTACCATGCTGGACAGAATAAAATCAACCATACGGTAACGTCCCGCAAATGGAATAGAAGCCATTAACCGCTTGCTTACCAGTTCAGGTACCAGAGTATCATAGCTGTTTGGGAAAATAATGCCTAAAGCATCTGCGTTAAGATTTACCATTGTTCTTCACCACCCTTTACATTTTCACTGACCATTGCGTTCGGCCCGATTTTCGCATTGTCGCCAATATAAACCCCTGGTCCTACGGTTGCCACACCTTTTTCACCGTCTTCCGGCATGGCTCCTACCACTGCATTTTCTCCAATTACTGCATTTTCCGCTACAATACAATGTTTCACCACTGCGCCTGCTTTAATCACAGTACCGCCCATAACCACTGCATCTTCGACCTCTGCTCCTGCTTCCACACGAACACCTGCATACAAAATAGAATGTTTTACATGTCCGTCAATGCGGCAGCCATCTGTAATCATAGAATTTTCCACTACTGCATCCTTGCTGATTTTATGACCGGTCATACCACTGTTGCGGCTGTAAATTTTCCAGTCATCATCAAACAGGTTGATACCGCTATGCTCTGGGTCAAGCACCTCCATATTTGCTTCCCACAGAGAAGAAATGGTTCCTACATCCTTCCAGTAGCCATTGAAGCGGTATGCATACATTGCCCGATTGTCCCGAAGAAGATTGGGGATAATATTATTTCCAAAGTCATTTTCAGAATTGGGATCTGCCTCATCTTCTGTGAGGTATTTTTTCAGAATATCCCAGTTAAAAATATAAATACCCATGGAAGCCAGATTGGATTTCGGATTCTTTGGCTTTTCCTGGAATTCTGAAATCCTGTCATTTTCATCCGTTACCATCAGTCCAAAACGAGACGCCTCATCCCATGGAACTTCCATAACAGCCACACTGAACTCTGCATTCTTTTCCTTATGGAATTTCAGGAATTCACTGTAGTCCTGTTTACAGATCTGGTCTCCGGAAAGGATGATAACATACTGCGGATTGTATCTTTCAATAAAGGAAAGATTCTGATAAATTGCATTTGCAGTACCCTTATACCAGTCAGAACCCGTTGCCTGCTGATAAGGCGGCAGTACATGAACACCACCGTACAAGCGGTCTAAATCCCATGGTTGTCCGTTTCCAATATATTCATTCAGTACCAGTGGCTGATACTGTGTCAGGATACCTACGGTATCAATACCAGAGTTAATGCAGTTTGATAACGGAAAGTCGATAATACGGTATTTTCCGCCAAAAGGAACTGCCGGTTTTGCCAGTTTCTGGGTCAGCGCATATAATCTGGAGCCCTGTCCGCCGGCAAGAAGCATTGCAATCATTTCTTTTGCCATTTTTATTCCCCCTGTTTCTTGAGTTAATATAGTACATTATACCATATTTTTTTCATTTTTGCATATTTTTTTATTAATTTTTGCTATTTTTCTGCATAAACTTTCAAGCCAAAACACAGGGGAATTTCTGACAGATTCCACAATGTTTCAAAAAAATTGGTATGGTTTAGGAATTATTATTTTGACTTCCCGATTATTTACCGGGGGATATATGGCAAATAGCACAAGAACCATAATTCAGATAATTAAAGGGAATTTCATTGACAAATATTTTTATATTTGTTATTATGTTTTTGTCAGGAGGGAAACGAATGAAAAGTTTTTCATCAAGAGAAGTCCTCAAGATGCTAAAAGAAGATGGATGGTACGAAGTAAGTGTCACTGGTAGTCATCATCAATATAAGCATCCTGTTAAAAAGGGACGTGTCACAGTAAAACATCCTGATAAAGACATTCCCCGGAAAACATTGGACAGTATTGAAAGGCAGTCAGGGCTCCGTTTTCGGTAGCTTTGGCTCCCTCCTGACCTATTTATGCATATGGAGGTATTCTTCATGAAAAAAGTAGAACGATATTTTTACCCCGCTATATTTACCTATGAACCTAATCAGGAAATTGCAGTTGTATTCCCTGATTTAGATTGTGCTACCAGCGGAACCAGTGATGAGGATGCTCTATTATCTGCCAGAGAACTGCTTGGCTGCGTATTAAACGGATTAGAAGAAGACCATGAACAAATTCCGATTCCTACTCCTTTATCTGGAATCTCTATTCAGGAAAATGAGCGTGTCGTTCTCGTGGATGTCTATATGCCCTCTGTACGCATGGCACAAGTAAATCGCTCTGTAAACCGCACAGTTACCCTTCCTGCCTGGTTAAATGCTGCTGCTCTGGAAAGAAACATTAATTTCTCCCAGGTGTTACAGGAGGCATTGAAGCTACAATTACATCTTAAATAGAAGCTTCTAGCTGACTACTGCAATTTGATCTAAAAGGGACTCCTGCATGATAACTCTGTGCAATAGTCCCTTTTAGATTAATGCTTTACGTCTTTTTCCACTATCTCAAACTCTGTGGCGACATACCGCTGCAGCACACTGGAAGCCTCCACAGTAGTATCCGCCCCAAGTTCTTCCATGGTAATGCCGGAAATAATCCAGTATCCTTCTTCAAAATCTCCTGATATAATATCAAAATAATAAGAAACTGCTCCTTCATAAGTTTCACCATTGGACTTTAGAGTCATCTGGTAAGGTATCTGTTCCAAATCAGAAGAAATCACTTCAACCAAAACTCCCGGACCTGCATCTGGATATTTTGTCTCACTGTCTCCTAATTCTATATGAGTACCTTCTTCATTATTTGAAGGATATAAAACTTCCTTTTCCTCAAGCTGTTTCTCCACATAAAAGACAGGATACGTTACTTCCAGCATGTCCTTCCCCACAGAAGATAAATCCCCTTCTACCAGATAGGTTGCCGTTCCCTGTTGAAAGGAAGAAAGACTGGATGTATATTCTGTATCATCCTTTTTGCTTTTTATCTGGGCCGATTTTGTCTCCAGGTATAACATATTATTTGCGGGCATTGTGTCCGTATTTTCTAACGTCTGTTCTTTACCAACAAAGCCTTTAAATTCTACCATACTGGAAACTTCCTGGTTTTTTTCCTCTGCTTTACAGGAAGCTGTACAGGCTGCTGCTCCTGTGAGTGTTAATAAAATAAAAAGTTTTCCTTTCAATCCTGATTTCTTCATAATACTATATCCCCCTGACATTTTCTTATATTATATCATGTTCCATTATAAATATCAGTTTTTTCTCAAAAATTCGACCCAAATATTACACTTTTTCTATTTTTCCATTGTATTCTCCCTCTTCTTTCTTTATAATTTTATATATCCTATCATATTACGAAAGAAGGGATTCTATGGCCTGGCAAGATGAATGTATAAAGGCATTAAATGAGCAGAACCTTTTTGAAGATTCCTGGCACAAAACACGTTTCAAAGAACTCCTGACCTGTTACAGCAGCTATCCTTTTTTTACCAAAGGGCTTTGTAAGTGCATGTATCTTTCTGCCTGGGATGAGGAACATTTTTGTGTTATGCTGGAAAATCTTGCAGAAATGACTCTTGGACAGGAAAAGAACACAAAAGAAATGCAAAACCGCGGAGAAGTTCTTGCAAAAGAACAGACAGATTCCCAGAGCTATGTTTATGACCTATCCTGTGCATTTCTGGAAAACCGTCCTTTTTATCTGGAGGAAAACATACCGATAGAACCTGCTGTCCGCCATATTATTGAACAGGCTTTGAAAGCGTCTGAGATTATCGACCATCTCACATCTTAAAAGACTGCCGCATGAATCCTCCTGATTATGGATTCATGCGGCAGTCTTCTGTTTCCTTCTCTGCCAGACTGACTGATAAAGCTTTATCCTGCTTTCCTGCAGTCCTGTTTATGAAAGTAATACCACCCTGGCTTCATAAGGTTTTAGCACGCCTTTTTCATGATATATGTAATTAGAAATCAGTTCTTGTCCCTGCTTCACTTCTTCAGTCTCAAACAAATTGCAGTCCACTGTTTTGTCGCTGAAGTTGCAGGCTACCAGCAACTTCTGGTCTTTCAGGATTCTCTCATATGCATAAATATTCTCATCTTCTTCCAGAAGGCCTTTGAATACACCATCAATAATGATTTCCTTTTCTTTACGCAGTTTGATTAATTTCTGGTAATAATAGAACACGCTGTCTTTGTCTTCCAATGCCCTCCTGGCATTAATCATACGATAATTTGGATTTACTTTAATCCATGGAGTACCTGTGGTAAATCCTGCATTTTCGCTGTCATCCCACTGCATTGGGGTTCTGGCATTATCCCTGCTGATGGCTTTTAAAGCGCTCATCATTTCTTCCGGGTTCATAATGTTATTTTCCGTATATTCTTTATATGCATTAATACTTTCAATATCTCGGTAATCTTCCATATTCTTGAAATAAGCATTGGTCATACCGATTTCTTCTCCCTGATAGATATAAGGAGTTCCCTTCATCATATGCAGACAGGTTCCCAGCATTTTTGCAGAAAGTTCCCGGTACATAGGTC
>CATWQE010000091.1 GCA_958352855.1 uncultured Bacillota bacterium
TCTCTGCAATCTTGGTGATTGGCTCCATAGTACACTCCTGTGCAATTTCAATGTCAGTTTTAAATCCCATTTCTAAAACCTCCCTTAAAAGTAATATAAATAAAATGGCTGTGCCATATTATTTTCTTATTCAAATCGTGTTCAGCCTTTATCAGCCACATGGCGGTTTCCTCTTCTCATAGAAGAAGCAACGCTCTTTTTAACTAATCCGGTTAATGGACTTCTGTACAGGAAAAATACCAGCACTGTATTAACAGCAGTGAGCAAAATGGTCTGTACAATACGTCCTGCATATAAGACTGCCCAAGGAGTTCCATAGTACAGGTGCAGTCCGATGCAAGTAAATCCTAAAGAACCAATTAGTCCATTCAGAACCAGTACACCTAAAACATGCCAGATTTCCATTCGTTTTTTTATAAGATAGCTGGCAATACCAGGCAAAACTCCTGTTAAAATAGCTGATAAGGAGATAAACGGATTCGGCGCATAGCCCTGTAAGAGACTTCCAATTAAGTCACCCAAAAATCCGCAAACACCGCCTACTACCGGTCCAAACCAGAAGCCTGCCAGATATACCGGCGTCTGGCTTACTGTAATACGCAGGGTTGGTCCTATATTTAGTACCAAAAGTCTTGAAAGTACAATGTTCATGGCAATTAAAGCACCGGCAAATACCAGCACTTTAACCTTATTTTCTTTTTTCATTTGTAATAAATCCTCCTCTTTTACTGTCGCAAATACGAGTTTAGGCATAGTAGTTTACTACACCAAAGAGAAGCATTTATCTTTAATGTAGTAGCGGACGCAATATTGCATCGTGGATCATTTTTGATTACCTTCGTCCATGGACAACTTCCCATCCCATGACACTTAACGCGCAATACCTACTCTACTAATACTTTATTTCATGTTTTAAGACAGTTTTTTTCTAATGCTTTCATCATATTAATGGAAATATCTCCCACTACAGCCAAATCTTCTGCAGCAAAACAAGCTGCAAAATTATCAGAAAACAGAATCTGTGAAGAAGGTGGAAATTCCTCATCACCTTCCCAGAGAATAAACTTCACAAACAGGTGATCCATAAATTCCAGTGTATAAGCGCAATCTCCTTCTGCAGACTTTTCTGCTCCCATACGTTCCATTACTTTTTGAAACTGTTCCAGCTTATTTCCATAAGAAAAGGCAAACCGCATCAGGCATCGGCCCTGGAACTGTCTGAAATACACCTCTCCCCATGGAACATCATGGTATGTAATAAACTTGCCAGTGGAGAGAGTCATATGGCGTTCTGCCATAAAGCGCATAATTAAAATTTTAGCATTCATAGCCTCATCCAGAGGATAGACACCTATACTATCCTCCACATGATGAATCTCATAATCCGGGAATGAAACAAGGTACGTGCTTCCCATGAGATGCACTGTAAACATTTTTGTCTCTTCATCATAAGGAAATCCAGTTCTTTCGCTGATTTCTTTTGGATCTAACTCCTTATAGGCTGCCAGATAATGCTCATAGGGTCGTTGCTCTTTGCTGTCTTTTGCATAATCAAAATTCATATTTTCACCTCGGATATCTTTTTACTCCTGTGTACAGGACGGAAACAGAGTAGTGTCTGTATGAGGAATAAAGCAGCATGCCACAAACTCATCCATATAAGTAGGAACTGCTGAAAGTTCCAGATAAGTCATATTGGATGCCAGCTCATAACATTTCCGCTCTGCATCTCTGGAAAGCAGCATGGTGTACGCACCAGACAAAGAAGAATTGCCGATGTAGTGGAATTTTTCCATAGGAATATCCGGAAACATACCGATTCTCACTGCGTTTTCCATATTGATTCCGCTTCCAATGCCGCCTGCTACATAAACATCATCAATCATTTCCACATCAAAATCAAGAGAGGACAACATAGTGCGGATTGCTGAGAAAATTGCTCCCTTTGCACGTATAAAGTTATCAATATCCACCTCATTGATTTCTACATCTTTTACGGAACCTGCTTCTTCTTCAAAGGCAAGGACATAGCTTCCCATGCCATAGGCATCATGACGCACACGCCTTCCTTCTCTGATAAATTTTCCCTTTGGATTAATAATACCAGTCCGGAAAAGTTCCGCAATCACATCAATAATACCGGAACCACAAAGTCCAATAGGTTTCTGTCCCTCTTCCCCTATAACATGATAGGATGGCTCCATGGTATCCTTGTCAATGGTACATGCCTCAATGGCTCCATCTGTAGCACGCATACCGCAACTGATATCTCCGCCTTCAAAAGCCGGTCCTGCAGAGCATGCACAGCTCATCATAAAATCAGAATTTCCAAATACCAGCTCACCGTTGGTACCTAAGTCAATAAACAAAGAAAATTCCGGTCTGTTCCAAAGCATACTTACCAAAGCACCTGCTGTAATATCTCCGCCTACATAGCTTCCAATATTAGGCGCCACGATAATATGTGCATCCCGGTTAATGGCAATGCCAATATCTGAGGCAAACAGTGAATTGGTCTTATAAAAGGTGGGAATATAAGGTTCCATGCGAATAGGGTCCCCTTCCATTCCTGCCATCAGATGATTCATAGTGGTATTAGCCGCTACAGCCATACGGTAAATATGTTCCGGTTTAAAATTATTTGCCCGACACATCTGCTGAATCATAGGATTAATGGTTTCCTCTATAACCGCTTTCTGAAGCTTCTCGCTTCCACCTGGTTTCATGGATTCAATAATACGGTTAATGACATCTGCACCGTAACGAATCTGTCCGTTTCCTGCTGATGCCTTACCAATAATCTCCCCTGTCTGCATATTAATCAGCAGCGCAGATACGGTTGTTGTTCCGATATCCACAGCTAAACCGCCGATGACAACTTCTGCATCCCTGGGATAAACATCATACACAAAAATATCTTTCTCAGAAGCATCCTTGCGTACCACACAGCGCACCTGAAAATCACTTTCCCTAAACACTCTGGCAATTTTTGTCAAAACCTGAAATGGAAGTTTTACTTTAGAAGCACCTGTAGCTTTTTTTACAGCGCGTACAAAACGCTCGTTATCCGGCATAGTGTCATCCAAAGACGGAATATCCATGGTAACATCCAGAATATCCATGCTGTTCTTCATTGGAAGACCGGCTGCTTCGATATCATTTTTAGCGCTTTCAAAAATGGCAATTTCCTCTTTAGAGCTTAAATCTGCAACTTTCATCCGACTACGGTAAGCAGATGCAATATCAGGCACTTCCACCGCAACATCACCTGTAATCTTACTTACACATGCCAGTCTCCAGCCGCCCTGATATTCTTCGTCAGAAATATGACGGGTCTTGGGAGAATGGAGTTCACCCTCAACTAATTTTACTTTACACTTTCCGCAGGAAGCATTACCGCCGCAAGGGGCATCAATAGCAACATTGGTCAGGCGTGCTACTTCCAACAGATTTTCACCTTCCTGGGCAAAGGTCGTGACATCCTCGCCGCTTTCGAATCTAAAAGTTACTTTAAACATAGAAACTCTGCCTTTCTCTGCTTTTTATACAGGCTGCTGCAAAATCTGCAGCAGCCTCTCCTAAATAATCCTGTATAAAATTAAATTTCCAGATAAGAATCTGCGTATAAGGTATTGTTTTTAAATACATCACAGGATTTGATAGTTTCCATCAGTCTTAAATCACATGGATTTACGATAGCGGAGGTCAGACCCTGCATCATGCACATAGCTACTAAAGCGGAATCCATAATTGGACGGATGTGTTTTGGCATACCGTTGGAGTTATTGGACAGACCACCTGTAGAATTCAGTCCCATATCGCTGAACATTTTGATTGCTTCCAGAACTTCCATCTGTTTGTCCTGCATACCTTTTACAACCAGAAATAATGGGTCGAACCATAAATCTGTTGGTTCCATACCTAACATCATACCTCTTTCCAGCATGTTCTGGCAGTGCATCATACGTTCATCATTGTCTGCTGCAATACCTTCTGCGGAGCAAAGAGCAATAACGATTGCATCGTTAGCAGCAGCTAAGTCGATGTTTTCGATTCTTCCGCCTGCATCTGCGGAGTTTACGATTGGTTTTCCTTTGCTTCTGTTGTATACGGAGATACCAGCTTCAATTGCTTTTTTGTTTGCTGTATCCAGAGCCAGTGGAACATTGTCGAAGTTAGACTGAATCAACTGAACAGCCCATTTCATTAAATCTTCACCATCGTTTTCAGCAGGTCCGATATTTACATCCAGATATGTAGCGCCAGCATCTAACTGTTCTTTTGCACGTTTTAAGATTGGTTCTGGATCACGCTCAGCCATTGCTTTACGGATTGCTGGGGAAATACAGTGAATTCTTTCACCAATTGTAACAAATTTAGCCATAATAGTTCTCCTTTTACTATATATATAATTTCCTTACACCTTTTTTCACTCTATTCATTTGACACTTCACCCTGTCTGAAGATTCAGGTTGGGAAAAAGTCGGGAAATGAAAAAGAGATGTGTGAGAATGTCCGGTCCGCCAAAAGCGGACCGGGCTTCTCCCTATGTACAGCCAAAGCTGTAGCAATGAGCAGCCTGCCATAGCTGCCATACAAACATTAAGCAGTCATATCTTTTAAGAATTTTACTAACTGTACAGCTTCCATTGGTCCTACAATGATTTCCCATCCTGGAAGTTTTGCTTCGATGTCGCCTTTTAATACAGCAACTTTTCCTGGGATAACCAGTTTTCTGGATTTTACTTTACCTTCTACATTTTCCTGAATGTATTTTGCAACAGATGCAGAAGATAATTTACCAGCAGCCCATGCTGTTAATACAGAAAGTCCGCCTGCATCGGAGATAATCAGGTTACATGGAACACCGGAACGCTCCAGCTCACCAGATACTACGAAGTAGGTAAGAGCGAAGTCAACAGTTGTCAGGCAGACAGAATTTTCGTCAGCGCCATTTAATGCGTATACGCCTGGTTCTACTTTCATTGGCTTCTGTGGGTCTGTAAATACGTTCTGTCTTAAACCGAACAGTGGAAGTGCTTCTGCATAGTCCAGAGTTTCCATAACAACGATGGAACCATATTTCATTGTGAACAGAGAAGCCAGAGCCTGCTGTAAGTTTCTGTCACCATGAGCTAAAACTGCTGTATTTACAATAGTAGGATAACCAAAGGTTCTATCCTGATCTTTTAATGCAGCGCGGCGAATCTGAACCGCATTTGCATATGCTTCTTTGATAGAAGCGCCTGTAGCATCGATTACCAGGTTTTTGTTTCCTGCTTTTTCTAATGCTGCTACAGTATCATAGATTTCATTTAAATCAGCGCCTGAAACACCCAGAACAACGCCTGCTGCTTTTGCAACTTCGTTCATTTCTGCGTAGTTTGCTGCTGTAGCGCCATTTAATACTGGTTTGCCATCTTTGCATACTTCTAATGCTGCTTTTGCAACTTCTACATCTTTACATCCCAGAACTAAAGTTCTGCCTGTAGCTGCAGCTTTTTTCACCATTTCTACATAACGGTCTTTTTCTGCGCCTTCTTCGTAGTTTACATATACCATTTCTACGAACATTCTTTCGCCGATACGGTCATAGTCAACTTTCTGAAGTTCAGCCAGTTTTGCATCAACTGCTGCATCATCCATGCATGTGCATACAGCTACTGCATATCTTGTTTTGCTTACGAAAGTTTTTTCGTGTCTGTATAATACAGTTTCACCGCCTAAGGTGTATTCATTTTCGCCTGCACCAACTTTGATTGTTTTCATTGGCGGAGCTGTAGCCTCAGATAATTCAGCCAGTGCATCCTCAGACATATGAGGACATTTGGAAATTTCCAGAGCACCCTGAGCCACTTTCATAGCGAAAGCCATACATGTAGGGCAACCGCACTCTTTACAGTTTTTCTTTGGTGTCATTTTAAAGATTTGAATACCTGTTAAAGCCATTTGTTTTAATCCTCCTGTTCTACGATTACATTAATTCTTTAATCATTTTTGAGATAGTTGCAACAGACTGAGGATGTTTCAAAATAACAGCATCAGAACCCGCTGCCAGTACTGCTGCTGCAGTCTGAACTTCCATACTGATACCTCTGTCTTCCAGAGCACCCCATTCAGGCATATCTTCTTCAGAAGCCATAGCTTCTTTTACACTCCAGGATTCATCTGCTACAGTTGTGATAATAGGCATCTGAAGCATATTATCATTCTGAGATAATGCAGCGCCTTTGATACGGTCCATAGTGGAAACAACGTATTCAAATCCGTATCCTACAGCAGCAGAACCAACGTTCATAACGATATCCTGAGCTTTTACACCTAACTGTGTCATTACAACGTTTAACTGTTTTGCAAGGTTGATATCAACAGCAGATTCAGCGCCAACCTTCTGGTTGTAAGCAAGACCTGCAGCAGCACCAACTGCTTTGTAGTTTTCTTCTCTTGCAGAAAGAACTAAAGCGTTTTTACCCTGTAATGCTTCAGCAACTTTTGGAAGCAGTTCAGAGTCTTTTTCTACGTTCTTGCATCCTTCTACTACTAATGGGCAAGTAACAGCTTCAGCAACTTCTTTAACAACGGCAATCAAATCTTCAACAGATTTGTTTTCTCCGTTTGGATCTCCGCCTTCCAAACGTAAGCATACAAAATCTGCTCCTTCCATAGCTTCTGCTTTTTTTGCAATATCAGCCATGGATTCAGCACCGGCATAGTATGCCTGAATACCAGGAATCTCAGCAAGTCCCATATCGGAAATTTCTACACCTACCTTTGGTGCATTTTCCATTGGAGCGTCAAAAGTATAGAAAGGAAATGTGCATTCTCCTCCTAACTTCATAGCTTTGTCCCCGCATCCAATTTCAACTGTGTTAATGTTTGCATTGAATTTCTGTGGTTTCTGATTAAACGGCATTTCAGTTAGCCTCCTTCATATTTTTTATAAACGGCAAATACTTAATGGCAATCCGTATTTGCCGCCTACATTATACTACATAATGGGAGATATTGACAAGATTCCCTACGATTTTATGTAGAAAACTTCCTGCTTCTATCCCTCAAATAACCTCATTAATCTGGATTATTTTCGTCAGTTTTGTCGAACAGGGGAAACGGGAGCCCTTTCCCAAGAAAAGAAGCTCCCATTTCCTGTTTTATCTTACATCATTGGTTCCATAGAAAGTGCTGGATGGTTCTTTTCTGTTAAGAATGCAACCAGTGTTTCCGGATCTGTTGCGATTGTTTCATCACCGATCATATCTGTGAAGTTATCAATTCCGTACAGTTCTTTTGCTGTAGCATTTACTCTGTCAGCAACGAACTCTTTCAGCTCTTTTGGCATCCATACAATACGTTCAATACCGCCCTCTGCTTTCATGAACTTCTTAGAACCGATAAAGTGTTTACCATGTCCCATGAATCCAGGTGTCTGAACACCGCCGCCTGTCATGGAAGCCAGCTCTGGGAAGGTCATTCCAAGAGGAGTCATACCGGCATATTCGCGGTTTGTAATAACAACACCATTGGAGAATGGTTCGATACCACAGATACATTCAAAGCATCCACAGGATGTCATTGGTTTTTCCATGATGGAATACAAAGATACATCTTCCAGAGCACCCTGGGAGAATTTACGAACTGCTTCGTTTACGTCTTCGTATTCACCGATTCTCTCATCGATTGGTCTTTCTTTTGTAATTACCTGGCAAGGTCCGTTTGGATCCAGCTCGTTAGTAGCTTTTGCATCCAGCCATGAAACAGCTCCGCAAAGACCCAGACGTTCCGGTGTTACAACACATACGTGGGATGGAGAGAATGCCTGGCAAAGGATACAGCTGTAATATACATCTACAGATTCATCAGTGAGAGATTTCAGTCTGTCATCACGTTTGTTGAAGGTAGGAATAGCCACTTCGTGACGGATTCTTGTACATTCAGCAGGATCTGTATAAATAACAACTTCACATTTGTCAACAACAGCGTCAAATTCATTTTTAACAGAAGCGTATAAAACTTCACCAATGTGTTTGATGCGGAATCCAGCGTTAAATGCATCTTTGCTGATACGGATACGCTGCATATCACGCTGACCTGTATGGTATACACCTTCAATGCAGTTGATGTAGTTATGGAATTTACGCTCAATAACTGGTTCAAAGTCTGGCTGCATGTTCTTACCGGCAACTTTTACAACATAAGCAATGCTGTTTTTGCTTCCCAGTTCCATATCGTCTGCTTCCGGACCTACAACTGTAATCTTATGGTCTTCGATTTCAGAAGCATCTACAGTCTGTACTAACTCTGCACAGTCTACGCGAGAACCGTCGAATTCAACCTGCATGTCACCTCTACGGATGATTTCACCTTCAAATGCAGAAGCAAATGCAACAGGAATATCAATATTTGTAATTTTAATCTTAATATCACGTGCTTCCAGAGAAGTTGCATTGAATTTGCTTACATCTTTCTGAACGATTAAGCTCTTAGGAACTTCAGATACACCTTCATGGTTTGTGATAACAGGGAATCCAAGTGCAATAGCGCCAGCTCCGCAAGCTACGATTACATCATTTAATGGTGCAAATGCGTTTACGAATGCAGGAACACGTTCCATGGTGTATTTCATTAAGTTTCCAGCATCACCTGGTGTAATGTTACCGAAGATAAGAGCTGCTCTTAAAGCAACAGATACAACATGGATAACAGATGTTACGTCTTTTCCTAATGGAATAACACGAACATTTGCGCCTGTTTTCATACCAGCTTCTGCCAACTGGTCAATGACATCACCAACTAATGTTACCAGAATACCCTGCGCCTGATAACTCTTAACCAATGCAACTGCATCCTCTGTTGTAGGAGCTTTTCCAAGGATAACAGCAACACCCGGGATATCTCCTGTTACAAGAGGTACACCAAGTTCACGAATAACAGCATCTGCTAAATGTCCGTAGCATGGCTCTTCATATGGAGTTGCTCCGTCAATATATTTCAAAACTTCAATAAACTCAGCGCAAAGAGCTGTAGCAACACCGGACATAAAGATGTCATGTGTTCTCATTTCTCTTGTCATAAGAGTCTTTACAACGCCTAATGCTTCTTTTAATTCTCCTAAAGTACCAACTTTTACACCAGTTACAGCGTAGTAGCAAGGTAAGCTGTAAGCTGTATTTGGGAAGCTGATTGCTTTGTCAGCTCCATGCTGTTCAATGGCAGCATTGATAGCGCCTTCTGTTAATCCATAAACAGCGTCATTTCCACTAAATACGGTTTCAAATAATGTCAATGTCTTTTCCTCCTAACATATCATAATCCTTTGTCGATTATGGACTTGATTTTTGTGATTTCTTCCTTCACTGTGTTGCTGAAATCGTAGGGGGATTGCCCCTGACGATCCGCATCAATAACCTCTGTGTTGTAATGAATGAAACCTAACAGGTCTTCAGCAGGGATTTTGCTTCTCACGAAAGCTTCATCCTCTTCATTGCGTACCTTATTTGCCACAACGCGCACCTGTTTCACTCCCAAATCCTTTGCAAGACGTTTTACATTCTTATAAGTCTGCACACTTCTTGCCCCCGGTTCAATGACAACAATAAACTGGTCCATAGATTCGGTAGTTCCTCTTCCCAGATGTTCCAGACCTGCCTCCATATCTAAAATAACCACATCATCTCTGTGAAGCACCAGGTTGTTAATGATTCTTCTGAGCATTACATGCTCCGGACAGACACATCCGCCGCCTCCGGTTTCCACAGTTCCTAATACCAGAAGTCTTACTCCATTTGCCATCTT
>CATWQE010000092.1 GCA_958352855.1 uncultured Bacillota bacterium
CACTTGTTTTATTATAAATCAGCGCTTTGGAAGCATTGTCATAATAAGACCTGACATCCAGCCCCAGTTCCTGACAATAGCGTTCAAAACTATCTCTGTCCAGGCCAAGAAGCAACGTCTGGATACGGTATTGTCCGTTTTTCTCTATGAGAGAATATTTCCCCTCTTCCACAATACCCGCAAATCCGCCAAGATGTGTTGCAAGCTCCTCAGATGCCTGTTCCGGTTTGACCCAGAGGGCGCAGGTAAGCTTGTTGACAAAGGTAGGCGCAGGTAAACCAGAAACCTGTTTCAGCCCTTTTATAGCTTCCTCATCCGGCCATCGTCCATCGCTGATACTGATATCAATATCATTTTCCTGTTCGTTCTTTGCTGCAAATACTTCTTTTCTGGCATCCTGAATGGTAATTAAATATTGAAAACTGGTAAGAAGCAGAAAGGAGAGGCACAGGGATATGGTGGCTGTACGGTATGCTTTTCTTCGGAAATACACTGCATTTTGAGCCAGTTCTCTTAAAATTCCAGGATTCTGTCTTCGGTTGCGCTGTTTCATTTTCTGAATCTGCTTATTTCCTTCTTGCCTCTGAATCTCCACCGGCAGCAGCTTTGCGGCTTTTACAGCAGGGATTCTGGCAGACAGCCAGACGGTCATAAAGGTAAGAAGCACCGCAGGAACAACAGATGGAAGTCCAAAGGTTGCAACAATATCCGGACCGTCACGTCCTACATCATTGGTAGCATTAATCAGAACAAACAACTGCCGGTTTAAAAACCATCCGGCTCCAATCCCGGGAATCATAGGAAAAAGAGACAGGAACAGAGCCTCTGAAATCATCATTTTTTTAATCTGTTTTGGTGAAGCTCCAATACCTGCCAGGGTTCCAACCTGAGACAGTTTTTCTGTAACGGAAACCGCAAAGGCATTGTGAATCACCAGAACAAAAACACCAATGAGCAGCAAAGCAAAGGCTGCGAACATAAGCGGTACGGTGAAAAGATTGATAAGATTTATGCCTTCAAAAGAGCCAGGAGGGAAAACGCCGCATACAGACAGAAGACTGCTGTTATATTTCAGACTATAATTTCCGTATTCATCCTTTTCATAGCCAATGGCTTCTGCAAGAGCCGGTAATTCCCTGTAAGTATTTCTCATAGGGTCAAAACGTAAATAAACTGTGATACTGTCTTGCGGCTTGAGGGTTTCCAGGTCTAAATAAGTCATTCCCGTATAAGCAGGCACAGAAGAGGAGGTCACTACATCCAGTTCTCCTACAATGGTATAGGTTTTCGTTCCTGTCTGCAAAAACTCTTCCTGTTCATGAAAATTTTCGGTGGGCTCACAGGGTTCCCCCTGATACATTCGGTTTCCAATGGGAAGGGTAAGGGTATCCCCGATTTTCACCTCTGGATGTTCTTCAAAATATTGTTTGGAAAGTACCAGTTCATTTTCTCCCTTGGGAACCCGTCCTTTTGTAATAAAATACTTTTCTGTCATGGACTCCCAGTACTCCTTATTGGCGCCTCTGGTGATCAGATAGTTTCTACGCCCCTGGTCTTCCAGTTTTGCCACCTCCCAGGGACCTTTTACCAGAGTCGCTTCTACGGAAGCATAATTTTCAATTTTCGGAAGGTCTTTTCCATAAGTATCATCAAACAGTTCCCCATGCCAGTCTCCATTATGCCATTTTTCCCGCTCAATGGAATCTGTCCACATGGTGTACACCATGCCGCAAAAGCAGGACATCATAGAAGTCATAAGAAACAGGGCAATGATAATGGCAACACTGGAGCGTTTATTCTGACGGATATTATCCAACATACATTCTCGTAAAATCTTCATCAGGACACCACCTCATCCCTTATGATTTTCCCATCCTCCAGGGTCAGAATCCGGTCTGCCATAAGAGCAATTTTCTCATCATGGGTAATGAGCAAAATGGTCTGCTGATACTGCTGATTGGAAAATTTTAAAAGCTCCATGGTTTCCTGGGAATTTTTTCGATCCAGATTCCCGGTAGGCTCATCCGCCAGCAAAATGGCGGGCTGGTAAATCAGACTTCTGGCAATGGCAACTCTTTGCTGTTGTCCGCCGGAAAGCTCCATGGGAAGATGGGTGAGACGGTCCGTAAGCCCCAATGCTGAGGTGATTTTTAAAAACCGGTCCTCATCTGGTTTCTGTCCATCCAGAAGAATGGGCAGCAAAATGTTTTTTCTCACGTTTAAAGTGGGAATCAGATTGTAAAACTGGTACACCAGCCCTACCTTCCGTCTGCGGAACACTGCCAGTTGTTCTAAAGAAAGCGTAGAAATATCTGTATCCTCAATATAGATATTTCCCTTTGTGGGACGGTCCACACCTCCAAGCATATGTAAAAGCGTGGACTTCCCGGAACCGGATGCGCCCACAACTGCTGTAAAGCTGCCTTTTTCCAAAGACAGATTCACACTATCTAAGGCAACTACCTTGTTTGAACCGCTGCCATAGGTCTTTGTCAGATTTTTACACTCTAAAATATTCATAGGTAATATACTCCTTTCCTGTTTTCCAGAGTCATTATAACAAGTGTAAGTGACAAAGCGGTGACAGTAAGTAAGATTCTTTATCTGCGAAATAAATCGGAATGTGTACCTGTACGCGAAGCAGTAAGAAGCAATCGTTCTTTATCTGTTGTGTATATTAATAACCAATCTGGCAAAATATGACATTCCCGGAAGCCGCTATAATTTCCAGTCAGAGCATGATCCTGATAATTGTTTGCCAAAGGCTTTTCTTCTAAAAGTAAAGTGATGACCGTTTCCAGCAAATCCATGTTATAACCACGTTTCCTGATTCTCTTATAATCTTTGCGGAATTGGCCAGTAGTCACTAACTTTAGCATTATTCACCATCCATTTCCGCATTTAATTCTTCAAACAATTCCCTTGCAGAAGAATATACTTTTGTTTGTTTCTTAGCCCCTACCATTGCTTTTGCCTCTTGTATTGCTGCTTCGGTTTCTGCATTATAATGAGGCTGTTTTACATCAAATGGTAAACCACCTTCCATAAGTGATTTATGAAGAAAAATGTTAATTGCATCTGTTACCGTCATTCCAAAACTTGCAAATAACTTTTCTGCCCTGGACTTCACCTCCGGTTCAATCCGCACATTAATATTTGCTGTTTTACTCATAAAACCATTCACCTCCTTCTACAAAATAGTATATTACAGTATGCAAACAAATGCAACACAATGTGAAACTTTTTTATATCTTTGTTAAAAAGTATGGTATACGAAACGATTGCGGAAAGTTTTTTTGACCATCAGCAAAAGCCATGTTATACTAAACCTTAGCAGATTTAAAACAGAGGACAGACAAATGGAACTTTTAGATATTGTAGACGAACATGGAATTCCAACAGGAAAAATCGTAGAGCGATCCCTTGCCCATGAACAGGGAATTTTACACAGAACTGCTCATGTATGGATTATAAGGGAAAAGAAAGGAAGGATTCAGGTCCTACTCCAAAAAAGAAGTGAAGAAAAGGATTCCTACCCGGGCTGTTACGATATTTCCAGCGCCGGACATATTCCGGCTGGCGTAGAGTTTCTTCCTTCCGCTATTCGGGAATTAGAAGAAGAGCTTGGCGTATCGGTTACACAAAAAGCCCTGGTGTATTGTGGACAGAGAAGATTTGAGTTTCAACAGATTTTTCATGGAAAACCCTTTCATGACAATCAGGTAAGCAATATTTACCTTCTATGGCTTGATAAGGAGCCGGAAGCATTCATTCTCCAAAAAGAAGAGGTTTCTGAAGTATGCTGGTTCGATTTTCAGGACTGCATGCAACAAGTGGAGAAAAACACCATTCCCCACTGTATTTTTATGGAAGAATTAAATATGTTGGCCAGAGCAATAGAAGAGAAATATTCACAGCATTTAGAGGAAAGGAACATAAAAAATGGATAAAAAAGATTTGCAAAAGCTGCTGGAACAGGTTGCCAGCGGAGACATGAAGCCCGAAGAGGCCATGCTTCAGATAAAAACAGAACCTTATAAGGATATGGGCTTTGCCAAGCTGGATACACACAGAGGTATCCGCCAGGGCATGTCCGAAGTCATCTACGGCGCCGGAAAAACAAAGGAACAGATTTTAAAAATTGCACAGCTTATGGTAGAAGAACAGGAAAAAACTGTATTGATTACCCGCATGAGCCAGGAGGCAGCCGAATATGTAGCTCAGTTTCTTCCTCTTCATTATGATGAAATTTCAAGAACCGGTATTATCGGAGACATGCCAAAACCGGACGGTGTGGGAAAAATCCTCATTGCTACCGGCGGTACCAGCGACATGCCGGTAGCAGAAGAAGCTGCTCTTACTGCGGAAATTTATGGCAATGAAGTCATCCGCCTCTATGATGTGGGGGTAGCCGGAATGCATCGGCTTATGAACCATGTGGATGACATTATGACTGCGCGGGTGATTGTGGCTATTGCAGGTATGGAAGGCGCTCTTGCCAGTGTGATTGGCGGCATGGCAGATTGCCCTGTCATTGCAGTACCTACCAGCATAGGATACGGAGCAAACTTTGGCGGTCTGTCTGCACTTTTGTCCATGCTGAACTCCTGTGCCAGTGGAATCAGCGTGGTAAATATTGACAATGGCTTTGGAGCCGGCTATCTGGCAAGTATGATTAATCATCTGGAGGGCAAAAGAACATGAAAATCTTGTATTTAGAATGTCATATGGGAGCAGCAGGAGATATGCTTATGGGCGCGCTTTTGGAGCTGCTGCCAAATCCGGAATCTTTTTTAGAAGCCATAAATTCCATAGGACTTCCCCACGTAGAAATTCAGGCAGAGCCATCTGTGAAATGCGGTATTACAGGAACCCATATTTCTGTAAAAATCCATGGGGAAGAAGAACACAGTGAAGACCACCATCATCCTGATGACGTCCCTGTACATGCTCACAGCCATCAGGATACGCCTGTTCCTAGTCATTCTCATACCCATAAGCACCATCATCATTGTCACAGAGGCATGGCGGAAATTATGGAGATTCTGGAACATCTGAATGTCACAGAAGAAGTGAAAAAAGATGTGAAACAAGTATACCAGCTTATTGCAAAAGCAGAAGGACAGGTGCATGGAAAAGAAGTATCCGAAATTCATTTTCACGAAGTGGGAACATTAGACGCCATTGCCGATATTACCGGATGCGTGATGCTGCTTCACCAGTTAGGGGCAGAACAAATCATAGTTTCTCCTGTAAGCACCGGCTTCGGTCAGGTACACTGTGCCCATGGAATCCTTCCGGTTCCTGCTCCTGCCACAGCACTTTTGCTCACTGGTATCCCCTGCAAAGCAGGTTCTGTAGAAGGTGAACTTTGTACCCCAACCGGAGCAGCTCTTTTAAAATACTTTGCCACTTCCTATGGGCAGATGCCGGAAATGGTCATGGAAAAAATCGGATATGGAATGGGAACCAAGGATTTCCCTGCTGCAAACTGTATTCGGGCGATTTTAGGAGAAGCATAAGAAGAATTGAGAACGCTCAAAAAGTCAAGGAAATATTGACTTTTTGAGCGTTTCTGAATATAATAAGGGTACATAAAAAAGACTAATAATCTGAACTATATTGGAGGTGACCATAATGGTAAATATGAATGAAATAATCAGTAACAATATTATAACTAGTATGAAGCAAAGCGGAAAAAAGCAGATTGACCTTGCAGGTTATCTTGGCGTATCTAAACAGATTGTAAGTAAAATGCTTAGTGGTGCAAGAATCATCAGTGCTATGGAACTGCAAAAAATATCAAAATTTCTAAATGTTTCTATGGAAAGTCTTGTTAAAATTCCAGAGGTCATTCCAGAAACAAACGCAGTAAAAGCGTTTATGGGCAAAGTAGAGTCAAAAGAAGCAAAAGAAGGTCTGAAAATCGCAGATGAGATTGCAGATCTTATTTGCTTTTATGCGCGTACTTGTGAAAATGCCGCTGAAATGATGAAACCATGGGAGGCGTAAAATTATGTGCCTGGTTTTAGACAACAGTCTATTTGTTAAAGACAGAAAAAAATATACCAAAATAAGTGAATGTGCAACAAGCTTCAATTCACTCTACAATAAAAATAATATTATCCAGGATGATATCTTTAATGTCCTGGAGAATTATGTGGCACGCCATGATATGCCTTTTGAGATGTTGAGATATCCGATTGGCGATACAGAGTTATGCGCATGTACCTTTATTCGTCAGGGGCGTATGTTTGTCATGATTAATTCGTCACTGCCTTTATCGAAACAAATTTTCGCAGCAGCACATGAATTGTATCATATTTATTGTTATTTAGAACAAAACGATACAATTTTATTACAGTCTGGTTCCATTCTGGAATCGGATACCATAGATGAAGAAGCCAAAGAAATTGAGGATATGGAAGCAAATGCTTTTGCCGCAATACTATTGGCCCCCAAAGACCGGCTTGATGAACAGACAGATGTGTATAATTTATCCTATAAAGACATCTCCATACAAACCGTTCTTAAAATCATGGACATTTTTGCAATTCCATACAAAGCAGCGGTGCTTCGCCTTTTGGAAGAGGATAAAATAGATAGCAAGGCTGCAAAAAAACTACTGCAAATTGATGGATCGGAAATTGCAAAACAAATAGAACTGACCGGAAAAGCTGCAAGATGGCAGGACATTCCCAATCATTTTATTCGGTTCGGAACTTTATCCAAGTTGATGTACGAAGTGAAAGAGTGGGAAGCAGTGTGTGATGAACGCTTAGAAAGTGATACACGCAGACTAAATGAAATTGTAAAAAGTTTAAAAGATCAGTGAGGTAATGCCTATGGAAGCAGATAAAAAATATGCCCTACTGGATACGGACTTTTTATATAAATCGCATTTAGCAAGAAAGGACAAGAATCACACTTTAACAGACTTGGTCATAGAGTTTTCAGATTATGAGTTTTTCTGTCATCAAATGATTAAAGAGGAATTGACCAGACATGAAATAACTCCTAATCCAAATCCATGGCTTGAAAATAAAATTCAGATGGAACGCGTAAAATTATATTCAGACCACGATATAGTAACAGAACTTGGAACATTATACGGAACATCGGCAACAAGCATGTATCTAACTTTGCTACAAACAAGCTGCGATATATTTCATGCTGGTTTTTTTGAGCGTTACTATGGCACAATCAGAGATATGGAGCATCTGGAAGATGTTGAAACATTCCTCACAGAATTAAAAAAATGTGATGATAGTGTTCCGGTGAAAAATGGGCTGGGAGAAAAAAAGACTTATGTACTAATTCAAATGATGGAGGTTATGCATAGTAATCAAGTATATGTATTCTGTTCTGATGATTTCAGAGCAAGGCAAAGTATTGCCAGTTTAACTGCGCCGATTCATTGTATTAGTATTTTAGGTGTTTTCTACACATTAATGAAAAAAGGGCATAAAAAATCTGAGATGCAGGAATATTACAATAGCTTAAATGCATTTTTAAAGAACCAAACCGCGTATCGGGTTTGGTCGGAATCAGGACATCAACGTATAAGAATACCTATTCAGCAGATTTTTGATGATTTATATGATGGAAGATTTCAAATGTTAAGAAATGGAGATTTGCAATACATAAAGTAATAAACATAAAAGGTGCGGCTACCTTCCTTCTTGGAAATGCAAGCCGCGCCTTCTATGTTTATTCTTTATTGATGATAATAGCTCAGGAAATCTCCCAGTTTTTCCATGGATTCTTTTAACACTTCAATTCTTGGAAGATACACAATTCGGAAGTGGTCTGGTTCTTTCCAGTTAAATCCACCCCCATGTACCACCAAAATCTTCTTATCCCGCAACAAATCCAAAGCAAAACGCTCATCATCCACCAAATTGAACTTTTTCTTATCCAGTTTAGGGAAAATATAGAACGCCGCCTTAGGTTTCACCACACTAATCCCAGGAATGTCCTTCAGGGCATTGTAAATATATTCCCTCTGTTCATAAATACGTCCGCCTGGCACAATGTAATCATTGACGCTTTGATGCCCCCCAAGCGCCGTCTGCACAATAGACTGCGCAGGAACATTAGAGCAAAGACGCATATTAGAAAGCATTTTCAGACCTTCAATATAATCCTGGGCAATTCGCTTATTGCCGCTTAAAATCATCCAGCCAATGCGGAACCCGGCAATCATATGAGACTTGGACAGTCCGCTGAAGGTAACACAGAAAACATCCGGAGCCAGGGATGCAATAGACACATGCTGTTCCCCATCCATAACCAAACGGTCATAAATCTCATCAGAGAAAATAATCAGTTGATGTTCCCTTGCAATATCCACAATCTGCTGCAGCACTTCTTTTGGATACAAAGCCCCTGTAGGATTGTTAGGATTAATAATAACAATAGCTTTGGTACGGTCATTGATTTTCTTTTTAATATCCTCCATATCAGGATACCAATCTGATTGCTCATCACAAATATAATGAACTGCCTTTCCTCCTGCCAAAGTCGCGCAGGCAGTCCACAAAGGATAGTCTGGTGAAGGAATCAAAATTTCATCGCCATCATCTAAAAGCGCAGACATACACAGATTAATCAGCTCACTGACACCATTACCTGTATAAATATCTTCAATGGAAACATTTGGAATCTTCCGAAGCTGGGCATACTGCATAATTGCTTTTCTGGCTGAGAACAACCCCTTGGCAGGAGAGTAGCCCTGACATTCCGTAAGCTGCTGGCGCATATCATAAATTACCTCATCTGGTGTACGAAATCCAAAAGGCGCCGGATTTCCAATGTTCAATTTCAATACCTGAGTGCCGGCTGCTGCCATACGCTCTGCCTCATCCACCACAGGCCCCCTTACATCATATAAAACATTATCCAGCTTAGAAGATTTCTTAAATGTACGCATTTCTTTTCCTCCTGCATTCTCATTTTCTATAGGAGACGGTTCCTCTCCTGACAGCCACGCATCCTCCACCTCCAGGGTTTGTGCCAGGAAGTGCAGGATATCTGTCCTTGGAAGGGTTTTGCCGCTTACATACTGACTCATGTGGCTTTTTCCAAGCTTCACACCCTGTTCAGCGGCAATCCGAATGATATCTATCTGTTTAAAGCCCTTACCCTCCATGGACTGTTTCAGGCGGTCTGCAAACTGTTCCTTCGCCATATGGCATACCTCCAGTTCAATTTAAGTTTTCTAAAGTATAGCACAGTCTTTATGTAAGTTCAATATTATTTTTACGAATATAAGAAGTTCAATTTGCATCTTACAGTTACATTGAACTCCTCGTTTTTATGTGAAAGAAATAACAAGTCAAAAACTTTTCTATTATTCAAAAAAACTACAAATAGTAAAACTATTTCTACAAAAGGTGACAAGTCGGGAGCACATATGGTATGATATCCAATAAAGAATGATTACCCAAAATAAGAAAAATGGAGATAAAAGCATGGAAACAAAAGAAAAATTAGCCTTGGAAATCATAGAGCGTCTGAAAAAAGAATATCCAGATGCCGGATGCACGCTGGATTATGACCACGCATGGAAGCTTCTGGTAAGCGTGCGTCTTGCAGCACAGTGTACGGATGCCCGGGTAAATGTGGTAGTAGAGGACTTATATGCCAAATATCCAACAGTTGACGCCCTGGCAGATGCCACGCCGGAGGAGATTGAGGAAATTGTCCGCCCCTGTGGTCTTGGAAAAAGCAAAGCCAGAGATATCAGTGCCTGTATGAAGAT
>CATWQE010000093.1 GCA_958352855.1 uncultured Bacillota bacterium
GTAAATCACTTCCATACATGTACTGTTCTTTCACTTCCCAGCACTTTTTATCCTCTGGAAATTCATAAAACATGGTCCGCATAACAGGAGTTCCCTTTCTATGAGCCTCTTCCATTAAGGTTCTGGTATAATCTCGCATACATTCCCTGAATGCAATATAACTGCACATAATTTCATATACTTCGTCCCCAAAACTCCATACTTCATTATCTCCACCTGTATGGCAGTTTGGCTGGCCATCACTTCCAGGAAGCATAGTTGCCGGCATCCTGTCTCCATGTAACCGCATAACCGGGCAAAAGGTTCCATACTCGAACCATCTCACTAACAACTGGCGAAAACTCTCATCTTCTGGATTTCCGCCGGCAAAGCCACCAATGTCTGTAGTCCACCAGGGAATCCCTGCCACTCCCATATGGAGCCCTGCACAGATTTGTTTACGAAAATCCTCATACGTAGAGTGTATATCCCCAGACCATACCAATGCTCCATAGCGCTGGCTTCCGGCCCACGCACACCTTACTAAATTTACTACCTTTTCCTGCCCCTCTTCTGTCATTCCTTCGTAAAAGGTTCTGGAATACATTTGAGGATAAATATTTCCTATTTGCAGATTAGGTCCCAGATAATAGCGGTAATTGTCAAAATCATACACACCAAATTCCGGTTCTGCTTCATCAAGCCAGAAAATTTTTATTCCATGGTCATAGTAATTTTTCTTACATTTTTCCCATACAAATTTTCTTGCCTCTGGATTCGTTGCATCGAAAAATAAACTGTCTCCCCCAAATGTCATAGAAATATTTACTCCCATTTCCGGTTTTACCAGTAAATTTCTCTCTTTCATCTCCTCAAAATTTTCACTTCTCAAATCAATCTGAGGCCACACAGAAACCATAAGTTTGATTCCCATATCTTCAAGTTCCTGATTCATTGCTTTTGGATTAGGGAAAAATTTCTCATCAAATCGGAAATCTCCCATTCTTGGCCAGTGGAAAAAGTCAATGACAATCACATCCAATGGAATATTTCTTTTCTTATACTCTCTTGCCACTTTCAGAACTTGTTCCTGATTCCAATATCTTAATTTGCACTGCCAAAATCCCAAACCATACTCTGGCATCATAGGAACTTTTCCTGTAACTTCTGCATACATTTCCTCAATTTCAGCCGGAGTATCTCCTGCTGTAATCCAATAGTCTAACTGTTTTGTGCTGTAAGCCTCCCATTGAGTGACATTTTTTCCAAACGTCACTCTTCCCACTGCCGGATTATGCCATAAAAATCCATAGCCTTTGCTGGAAAGGACAAATGGAATACTTGCCTGAGAATTTCTGTGAGCCAGTTCCATGGTACAATGCTTTAAATCCATGATTTCCTGCTGGTACTGGCCCATTCCAAACAATTTTTCGTCCGCACAACTTTCAAAACTGGCTGTCAGCCTGTAATCTCCTCCAATAATAGGCTTAAATTTTCTGGCATATAAGTTTAAAGCTCCATGCCATCCCTGTTCTTCTAAAAGCAGTTCATTCTTTTGGTTATAAAAAGCCAGGGTTCCCGTTTTCGACCAGGCATCTTCTGTTAAAACAGCCTTAATCTTGCCATTTGTAATGCTTGCCTGCTGTGTGCTGATTTCAAGAATGGGATTCTTTGTCTCCTTCACAGGTAACAATGCGTAATCTGTGTCCTGTATCTCTCCCATCATGGTACTGCGTACACGAAAACTGTTATCTCCCCACGGTTCTACAACCAGCTTTTCCCCATTAAAGGTCCATATTAATCGTTTTCCACTTTTACTGATTTTTCCCATTTTACTTCTCCAATTTCCATATTTATCATCCTTTTACAGCACCAATCATAACACCTTTTTCAAAGTATTTTTGAATAAATGGATAGACACATAGAATCGGTACGGTAGATACAATAATTGCAGCATATTTCACCTGATCTGCAAACATCTGTCCATAACCTCCGGCTCCTGCGCCTGTACCATTTGCAAAAGCTTCATTCAAAAGAAGAATGCTTCTTAATACAATCTGCAAAGGATCGTTAGCATTATTACTATTAAACATCAAAGCATTAAAGAAATCATTCCAGTGGTATACAGCATAGTATAAAATCAAAACTGCAATTACTGCTTTCGACAAAGGCAACACCACAGAAAAGAAATATTTAAAATGTGAACATCCGTCGATTACTGCCGCTTCGTATAAATCATTTGGTATCGAGCTTTCGATAAAAGTTCTTGCTATAATCAGATTATAGGTATTTACTAATACCATAACCACTAAAATTGTTTTTGTACTGATTAGTCCAAGAGAACTAATGGTCATGTAAAGTGGAACCAGGCCGCCACTGAAAAACATAGTGAACACAAAATAAAACATGATTTTCCCGCGGCCTTTAAAATCCGGTCTGGACAAAGCATACGCTGCCGGCATAGTCACTGCCATGTTTAAGGTTGTTCCCACAACCACATAAAAAATCGTATTTAAGTATCCCTTCCAGATACGGGCATCCTGAATAATCTGCTGAAATCCATAGAAATTAATATCTTTCGGCCAGAAAATTACTTTTCCCTGATTTACTAAATTGGAATTGCTGATTGAAGCAATAATGACAAACCAAAGTGGATACACAATAATAATAAAGGTAATAATACTCAGAATCAGCACCACTGCTCCAAAAATCTTATCGGCTACTGATTTTTCTTTTATCTGATTCATTCTTTTTGCCATGTTACGCCTCCTACATTAAACCGGTTCCTGTTACTCTTTTTGACAAATGGTTTGTCACTACCAGGAAAACAAAGTTAATCAAGGTATTAAACAACCCTACTGCTGCACCGAAGCTGAACTGGGTAGACTTAATACCAACGGTGTACACATATGTAGAAATAACCTGAGAAGCTCCCAGATTAAGGCTGTTCTGCATCAGGAACACTTTATCAAATCCAACATTTAAAATATTCCCCATATTAAGAATCAAGATGATCATAATCGTAGGAAGTATTGCCGGAAGGTCTACATGAATCATTGTCTGCCAGCGGTTTGCTCCATCCATTTTACATGCATCATACAACTGAGTATCCACAGAAGACAATGCTGCAATAAAAATAATACTGTTCCATCCCATGGTCTGCCATACGCCAGATAAAACATATACTGGCATAAACGCTTTTTCAGACCCCATTAAGTTCACATTTTCCCCAACTAAATGAAGATTTTTTAAAAAGCCATCAATCACACCTGTTCCATCTGCCAGCATGATTCTCAGAATAGAAACCATAACAACCACAGAAATAAAATATGGAATATATACCGTTGTCTGTACGGTTCTTTTCCACTTTTTATTTTTCAGTTGGTTAATTACCATTGCTAAAATGATGGGTATGGGAAATCCTACTACAATACTTGCAAATGCAATGACAAAGGTATTTTTTAAAGTTACCCAAAACATAGGGCTGTCAAAATATTGCTTAAAATATTTGAGTCCTGCCCATGCCCCGCCTGTAATACCTTTGGTGAAATCATAATCACGAAAGGCAAGCTGGATTCCATACATAGGAACATAACAGAAAATCAAAATATAGAGCATAGCTGGAAGAAGCATAATCCAAAGCTGCCAGTTTTTCCTGAAATATCTTTTTACTTTCACTTGTCTGGTTTCTCCTTTCTTCAAATGCAAAGGCTGTTGCAGTATTTTTGTAAATTGCAACAGCCCTTTCTCTTATTCTCCTAAGTATTTATCAAATGCGCCCTGACGGATTTCTAATACCTGCTCAAGTCCTGCATCTTTTACACTCTGTACATAAGAATCCCATTCAGCATCTATATCAGCTTCTCCAGTAATCCATAAGGACCACTTATTATCAATAATATTGTTGATGTTCGCCTGATTCATTGCCATAGTATTCTGTTCTTCATCTGTATATTTCATGAAGAGCTGAGGATAATATATATTTTCATTGTTCTTGGCAAGTGCTTCGTCATAAACAGTTCTTTCACTCAATGCATTTTCCATATCCTGAGACATTTCGATATTTACACTTTCACGGATATACAAAGGACCAAAGTCAGCAAATGTGCTTGTCCATTTCCAGGTTCCTGGATCCATATTTTCATCCTGCGGAGGAAGAACTTTATAGTTATTCTCATCTACTTTTTCTACACATCCATCAGAAACACCACCGAACAGTACCTCTACAGATCTTGTTTTGTCATAAAATCCATCAATAAATTTCATAGCTGCTGCTTTATCTGAGCATTTGGCGCTCATGCAAATTCTGTTTGCCTGCATGTTTAACTGGTCTTTATCATAATTCCAATAAGTTTCATAAGTACCTGCTTCTACCCCATCATCATAAACTAAGGGCGCCAGTGCAATATACTGGTCAGATAACGTACCAAATTTATCTGTCTCTTCCCATCCAAAGCATGCACCAACAAGAGCTTCTCCTTTTTCATTTCCTCTGGATAAGGACTGATATGCTGAGTAATCATTTGTGATAGCATTCTTATTAATTAATCCCTCAGAATACCAGCGGCTCATGGTTTTGATAAAAGATTTATAACGCTCATCAATCGCATAACACTTAACCGTTTTATCTTCCACAAAATAACCGTCGGTTGCAATATCTGTTAATTGAATTCCCATGGAAGGAAGAAGTTTTAATAAAGAATATGCAGAATTAAACCATGCATTATTTCCACCATACGCATTATAATCTAACGGAATTTCATCACTTGGATCTCCATTTCCATTTGCATCTTCTTTTTCAAAAGCTTTTAACACTTCCTCAAATTCAGAAAAAGTAGTCGGCACCTGCAGCCCTAAATTGTCAAGCCAGGTTTTATTTAAAAATAATACCGTATTTGTTTCCGGCCATACTGTCTGCATTTTGGGAATACCATAGATTTTTCCGTTTCCTGCTGTTGCCAGAACCTTTGTATCCGGAACCTCTGTAAACATTTCCTGAATATTGGGTGCATTTTCTTCAATCAATGGAGTTAAATCTTCAAACAGCCCTGTATACTTCGTATAATCAGAATCTGTCGTTGCATTGATTAAAATATCCGGAATGTCCGCAGAAGCAAATCTTGTAGACTTTACGGTTTCCCAATCCTGACGGATTTGTTCCCATTCAATTTCTACACCGGCTTCTTCCTCTAATTCCTGCAGCCATTCCATTTCTTCCACATCCTGAGTAGCAGAGTGAGAAACAAATAACGCCTTTAGCTTCGTTTTCCCATCTGCTGTTTTTTCCGGTTCACTGTTTCCCCCTTTTCCGCATCCAGCCAGTGTGCTCATCATCATGATACCGACCAGTGCCATAGATACTACTTTTTTCTTCATATCAATTTCCTCACTTTCCTTTTATTTTTTATGTCTTTTTACATAAAGTTCATCAAAAATCCGGCACAATCCTTTTTTGCTCTGAAATTTTATTACCGTTTTTCCATCTTCTCCAAAGCATCTTGAAGGAAGAACTATTTCCTGCAAAAAATATTCTTCCTGACCGCCATTTACCTGAACCTCCTGCTCAAAACCACCTGTAGCAAAGATTGTAAACACACTGCCTTTATCTTTTCCTGAAAGTGTCATACAGACAGTTGCTCCCTCTATTTCCCCTTGAAGTTCATAGGAAAACCAGCCTTCTTCTTTGCAATAACGAGATGGATGTCCATCCACCATTTCAGCATCTGTAAATTCTCCACAGATACGATGAGCCAGTTCATACTGATCGTTCCCAACCGGAAGAACATCTAATTGCTCCTGTTTCAGTCTGTATCTTCTCTCTTCTCTTTCCTTCAGGATTTCTAATTCTCTGGAATTTTCCGGATAAATAAACCAATATATTCCGTAACGTTCCCGATATCTTAAATAATGAGGTGTGAATGTGAGAATTCTTCCCTGATTCTCAATTGTAAATTCGATTTTCCCATGTGTTTTTTTCAAAAAATACTCTGGATACCGTCTAATCTCCTGGAAATCTTTTTCGTCCAAAACAAGGTAGTCCGGAATAATCATTTCTTTTTGAGGAACCAGAACATTTACTCCTGTATAAATTTGATCCATCTGCTCCATTCCTAAGTCTGCACTTAAAACATATGGTCCATATTGAAATGCAAGAACATGAGGATTGTCAGGAAGACTCTTGGCTGTAAGTTCCATAGAATACGCAATTTCTATTGAATTTCCTTTTTCCAGACCCTTATCCAATAAAATCCAGTTGCTTTCTACAGTTGCTGAAATCCCATGTTCCTGAATCACCGGTGTCTGTGTATTCCATTCTGGAATCAGGAGAGAGATGTTCTTTCCTTCTGCATTTACTTTCTGTTCTGCTACCAGAATTTTTATCTGATATAAGTTTTCTTTCTGTTCGCAGAAAATTTCCAGTTTCAAACCTCCTTCTTCCCAAACAATTTCACCATCTTCGTACCGGATGATATACATAGTATTTTCATCCCTGTATGCTGCCCCTTCATGAAGCTTTGTGAAGTTCTCCATACCACTTCCAGTACAACACCAGAAGCTATCATAGGGTGTACCGTAAACTTTAAAGTATCCTGACGCCATAGACTGGAAATAGGTTGTCATTCCAGTTTCCGGATTCTGAGAAGACAAAATCGCATTCAGGTATGTATTCTCATAAAAGTCCGCATATTTTCTTTCTTTTGTCAATTCGAATAATTCTTTCGTAAGTTTCAGCATATTATAAGTATTACAGGTTTCACAATTACATGCTGTCCGCTCTCCGTCTAAGATGTCAGGTCTTCCAAAGTGCTCCCATTCACTGTTTCCGCCTGTAATATAAGAATGATGCTCAACCACCATATTCCAGAAATTTTTTGCAACTTCCAGATAAAAAGATTCTCCCAGCAAAACATATCGTTTTAAAGCACCTAACACTTTTGGAATAGTGGTATTTGCATGAAGTCCATTGAGAATATCTTCTCCTTCATATAATTTCTGAAACAAGGACATTTCATCAAACTGGTGCGCTGCTTTTATAAATCTATCGTCCTCAGTAATAGCATATAAGTCATATAAACAATCATTCATGCCGCCATATTCTACTGCCAACACCTGTTTCTTTGTTTCTTCCGTCCAGGCAATGCAACGTCTGTAAATCCATCCGCCTAAATCCAAAGCTACTTTTTTGGCTGTTTCATCTCCTGTATATCTATATACAGAAATCAATCCACTCAATATTTTATGCATGGTGTACCATGGAACCCAGGCAGGCCTCTTGTTCTCCACTCTGTCAAAAATTTCTTCCTGACTGGCAAATAGAAATCCGTCTTCTCTCTGGCATTTTTCTAATACTGTTATTATATAGGTAAGACGCTCCAGCAGTTCCTGATTTCCTGTATATCCATATGCCTGAGCAACTGCTGTCATATAATGTCCCAGTGTATGTCCCTGGATTTCTGTTTCTTCCCATCCATGGTATCGCTCTTTTTCTGGAACAAGACCCGCTGTCTCAAGAAATCCCACCATAAGTCTATCTGGGTCCAAAGAATGCAAATATGAAAGTTCTAAATCAAATGCATGATTCTTATATTGATTTTTTATTTTTACTGTTCCATAAGGAAAATCTCTCACCTGTTTTTGTATTTTACAATTCACTCATCCTGCCTCCTCTCTCAAGTGCAGGCTCATTATATCCTGAGAATTTGCCCCGGTAAATATCACAATTTCTCAATAAGTGTCATTTTGTCATATCTTACTTTTTGATACCATGTATGTATATCCTTTTGATACCTTTTCTTACTTTTTCACATATCACCGCTTTATTTGCATAATCAGCCTGTTTTTTTATGATAATTATATTTATCTTCTATTTTTTTCTATATTTAGTGTCATTTTGTCATTTGTGCATTTTTCATATTTTTTCCTTTTTCCCAGATTCAGTGTCACTATGACACTTGTTATTTTTCATATCTAATATTATAATGTTTTTATTACTGAAACAAAGGAGCGCTATCTATGTATGTTTTTGAATTGCCTTCAGATACTATATACGAATATATACTAACAGGTAAATTTCAGGCTCCCTCTCAAGACTGGATTCATCAGGAGAGCCCCCTCAGTGACTATGAACTGATTGTTATGACAGAAGGTACCCTCTATATTGCCTATGAAAAAGAATCTTTTGTTGTGGAAACCGGTGATTTTCTTTTACTTCCGCCGGGAGGTATACGACGGGGAACAAAGGCTTCGGACTGTTCTTTTTATTGGCTTCATTTTCTCACAGGAGAGAATCCTTCTGCGAAGGAAATCCCTGATGCACTGTTACCAGCTTACATTGCTGCCTCCAGCCAGAAAATCCCGGTTCCCAGACATGGAACCATCCCCAATCAGGAAAAAGTTGTGATTCTGATGAAACAGCTTCAAGATGAAGTGAAAAATAATTATCCTGTGTGTGGTATCAATACTATAACAACTACTATCCTCATGGAATTGTACGGGCAGTATTATATACGTACCCAGAGGGTCAGCAGTATTAAAGACGTGCAAAAACAGCTTTATTATGATATTGTGGATTATGTGAAACTAAATATATCAAAGAATTTGAAGGTTGCAGATATTGCCGCACATTTTGGATATAACCAAAAATATCTTTCCCATTTGTTCGCTACCATTACCGGTACTCCTTTGAAACAATTTATTTTATCTACAAAAATTGATGCTGCAAATTTTATGCTTACAGATACCAACAAATCAATCTCTCAGATTTCCCAGGAGTTAGGATTTTTAGACAATCACAATTTTACCCGAACCTACAAATCCGTAACGGGTCTGGCACCTTCTGAATATAGAAATGGCTTTGCTAAAAGAATGTTGTTTGATAAATAAGACTTTCCTTAGATTTCCAGCACTGTTTAATATTTAATATGCCATATCTTGAAAAAGCCAATATTTTCATCACTAATAGATTGCTAGTACAACGAACACGAAGTTTCTCCTTTAATCGTTGTACTAGCATCGTGAGAAAACATTTATAGGCGTTGGAATTTTTACCACCAAACCATATATAGGCTACATTTCTTTATCTTCCCGTATCAAGCTACTTTTTTGTGACACACGTAGGCTAAATTGCATATTTTTTTCATATCAACCTACTTTTTTCAGCCTAAATAGGCCAAATGACTAGGATTCTTCTTTTCAACTTACTTTTTGTTCTTCAAATATAGGTAAAATTTAAAGAATCTTGCATATTAGCCTATTTATCTACAGGAAAAGTAGGTCAATTTTTAAAGCATTTAAACATTCACCTATTTGTGCCTAAAATATGTAGTCTAAAAAATCATAAAACACTTGTTTCAACTAGAAGAAGTATAAGAACACGGCTGCATCCATTACCTTCGTATTTAGAGAAAAGAAAAAAGCCTAGCAAACGCTAGGCTTTTGAAGCAGGGGATGAGGGACTCGAACCCCCATCGACGGTTTTGGAGACCGGTGCTCTACCATTGAACTAATCCCCTTTATTTTATGTACCTTCAAAACCACATATACAAAACTTCAAACCTTCCAACTTCGCCACTGGAACTTCCGTTCCTTTGGTCAAGCCCTCGACCGATTAGTAGCAGTCA
>CATWQE010000094.1 GCA_958352855.1 uncultured Bacillota bacterium
TTTTTGCATAGCTGCTGTGCTCCCTGCAGCAGCTATGTGCTGGAGTACCTTTCCCCATATTTTGAGATTACGGATTTCTTTTACAATCCCAATATTTCCCCCAGAGAAGAGTACGAGAAGAGGACCAGAGAGCTTCAGAAGTTAATTGAAGAAATGCCCCTGATACATAAACCTGTTTTTCTGGAGGGAGAGTATTGTCCGGAAGATTTTTTTGAAATGGCAAAGGGACTGGAAGAGGTACCGGAAGGAGGAGAGCGCTGCTTTAAGTGTTATCGTATGCGTCTGGAAGAGGCAGCCAGACTGGCGGCAGAGGGCGGATATGATTACTTTGCGACGACGCTGACCATCAGCCCTTTGAAAAATGCGGCTAAATTAAATGAAATCGGAGAAGAATTGGAGAAAATTTACCATGTGAAGCACCTTCCCTCTGATTTTAAGAAGCGCAATGGTTACAAGCGTTCCACAGAATTGTCCGCAGAATATCAGTTATACCGCCAGGATTATTGTGGCTGTGTATTTTCCAAACAGGAACGGGAAAGACAGAAGGAAAATTCAATGCATAAAAAATGTGAAGTGGAAAAGTAGGAAAGTGCTTGCGGGGATTGTCATAAAGTGATAAAATTCTACAAGATACATATAGAAAGAAAGAGGAACGTCTATGGCACAGTTATGGGGAGGCCGTTTTACCAAAGAAACGGACCAGCTAGTTTATAATTTTAACGCATCTTTAAGTTTTGACCAGAAACTGTACAAACAGGATATTACCGGGAGCATGGCTCATGCGGCAATGCTGGCAAAACAGGGGATTTTAACCCAGCAGGAAAAAGAAGAAATTACAGCAGGACTTCAGGAAATTTTAAAAGATATTGAAGAGGGAAAACTGGAATTTTCACCGGAGTATGAAGATATTCACAGCTTTGTAGAGTCCAATCTCATTGCCAGAAAAGGGGAAGTAGGGAAAAAGCTTCATACCGGAAGAAGCCGCAATGACCAGGTGGCGCTTGATATGAAACTGTATGTAAGGGATGAAATCAGTGAGATTGACGGTTTGTTAAAGGAACTTCTCACTTCACTTTTGCATATTATGAAGGAAAATCTGCATACCTATATGCCTGGCTTTACACATTTACAGAAAGCCCAGCCGGTTACCGTAGCCCATCATTTTGGCGCTTATTTTGAAATGTTTAAAAGAGACCGCAGCCGCATGCAGGATGTGAAAAAACGTCTGAATCTCTGCCCTTTAGGAAGCGGGGCTCTTGCCGGAACTACTTATCCTCTAGACAGAGCATATACAGCCCAGTTGTTAGGCTTTGACGGACCTACCTTAAACAGTATGGATTCTGTGGCAGACAGGGATTACCTTATAGAATTGCTTTCTGGATTGTCCACTATTATGATGCATTTAAGCCGCTTTTGTGAGGAAATTATCTTGTGGAATTCCAATGAATACCAGTTTGTGGAGATTGATGACGGCTACAGCACAGGAAGCAGTATTATGCCTCAGAAGAAGAATCCGGATATTGCAGAGCTGGTAAGAGGAAAAACAGGCAGGGTTTACGGAGCGCTGATGTCCATGCTTACGACCATGAAGGGAATCCCCCTGGCATATAATAAGGATATGCAGGAGGATAAGGAGTTTACCTTTGATGCCATTGATACGGTAAAAGGCTGTATTGCTTTATTCAATGGTATGATTTCTACCATGGAATTCAAAAAAGAAAATATGGAAAACAGTGCGAAAAATGGATTTACCAATGCCACAGATGCGGCAGACTATCTGGTAAATCATGGCGTGGCTTTTCGGGATGCCCATGGCATTGTGGGACGTCTGGTACTGTTCTGCATTGAGAAGAACTGCTCTCTGGATGATTTGACTTTAGCAGAATATCAGGAAATCAGTCCGGTATTCCAAGAGGATATTTACGAAGCAATCAGCATGAAAAACTGTGTGGAAAAGAGAAATACCATAGGCGCGCCTGGCACAGAGGCTATGAAAGAAGTCCTTGGTATTCAGGAAAAATATCTGGAAGAAAATTAAAAAAATCTTGACATTTCGGAAAGATTTGTTATAGTGGTGTTTAATAAAAACAAATGTGTTTGCAGGAAGGACAAAAAGTTATGAGTGAAAAATTAAGAGTCGGTATTTTAGGCGCAACAGGTATGGTAGGACAGAGATTTATCTCTCTTTTGGAAAATCATCCCTGGTTTGAGGTAGTAACTGTGGCAGCCAGCGCAAGAAGCGCAGGAAAAACTTATGAAGAGGCAGTAGGGGGACGTTGGAAAATGACCACTCCTATGCCGGAAGCAGTGAAAAACCTGGTGGTTATGAATGTTTCAGAAGTAGAAAAAGTTGCTTCTACCGTAGATTTTGTATTTTCTGCAGTGGATATGTCAAAAGAAGAAATCAAAGCCATTGAAGAAGAATATGCAAAAACAGAAACACCGGTTGTGTCCAATAACAGCGCTCACAGATGGACACCAGATGTTCCTATGGTAGTGCCGGAAATCAACCCACAGCATTTTGACGTCATTGAATTCCAGAAAAAACGTCTGGGAACTACAAGAGGATTTGTAGCAGTAAAACCAAACTGCTCTATCCAGAGCTATGCGCCGGTGCTTACCGCATGGAAAGAATTTGAGCCATACGAAGTAGTGGCGACAACATATCAGGCAATTTCCGGTGCAGGCAAAACCTTCAAGGACTGGCCGGAAATGGTAGAAAATATTATCCCATATATTGGCGGGGAAGAGGAAAAGAGCGAAATGGAACCTCTTCGTCTCTGGGGTGAGATTAAAGACGGCGTGATTGTTCCTGCTACAGAGCCAGTGATTACCTGTCAGTGTATCCGCGTACCGGTATTAAACGGACATACTGCAGCCGTATTTGTAAAATTCAGAAAGAAACCTACAAAAGAACAGCTCATTGAGAAACTGGTAAACTTCAAAGGTGTTCCACAGGAATTAGAGCTTCCAAGCGCACCAAAACAGTTCATCCGCTATATGGAAGAGGATAACCGTCCGCAGGTTGTTGCTGATGTGGATTATGAAAAGGGAATGGGTATTTCCATTGGACGTTTAAGAGAAGATAAGGTGTATGACTTCAAATTTGTGGGACTGTCTCACAACACCGTAAGAGGCGCAGCCGGCGGAGCTGTACTTTGCGCAGAGACCTTGAAAGCAAAGGGATATATTACCAGAAAATAAATCAGAAAAAGGAATGGAGCAGAACAGCATCTGTGACGCTTCATTCTTTTTTGTTCCAGGAAAGGAAGATGTATGAAAAAATCGTTGTTCATAGCAGAAAAACCAAGCGTAGCCCAGGAATTTGCCAAAGCGCTGAAGGTTCAGACTTCCCGCCATGACGGATATCTGGAATCGGAGAATACCATTGTTACCTGGTGCGTGGGTCATCTGGTAACTATGAGTTATCCGGAAGTCTATGACGCATCTTTGAAACGATGGAGTCTGGAAACCCTGCCTTTTCTTCCAAAGGAGTTTAAGTATGAGGTAATTCCCTCTGTGAAAAAGCAGTTTGCCATTGTGAAGAACCTGCTAAACCGTCCTGACGTGGAAACCATTTATGTGTGTACGGACTCCGGACGGGAGGGAGAATATATTTACCGGCTGGTGGCTATGATGGCTGGAGTGAAGGACAAGGAACAGAAAAGGGTCTGGATTGATTCCCAGACAGAAGAAGAAATTTTAAGAGGGATTAAGGAGGCAAAGGATATCCGGGAATATGATAACCTGTCGGCTTCCGCTTATTTAAGAGCCAAGGAAGATTATCTGATGGGAATTAATTTTTCCAGGCTTTTGTCCCTGAAATACGGAAATACGGTATCATCCTATCTGGGAAGCCGCTATCAGGCCATCTCAGTGGGCAGGGTTATGACCTGTGTGCTGGGAATGGTGGTGCGTAGAGAACGGGAGATACGGGAATTTGTGAAAACACCTTTTTACAGAATTCTGGGAAAATTTGCTGCGCAGGGACATACCTTTGAGGGAGAGTGGAGAGCCACAGAGGGAAGCCGGTATTTCCAGTCTCCGCTTCTTTATAAGGAAAATGGGTTTAAGAAGAGAGAGGATGCAGTGACACTTTGCCGCGCCCTGTCTGGGAATCAGCCCATGGAAGCAGTGATTGAGAAGCTGGAAAAGAAGAAAGAAAATAAGAATCCGCCCCTGCTGTTCAATCTGGCAGAGCTTCAAAATGAATGTTCCAGACTGTTTAAATTAAGTCCGGATGAAACCTTGAAGCTGGTACAGGAATTGTATGAGAAAAAACTGGTGACTTATCCACGAACAGACGCCAGGGTGTTGTCCACAGCAGTGGCAAAGGAAATTTCCAGGAATCTGTCAGGACTTACTTATTATACCCATGCAGGGGAGTTTGCAAAGGAAATCTTAGAAGGAAAAGCATATCAGAATCTTGCAAAAACCAGATATGTGAATGACAAGCAGATTACAGACCATTATGCCATTATTCCTACCGGACAGGGGCTTGGCGCCTTAAAAAGCCTCTCTGTTCAGGGAGAAAAGGTATATGAGGTCATTGTAAGGCGTTTTCTCAGTATTTTTTATCCTCCGGCAGTGTACCAGAAGGTGAGTATTGTCTCTGTTATGGATAAGGAACGTTTCTTTTCCTCCTTTAAGGTGCTGGTTTCAGAAGGATATCTAAAGGTCACAGGGTATTCTTTTGGGAAAAAGAAGGAAGAAGAGAATCAAAAAGAGGAAGAGCAGACAGCCGACACCTCTCTTTTGGAAGTCCTGCAAAGTCTGAAAAAGGGCAGTATTCTTCCTCTGGAAAAGCTCACCATCAAAGAAGGAGAAACCTCTCCTCCTAAACGCTATACCTCCGGTTCCATGATTCTTGCCATGGAAAATGCAGGGCAGCTTATTGAGGATGAGGAGCTTCGGGCGCAGATTAAGGGAAGCGGGATTGGAACCAGCGCCACCAGAGCAGAAATTCTGAAAAAACTGGTAACCATCCAATATCTGGCATTGAACAAAAAGACCCAGGTGATTACCCCGACACTTTTGGGAGAAATGATTTTTGATGTGGTCAATGCCTCCATCCGCTCCTTGTTGAATCCGGAACTTACCGCAAGCTGGGAAAAAGGTCTTACCTATGTGGCAGAGGGAAGCATTACCTCAGAGGAATATATGACCAAGCTGGAAACCTTTATCAGAAGCAGAACCCAGGGGGTTTTGGAGTTACGGAATCAGTTTGCGCTGAAACAATATTTTGACGCCGCAGCGCCTTATTATGAGAAATCAAGAAGTAAATCTTCTAAAACCTCTGGAAAAAAAGGAAAAACATCAGAAAAAAAGGTTGGAAAATCCACTTCATCGTAGTAAAATAAAGCAGAAAACGGTAATTCTCAAAGAAAGCAGGTATAAAAATGGAACAGTTGACAATCAAAGAATTATACAGTGACTTAAATAAAACCCTTGCAAAAGAACTTCTGGAAAGCAAAACCTATCCATGGGAAGTGCTTCCATGTATTGGTGAATTTATTCAGAAGCTGGGAGAAACTTTAAGCGAAGAAGAGTATGAGAAAAAAGGCGAAAATATCTGGATTGCAAAATCAGCAAAAGTGGCTCCTACTGCTTTTGTGAATGGTCCGGCGATTATTGGAAAAGACGCGGAGGTACGTCACTGCGCCTTTATCCGCGGAAACGCTCTGGTGGGAGAAGGTGCTGTAGTAGGAAACTCTACTGAACTGAAAAACGTGATTCTTTTCGATAAAGTACAGGTGCCTCACTACAATTACGTGGGAGATTCCATTCTTGGCTACAAGTCCCATATGGGAGCAGGCTCCATTACCTCCAATGTAAAATCAGATAAAAAACTGGTGGTAGTAAAAGGAAAAGAACAGAGCATAGAAACAGGCTTGAAAAAGTTCGGAGCAATGCTGGGAGATGAAGTAGAGGTGGGCTGCGGCTCCGTACTGAATCCGGGAACCGTAGTGGGAAGCCACAGCAATGTTTATCCACTTTCTTCTGTAAGAGGGGTGGTTCCGGCAAACAGCATTTATAAAAACAAAAACGAAGTGGTAGAGAAAGTCGGAGAGTAGGAAAAATAGAAATATACCATTAGAATATGGATAGTTTTTAGAGCTTGGTAATTTTACCAGTCAGACTATAAATAGGTTGAATTTTATGTTTTCCCCTTGCCAGCCTACTTTTTTGTGGCTCAAATAGGTGAGATTGCAAATTTTTCTCATATAGGCCTACTTTTTTCCGACCTCAATAGGTTAAATTCCAAGGTTTTCTCTTTTTAGCTTATTTTTTCTACCCAAAATATAGGCTGAATTTAGAAAATCTTGCTTAGCAACCTATGAAGTCCTAAAATAAGTAGGTGTAATTTCAGAATTTTTTCAAACCACTGATTTGTGCCTGAAAAATGTAGGTTAAAAATCACAAAATAATATTTTTAACCGAAAAAGTATCGGAAAAGAAACATTCAATGATAAATTTTTGGCAGTTTAGATGCGGAAAATTCCGTATCGGATGAAAAACAATATCAACAAATGGGCCGGATAGAAGAGGTAGAAGAAATATTTCCATCCTCTTTTTCCTTTCTGGTGGTTGTAGAGGTTTAGAGGTATAAATGCCAGGCAGGCTGTGGGTTCCCAGAGGAGGGAGAGACAGCCTATTATGGTTTTTTCCCGGGGAACGTTATAAAATATATGGAGAATCAGAATCAGCAGGATTCCTTTCCAGTCATAATCTGCATGGAAGAAATATCCAACCAAAAGTCCAAGACCTGCCGGAAGGAGCCAAAGGGATGGATAAAGGGCTCTTGCTTGTTCCATGGCCCACAGAGTGAGGAAACCAAACAACAGGGTAAACAGGACATTCTGGTAACCAAATTCCAGGAAGGTTCCCTGTAAAGCCAGGTCAAAGGGAATTTCCGATAACAGGGCAAAGAAAAACAGGCGCAGGGCATATTTTTTTCGGTTGGAGGTATAGTGAAATCCTTCTACCAGAAGAAAGCAGAAAATAGGAAAAGAAATTCTGCCAATCTGCCGGATAATAAGGTCTGCCTGAAAAACAGAATAACTGGCTTCATAAGACAGGGCAGTAGGAAGGTGCAGGCTGTACGCCTGAAGTACACCACATTCTAAAAGCACAGCGCCTATATGGTCTATGAGCATGGTCAAAAGGGCAATCCATTTCAGAGTACTTCCTGAAAGGCGAGGGGGCAGCAAGGTGTTGCCTCTTTTTTTCTTGTTTGAATCATCAGTAAGCATAAGAAATCCTTTCATAAAAAATAAGAATATAAATTTTGATTTAGTATAACACACAACGGTCTTGTATGAAATAAAATACTTGAATTTTCTTGCAAAGCCATGGGAAAATGTTTATGATGAACAGAAGAAAATGGAAAGGAAGTAGGAAATGAGAGGTTTAGATACAAACGTTAAGAGAATACGAAGAAAAGTGTTTAAAGAAATTGCCAGGGTAGGATTTGAATCAGAACCGGAAACTCTGGTTGCAGATATTGAAGCAATTCCTTATGAAATTGTAAAGGAGCGTGCGTCTTACAGAGAAAGCATTTACAGGGAGCGTGCAGTAGCCAGTGAGCGTGTCCGCCTTGCCATGGGTATGTCTCTGCGTCCGGAAAATACAGCAGTACACATTACATCAGGTCTGGAAGCCAGTAACATTGATGAGAAATATTATGAGCCCCCTCTGATGCAGGTAATCCCATCTGCCTGTGATGCCTGCGAAACAAAGATGTTTGAGGTTTCTAACATGTGCAGAGGCTGTGTGGCGCATCCCTGTAAGGAAGTCTGTCCAAAGGGAGCCATTAAAATTGTAAAAGGGAAATCAGTGATTGACCAGGAGAAGTGTATTAAATGCGGAAAATGCAAATCTGTCTGTCCGTATGACGCCATTGCCAAAAAGGAGCGGCCATGTGCCAGAGCCTGCGGCGTAAATGCCATTGAAAGTGATGAACTGGGACGGGCAAAAATCAATAATGATAAGTGCGTGTCCTGTGGTATGTGCATGGTAAGCTGTCCTTTTGGGGCTATTTCCGATAAATCCCAGATTTTTCAGTTGGCACATGCATTAAAAGAAGGAAAACAGATTATTGCAGAAGTGGCGCCGGCTTTTGTGGGGCAGTTTGGAGCTGATGTAACCCCTAGAAAACTTCGGGCTGCTTTGCAGAAACTGGGCTTTACCGAAGTTTATGAGGTGGCTTTGGGCGCAGATATCGGTGCAGTTGCTGAGGCTCATCATTATGCGGACAAGGTGGCAACAAAAGAACTTCCGTTCCTTCTGACTTCCTGCTGTCCTTCCTGGAGCATGATGGCAAAGAAATTTTTTCCGGATATGATAGAAAACATTTCCCAGGAATTGACCCCCATGGTGGCAACAGCCAGAACCATTAAAAAAGAATATCCAGAAGCAGAGGTGGTATTTATTGGACCATGCGCCTCTAAGAAGTTGGAAGCATCCAGAACTGATGTGCGAAGTGATGTGGATTTTGTTATTACCTTCGAAGAGCTGGCTGGAATGTTTGAAGCCAAAGGCATTGACCCGGCAGCCTGTGAAGGAGATGCTTCCTTCCACAATGCCACAGCAGCCGGAAGAGGTTATGCAGTTGCCGGAGGTGTGGCAAGCGCTGTGGATGCCTGCTTGAAAGCCTACTATCCAGAGGTGGAAGTTCATATTGAACACGCAGAAGGGCTGGCAGAATGTAAAAAAATCTTGACCCAGGCAAAAGCAGGAAAATTAAACGGATGCCTGATCGAAGGTATGGGATGCCCGGGTGGCTGTATGGCAGGAGCCGGAACTAACGCGCCTCTTACCAAAGCAGCGGCAGAGCTGAAAAAATACCAAAAAGCATCCACCAGCCAACTGCCATCCAAAGAACTGGCAGAAATTCAACTGGATTAAAAAAATAGTAAGGGGCTGTGAAATAACACTCTCTACGGAAAAAGAGGACTTTTCGTTCAAAATG
>CATWQE010000095.1 GCA_958352855.1 uncultured Bacillota bacterium
AAAGAAAGCTGGGTTCGGGAAATGCCGGATATGGATTATGTCATCAATCTGGAAAACAACCCCATGACCACCTACCACTACCGTATGCACCAGGAGGACCTGGCAAAACAGTTTGGCAGATGGTACCGGATTTCCCACGATATGAAAAAAACAGTCTGTCTTTTGGGAATCCGGGCCGATGAATCCCTGCAAAGATACAGTGGATTTCTAAACAAGAAGAAAGGCTACAAGGGCGAATGCTGGATTACCAGACAGTTTAAAGATGTCTGGTGCGCATCTCCGCTTTATGACTGGAGCACCAAGGATGTGTGGCATGCAAATTATATTTTTCAGTATGATTACAACCATCTGTATGATTTGTATTACAAAGCCGGTCTGAAGGTCTCCCAGATGCGTGTGGCATCCCCTTTTAACGATTATTCCAAAGACTCCCTGAACATGTACCGGGTTATTGACCCCGCCATCTGGACCAAGCTGGTAGGCCGGGTACAGGGAGCAAATTTCGCCTGTATTTACGGACGGACGAAAGCTATGGGATACCGAAATGTAACCCTCCCTGAAGGATATACCTGGAAAGAATTTACCCAGTTTCTGCTAAGTACCCTTCCACCCAGACTGCGAAATAATTATGAAAAAAAATTCAGCACCTCCATCCAGTTCTGGCATGAAACCGGAGGCGGACTGGATGATGAAGCCATTCATGAACTGCAAATGAAGGGCTATTCGGTAAGACGAAATGGTGTCTCCAACTACACCAGAAATAAAAAATCCCGGGTTGTTTTCATTGGAAAAATCCCGGATGACACAGACGATATTAAGTCTACCAAGGATATCCCCAGTTGGAAACGGATGTGCTACTGTATCCTGAAAAATGACCACACCTGTCGTTTTATGGGATTTGGTATTACCCGGGAACAGCAGCACCGTATTGATTTAATCCGGGATAAATATAAAAGTATTGAGGAGATGGACTACGATGTTTAAAAGCCCTGTTTATCATGTAATTCCTGTACCAATTGAAAAAATCAAGCCAAACACCTATAACCCAAATGCTGTGGCTCCGCCGGAAATGAAGCTGCTCTATGACAGTATTAAGGCAGACGGTTATACCATGCCCATTGTCTGTTATTATGACAAGGACGAGGATGTTTATATCATTGTAGACGGGTTCCACCGCTACCGTATTATGCTGGAAAATCAGGATATTTATGACCGGGAGCAGGGAATGCTGCCTGTATCTGTCATCAACAAGTCTCTGGATCAGCGTATGGCAAGCACCATCCGGCATAACCGGGCAAGGGGAAATCACGATGTGGATTTAATGAGCAATATTGTAAAAGAGCTTCACGAGCTGGGACGCTCTGACGCCTGGATTTCCCGCCATCTTGGTATGGATAAAGATGAGATTCTCCGACTGAAACAGATTACCGGTCTTGCAGCCCTGTTTAAAGATGTAAACTTTGGACAGGCATGGCAGCCTGTGGAGGAAGAAGACGAGGAAGAACCGGCCTTTCCTACTCCCTGGGGCGCGTAAAATTTCTTGTATTTACCTTAGTCTCATGCTACACTATAGTTATGAAATCTGAAATCTGAGGTACACCTTATGGAAAAAAACTTAAAGGCTCTGGTGGATAAACTGGAGACCAGACATACCCTTTTGCGGGACGAATGGATCTCTTTAATTCGTTGGCGGACACCCCTGCTTTCCGATTATGTTTTTCAAAAAGCGCGGGCTGTCCGCCAGCGTTTTTATGGAAAAGATGTTTATATCCGGGGGCTCATTGAATTTACCAACTACTGCAAAAATGACTGTTATTACTGTGGTATCCGCCGCAGTAATGCAAAAGCACACCGCTACCGGCTTTCCAAAGAGCAGATTCTAAACTGCTGCACAGACGGATACGAACTGGGATTTCGTACCTTTGTTCTCCAGGGCGGAGAAGACGGTTATTTTACGGATGAACGCATGGTAGATCTTGTAAAAACCATCCGCCAGGAGTTTCCGGATTGTGCTATTACCCTGTCCATTGGGGAGCGCTCTTATGACAGTTATAAGGCCTTGTTTGAAGCAGGTGCAGACCGGTACCTGCTGCGCCATGAAACCTGGGATGCAGAACATTATAGTCGTCTTCATCCACCGCAGCTTTCGGCTTCTGACCGTCAGCAATGTCTCTGGAATCTAAAGGAGATTGGCTATCAGGTAGGTACCGGCTATATGGTGGGCTCTCCCTGGCAGACTCCGGAAAACCTGGCAGATGACATGTTATTTCTGGAAAAACTGAATCCCCAGATGGTGGGAATCGGCCCCTTTATTCCACACTGCAACACACCTTTAAAGGACCATCCGGCAGGTACTCTGGAACTTACTTTATACCTGCTGGGCCTTATCCGTCTGTTGCTTCCAAAGGTTCTGCTGCCTGCTACCACTGCTCTTGGAACCATTGATCCAAGAGGGCGGGAGCTTGGCATTTTGGCAGGAGCCAATGTGGTAATGCCCAATCTTTCTCCGGTCAATGTGCGGAAAGATTATCTGTTATATGACAATAAAATCTGTACGGGAAGCGAAGCCGCCGAGTGCAGGGAAGACCTGGAAAACAGAATGCGCGCCATTGGCTATCAGGTGGTTACTCACAGAGGGGATTCTTTAAATACAAATCAGGAAAGGGAAAGGAACAATCGTTATGTATGATGTAGCATCCAAACACGCTGAAGAATTTATTAACCATGAAGAAATACTGGAAACCCTGGCCTATGCAGAGGAAAATAAAGATAATCTTCCCCTGATTGACTCCATTATTGAAAAAGCAAAGAAAAGAAAAGGGCTGAATCACCGGGAAGCCTCTGTGCTTCTGGCCTGTTCCAATGAGGAAAAAAATCAGGAAATCTACCGGCTGGCAGAGCAGATAAAAAAAGATTTTTACGGTAACCGTATTGTTATGTTTGCCCCCCTTTATCTCTCGAATTATTGTGTCAATGGCTGCACTTATTGCCCTTATCACATGAAGAACAAACATATTGCCAGAAAGCAGCTCTCCCAGGAGGAAATCCGAAGAGAAGTGATTGCCCTGCAGGATATGGGACACAAACGTCTGGCTCTGGAAGCAGGGGAAGATCCGGTGCGCAACACCATGGAATATTATCTGGAAAGTATTAAAACCATTTACAGCATTAAACATAAAAACGGAGCTATCCGAAGAGTAAATATTAACATTGCAGCTACTACAGTAGACAATTACCGTCTGTTAAAAGAAGCAGGCATTGGCACTTATATTCTCTTCCAGGAAACCTATCACAAGGAAAGCTATCTGCAGCTTCATCCAACGGGACCGAAACATAATTATGACTATCACACAGAAGCCATGGACCGGGCTATGGAAGGCGGTATTGATGATGTGGGTATTGGCGTACTCTTTGGGCTGGACAAATACCGCTATGAGTTTGCAGGACTCCTCATGCATGCAGAACACCTGGAGGCAGCTTTTGGGGTTGGTCCTCATACCATCAGCGTACCACGTCTGCGCCATGCAGATGATATTGATGCAGATGCTTTTGACAATGGAATTGATGACGATACCTTTGCAAAAATCGTTGCCTGCATCCGTATTGCTGTACCATACACAGGCATGATTATTTCCACCAGAGAAAGCCAGGCATGCAGAGAACGTGTGTTGCATCTTGGTATTTCCCAGATTAGTGGCGGCTCCCGCACCAGCGTGGGAGGCTACTGCGAACCGGAGCCGGAAGATGCAAAATCGGAACAGTTTGATATCAGTGACCGTCGTACCTTGGATGAAGTTGTACACTGGCTCATGGAACTGGGCTATATCCCAAGCTTCTGCACTGCCTGCTACCGGGAAGGCCGCACAGGAGACCGCTTTATGTCCCTTTGTAAGAGCGGACAGATTCAAAACTGCTGCCATCCCAACGCCTTAATGACCCTGAAAGAATATTTAATGGACTATGCTTCTCCTGCTACCAAAGCCCTGGGAGACCAGCTTATTGAACGCGAAGTTCTCAATGTTCCAAACGAAAAAGCCAGAGCTGTGGTATTAAAAAATCTTCGTCTCATTGAACAGGATAACCGCAGAGATTTCAGGTTCTAAGCAGGAGGTTTCCCCTATGAGTTTAAACGCAGTACCCTCCGGCGAACGTATCCATATTGGTATTTTCGGCAGAAGAAACGCAGGGAAATCCAGCCTGATTAACGCCATTACCGGACAGAAGCTCTCCATCGTTTCAGATGTAAAGGGCACCACCACAGACCCTGTACAAAAATCTATGGAGCTGCTGCCCCTTGGTCCTGTGGTACTCATTGACACCCCAGGTCTGGATGATTTGGGAGAGCTTGGAAAGCTCCGCATCCAGAAGGCCACACAGATGTTACAGAAAACCGATCTGGCGCTTCTGGTTGTGGATGGAACAGCAGGCGCATCCGAAGAAGATTTGAAGATTTTCAGGCTCATAAAAGACAAAGAAATTCCCTGCATTATAGCAGTAAACAAGTGCGAATTGCTGCCTTCTTCTTCTGTTTCCTTTCCAGAGGAATGGTCGAAGGAGCAGGTGATTTTTGTCAGTGCTTTAAAAGGAATTCATATTCAGGAATTAAAGGAGCTTATGGGAACTCAAATAAAAGCCAGTGCAAAAACCTGCCCCTTGGTGGCTGATTTAATAGAACCGGAAGACTATATCCTCCTGGTCATTCCCATTGATAAGGCGGCGCCAAAAGGCCGCTTAATTCTGCCCCAGCAGCAGACCATTCGGGACATTCTGGACAAGGGTGGAATTCCCATTCTGGTGCGGGACAAAGAACTTCAAACAGCCTTAAACCGTCTGAAAACAGCCGGCACGCCTCCGGCTCTTGTTATTACAGACAGTCAGATTTTTCCACAGGTAGCTGCCATGATTCCAGAAAGCATTCCTCTGACGTCTTTTTCTATTTTGTTTGCAAGATATAAAGGGAACTTGGAAACTGCAGCAGCAGGAGCTTCTGTTATAGATACATTAGAACATGACGACCTGGTTTTAATTTCTGAGGGCTGTACACACCACCGTCAATGCGGGGATATTGGAACCCAGAAGTTGCCTAAAATGCTCCAGGCCTATACAGGTAAAAACCTGAGGTTTGCTTTTACCAGCGGTACGGAATTCCCCTCAGATTTATCTCCCTATGGTCTGATTATCCACTGTGGCGGATGTATGCTGAATGAGCGGGAAATGAAGTACCGGCAAGCCTGTGCAAAGACCCAGAACATTCCCATGACCAATTATGGCATTGCCATTGCCCATATGAAGGGAATCCTCACCAGAAGTCTTGCACCATTCAAACAATCTTAAAACAAAAAGGAGGAGACCCTCCAGGAAAGCTTGGATTTTAAAAATTTCTCAAACTTTCCTGGAACGGTCTCCCTTTTTTGTACATACAATTCCTATTAATAATGTAAAAAATTCTGCTGCCACAAAGGCCAGCCAAATTCCCCATACCCCTAAAAACAGAGGCAGAATATACACGAAAATCAGTACCAGAATACAGCCTCTTAGCAAACAGAGAAACAGTGCATATCCATTTTTTACAATAGCCTGAAAATAACAAATATACACCATATTGGCTGCCATAAACAGGAAACCAATGAAATAAGTCCGCACTGCATCTGCTGACATGGACAGGATTTCTGCATCTGGATTTAAGAAAATATAGGTAAAGAAATCCGGCGCCAGAACGCCAACTGCCACAATCACCCCACAAATAATCAGAGACACGATCATGGTCAGCCGTCGCACCTCATTGGTTCGTTTCATCTGCCCTGCCCCGTAATTAATAGAAAGAATGGGCTGGGCTGCCTGATTCACACCTTTGCTTAAACAGGTAACTACAATAGCTGTGTTGCAGATAATTCCAAATACTGTCACCCCTGTATTTCCCACATATTTTAACAACTGCAGATTAAAGGCAAAAATCGTGATTCCTGATGCAACCTCAATGAAAAAGCTGGCTGTTCCATTCACCACAATTTCTTTCAGATAGCTTCCTTTGATGCCCTTCCAGTTCCACTTTAACTGGTTCTTTTTGGTAAAGAAATGAACCAGCAAAATTGCAACCGTAAGACAGGAACCCATAACTGTAGCAATGGCTGCCCCCGCCATGCCCATCTGCATGGGAAATACAAACACATAGTCCAGAATAATATTGGTAACACCACCTGCAATCACCGCATTCATAGCCAGATTAGGCGCTCCATCGTTTCGCACAAAGGTCTGCAAAAAAGAGGAGAAGAAAAATGCTCCCATACCACCGATAATGTAAGGAATATAATCCATAATATAAGGCATGGTTTCTTCTGTTCCGCCAAGCAGCCAGGCCAAATCCTCCATAAAAAAGATACTGGCAGCAAGCAAAAGCAGCCATACCACTGTATTCATGAGAAAAGCGGCGGTAAAGTAGGCATCTGCCTTTTCTTTTTCTCCTCTTCCCCGATAAATAGACATAAGGACTGAGCCACCCACACCAAATAAAAGCCCTAGGCCAAAATAAATATTATAGATGGGAAGGGCAATATTTAAGGCTGCCATTGCCACACTTCCCAGACCTTTTCCAATAATAATGGTGTCTGCCAGAACATAAATGGATGTTACCATGGTTCCCATAATGGAGGGAATTAAATACCGGAAAAATAAGCTTTTCACCGGCTTTTCCATAAACTCTTTTGTTTCCATAAAAACCTCGTTACATCCACTCTTCTGCAAACCGGTCATGTACTGCCCGCATAGCAGTTTCCGCTTCATCTTCTCTTACCACTGCTGTAATACGGATTTCAGAAGTGGTAATCATGTCTGTATTAATTCCTGCTCCTGAAAGCGCTTCAAACATTTTGGCAGCTACTCCGGCATTGGCGCTGACCCCTGCTCCTACAACAGAAACTTTTGCCACATCTTCCTGGCAGCTTACTTCTACATTTCCTAACATACCGCTGTTTTCTTCCAGTAATTTTACGGCTACCAGCATGTCAGCTCTGGCAACGGTAAAGGTCAGTGTCTTAGTTCCGTCATGATCCAGGGACTGAATCATAACATCAATATTCAGATTGTTTCCAGCCATAAGATTCAATAATTTGAAGGTACTTTCCGGGTCATTTTTCATTCCTGACACAGAAATTTTGGCAATATTTTTGTCGGTTGCTACACCGCTGATTAACATTTTTTCCATTTTTGTGCACTCCTTTACAACTGTTCCTTCTCCTGGCATCATACTGGATTTTACTACCAGTTTTACATTATATCGTCTGGCCATTTCCACACAGCGGTTGTGTAAAACCTTGGCCCCCAGGGATGCCAGCTCCAGCATTTCTTCGTAGGTTACTTCCTGTTTTTTTCTGGCATTTGGCACGATTCGCGGATCTGCTGTATAAACGCCATCCACATCTGTATAAATCTCACAGACGTCTGCATGAAGAGCCGCCGCAAGAGCCACTGCTGTGGTGTCTGAACCGCCTCTTCCAAGCGTTGTAACATCCTCATATTTATTCACGCCCTGGAATCCGGTAACTACTACAATTTTATTAGAATCCAGCTCTTTTTGGATACGTTCTGTGTCAATCCGTTTTAATTTCGCATTCTGATATGCTGAAGAAGTATACATGGGCACCTGCCATGCATTGAGGGAAATTGCAGTGACTCCCATCTGAATCATGGTCATTGCCATCAGTGAAACAGACACCTGTTCCCCTGTTGCCAGAAGCATATCCATCTCTCTTCTGGAAGGCATGTCGCTAATCTGCGCTGCCTGACTAAGAAGTTTATCTGTTGTCTTTCCCATTGCGGAAAGTACCACAACCACCTGGTTGCCTTCTCTCCATTTTTTAATACACTGTTCTGCCACATTCCTGATTTTATCCAGATCTGCTACAGAACTTCCGCCAAATTTCATAACTGCAAGCATATGTTCTTTTGTGTCCCTTTCTGTTGATTTCGTGCATTCGCACTCTTTGCCCATTGTATCATAAGAGCCTGGATTATCCAAGTAAATCTTTCAAAGCTGCTACTGCCAGTTCTACCTCTTCCCTGGTATTATAATGAGAAAAACTGAATCTTACAGCCCCTTGATTCACAGTTCCAAGCGCCTGGTGCATCAAGGGCGCGCAGTGCGCCCCCGGACGTGTGGCAATCCCATACTCCACTGCCAGAAAGTCGCTGACTTCTGCAGAATCATACCCCTCCACATTCAGAGAAACTATAGGACAGCGCTTTCGATTTTCAAAATCTCCATACAAGATAATTCCCGGAATTTCTGCCACTTTTTGGTAAAAATCCCACATAAGCGCCTGTTCTTTTTCCCTGATAAGACGAATCCCTGTTTCCTTTAAATAGTCCAGCGCAGCGTTTAGACCTGCCAGTCCATGGCCATTTAAGGTTCCTGCTTCCAGGGCTATGGGCATCTTGTCCGGATGGCTATGACTATAGGTCTGAATCCCGCTTCCACCTGATTTCAGGGGACGGATTGCCAGTCCTTTTCTTACATACATGCCTCCTGTCCCCTGTGGTCCTAAAAGACCCTTATGACCAGTAAAACACAGCACATCAATGTTCATTTCCTGTACATCTATGGGAAAAACACCGGCTGTCTGGGAGGCATCTACCACAAACAGCAGGTTACGTTTCTTTGCAATTTCTCCTGCTTTTTTGATATCTACCAGATTTCCTGTGACATTAGAACCATGCGTACAGACAATAGCTCTGGTATTTTCTTTAATATTTTTTTCAAATTCTTCATACCTGATACGCCCCTTTGCATCACTTTGCAAAATAGTAAGCTCTGCTCCCTGCTCTTCCAGTTCATAAAGCGGTCTTAGCACAGAATTATGTTCCAACTGGGTAGTAATGATATGATCTTTGGACGTAAAAAGTCCCTT
>CATWQE010000096.1 GCA_958352855.1 uncultured Bacillota bacterium
TTTTTTCCTGTTCCATTAACTCTTTCTGTCTCAGAATAGTCTCTAAAGTATGATATTCCGGGACCCACTGTACCTCCTTGCCACACTTTGGGCAAAACAAGGTTCCATCTTCAAACTCTGCACCACAGTTTGTACACTTCATGCGATTCTATCCTCATTTTCTATAAATATTCATCAATAAACTGCTCATACTCTTCCATGGACATTAAAACCTTCCTTGGTTTTGTGCCTTCCTCTTCTCCCACTACACCGGCTTCACAAAGCTGATCCATAATTCTGGCAGCCCGGTTAAATCCGATTTTAAAAACTCTTTGGAGCATTCCTATGGAAGCCTTATCTTTTTCAATAATAAATTTACCTGCATCCTTAAAATATGCGTCTCTGTCATTTCCATTATCCTGTCCCTGGGGCGCAGCCTCTTTTACAGATTCAATTTTTTCCTGTATATCCTTATCATAGGCCGCCTCTGGATGCTGGCTTGCTAAAAATTCTACGACATCGCCCACTTCCTGGTCGCTGACAAAAGCCCCCTGCACTCTGGCAGGCTTCTGATAGCCCTGGGGATAAAAAAGCATATCACCTTTTCCCAGAAGTTTTTCTGCCCCGTTCATGTCCAGAATGGTTCTGGAATCCACGCCGGAGGAAACAGAAAAGGCAATCCTGGAAGGCATGTTTGCCTTAATGAGTCCTGTAATAACATTAACAGAGGGCCTCTGGGTGGCAATAATCAAATGAAGCCCTGCGGCTCTGGCAAGCTGTGCCAGACGGCAGATGGAATCTTCCACCTCTCCTGGGGCAACCATCATAAGGTCTGCAAGCTCGTCTACAATAATCACAATCTGAGGCAGCTTCTTTGGCTTGTTCTCATCCTGAATATCCTCAATAGACGCTACTTTTTCATTATAGCCCTTTAAATCCCGAACATTATACTGTGCAAATTTATTGTAGCGTTCTGTCATTTCCGCTACTGCCCAGTTCAAGGCTCCTGCTGCTTTTTTAGGGTCTGTGACCACAGGAATAAACAAATGGGGAATGCCATTATAGACACTTAATTCCACCACTTTGGGGTCAATCATAATTAATTTTACATCATCCGGGGATGCTTTGTAAAGAATACTCATGATTAAAGTATTAATACATACGGATTTACCGGAACCTGTAGCCCCTGCAATGAGCAGATGGGGCATTTTTGCAATATCTGCAATCACTGGTTTCCCTGCAATATCCTTTCCTGCTGCAAATGCCAGGTTTGATTTATGATGCTGAAATTCCGGAGACTGAAGCAGCTCCCGCAACATAACCGTACTGTTATTGGCATTGGGAACCTCAATTCCCACCGCAGCTTTGCCGGGAATGGGGGCTTCAATACGAATGTCCGTAGCCGCCAGATTTAATTTAATATCATCCGTAAGTCCCACAATCTTGCTTACTTTTACCCCCTGCTCCGGCTGCAGCTCGTATCTGGTAACTGTAGGTCCGCAGCTTACATCTGTAATTGTCACGTTGACGCCGAAATTATGTAAGGTATCCTGCAGCTTTCTGGCTGTTTCCCGCAAATGGCTGTCCGAATCCCCTGTGTTTTTCTGTCCCTTTTTCAAAAGAGACAAAGGCGGAAACTTGTATTCCTTTTTTTCCAGGGTCTCTTTGCTGGCAATTTCTTCTTTTACCGCGTCCACGCCCTGTTGGATTTCCTCTTTGGAAGAGCGGGGATTTTTGGCAGGATTGGTCTGGGGCTTGTTCTCCTCCTGGGGAACCCCTTCTTCAATGGCTGCAATTTCTTCTAAATCCTGAACCAGGTGATCTGCCCTGTGAATGGGAAATGCTTTTTCCGGTACAAAGGGTTCTTCTATTTCCTCTTCCTTCTTTGGCTCTTGTTCTGGTTCCGGCTTCTCTTCTTTTTTCTTCAGGAGAATCTGTTCCTGGAAAATTTTCTTCCGCTCTTTTTGTACCGTATCTTCAGAATCCTCCAGAGTTCTCTTATGTCGCTTTTGGCGGCGCTGCTCCTGTCTTTCCTGTTCTTCCTCTTCTTCCTGACGGATACGCGCCTCTTCTAAACGTCTCTGTCTGTGCTGCGCTGCATTTCTGTACATCCATTTGCTGCACTTTCGTATCATATCAAACATGGATTTCTGTGTAATAAGCACCAGAGAAATCATAATGGACACTCCGGCAATCACATACGTTCCAACGGTTCCAAAGGCCTGCACACAGAGTCTGCAAAGAATGCCCCCTACCAGACCGCCTCCGGTCTTATACTCTGCTGAGACTTCATAATAGGTGAGAATTTCTTTTTCAAACACAGCTCCTTCTGTAAGAATCTGCATAAACATACAGGCTGCCAGAAAGAACAGAAGAAAACCTGCCATTTTCCGGTAAGCTTTTGGATTTCTACCGTTGGAAATCACAAAGGCAATCCCCAAAAACATAAAAATGGGCAGGGGATAGCAAACCAGCCCTACCAGACCGAAAAAGAAACTGCTAATGGCATTTCCAACGGTACCTCCAATGCCAAAGTTGCTGATTAACAGCACAATGGAAATGGCCAGAACCGTCCAAAGGGTTACTTCTGCCTCAATAGAAGTTCCGGATACCGTTGCTTTTGCTTTCTGAGGCTGTTTCCTTTTTCCCGATTTTGTACTTTTTTGATTCCTGTTATTTTTTCTGGCTGCCGCCATCCATCATCTCTCCCCTCATAATACAAAATTACAAACCACTGCTGCAGTGCCTGCCAGAAAACAGTATGCAGCAAAATAAACAAATCTTTTTTTCCGTACCAGATTCAGCATCATTTTAATACAAAAATATCCCACAATCCCTGCTGCCAGGGCAGAGAGTCCATAGGTTCCTATAAGCTCCGGTGACATTCCTTTACCTCCGTTTTGAGACAGCTCCAAGACAGCAGCTCCCACAACCGCAGGTACCGCAGCAAGAAAAGAATACTTTACTGCAAATTTTTTGTTAAATCCCATTAAAAGACACAGGGCAATGGTAATACCGGAACGTGAAATTCCCGGAAATACAGCAATTCCCTGGACAACCCCAATGGCAAGGGCTGCGCCCCATCCTACATCCCTGGGAATCTTATTTCCTGCCGGAAAAAAGTCTACCACCAGGAGAAAAACACCTGTGAAGAAAAATCCCATTGCCGGAGCCAGCAGATTTCCTTTTGCCTGGGAAGCCACACCCTCCAGAACAAATCCCATAACTCCGGTGGAAGCCGTAGTCACTGCAAGGAGCAAAAGGAGCTTCCGGTAATTGTTGGAAATCAGCTTCCGATACCGCCTGGCGTCCTGTTGGTTTCTGTTATGAGAGTAGGTTTTCAGATTCTCAAATGCGTCATAGAGCATTTTGCATCCTTCCAGAAAAAGACGCTTTAAATCCTGCCAGAAGGCAGCAAGAACCGCTCCAAGGGTTCCCACATGGAGCAGCACCTCAAAGGTAAAGCCTGTCTGGTTTTTTATTTGAAACAAATTTTCTAAAATGGCTAAATGACCGGAACTGCTTACAGGAAGAAATTCTGTAATTCCCTGCACCAGTCCCAGCAGCAATGCCTGTATCACTGACATTTGTATATCCTCTTCATTCGTATTTATTATCAAATGTTTATTCTATCATAGTTTTTTCATTCGTACAACTTATTTCTGCGCCTCAATCAGCTCATAAAGCTTTTTCATGGCTTCCTGAATGCCTCCGGTTTCGTCAATGAGCCCTTCCTCCACTGCTTCCCGTCCTTCCAGCATGGTTCCCACGTCCTTTACCAGTTGTGAGGTGTCCAGCATCAGTTCCTCCATGCGCTCCTTGGACATATGGGAATGACTGGATACAAATCCGGTGATTCGGTCCTGGATTTTTTCCATATTTCGGTAGCTTTGCATCACGCCGATAAACATACCATTGCTCCGTACCGGATGTACCACCATGGTGGCGCTTGGCACAATAAAGGAATAATCAGCAGAAACCGCCAGGGGAACCCCAATGGAATGTCCGCCGCCAAGAACCAGGGAAACCGTAGGCTTACTAAGAGATGCAATCATTTCCGCAATAGCAAGACCTGCCTCCACATCACCGCCTACAGTGTTTAGCAAAATCAGAAGCCCATCAATCTCCCTGCTGTCTTCAATCATGGCAAGCTTTGGCAAAACATGCTCATATTTGGTGGTTTTGCTGTTATTGGGAAGACATTCGTGGCCTTCCACCTCTCCTATTACGGATAAAAGCTGAATATGATACTGCTTTTCGTTTTCTTCCAGCAGTACTTCTCCAAGCTCTGTAATTTCTTCATTTTGTTTTTCTGTTTTTTCCAGCTTTTCCTGTTTTTCTTCAGACATAACAATACCTCCAGATTTTCTTCTGGAGGTATTATGTGTATCCTTTTATTTTTTATGCATGGAAGAAGGCTTACTCATCCCAGTTGTGCCATACATCTGTCACATCATCATCGTCATCAAGTAAATCCAGAGTTTTCTGGAGATTCTTAATATCCTGCTCATCTGTAAGCTCCACATAAGTCTGAGGAATCATAGCCACCTGGGCTTCCATCATAGGAATTCCTTCTTTTTCCAGGGCTTCTCTTACGGTGCTGAACTCATCTGGGTCAGTAAGGATTTCGTAGCTATCTTCCTCTTCTGCGAAATCTTCTGCGCCTGCATCCAGGGCTATCATCATCAGGTCGTCTGCATCCATCTCACATTCTTCCTTGTCAATGATAATCTGTCCTTTGTTATCAAACATAAAAGATACAGAACCAGGGGTTCCGATATTTCCATTTCCCTTGGTAAAATAGCTTCTTACGTTTCCGGCAGTACGGTTCTTATTGTCGGTAAGGGTTTTTACAATAATCGCTACGCCATTTGGTCCGTATCCTTCATAGGTAAGCACCTCAAAGTTATCTGCATTGGCATCTCCCGCTGCTTTTTTAATACCACGATCAATGGTATCGTTTGGCATGTTGTTTGCTTTTGCCTTTGCAATAACGTCACGCAGCTTGCTGTTATTGGCAGGGTCCGGTCCTCCCTCTTTTACTGCAACTACGATTTCTCTTCCAATTACGGTAAAGATTTTACCCTTCTTGGCATCGTTTTTTTCTTTCTTGTGCTTTATATTTGCAAATTTTGAATGTCCTGACATGGTTCTTCTCCTTTTTCTTCCTGGGGCAGCTTCTCTACCCGCACTTTTTGTATGGTATTATTTTCCACCCCAAGGATGGTAAATACATATCCCTTTGCTTTTATTTCTTTATCCTCAGACAGATTCGGGACATGTCCGAGAACAGAAGTCAGATACCCATTTAAAGTATCAAAATCCTCTTCATCAAAATCAGAATCCAGAACCTCATCCACCTGCTCTAAGGGGGTCAGCCCTTCCATAATCAGGGAGTCATCGGTCTGCACCTGAATGTAATGCTCTTCTTCATCGTATTCATCCAGAATATTTCCTACGATTTCCTCCAGAATGTCCTCCATGGTGACAATTCCCGAAGTCTGGCCATACTCATCCACCACAATAACCATATGGATTTTCTTGGCCTGCATTCTCTGGAACAAATCATTGATGTTTCTGGTTTCCGGCACATAAATCGCTTCCCGGATTAAGTGTGGAATCATTCCAATGGGGGAATCCTCACAGTTTCCAAGGGTAATCTGCTTCATAACATCCTTTAAATGCAGAATTCCCACAATATTGTCAATATCCTCCCGGTATACAGGATAACGGGAATTGCTGTTTTCCAGCATATAGGACAGCGCGTCTTTTAGCAAAGTGGTTTCATTTAAGGCATGGAGATTTTTTCTGTGGGTCATAATATCTCTTGCCTCTGTCTCAGAAAACTCCATGATATTCTGAATCATCTCTGCTTCACTTTCCTCAATCACACCCTGCTCATGAGCATCATCCACCATGGAAATAATCTCTTCTTCTGTCACATCATCCTCCTGCTGGTTGGGGTCAATGCCAAAAAGACGCACCACCAGATTAGAAAGTTTGGTGCTTAAAAAAGTGACCGGCCAGAAAATTGCCACAAAAGCCTTTACAATACCGGCTGTCCGGTATACCCAGCGGTCCGGGTCATGATTAAAGATTTTCTTGGCAGACAGAACTCCCAGCGCAATGAGAACAATCAGCGAAGCCAGATACACCAGAAGAAATGCCACACCCCAGTACAGGATCTGGGGAAGCTGCATATCTGCCACCTGATTCAGTTGTCTTATCCAGGCATAAACATAAGGAGTAATGGCTCTTACTCCCACATATCCGGCTAAAATACTGAGAAAAATTGCTGTGGTGGATATGGTGTTTACAATGGCTGCGGGATGCTGAATCACATCCAGAAGCCAAAGGGATTTCTTATCCTTTTGTTCCAGAGCTCTTTTTTCAATCTCACTTTCACTGACCTTTTGTATGGCAGCGCCAAAGCCATACATAATTCCGTTTCCCATAATAAATAAAGTAAATACCGTCAGAGCCCACAAAGGGCTGCTACCGTCATCCATAAATTCTTTTAATTCCTTCTTTCTTCTTCAGTCTTTTGGAACGGCAAAACCGTACCATGAATAAAATACCATTTTCCGTATCTTTCGTCAAGATTTCCTTTTTTGAAAAGCCCCCTGGCTATGTAAGGAGTTCCAGGCTGATACAAAGGGCATGGTTTACCTTGTTCAGAATTTCCGCATCCAGATGGCACACCTTATCCTTTAGCCGGCGTTTGTCAATGGTGCGAAGCTGTTCCAGCAAAATCACAGAATCCTTGACAATGGCATAGGAAGAAGCGTCAATCTCAATATGCGTAGGAAGTTTGGCCTTATTCATTCTGGAAGTAATGGCAGCACAGATAACAGTTGGGCTGTGCTTGTTCCCAATATCATTCTGAATAATCAGAACCGGTCTGACACCGCCCTGCTCACTTCCAACCACAGGACGCAGATCCGCATAAAAAATATCGCCTCGTTTGATAATCACACATTTCACACTCCGATTTTTTCTATTTCGATGTTTTATATCTGGTAATTATTCTTCCCAGCTTTTTTGTGTGTATTCATGTATTATCCAGGGTATTTTTTATTTCTGTTTTGTTTCCAGGTAAACCCGCGGCACCCGTTTGCTGATACAGCAGGCAAATTCATAGTTAAATCTGCCGGAGAGATTTCCCAGCTCTTCCATGGTGATACAGTCCTCCTGATCTTTTCCAAGAAGGGTTACCTGATCCAGCTCCCTGGCCTCCGGTATATCCGTAACATCCACCATAAACTGATCCATACAGACTCTTCCAAGAATCGGCGCCCGTTTTCCACGAATCAGTACGCTGCCCTTATTGGACAGCCCTCTTGCATAGCCATCTGCATACCCCACCGGTATGGTAGCCACCCGGGTCTTCCTGGTTGTTGTAAAAATACCTCCATAGCTGATTTCAACGCCAGGCTCTACGGTTTTTATGTACGCAATGTGACTTCTAAGGCTCATCAGCGGTTTTAAAGGCACTGGTTCCTGCTCTACCTCAGGAGAGGGATATAAACCGTAAAGAATAATGCCCGCTCTTACCGCGTCCAGATTTGCTTCCTGCATACGGATAATTCCAGCGCTGTTGGAACAGTGTTTCATGGGAATGGACAGTCCCTCTTCTTCCAGGGCATGCAGAAATTCCTGAAATTTTTCATACTGTATTCTGGCAGGTGTGGTGTCTGTCTCATCTGCCCTTGCAAAATGAGTAAAAATCCCTTCCACTTCAATTCCCGCAAGCCTGGAGATTTCCAGAATTTCAGGAACATCTGTTTCCACATTCCGGTAGCCGATCCTGGTCATACCGGTATCAATTTTAATATGTATTTTTAATGTTTTTTTGGCTCTTACTGCTGCTTTTGACAATTCCTGTGCCATGGACTTTTTAAAAACAGCCGGTCTGAAATCCATATCCACGATTTTCTGGTAATCCTCCTGATAAGTATACCCAAGAATCAGGATTGGCTTGGTAATCCCGGCTTCCCGCAGTTCTACGCCCTCTTCTACGGTAGCTACTGCAATTCCCCATACTTCCGAATCCTGCTGGATTCTCCTTCCCAGGGGAACTGCTCCATGTCCGTAACCATCTGCCTTTAAGACAGCTATGATTTTGGTTCCGGGTTTCAGATTTTTCTTAATATGTTCCAGGTTATACGTCATGGCATCCAGGTCAATCTCTGCCTGAATCCTGCTGTGCATGTTCATGATAATTGTGTTCCTTCTTTCTGTGCAGTCTTTAAAAGTTCTCCTGCGCTTTGTATAATGTCACCTGCCAAAAGTGCGGCTTTTCCCATTCTGTCTGCCGCCTGGTCACCGGCTGCTCCATGAAGATATACCCCAAGACTGGCTGCCTGTTCAGGCGGATAGCCCTGCGCCAGCAGTCCCAGAAGAATACCGGTTAAGACGTCTCCGCTTCCCGCTGTTGCAAGCCCGTCATTTCCGGAGAGATTGATATAAGTCTCTCCCTTCGGGGTGCTGATGACAGTTCTGGCATCTTTACATATTAAGACAGCAGAAAGCTCTTTGGCAAGCCTTTTTGTAAGATTCAGGGGATTTTTTTTCCACTCACTGGGGGAAATCCCTGAAATCCTGGCAAATTCTCCCAGGTGAGGCGTAAGCAGCACCTCTCCTGTATGTGCTTTTAATTTGGGAATGCAGTCTTTTAGAAGATTCAAAGCATCTGCATCCAGAACCAGGGGCTTCTGGCAATGCGTAAGAAGAATGTCCAGAAGCTTTGCTGCCTGTGGGGAGGTTCCAAGCCCCGGGCCAATCCCCACCACATCCGCCCAGTCCAGGCTGTCT
>CATWQE010000097.1 GCA_958352855.1 uncultured Bacillota bacterium
TCATAATTCCCCTCACTGTATAAAATACCGTTTAAGGTAACCCTTCCACTTGCTGGTTTTAATATGGTGGTTAAAACCCTCATAAGAGTGGTCTTGCCTGCTCCGTTTTCCCCCAGTAATCCAAAGATTCCTCCGGGAATTTCTAAATCTCCATGCTTAATGGCTGTTACACCGTTTTTAAATCTTACTGTTAAATCCTCAATATGAATACTCATAAATTTATCCTCTCTTTCTTATGATTTCCGGCAATGCATCCAGTAAAAGCAGCCCAATACCAAAACATAAAACTTTTCCATACATCCACGTAAAATCGGCGGAATGTTCGATGTTTCTAAAGGAGTATGAAAATAAATTCCAGGCTCCCAAAAGCTTATCTCCACCTGTGGAATTCGTTGCAATCCATATGATGAGACATCCTCCAATTCCCATCCACATATTACGAAAAATCATGGACAGCGTATTGGCTAATACTCCCCAAAAGAATACTGTGACAGTAATTGCCAAAAAGTAAACCGCAAACTGTGTCCATTCACTTTTTGTTTCTGGGTGTGTCATTGGTTTTTGAAAAACAAAAAACAGCCCATATCCTGCCACCGCAAGCAGTAACAAAAACAGTTCCTGTATTACCAGACGTTTTGTCATAGAAACAAATCTCTTTTTTAAGGGATAGAGTCTATGGACTTCAAAACGCTTACTCCTGATTTCCTGCACATAGGTGTCTGCACAAAAAACAGCAGTCAATATTGCAAAAGGCGCTTCTATTGCAAGCCCTACTTCGTGAGTATAAGTGACGCCACGAATCAGACTTAAAATCACAATAAAAGAAACCGCATAAGCAACCTTATAAAAGGGCAGCACAATCTTCATTTCTCTGTTCATTTATATCCGCCTCCTTCTCCAAATCTGAATAGAAATCAGAATAATGATTATGGATGCAAGGATTAGAAAGCTTTGATTTACAAGTGCCATGGGTGGCGCAGTTGTATCAAAAAGCTGTCCTGGAAACCGCACCATAATTGCCAGCGGTCTGCCCCAATACCCATAAACTCCTTCTGCATTTCTTCCTCCCATATTGGAATACACTATATAAAGAATCAAAAGTGGCACTCCGGGAAGGGGATTTTTAAATAAAAGCGAAATCAGGGTGTATACGCTTACAATCATCAACATATTTGGCACTATATAAAGTGCAGTGGAAATCAGAAAATCCCACAATCTTACTTCAAACCCACTGTCTTTTGTATAAATAATACACAGCAGCCAGAACAACACATTCAAAATTGCCAGAGCCGACAGACAAACTGCAAATCCTGCGCTTACTTTTCCCAGTATATACCTGCCAGCAGAAATGGGTTTTGTGTGGAGCAGTTCATAAGTGTGTTTTCGCGTATCCTGCAAAAACAAAACGGACAACAGAAGCGTTGCAAAAAATCCCATAAACAGACCGGTAAAATCAGCAAACTTTCGGGAATAGTAAAAGGAAAAAGTCTTTGTTTCCAGCTTTTCATCCAGATATGCATTAATTTCTTCTGGTGAGCCTTTATAGTAAGTAGTATCCTCATACAGATATCTTGCTCCATACCAATCATATTCTTTTTCCAGATACGCATAAGCTTCTTCCAAATTCATCTCTTCAAGTTTTACAATCAATTCTTGCACCTCTGAATCTGACATTTCTCCATCTTCAAGCAATGATTCTTTTACCTTTTCATGCCACAATTCCCGATGTTTTTCCGGGTTAGCAGGAATATATCCTTCATACACCTCTGCAAGATAAATGGTATCAGGATAATCATTGACGATTTCCTCTCCCTGCGCCAGGTAGTGTGTGGTCAGATAAGGGCTTGTTGCATCAAACACTCCATAAATAACAAGCGCAATCCCAATCCAGAATAAGGGTCTTTTTAGATAATTTTTAACCTCTCTTTTAAAAATAGCAATCATAGATTTGCCTCCTCTCTTTGTTATCACCAGCATATAGCACAAATCACAACAAAAAGACAATTAAAGGAAATTTCCTGTAACGAAAAAATCGGACTGCTTACGCAATCCGATGAAATACCGCTGTTATTACAGCGCCTCCATATTCCTCATTTTCCAAAAGTAACTGTCCCCCATGCTTTTCACAATACAATCTGCTGATATACATTCCCATTCCTGTGTGTTTCAAGCTATCTTTTATATTCTGCTGATAAAACAATTTCGTAACCTCTTCTCTGTCTGCCTGCAATCCTGCTCCGTCATCTTTAACCCTGATTTTTAATTCTGAGGCAGTCAGGTACACTTTGATTTCTACCTCTTTCCTTGCGTATCGAAATGCATTTGACAGGAGATTTTCTGTAACCTCTAAGATTACTTCCTTATCTCCCACAAATATTTCTTTTGTGGTCACGCCCTTTAAATGACAGCTTTTCCCCGATTTCTTCTCCAAAACATTTACTTCTGCCTGTATCTCTGTTTCCAGTTGCTCATACGTAACCTCCCCTGCCACCAGCTCCCTTGCGTCCAGACTACTCATTTTCCGCATAGTTTCTACAAATACATCCATGCGCTCAATCTGTTTTCTGCTTTCGCTTACCATTTCCAGAATCTGCTCCCTGTCTATCTCTTTTTGTAAAAGATATTCAGAAAGCATTTCCTGATACCCCTCCAGGACAGATAAAGGAGAACGTATGTCATGTGCAATGGCGGCCCGCAGTGCCTTTTCTTCTTCTATAGTCTTCCACAACTGATGATTATTTTGGGCAAGCTGCTCCCTCATCCGTTCAAATTCCTGGCATAATTTTCCCATTTCATCCTGATTCTCATAAGTAATATGAAAATCCAGATGATTATCACTGATTTCCTGTGTTGCCAATTCCAACTCTTCAATGGGATTTTTTAATTTATGCTTGTAAAAAAGAAACACTGCTATAATACTTCCTGCAACAGATAGAATAAGCACTGTGAAGGTCTGCAGAAAATCGCAAACCTCTGATATGTGATAATCTGCTTTCTCCATTTCATAGGAATGGGGTCTTGGAACATTCACGACATATCTGGCATCCTCTTCTGCTATTTCAAAATATTTTTCCTGGTCAACATATTTCCACCAAATGTACTCCTGAACATTGCTTGCTGCCTTCATAATGAATACTGAAAGGAAAAAACAAACCAGCAAGCTGATTGTCATATACAAAACAATGGTTTTTCTTAAAGAAAGATTTTTTATTTTGTCCATTTATATCCCATCCCCCATACAGTTTCAATATATTCATGTTCTGTATACATTTTTATCTTCTTGCGGATTCTGCGAATCAGCTCTGTCACCACCCTGCTGTCCCCTTCTGCATCATATCCGTTAATTTTTTCATAGATTCGTTCTTTCTCAAACACGATTTCAGGGTTCATGGACAAAAATTCCATGATTTCATATTCCAGTTTTGTAAGTTCTACGCTCTGCCCTTTGATTTTCACCGTCTTACAGATATAGTCAATTACCAAATCGTCGTAAAACCGCTGTTCTGTCTTTCTGTGCAGTCGTTCCTCCCGTTTTAAATGGGCAATAATTCTGGCTTCTAATTCTTTCAGACTAAATGGCTTCAAAATATAATCATCTCCGCCTGACAGCAGTCCCATTACCCGGTCCTGTTCTTCTACCTTTGCAGTCAGAAAAAGAATGGGACAGGACACCGAGTCTCTGATTTTTCTGCACAATTCAATTCCATCCATACCCGGCATATTTACATCCAACAAAATAATATCCGGATTTGTATTTATCTTCTCCAATGCTTCTATCCCGTTTTCTGCAGTGATTACCACATAATGCTTCCATGTAAAGTAGCGGCTCAGCATTTTCAATAATTCTCTGTCATCATCAACCATTAAAATTTTATTATTCATATTGTTCACCTCTGGCTTTAGTATATCGCATAAAAAACAATAAATAAACAATATTCCAAACACAGAAAAAGACTTAAAAACAGAGAACCTTTGCCTATTGTTTTATAAAATGAAGCATATCATAAGGATAATATGGTGTTTCCTTCAAATCTTTATCATCTAATTGCAATATTTTTGCAAAAGCGCCCGCTTCAAAGCTCCAATATCCATAGTATATTTTTTGACTGCTCTTGTGCGCCTCATAGCATCCACAGTCTGTATTATACCATTCTTCTGATAAATATTTTTTCAATAAAGGGATTGGCTTATCAGCAAAAGCTGCCTGTTTCAGGGTCATATAATTCTTTGGAAACAGCAATGGTATATTTTCATTTGTATTATACCCCAGCATCGCATTTAGCATAAATTCAAATACCCAATCTTCAACAGCAGTATTTTTAAGCAAATTTTTAATCCTTTCAATCTGTTCTTTCCCAACATCAAAAAGAACCGCCAGGGAAATCATCATCAGATTTTTGTTGTAATACTCTGGCTGGAAAACTTCTTCCCATTCACGACATAATTCTATAAAAGCATTCTTCAGAGCAGAAATCTTATCTCCCTTAGAATACCTTGCAATCAAAATTCCAAGTTTCAAATCATGAATTTTGCATTTTACAGGAAGCACACGCTCCTGTCGTACTTCGCCTTTTTCTAATTTAAGCACAAACCTTTCAATTCGCTTAGAGTCCTCTTCTATAAATTCATCAAAATATTTTTTGCTTTTCAATGTATCTCTCATATTCTCTACCCCAATTTTCCTATTTATCATCCTATTGGCCTCCAACTAAGTTGGTGTTTTGAAGGGAATCAAATTATATAATTCCGATTTGTTGAAGAAAACCAACTACCTCATAAAACTGTTTCTTCTTACCAATATTCTTTAGCAGCACAAGAACGATAGTAGAAATGGCAATCTGCATTATTTCGATAAATAGCATCAAAAAAACACTTTTAAAAAGCGCTAATACACCTATAAACCAAAACATTGTTGGAATATAATAATATATACATTTCATATCTGTTCGGAGTTTTTGTTGTAATTGCAAAATACAAGAACTATCATCGCTTATAATCTTTACTTGTATCCAATATAGAGAATGACCTCTGAGTTTTTTCCCCGTATAAAATAAATGAAAACAACTATTACTTTCTATTTTGCACAGCATCATATTATCTGTAGCAATATTCGATAACATATACCTTGAAGTGTTACTTTCAATTCCAATACATTACTCTGTAACTTTTATTTTGTTGTCAGCATGTTGCTCTTGATTTTCTCAATTTCTTCTTTGGTTAATCCAGTACCTTTCATAATCACAAGCATGTCTACATCGTTTTTGAGCAAATTTTTAGCAGCTCTTTCTCTTATTTCCTGATGTTGCTTTCTTATTGCCAGATTTACAGCTTCTATCTTTTCTTCTTCCATAAGTCGGAACACTTTTGTTCTGCTCACGTAACTTTCTCCTAATATAGGCTTTATCATATTACTTCGAATTTCTTCAAATTCCTTTCTCAAAAGTTCTAATGATCTCATAATAATTAATTCATCAACTCCTGCCAGAATTAAGTTCTCTGCATGTCTGATAGTTACTTTCTTTTCTGTACTTCTTTCAGCTTTTTGTTCTGCTGAAATAATAGCCTCTTGTATCTCTCTTTCTTGAAATTTATTTGCTTCGCTCATCTTTAAGCACCTCTATATTTATACTTTCACAATTTCTATTTGTTATCAGCATACATTATATGTTATAAAATTCAACGTAAGATTTTATAATGCTTAGTTTATATTTTCTTCGCTCATACTATGAATCCATATTAGAAAACATAAGCATATAAAAGACTGCCTGATACATCTCTGTAAAAACAGCCTCTTAAGATGCCTTTATTTTGTTGTCAGCATGTTGTTACGAATTTCTTCAATTTGTTGTTTTGAAAAGCCAGTTGCTCTCATAATAGCTAATAAGTCTACCTCATCTTTAATTAAACTTTCTGCCATACGAACAGTATGCTCATTGATAGCCTCTAGTTTCTCTTCCTCATATAATCTAGCCACTTTCGTCATATTCAAATACCTCCTTATGTTATCGGCATACTTCTCATCAATAAATTTATCTGTAGTTACTAAAACACCTGATAAAACAAATACCTGTTTTGTTTCATCTTTGATTTGTTTCGTTAAGGTAATGACGTTCTCAATAATCTGTTGCTTTGCCTCTTTACCCTTTCCTGCAAGTGGAAGTACAATGAGTTGCATTAGTTCTGTATCAGACAAAGTCTCATTATTTTCAAGTTTACTCTTAATAGACTGATAGATTTCTTCTTCCGGTAGCTTACTGATAAAGACTTGCTCCATGCTGAGAGTAAGACATTTGGTTTCAAATGAGGCCTCTGCCCTCTGTACATCTCCAGTGTAAATTACAATCATACGTATGTCTGGTATCTTCTTCTCATCCTGATAATAACGCTGTAGAAATCTACCAATGTAATTTACATACTTAATGCGATTAGAAACTTTGTCCTCAGACTCGTAGTCTACGATAGCAACAGAGTCATCTTCCAACAGAAACACATTGTCTATACGCATCTCATTTGCAAATACTACGGGCAAGTTGGTTGGTAGTACCTCTTTAATCTTTGGTAAATCCAGTCCATAAGCTGCAAAGGACTTCTCTTTGAATGTTTCAGATATCATCTTAAACTCGACATCTTTATTCTGGTACACAATTCCTTCTGACAATGCAATCCCTCCTTCGATGTACTAAAACAGTTTCCTTTCAATTATTTCTCTCTGTTTTTTCTGAAGTAAGAAATCTCCGACCATTTCATAGAATTCCTTTTGTTCTTCTGTTTCAGCCTCTAGTACAAGTTGTAATGTATCTTCTGGTTGTAATTTTTCTATTTCTTGGTACAATTTTTCATATTTCTTTACATCACACATAACAACACTTCTTTCCATAGTCTTTAATACATTATAACAGTTTCCAACGGGTTCAGTCAAATACAATGAGCTGGCTAACCGCTGAAAGCAATGCTAATAGCCCAACATTACCCAACCTATTTAATCTTTAATTTTCAGCATTTCCTCCTTCAATTCTTCTATCTCCCTATGTGTATAGGTAGCCTCTGTAACATCGTTGATAGCATGACCTACCATGCGTTTTAAAATATACTCATCCATACCTGATTTTTTCGCCTTAGTGATAAATGTATGTCGTGTTTCATGTGGGTGATGTTCCATGTTAAGCCTTGCCATAACTTTATTAAATCTCCCCCTATATTTGTCATACGTCATGTAAGTACCTTGCTGACCATTTATATCATTAAACAAATAGGCACTTCCTATCTCTTTTGCTTCAGTGTATCTTTTTTCAATTAAAGGTTTTATCAATGGGTGAATGGGAACACATCTGTCCCTTCCAGCATCCGTTTTCATACCGCCATACATGATATTTTCTTCCAAATCAATATCAGCAATACGCAAAATAGAAAGTTCCTGTGGTCGCCAGCCTGAATAGATACCACAAAGTACCATATCAACAAATGCAATTTTCTCCACATTCTCCCATAATAAAGCAATTTCTTCCGCAGTGAAAATTTCATTCTTACGCTTTTCACGTCTTTGCTGTATTCTGACATCTTTATCTACTTCAAATGCCCTTGCATAGTTCCTGTCCACAACTTCTCGTGCGTATGCCCAGTCAAACATCAAGTTGAACATAGACTTCATACGCCCCTTTACACAGGCAGAAGCGTATCTTCGCTTTCCTTTCTCCTTACCTCTGTCTGGGATAACATACCCTTTTTCCATACACTCTTGCAAATGATAAACCCTGATATCACGCATTTTCATGTTATACAAAGAACTGCAATAACGATACGCAGATATGATTGTTCTTTCAGAAGAAATACTGGTTAATTTTTTAAAATAGTCTTCTGACCATTTTTCATACAGTTCTTTGAATGTAATGTCCTTCGTATCCAAGTCATAAGGACATTCCAAGTAGGCTACCAAAGCTGCCTCAGCTTCAGCCCTCGTTGGATAATAACCTATGGTCTTTAAATTCTGTTTACATCTTCCTGTTTCTTGGTTTAACTCCCAGCCTACGGTGACTCTCACCCTCCAAGGATTTCTCCGTTTACCCCCTTTTATCTTGTATATGTTACCAGAACCATTCGCACGTCTCATATAGACACACTCCTCCCAAATAAATTTTTCATTTTATTTACACGAACTCAAAGCGTATCTAACATCTGTTTAAAAACTCTAGTATAAGAAAGCCTTAACCCACCATAAACTCAAGTGTGGCTTGTGTGGCTTGTAGAGTGTGGCTTGCGTGTGGCTTTTATGAGTCTTTTAAGTAAAAAAACAGGACTCCCCAAGCCGAACTACGACTTGAGAAGCCCCTTAAAATCAAGGTTTTTTACCTCTATATTAGAATTTACCAGCCTTTGCTGCTTCTTCAACAGCTACTGCAACAGCAACTGTCATGCCGACCATCGGATTGTTACCTGCACCGATTAAGCCCATCATTTCTACGTGAGCCGGTACAGAAGAAGAACCAGCGAACTGTGCATCAGAGTGCATACGTCCTAATGTATCTGTCATACCGTAGGAAGCTGGACCTGCTGCCATGTTGTCTGGGTGAAGTGTACGTCCTGTACCACCACCGGAAGCAACGGAGAAGTATTTCTTTC
>CATWQE010000098.1 GCA_958352855.1 uncultured Bacillota bacterium
CTACATTTAATCTTTGTCAAAAGAAAACATTTTTTAAAATCATTTCTTGTTAGTTTTGCACAATTTCATTAAGTTTCCATTTATATTGACAAACCCTTTAAGATAGTTAATAATATTGATAAAACCACAAGCAAAGTGAGGTGTTCCTTGTGACTATTAAAGAAATAGCAAATCTGGCTGGTGTTTCTATATCGACTGTTTCGAAGATTGTGAATAATAAAGCTGAAAATATAAATGTTGAGACAAGAAATCGTGTTCTGAAAATTGTAAAAGAATATAACTATACTCCCTATGGAACTGCTAAAAATGCGTCTACAGCAAAAACTTTTCTTATAGGGGTGCTTTTAAAACATACTTCCCAGGATAATCTTTTGTTAAATGGCATTATGGCAACAGCGCAAAAACATGGCTATACCATTGTAATCTGCAATAGTATGGACAGCCCTGAGAAAGAGTTAAAAAATATTACAACGCTTTGTAAGCATAAAATTGACGGTGTTATCTGGGAACCAGTATCAGAACGCAGCAGTGAATATGAGCATTATTTTAAGGAGCAGGAGATTTTTGTATCTTATATAAACAGCTCCTCTGCCCGCTCCCATTGTCTGGATTTTGTACAGATGGGCTATACTGCCACTCAAAAGCTTCTGGACTATCAACATACACATATTGCCTGCCTGATGAAGCCGGATAGTCTGCGCTCTTCTATGGTATTTGATGGTTTTCGAAAATGTTTATTTGACCATGAAATCCCCTATTCGGAAGATATGAAGCTTTTTATTTCTGATCCAGAACTTCACCAAAAAATAACTTTCGGAAGATTCACCGGAATTCTTAGTACACATTTTGAATCGGCTTTAGATTTTTATGAGAAAGCTGACCGGTTTCACCGCAACATTCCTTCTGATATTTCTCTGGTAAGCCTCAGAGAAGATGCCCGGGAAGCTATTTGTTTTCCCAGAATTTCTTCTCTGCGCATTCCTTATGAGCGTTTTGGCTCTAAGGTTTGCGAAAACTTAATTTCTTTATGCGAGTTTCGGGAAGCAGAACAGTTTTCTCTTTTTACACCAGAAGATTTGTTATTAGACCATGAGGAAAGTTTAGACAAACCACCGGCATGCCGCTATAAAAAAATTGTATCTGTTGGAAGTATTAATACAGATATCACATTAAATGTAGATGAATTCCCCTCCCCCGGAAGCACAACCGTAACCAACGCCTCTTCCATTGCTTTAGGCGGAAAAGGTGCAAACCAGGCCATAGGCGCTGCAAAATTAGGCAGAGAAGTTTTTATTATCGGAAAAATCGGAAATGATTATGATTCTGCTATGATTTACGATACTTTAAAAAAAGAGCAGGTGGTTTCGCAAGGACTGCGTAGGGATTCTAATGCAATTACCGGAAAAGCATACATCTTTGTAGAAAAAAATGCAGAGAGCTGCATCACCCTTCTTCCTGGTGCAAACCAAAATTTAACGCCAGAAGATGTTCTTTCTAAAGAGCATTTAATGGAGGGCTGCGGATATTGTCTGATTTCAACAGAAATTCCAGAAGAAACTTGTATCCAGGCTGCCCGCATTGCTCAAAAGCATCATGCAAAAACCATTGTAAAACCTGCCGCACTGAAACATCTTCCTGATGCCTTACTCTGTCATACGGATATTTTCGTTCCAAACAAAAATGAAGCCGCACTTTTATGTTCAGAAGAAACCACCATAGAGAAACAGGCTGATTTCTTTTATGAAAGCGGGTGTCCTGTTGTAATTATTACACTTGGACATCATGGATGCTATTTAAAATCTGCCACACACAATTGCTATTTTCCGGCGGCTGACTTTCCTTCTATTGATTCAACCGGCGGCGCAGATGCTTTTATCGCGGCACTGGCCTCCTACCTTACAGAAGGATATCCTTTAATAAAAGCTATAAAAATCGCATCTTATGCGGCTGGCTTTTGCATTTCCAGAACTGGTGTAGTACCAGCTCTGGTTGATCGTATTTCTCTGGAAAATCATATTCGTCTTGTGGAGCCAGAACTACTTGTTCTTTAAATAAAAGAGTTGCCCTATACAGCTCAAATAAGGCAACTCTTTTACAGTTCAATCTCTATACGTAGCTTTCTGTCTAATAACTCACGAAAATAAATTCCTCATATCATACCATACAGCCCCTCCATGTTCAGAAGCAGATACTCCATAATTTACAAATCCATGCCCTTCATAGAAGTGAATCAAGTGTTCTTTACAGGTAAGAATCACGCCTTTCTTCCCTTGTTCTCTTGCTATAGCAACCATAAAATCCAGCAGCTTCCCTGCAATTTTCTGATGTCTGTATGCAGGCAGAACATCCAGTCCAAAGACAGTCTGATATCCTCCTTCTGGCTTATGAAGACCGGTATTATGATAAAATTCATCGGGAAGTTCCGGCTTATCTGTAACTCCTCCGTTGATAAATCCTACCACTTTCCCTTCCACTTCTGCTACAAAAAAGCGCTCTAAAAAGGCTTTCATTCTTTCTCTTATCTCCTCCAAAGACGCGGCTTCTGCTTTTGGAAAACATTCTGCCTCTATTTCGGCTAATCTCTCTGCCTCCTCCATGAAGGCATTTCTAATCTTTATTTCCATGGTTTTTTCCTTTACTTTTATACAAGTTTACGAATGCGCCAGTAATAGGCAGCTACCAAAAGAATAGCAGCACCCAGCCAGGCTCCTGTTTCTGCATAATAAATACCCTGTTTTCCAATAAGTCCCGGAAGAGTCAAAGCAATGGTAATACGCATCACAAGCTCTGCAATTCCGGAAAACATGGGAATCACCGTATCTCCCATTCCCTGTAAGGCAGAGCGATAAATATGCAGCAAATACAGAATCACCAGCGTTGCCCCCATAACTGCCAGATATTCATATGCAATATTTAGAACTTCTCCCGCGTTAGCTGCATCTTTTGCAATAAAAATCTGCAAAATAGACCTTCCGAAAACCAAAAGAATTCCGCCTACAAGAATAGAAATCACCACTGAAATTTTAGCAGAAGTTTTTACTCCCTCTTTGATTCTTCCGTATTTTTTTGCTCCCAGGTTCTGCCCTACAAAAGAAGATGTGGCGTATCCAAAGGATACTGCAGCCAGTTCAAACAAACCATAAAGTTTGTTGGTAGCAGTAAAGCCCGCTACATAAAGGAAACCAAAGCCATTGATCACATACTGGATTACAATGCCTCCAAAGCCAATAATCACATTCTGAAATGCCACCGGAAGTCCCAGTCCCAGAAGTCGTTTCACCAGCTCCCAGTCCCATTTCCAGTCTTGTTTTTCTATGTTCCAAACACCATATCTTCCCAACTGCCAGGTACAGATTGCGCCGGAACAAAGCTGCGCTGTCACTGTTGCAATGGCCGCGCCTTCCACACCCCAGTGAAAGCCCATAACAAACCATAAGTCCAGAACTATATTAGTAACAGAAGCAATCACCATGGCGCGAAGGGGCGTCTGACTATCTCCCATTGCCCGCAAAATCCCAGAAGAAATGTTGTAAAAAGCAGTAGCCACAAGTCCTGCTAATAAGATAAATAAATAGTGATAGGCATCTTCCCAGATGTTATCCGGCACGCGCAGAAGCTGCAGTAATCTGGTCAGATTTCCTAAAAATAAAGCCATTAAAAGGAATGTAACGCCTGCACCGGTCCACACAGACATAGCAATGGCCTTCTTCATTCCTTTCTCATCCTTTGCTCCAAAATACTGAGCAATTAATACGGAAAACCCCTGGGCTATTCCTGTAATACCTCCCATGGCAGTAAAACTGAGCCAGTCTGACGTTCCCAAAGCTGCCAGGGCTTCGACCCCTACGCCTCTTCCCACAATCACACTGTCCATCACCGTATACATCTGTTGAAATACATTTCCAAGCATCAGGGGAATGGCAAAAGAAACAATAATCCCCGCCGGTTTTCCCTGTGTCATATCTCTTGTTTTTTGTTTCATCATCGTCTTTCCAATCTCTTTTTCAGTCGTTCCAGCAAATCTCCCTGTAAGTAAAAAGTAGTCTCAAAGTGCAGAAAGCTACTATAATTTTCATCCCACAAAAGCACCAGTTGGGGTTCAAATTCATCATCCCCTTCCCAAAACTGAAGCATTACCGGAAAAAAGGAAGTCACCGGAATCAGACAGGTAAGATCCGCTCTTGCCATAGGTGTCTGCACCACACCTCCCAGGCTTTCGCAGGCTGCTTTTAACTCTTTTTTGTGCTTTTGAAATACTTGTGCATAGGTTTTTGTAAAGCCTCCTGCCTCCGGACTTCTCCCTACGGAAAGGCTGTTAATGGTATGCCATTTCTGAAATAGAACAGGCATGGCTTCTCCCCTGGAATAGCACAATAAATCATAGATGGTCATAACCGTATCATAGGAACGACACTCTGAAAATCCACAGCCATGGAGCTTTTCCTCTACTCTTCCATCCCTGCGGCTGATTCGACAGGGCGTATTCAAATATTGAAGAAAAATCCATTGTTCATCTGCCTGCAGTTGAAATTTGCGAATCAGTAATTCCTGATCATACCCCATAAAAATTTTCCTTGCCATATCCACCTGCAAATCATAATTTGATCTCTTTTTCTTTACTTCCATTGGTCGATTAACTCCAGGATTTTCTCTTCATAATCCCCGCAAAGGTCTTCATGTCTGCCAATATTTCTTACATTGGTTTCCGCTCCCCAGACTCCGTCCTCGCAGAATTCCCACACATGGTAAACCACTCCACGATACTCAAAATTTACGCTTCCACAGCCATCCTCTTCCACATAAGTATAGGGAAACCCCTTGTCTTTTAAAACCTTCTGCAATCTCTGCAAACGCAATTTTATCCCTCCTGTCCTTTATTTTTCTAATTTCTGGAACACTTTTCTGCATCAATAGCAAGCACCATCATTACAACATAGAGCATATCCTCCGGCAGTCCAATATCCAAAACATAGGTATCTGTCATACGCAGTACCTCTTTGCTTACAATGGCAACGGTCAGTCCATTTTGGTCCTGAATCTCATAATCCCATTCCATCATATTTCCAGATACATTCCAGCCATTAAAGTCGATTCTGTATTTGGGTCTTAAAAAAGTAAGCTCTTTTTGTATACATCCGCGGTAAGCATCCCCTTCATACAATTCAAATTTGGGCATAAAAGTAAGTATCTTCTCCTTCACTGTCCCTACATGTTGGCCTGTTCTGTCCAAAATGTGCAGGCAGTGTCCAAAGCTCAGTTCTCCTTTTACGGTAAAGACCACATTTCCCTGTTCGTCATAAATATCATAACTGTCCAGCCAGGAAAATAATCTCTGTTTAAAAATTAATTTCATCCTCTTTCCCCCTTGTACATTTTCTGCTCTTTATTGTATCACACAAGCGCTTTTAAGGAAACAAAAAAAGGATGTTACATGAAAGACATTTCCTGTTTCATGCAACATCCTGTGGCTATATTAAACTTAGTGGCACTTGCTCCATCCGCAGTTTTTGCAGATATTGCATCCTTCTTCAAAGTTTAAGGGTTCTCCGCATTCTGGACAATAGGTCTTGTTTTCAGAGCTCTCTTTCGCTGGTACTGCTTTTGGTTTTGGAGCTTTTTTCACATTTACAACCTCTTCTTTTTGATGCTTCTGGCTTAATTCTTCCTGCATTTCCTTATACATATCCATTAGTGCATTTCCTACCGCCATAGGACAGCATGCCCCTTTGCTGGTGTCCTTTCTTGTGACTTTTCTGGCTGTATAGGAAGGGCAGGAACCGCTGGAATTTAACTGGTCTACAATGGTTTCAATGGAAATTCCGCCTCTGGCGCTAATGGAAATCATTCTGGAAAGCCCCACCATGAAGTTGTTGCATCCTCCTGTAGATCCTTTGCTTAAATAGGTTTCCAGCAAAGCTCCTGTATGGGGATCAAACAGGGCAATACAGTGAAGACTTCCGCATCCTGTCATGAGTTTCCGCTTCTTGCCAACGACATCATCCGTTACCAGAAGGATATCGCCCCTGCCAAGTCCGTCACCTGCAGTTACGGTTTTTGTCTCTTTTGTATTCAAAATTCCCACACGTTTACATCCGTCTCTGAAAATGGTAATCCCTTTTAATCCCTGCTCAAACGCATAGGTATACAGGCTTTCTGTTTCCTCTACAGTAAAGCTGTTTGGCACGTTTACCGTAGAGCTGATAGAAGCGTCAATATGGTTCTGCCAGATTGCCTGCATATCAATTCTCTGACGGTAATCCAGGGTCATAGCTGTGACAAAATAGTCTGGAAGGTCTTTGTCACTGGTAAGAGAAAACTGCTTCATATAGTCTTCTACAATTTTTGTATATACTTTATAATACACATCGGTTCCATGAAGAGATTCTGTTTTGCGCTCATAATAATTCGCATAAACAGGCTCAATTCCTCCTGAAATTCCCAGCATGGTAGACAGGGTTCCTGTAGGCGCAATAGTAAGAAGCTGTGAGTTTCTAAGACCATATTTTCTTACTAATTCCCTTGTCATTTCTGTGGTATTTGCCAGGAAATACGGGGTGCTCATAATCTCTTCTGTATTGCATTTGGGGAAGGCTCCTAACTGCTTTGCCAGCTTTGCAGATGCGGCAATGGCGGTATCTGCCATGGCAAATCCAATCTTGTCACACATCTGGACTGCGTCTTCTTCTCCATAGGTTAATCCCAATTTCAACAGCGCATCTGCAAGTCCCATAATGCCAAGACCAATCTGTCTCCACTGCTCTACGCTTTCCCTTTGTTCCGGAAGTGGATGCAAAGGCAGACCTTCTTCCAGCACCTCATTTAAGGCTTTTACAGAAGCCTGTACGCATTGTTTAAATTCATCAAAATCAAAATATGCTTCGTCTGTAAAGGGATTCTTTACAAAAGCGGAAAGGTTCATACTTCCAAGAAGACAGCTTCCTCCTGCCGGAAGAGGTTCCTCTGCACAGGGATTCACACCTGCATAGGAAAATTCTTTGGTATTGCTCAAAAGGTTCCAGCTCTCCACACGATCCCAGAACAGCGCGCCGGGCTCTGCATAGTCCCAGTTGGTTTCTGTAATTCTGCGAAACAGGTCTCTGGCATTTACCTTTTTCTCAATCACCTCTCCTGTGGTTTCTCTGGTGTAGTGAAGCAGGTAATCTTCATTTTTCTTCACCGCTTCCATGAAATCTTCATGAATGCGGATGGAAATATTGGCCTTTGTCACTTTTTCCAGGTCTGTTTTTAACTCAATAAATTCCGCCACATCCGGGTGAGAACAGTCAATAGAAATCATAAGGGCTCCACGTCTTCCATTCTGTCCGATTAAGGCGGTTACCAGGGAATACAGCTCCATAAAGGACACTGCCCCGCTGGTTTCCTTGGCTGCATTGTTAATTTTCGCTCCTCTTGGACTGAGCTTGGAAATATCAATTCCACAGCCTCCTCCATAGCTGTAAGTACGTGCCAGTTTTTTTGCACATTCAAAAATATCTTCGATTTCATCTTCCGGCGGCGCGATGACATAGCAGTTGGAATAAGTCACCTTTCTTCCCTGTCTGTTCAATCCGCGATTAGACAGAATCCTGCCTCCGAATAAAAACTTTTTCTCTTTTATATACTTCCCGATTTCTTCATTTCCGCCGCTTATTCTCTGCACCCAGGTCTCAAAATCTTCACCTTCATTACAATATTTTTTCGTCCATATATCTGTTCCAAGCTGATTTCCCCGGCCAAGCCATTCTTCAACTGTCATAGTATTTCCTCCTCAATATTTAGTGAACAGTTATGATATTAGCACAATATATTGTTTCTTTCAAGGATTATTTTGTTTTTTTATTTGCACTCTTCTTTTATTTGTGCTAGATTATAGATAATTGGAAAATTTTGTCAATTTTTGAGGTATGAACTTATGAAACGAGAATATTCCCAACAAAATGTCTACGATGCCCTCCAGGATCGTCTAAAATTTATTTTTGAGGAATTTGATAACATTTATCTCTCCTTTTCCGGAGGAAAAGACAGCGGTCTGCTGTTAAATCTGGTTCTGGATTTCCAGCAAAAATACTATCCTTCCAAAAAAATCGGTGTCTTTCACCAGGATTTTGAAGCCCAGTATACCGTCACAACTGAATACATAACCCGTACCTTTCAGCGTATTAAGGACCAGGTAGAGCCTTACTGGGTCTGCCTTCCCATGGCTACCAGAACTGCTTTAAGCAGCTATGAAATGTACTGGTATCCCTGGGATGACAAGAAAAAAGAAAGCTGGGTTCGGGA
>CATWQE010000099.1 GCA_958352855.1 uncultured Bacillota bacterium
AGCATATGTTCTTCGGTGAGGGACGTATCGATGCATTCCGTGAAATGATCTGCTCTACAACAGTTGAAGAAAGAGAAAAAGCTCTTGCAAAAGTTCTTCCATATCAGCAGGGAGACTTCGAAGGACTGTTTGAAGCTCTGGAAGGTAACCCGGTTACTATCCGTTTCCTGGATCCGCCGCTTCATGAGTTCGTTCCTACAGAAGAAGCTGACATCAAGAAACTTGCAGATGCTCAGGGCAAAACTGTTGAAGAAATCAAGACAATCATTGATTCTCTCCATGAATTCAACCCGATGATGGGTCATCGTGGATGCCGTCTTGCAGTTACTTATCCAGAAATTGCTAAGATGCAGACAAAAGCTGTTATCCGTGCAGCAATCAACGTACAGAAAGCTCATCCAGACTGGACAGTAAAACCAGAAATCATGATTCCACTTGTTGGAGATGTAAAAGAGCTGAAATTCGTTAAGAAATTCGTTGTAGAAACAGCAGATGCAGAAATCGCTGCTGCTGGAAGCAACCTGAAATACGAAGTTGGTACTATGATCGAGATTCCAAGAGCTGCTCTGACAGCAGACGAAATCGCAAAAGAAGCTGACTTCTTCTGCTTCGGTACAAACGATTTAACACAGATGGCATTCGGATTCTCTCGTGATGATGCTGGTAAGTTCCTGGATGGATACTATGATGCAAAAATCTTTGAGAACGATCCATTTGCAAAACTGGATCAGACTGGTGTAGGTAAATTAATGGATATGGCTATTAAATTAGGAAAACCAGTAAATCCAAGCCTGCATGTAGGAATCTGTGGAGAACATGGTGGTGATCCAAGCTCTGTTGAATTCTGCAACAAACTGGGTCTTGACTATGTATCCTGCTCACCATTCCGCGTACCAATCGCAAGACTGGCTGCAGCACAGGCTGCTATCAACGAAAAGCAAGCAAACTAATAGCGAATTTTTCGTAAAAGATGCTAAAATTCCTGAAATCTTAGGAGAACTCCTGAGATTTCGGGAGTTTTTTATATTTGGAAATCATATAAAAAACAGAGGCCATAGAATGGAAAACAGAATCAATCGGGAAGATATGCTGGAGCTTACCAGAAGAATGACAGTGGCAAGGACCTCTTTTACCAGGATTGCAGGCTGTTATGTGGATGAGGACGGAGAATATGATGGAAGCTTTAATACCAATTTTCTGAAATTGTCCCAGGCAGAACGGAAGAAAAACCTGGAACTGGCGAAAGCAATTCCTTTTTCTGAGACCAACGTGCAGTTGAAGAAATATAGATTTCGCAAAGAGTATCAGCAGGCAGGAAGTATGTGGCAGCTTTTCATGGCTATGAAATCCTGCGGGCTGAAAAATGATGCTCTAATGGAAACCTTTTATGACGTCATTATGGAAAACTATGTTTCAAAGGAGCCTTATGGGATTTTCGTTTTTCATGATCGTTATGATGTGCCGGTAAAAGGCACAGATAAAGAGCGGCAAGGGGAATCGGAAGAAGTCTTTGAATATATTATTTGCGGAATCTGTCCTCTTAAGGGAGAATATGAACCGGAAAAACCCATATGGGGATTTCTGTTTCCGGCTTTCACAGACAGAAGCGCAGATATTAATTCCATTGCAGTGTTTCGGGAAAGAGAGAATCAGCCGGAAGAAGAATTTTTGCAAAGAATTTTAAAGATATAAGAAAGAAATGGTTATACAGATTGTTTAAAATAGCGTTGCCCCACTGGAAGGGCAGCGCTATTTTTCTAGATAGTTTATTAGGATAGCTTTCTTATCCTAAAATATGTTTTTTCAGGGCCTGAAAGGTCTCGCTGCTCATGTCATGTTCCATTTTGCAGGCATCTTCTGAAGCAGTTTCCTCATTTACTCCAAGACTTATAAGCCAGTCCCGGATAACTGTATGCCGCTCAAAGGTTTGTGAGGCAAGGGCTTCTCCCTGCTCTGTAAAGGAAATATAACCTTCCTGGGAAACCGTAACAAATCCCCTGGTTTTTAAATTTTTCATGGCAACGCTGACGCTGGGTTTTGAATATCCCAGTTCTGTAGCTATGTCAATGGAGCGGACTACCGGCAAACGCTTCCGCAATACATAAATAGTCTCCAGGTAGTCTTCCATGGATTCTTCTGATTTATGACTTACATATCCCATACTCTGTTCCTCCTCATTTACTGATATGTTATCATTTTGAGCCGATAAATGCAATATTTATAATAAGACAGCTATAGAATAAAAATTTTATGAAAATCAAAAGCAGTATTGACAAAACATAGGGAGTTAGTATAAACTAATTAAAGAAATAAATAATTAATTATAAGGGGTTTCAGAAGAAAGAGAGGAAAAATTATGGCAGATATTATTGTAATTGCGGTGTTGATTCTGGCAGTTGGACTGGCAGTATCTTATATCAGGAAGGCGAAAAAAAACGGATCGAAATGTATTGGCTGCCCTTTTGGAGGCGCTTGCAATAAAAAGGAAGGTCATTCCTGTAGCTGTCATGTGGAAAACAAGAATTGACAATCATGTGGAGTCAGAGTAAATTGATATTAGTTGGTTAGTTAAAACTAATTTTAAAAAGGAGGCATATGAATGAGTGTTGTAATCGTAGGCGGACATGACCGAATGGTAGCCCAGTATAAGAAAATATGTAAAAATTATCAGTGTAAAGTAAAAGTATTTACCCAGATGAGGGCAGATTTTAATAAACAGATTGGATGTCCGGACTTGTTGGTTTTATTTACCAATACGGTATCTCATAAAATGGTGAAAACAGCATTGGATGAGGTGGATAGCACACGAACAGATGTGGTGCGCTGTCATACCAGCAGTAAAAATGCGCTCACTGAAATTTTGGAACAGTGCTGCCATTAAAGAAAGCTGAGAAAATGCTTGACTGTAGAAGGTGTCAGGTGTTAGAATACACTTGTATAATTCCATAAGCCTATTAAGTGCATCCGTATTCAGAAGAATACTGGTGAAAAGGGAATCAGGTGTGAATCCTGAGCGATCCGGTCACTGTATTTGGGGAGCAACACTACAGGGAATCCATTGTATTACGACGTAGTAGTATGAGAAGGAGTAGTAGAGCAAAGAACCATGAGTCAGGAAACCTGCTTAATAGTAGTAAGGCAAAAACTTCCGTGCAAAGTTTACTCCCACCTGCTGTTTAGGGGCAGCAGAGGTGTCCGCTTTTGTACAGTTTCTTGCAGGAGGCGGATTTTTTTATGGAATGTGAAAGGGGAAGAACCTGAACTTATAGAATTATGCATGATTAAATGGCAGGTGGAAATCCCCTGTTTCCTGATTTTGTTATTTCTGTTACAAACAAAAATTGACCTTGTAACTCCGCAACGTACAGGGCAATGCATCCTCCGCAGAAAACAAGACCCGTGACCGGGAAACAGGGAAATCCACAAAAAATTTCATACAAAAAACAGATGCGATGAGGAATGTTTGATACAGGAACTCTTAATTCAAAAGTCCGGTGAAAGTCCGGCACAGATTGCTGTAAGTGCAGGGCATAAGTCAGCAGGAATCGTATCCATAAAGGTGTTCTGTATAGAAACGCAGTCTGTTTAGGTTAGATTGTAAAATGTTTGTTCTGTAGAGAATAGGCATTTTTTTTGTGCTTTTAGCTGGCACGAAATTGTGATAAAAAGAAAGAATGGAGGGAGAATCACTGTGGAAGAATTGATGCAGATTGCAAAAAAATATACAGATACAACGTATGGAGAAGAGGACGTTAATGGAGCGCTTTACCAGAAATATTCACTGGAAACAGAAAAGGGAAGAGCATTTTATGAAACGATAGAGGACGAGGTGCTTTTGCAGATCTTAAAGGATAAAGCAGAAGAGTTTGGCCGTTCTCCATCTCAAAAGGAAATCTTTTGGGTTTGGAGAGATTATATTAAAGAGCGTTTTCAAAAGTGGCCCTATGCTTTAAAAGCAGCAGGACTTGGAAAGTCAGCGGGAAAAGGGGGAAAATCCCTTGTCAGAGTGAGAGAAGAGCAGGAAGAATATAAAAACCTGGTGCAAGAGGTAAGAGAAAAGGCAAAGGACTTATGTAGAATTCCTCATCCTAAGGATTTACCTGAGGTAAGCCGGGAACTTGCAAAATATGCCAGGAGCTGGGGGCAGGTAATTCAGGATGCAGGAATTGATGAGGATTTTTTTCAAAACCATGCAGTCTATAAGGTTGAAAATCTGGAGCCGGAGTATGAGCAGGATTTAAAAATCCTGAAGGAGATGGCAGAGGAGCTTCACAGGGCACCTTTCATGCAGGAATTTCCAGAAGAGTTCAGGGAAGAACTGATAGAAAGGTGTGGAAGCTATCGCAATACCTTGTATCAGATTGGACTGAAGCCTGTGAAGAAAAGGCATCCTTTTCACACAACATCACTGGGAAAAGAAGAAGGGAAACCACATCAAAGAGATCCAAGACATTGCTATTACCGGGTGGTAAATTGTGATGCGCAGACGAAAAAAGATTTATCTGTTTTGTATGAGATTTGGAAGGAAACAGGAACACTGCCGCAGAAGAAACAGATAGAGCCGGAACTTCGTAAAAGATTGCAGCAAAGTTGCGGCTCCTGGGCAAATGCCCTGTATCAATTAGAAGATGAGATGGGAAAGGAATAAAAACATGAAGAAAAAATTTGTGACAAAATGGATGGCAGGAGCGCTTGCAGCAGGAATGGCATTATCCATGGGAGCCTGTGGACAGACAAAAGGAAATAACAGCGGTGATCCGGAAAGAAAAGATGCTTCCGCTATTGTAGAGGATAACAAAGCAGATACAACAGAAAAAGAAGAAAAACCGGAACAGGAAACAGAGAAAACCAAGAGCACAGAGTATCCTCTTACTATTACGACCTATGGCTCTGATGGTTCAGAGCTTACCACAACATACGAAAAAGCACCCCAAAAGGTTCTGGCAGTTTATCAGGGTTCTATAGAAACCTTGCTGGCTCTTGGGCTGGAGGATCATATTGTGGCTGCGGCAGGACTGGATAATGAGGTTCCGGAGGAACAAAAAGCAGCTTTTTCAAAACTGAATTATTTAGATGAATTTACACCGTCTCTGGAAACCGTTACCATGCTGGAGCCGGATATGATTTTCTCCTGGGGCTCTCTGTTTGGTGAGAAAACACTGGGAGACGCTGCAGGCTGGGTAGAGAAGGGAACCAATATTTATATGAACAGCAATACCCACCCGAAAAATGGAGAGGCTTCTTATCAAAAGACATTGGAAAATGAATATACGGATATTCTGAACATTGGTAAGATTTTTGATGTGCAGGATCAGGCAGAGGCTATTGTGAATGATATGAAAGATACCATTGCTTCTGTAAAAGAAAAAACAGAGAACATAGAAGAAAAGCCAAGTGTTCTGGTTCTGGAATCTGGAAAAGATGGATTTACCAATTACAATGCCACCTCTCTTGGAGGAGATATGGTAACTCAGCTTGGGGGTGTGCTGGCAAATCCAGATGGAGGAAGACTGGGAAAAGAGGATGTCATTGCAGCAAATCCGGATGTGATTTTTGTAGTTTATATGCCGTATTCAGGAGACGATCCGGAACAGTTAAAACAGGAAAAATTAAATGTGATTTTAGAAGATGAAGCCTATGCAAGTCTGGATGCTGTGAAAAATGGAAGGGTAGTTCCCATTATGCTAAGCGAGATGTATGCAAGCGCTACACGTACCAAGGATGGGATTGTAACTTTTGCCAGGGGATTATATCCTGATTTAACACTGGAATAAGAGGGAAGAATGTTGAAAAAGATACAAGGTGAAGGGAAAGGGGCTTCTGTATGGAAGGCCTCTTTCTCTATTGTGGTTTTTATAGGGCTGCTGGTTCTGTTAGGTTTTTCGATTCTGGCAGCAATTACTTTTGGAAATGCAGATATTTCCATTCAGGAGGTTTATAGGGTAGTTTGCTATGAATTATTCCACATAGACGAGTTTTCGGCATATGGAGAAGGAGCGGTTCATGATGTTGTATGGCTTATACGGTTTCCAAGGGTGCTTTTGGGAGCTTCTGTTGGAATGGGCTTGTCTGTCTGTGGTGTGGTAATGCAGGCAGTAGTGAAAAATCCTCTGGCAGACCCTTATGTGCTGGGAATTTCTTCTGGAGCATCTCTGGGAGCAACAGCGGCAATCCTCTTTGGATTTGGCATCTTGTTTGGTTCTAATTCTGTGGGGATTATGGCGTTTCTGGGAGCTATGGCGACCTCCTTTGCAGTGCTTTTTATTGCTAATATGGGGAGCAGGGCCAATGCGGGAAAGCTGATTCTGGCAGGAATGGCAGTGGGCTCTGTATGTTCGGCTTTTTCCAGCTTTTTGCTTTATATTGCCAATGATAAAAACGGAACAGCAGAGGTAACCTACTGGACTATGGGAAGTCTGGGAGGGGCAAAATGGGAAAATGTCCAGGTGATTCTTCCGGTGATTCTCATTGGAACCCTGATTTTCTGGAGTCAGTTTCGAAATCTGAATCTCATGCTTCTTGGAGATGAAGTTTCCATTACCCTGGGGACAGATTTGCACAAAGTCCGTATGATTTATATGATTTTATCGTCCCTGATGGTAGGCTTTGCAGTATATTGTGCGGGAATGATTGGATTTGTGGGACTGATTATTCCTCACGTCATCCGGATGGTGTTTGGCACAGACCACAGAAGAATGATTCCTTTTAGTGGACTTTTAGGCGCTGTTTTTCTTATTTGGGCAGATGTTATCTGCAGGGTTATTTTGGAGAATGCAGAAATGCCTATTGGAATTTTTGTTTCTATGATTGGTGCGCCTTGCTTTATTTATCTGATGGCAAAGAAATCATATGGATTCGGAGGGGATAAAGGATGAGAGTAGAAGCAGAACAGATAGAAGCCAGCTATGGGGCAAGAAGAATCTTAAAAGAAGTTTCTGTGGATGCAGGGGAAAGAGAATTTGTAGGCATTATCGGTCCCAACGGAAGCGGAAAATCTACATTGTTAAAATGCATGTACAGGATATTAAAACCGGAAAAAGGCTGTATTTATCTGGATGGAACACAAATGCAAAGTATGAGTGTGCGGGAATCTGCCAGAAAAATGGCAGTGGTTGCTCAGCATAATTATTATAATTTTGAGTTTTCCGTAAGCGAGGTGGTGCTTATGGGACGGGCGCCCCACAAGAAAGCGTTGGAGAGGGATAATGCCAGAGACTATGAAATTGTGGAAGCAGCGCTGAAAACAGTAGGTATGTGGGAGTTTCGCCAGAGGAGCTTTTCAACGCTGTCAGGAGGAGAGCAGCAGAGAGTTATCCTGGCAAGAGCACTGGCGCAGCAGACTCCTTGTCTGATTTTAGATGAGCCTACTAATCATCTGGATATTACCCACCAGCTTCAGCTTATGAAACTGGTGAAGCAGTTAGATGCTACGATTATTTCTGCGATTCATGACTTGAATATTGCGGCTGCTTTTTGCGATAAATTATATGTTTTAAAGGATGGAGAAATTGTGGGATATGGAACTCCACAAGAAGTGCTGACCCGGGAATTTATTCGGGAAGTTTATGAAGTGGAGGCAGAGATTGCCAGGGACAGCAAAGGGAAAATGCATATTTTGTTTTTGTAGTTTCTTCATAATTATAGATTTGAAAAAAGAATCCTCTTGTGGTAAAATGAAAAAGATTTAAGTTGTTTATAAAAAAGCCCAGAAATACAGGAGGTCTTAGAAGATATGGAAGCATATAAACAGGAATTTATTGATTTTCTGATAATGCTTTTCCATAAGTTGATGTAACTTCTCAAAACCTTGTATTTACTGGTGTTCTGCAAGATTTTGAAAAACGGTAAAGTGGTGTATTGTATCATAAAATGATATAGTTTGATATGAAAATGGTGTACTAAATGGTGTAGTAAATCGGAAAGAATTATTAAATTTGATAGCAAAATTTTAAGAGTGTCAGATTTGACATTTGAATAGGTATTTGTTAGAATAAGAATATAAAAAAGGCACTACTGATAGTTGGTTAGTCCAAATTATTTAATTACTCAAAAGAGTAACCGCATTCCTTGGGCGAGGGGCGGTTACTTTTTTGATTGATTTATATACGC
>CATWQE010000100.1 GCA_958352855.1 uncultured Bacillota bacterium
CCAGCTCTTTATGATGCTTCAACACATATAGATATTCCCGCATCCGTTTGTAAATAGTACGATTTCGTCTCTCCACAGCAAAATGAGATTCTATCAGATCTCCATCCTGAAGCACATTATCCGAAACCAAAATACCGCCGGTTTTGAGAAGGCGCATAATTTCAGGCAAAAAATGAATATACTGCCCCTTTGCCGCGTCCATAAAAATAAAATCAAATGGTTCCTCCAGGGTTTTCAAAATCTCCTGGGCATCTCCCGGCAACAGGGTAATCTGTTTCTCTCTCCCTGCTTTTTTAAAATTTTCCATGGCTATAGGAATCCGTTTTTCATAATTTTCTATGGTCACAATTTCACAGGATGCGGGATTATAGGTACACATTAAAAGTGTGGAAAATCCCACCGCAGTGCCTACCTCTAAAATCCTTGCCGGAGCTTTTATCTGAAGCAGAACTTTCAAAAAACTCTGCATCTCTCTTCTGATGATTGGCACATGGTTTTTCAGCGCCTCCTGCTCCAGTTCATTGAGAAAGGGTGTATTTCCTTTGTCCAGAGAGTTGATATAGGTGACCATTCTTTCATCTACGATCACTGCTGTTCTCCTCCCTCACCCTGACCTTCTTTCTGTTCAGTAGAACCTTCTTTTGCACCATCGGTAAGGTCTGAGCTGCCTTCCCTGGTCTCTCCTGCCTGGTTTGTCTGATCCGGCTGTCCCTCTGTGTTTTCTCTTGCCAAAACTGCCATCATTTCTTCTACATTCATACTGGTATTTAGAATATAAGTTCCTGCCTGAAGTTTTCCCTTATAATCAGACAGCTTTTCCTGTATTGCAAAGATTTTTGCATCTTCAATTAATCCCTTATTTTTCAGGGTTTTTCCAATTTGATAAACAGAATCGCCACTTTCTACAACTACAGTAATATCTCTGCCATCCTCTTCACTGGCCATGGGTACCTGATTAAAAATTGCATACCCAAAATCAAAAGCAGATTTACCAATGTAAACCACAGCAATAATTACGCATACATAAAGGCCAAACCGCAGGAATCCTCCTGCTACAATGGATGACTTTTTCTGTTTTCTGACTTGTTTTCCCATGTTGTTCTCCTTCATCTATGACAAGTCTGGTATATCCAGCTTGATTCCTCTGTGTATAGCGGTAGTAATTCCCTGGAGCTGTCTGCACAAAGCCAGCTCTGCTTCCAAAAACTGATTCACCTCATAAATTTTGCACAGTTCCTCTGTACTGCGTTCCAAATCATCGATAGCATCATACAACCGGCTGCCTTCCTCCTGATTCTGAACCCTGTAATTTAAGGAACGAAGCTCATCCACTTTTTCTTTCAGACCGGGAACCTCATTGACTGCTTCTAAAGCTGCACAGTATTGCTTATAAACGCTGCCATTCTTAATTGCTGAAACCAGCATTTCTGTACAAGTGTCAATAAAACTCATGTGTGTGCCTCCACTGCTTCTTATGCTTCCATAATAATCGGCAGAATCATCGGATTTCTCTTAGTACGTTTCCACAAAAATTCACCCAGGGAATCCTTAATAATATTTTTGATTTTTCCCCAGTCTGTAATATGCTTATCCAGACAGATGTCAATGGCATCCTCTACTACAATTCTTGCCTCATCCATCAAGTCCTCGGATTCTCTTACATATACAAAACCTCTGGATACGATATCCGGTCCTGCCAGAAGTCTGCTGCTGTATTTTTCCAATGTGAGAACCACAATCATAATTCCATCTTCTGCCAGATGCTGACGGTCTCTCAAAACAATATTTCCTACATCGCCTACTCCAAGTCCGTCTACCAGTATAGCTCCTGTACGGACTTTCTGACTTACCACTGCCGGTTCCTCTTCGTTAAGTTCCAGCACATCCCCGGAAGAAAGAATGAAAATATTTTCTTTGGGAATGCCAAGCTCTGCTGCAATTCCTGCCTGAGCCTTCAAATGTCTGTATTCCCCATGGATTGGCACCGCATACTTGGGTTTTACCAGGGAATAAATCAGCTTAATTTCTTCCTGGCAGGCATGTCCTGATACATGGGCGTCCTGGAAAATAACATCTGCACCCTTGCGGCTCAGTTCATTGATAACCTTGGATACCGCTTTTTCATTTCCCGGAATGGGGTTGGAGCTGAAAATAATGGTATCATTTGGTTTAATCGTCACTTTTTTATGAATATTAGCTGCCATTCTGGACAAAGCCGCCATGGATTCTCCCTGGCTTCCTGTGGTAATCAGCACCACCTTATCGTCGGGATAATTTTTAATCTGGTCAATCTCCACCAGAGTCTTGTCCGGAATCTGCAGATAGCCAAGCTCTGCTGCAGTACCGATAACATTCACCATGCTGCGTCCTTCTACTGCTACTTTTCTTCCATATTTATAGGCAGAATTAATAATCTGCTGCACGCGGTCCACATTGGATGCAAAGGTTGCAATAATAATTCTTGTATTTTTATGTTCCGCAAAAATATTATCAAAGGTCTTACCTACTGTACGTTCAGACATGGTAAAGCCTTTTCTCTCTGCATTGGTACTGTCACACATTAATGCCAGAACACCTTTTTTTCCGATTTCTGCAAAACGCTGTAAGTCAATGGCATCTCCAAATACCGGTGTATAATCCACTTTAAAGTCACCGGTATGAATAACTGTTCCTGCCGGTGAGTAAATAGCCAGAGCAGAAGCATCCTGAATACTGTGATTGGTTTTAATAAATTCAATACGGAAGCATCCAAGATTAATGGACTGTCCATGCTTAATGACTTTCCGTTTGGTATTTCTCAGTAAATTATGTTCTTTTAATTTATTATCAATTAATCCTATAGTCAGCTTTGTTGCATAAATAGGTACGTTGATTTCTCTTAACACATAGGGAAGCGCCCCGATATGGTCTTCATGTCCATGGGTAATGACAAATCCTTTTACCTTACTGATGTTTTCTTTCAAATAGCTTACGTCAGGGATAACCAGGTCAATTCCCAGCATATCGTCCTCCGGGAATGAAAGGCCACAGTCTACCACTACGATACTGTCTTCATACTCAAAGGCAGTGATGTTCATTCCAATCTGTTCCAGTCCGCCCAATGGAATGATTTTTAATTTTCCGTTATTATGCTTTTTCAATGTTTTTCCTCCAAATTCCGTTCCGATTCCATTTTTTGCTGATCGCATGATTTTCTTACTGGAAATCAATATCCTCCAGCATTGCTTCGAAGACCTTGTAAACCGCGTCATACTCTGTATCATCCTCAACAAAGACATAACATCCTTCTTCGTCCCCGTCTTTTGAGATGTCTTTTAAAATATACGCTGCGCTTCCGTTCTCTTCGTCATTTTCTTCCGGATCAATTACCAAAAGGTAATTCACTCCTCCTACTCTTGTCTGTTCTAAAATCCCAAACTCTAATTCTGTTCCGTCTTCTCCATCAAAAATTACTGTTTCCATGTCATCGTCCTTTCTTTTCTTTTTTTCAGGCATACACATAACCCGGAGACACGCTGGCTGTCGGTATGACAGCAATCAAAGTGTACCCGGGTTCGCTTTTGCATCTAAATAGCCCTGCAGAATAAAAACAGCAGCTATCATATCCACATATTTCCCTCTGTTCTCTCTGCGTACACCACTTTCCATTAATGTACGGTTGGCTTCCACAGTGGTCAGCCGTTCATCCCACATGACAACAGGCAATCCTAGTCTTCGTTCTAAGGTTTCTTTTAGCTGCAGCGATTTCTCGGCCCGTTCTCCAATGGTATTATTCATATTTTTCGGAAATCCCAGTACAAGTTCTTCTACTTCATATTGTTTCACTAATTCTTCAATTCTACGCAAAGATTTTCTCAGCTTATTCTCTTCTTCTCTTCTGATGATTTCCACACCCTGGGCCGTAAGTCCCAAGGGATCGCTTACTGCCACCCCTATGGTCTTAGAACCGTAATCCAGTCCCATGATTCTCATGCGTCAGCCCCTCTTCCAGGATTCATTTTTAATATATTCCTTCAGAAGCTCTTCTACCAGCTCATCCCGTTCCACTTTCATAATTGTACTTCTGGCACCTTTATGGCTGGTAATATAGGTAGGGTCTCCGGACATAATATATCCCACAATCTGATTCACCGGATTGTATCCTTTCTCTGCCATTGCGTTATATACCAGATCCAGAACCTCTTTCACACGTACTGCCGGGTCTGTCTTTACATTAAAATATTGTGTACTTTCTAAATTTGCCATACTATTCACGCCCTTATCTCTCATTTCTACTACTGCAACTATACATCTATTCTAATATATCTTCTTTAGAAATTCAACCATTATATTGTGCAAATAAAGGTGTCTTCTTCCAGAAAATCGCAAATCTTACCTGTTTTTATCTGATTTTCCAGGTTTTCCTCTGATAGAACCGCTACTTTTAAATATTCTCTGGTGTAACCGGTCCAATAAATTTTATCTTGAATCTGATTTTTTTCCTCAAACAGAATTTCTACCTCTTTTCCAAGAAACTGTTCCATATACTTTTTCTTGTGAACCTTTCCCAGTTCCAGAAGCACATGACTGCGCTGTGTTTTCACTGCTTCTGGAATCTGCCCTTCCATACGGTCTGCTCTGGTTCCCTGTCTTCTGGAATATTTGAAAATATGGGTTTCATAAAAATCAGCCTGTTCAATCATGTCCCTGGACTGCTGAAATTCCTCTTCGCTTTCCTGAGGGAAGCCTACAATTACATCCGTAGTCAAAGCCGGATGGTCAAAATATTTCCGAAGCAGCTCACAGCCTTTTAAATATTCCTCTGCTGTATAATGTCGGTTCATCCTCTTTAAGGTTTCGTCACATCCGCTTTGTAAGGACAAATGGAAGTGTGGACAGATTTTCGGCATACTTCCTATGGCCTGTGCAAATTCTTCCGTAATAATTCTTGGTTCCAGAGAACCAAGACGGATTCGCTTTACACCGGGAATTTCATGAACAGCCTGAATCAGCCCCAGAAGGCTGTCATGGCAGTCTGTTCCATAAGAGCTTAAATGGATGCCAGTGAGAACAAATTCCTGGTATCCGTTCTCTGTAAGACGTTTTACCTCTTCCAGAACCTCTTCTTTTTTTCTGCTTCGCACTCTTCCCCGCACATAGGGAATAATGCAGTAGCTGCAGAACTGATTACATCCATCCTGTACTTTTAAGTAAGCCCTTGTGTGTTCTCCTGTGCTGGATAATTGGAGAGATTCATATTCTACCGGTTTCTCCAGATCCAGAACATCTTTTTCCTGTCCCTGTTCCTTTTTATAATGTTCCAGTACAAAAAGCAAATCCTGTTTCCGGTTATTTCCCAGTACAATGTCAATAGCATCATCAATTTTTCCCATATCTTTCTGCGCCTGTACATAACATCCTGCTGCAATGACAATGGCGTCAGGATTCATTTTTCTGGCTTTGTGAAGCATTTGTCTGGATTTGCGGTCTGCGATATTAGTTACTGTACAGGTGTTGATAATATATACATCTGCTCCCGGAGCAAACGGAACAATCTCATAACCGGCTTCTGCCAGCATTTGTTCCATTGCCTCCATTTCATAAGCATTTACTTTGCATCCTAAATTATGCAGGGCAACTGTTTTTTTCATACTTTTTATCCTATTCTATTTAAACCTTTAGCGTTTTCACCAACTGTTTCCAAAGACACTTCTTTTTATTTCTCCCTTTTTGATATTGACTTTTCTTACCATAAACGGTAACATTATCCTTGTAAAAAGCAAATATAAAATCTGATGTTAGGGAGGATTTTTTTCATGAAAACAGTTAAAATTTCACTTAATTCTATCGACAAAGTTAAATCTTTTGTAAACGAAATCACAAAATTTGATTATGACTTTGATTTAGTTTCCGGAAGATACGTAATCGATGCAAAATCTATCATGGGTATCTTCTCTTTAGATTTATCCAAATCTATTGACTTAAACATCCATGCAACAGATGCAGCTTTAGATGAAATTCTGGTTACCCTGAAACCATATCTGGTTGACTAAGGAATCCAAAACATACAAATGATACAACGTGGAGTTACAGCACGGAACAATCTTCCTGCTGTAGCTCCTTTTTCATATCATCCTGTTTGTCAGCCTTCACAAAGTATGGTCTCCGCGGTTTCCACTGCTTCTTTCATCATTTCCTCAATTTTCTCCTGCAGCTTCACTTCTGAGCGTTTGATTGCCTGCAGATTTGGTTTTGTTACCGGATGCTTTGCCACAAAGATGGTACAGCAGTCCTCATATGGCAGAATAGAGGTTTCATAGGTATTGATTTTTAAAGCCACATCTACAATTTCCTGTTTATCAAAACCAATCACCGGGCGGAATACCGGCATGGTACATACTTCATTTGTAGCAGCAAGGCTGTGAATGGTCTGGCTTGCCACCTGTCCGATGCTTTCTCCTGTAATTAATCCCAGACAACCATCTTTTTTTGCAAACTCTTCTGCAATTTTCATCATATATCTTCGCATGATAATGGTCAGTTCTTCATGGGGACACTGGTCATAAATATAGAGCTGGATATCCGTAAAGTTTACTACATGAAGGCGGATAGGACCACTGTATTTTGCTACCAGTTTTGCCAAGTCTACAACCTTTTGTTTTGCACGTTCGCTGGTATATGGCGGCGCATGGAAATATACTGCATCAATAATAACACCTCTTTTTGCAATCATATAACCAGCAACCGGGCTGTCAATTCCTCCGGAAAGCAGAAGCATAGCTCTTCCGTTGGTTCCAAGAGGCATTCCACCAGGCCCTGGAATATTTTCGGAATATAAGTAAATCTTATTTCTGATTTCCACATTCACATAAACATCCGGGTGATGCACATCCACTTTCATATTCGGGCAGTTATCCAGAATCACTGCTCCCAGCTCGCTGCTCACTTCCATGGACTGCATGGGATATGCTTTTTTATTTCTTCTGGTGTTGACTTTAAAGGTAAGTTCCTTATCTCCATAGAGTTTTTTCACATAAGAGGAAACATCCTGAGATAATTTCTCAAACCCTTCATCTTCTAAAACAACTGCAGGACAAATGCTGAAAATACCAAAGACTCTCTTCAGCGCTTCAATAGCCTCTTCATAGTCAAATTCGCCCTCTGTATACACGAAGATACGTCCTGATTCCTTGGCAATACGGAATTTTCCTTCCACATTGCGAAGCTGATATTTGATCTGAGCTACCAGGGCGTCTTCAAAAATGTACCTGTTTTTTCCTTTAATGGCAATTTCTGCATACTTAATTAAAAATGCTTTATACATATTTTTCCCTTTCTACTATTTTCTGGCATACCGCCGCAGCATAGGAAGCAATTTTCTCAGTGCTTCCAGTGTATAATCGATTTCTTCTTTTGTGGTGGTTTCACAAAAACTGAACCGGATTGCTGATTCTTTCCTTTCCGGTGTAAGGCGCAATGCGCCCAAAGAGCTGCTTCCTGCCCTTTTATGGCTGGAGCAGGCACTTCCTGCTGAAACATAAATCCCCATATCTTCCAGACTATGCAAAAGTACCTCACTTCTCACCCCTAAAAAGCTTACATTTAAAATATGTGGGGCTCCCCGTTCCGGTTTTGGCCCGTTGATTTCCACCTGTTCTAATGTTGCAAGCTCTTTTGCAAAATAAAGCTTTAGTTCCCGCATATGCTCTACATTTTCATCCAGGTTTTGGTAAATCATCTTTGCCGCTGTCCCAAGTCCTGCAATGCCAGGTACATTATCTGTTCCAGAACGCATGCCTTTTTGCTGTCCCCCGCCTAAAATAAAAGGCTGTACCTTTGCCTTTTCATTGATGTAGAGAAAGCCAACGCCCTTTGGACCATGGATTTTGTGACCGCTGACAGCCAGTAAATCAATGCCCATTTTCTTCGGATAAATTTTGTATTTTCCATAGGCCTGAATCGCATCTACATGATAAAGCGTCCTGGGATTCTTTTCGTGGACAATTCTTCCCACCTCTTCTACCGGAACTACTGCTCCCATTTCATTATTGACAAACATGGTGGA
>CATWQE010000101.1 GCA_958352855.1 uncultured Bacillota bacterium
TGCTTTCATAATGCGGTTAATCCCCTTCTGTTTCCATGGTTTTTCCTGGGTAAAGAGATTTTTCACAAATTTCAGCCAGCGCAAAGCGTTTCTTACTGTCCTCCTGTCCATGGGCTGATAAAACTTTGCAATGGCTTTTGCTGTCACCTTGTCTGTGGGAACCAGCCTTGCAATGGGATACGTAAAGGGATTCCTTCCGTCCATGCGAAGCAGAAGTTTTTCAAATTCTTCTTCGATTTCCATATGCTGTACCCCTGTTTTCTCAATCATCTCTTCTACATAGGGATGACATTCGCTGTCCAGAATGAAGTGGCAGAGAAATCCCATAAGATAGGCATATTCCGGGCTGTCCCGTCCCACTTTTTTCACCACTTTTACACCATATTTAAAAAACGGATAAGCCGAAACACCATGTAAATAAATTCCAAACCCAGATACCGGATTAGAGACATAGGCCCGGTAAAAGAAAAATAAATCCGGTCCCTGAAGTCCAATCTCAAACTGTCTGCGGTACTTCTGAATCAGGCTTTTTAACTCCCCTTCCATCTGTTCCTCTACTTTTGCCCCAAATCGACTATGTGCATAAAATGCAGGCATATCTTCTCCTCCTGTAAAATACTTTGATTATCTTAATAATACCATGAATTCTTAAAAGGTGAAAGTTGTTTTCTGTTAAATCTCTGTATTTTCCCACTCCGCCGCAGTGCGATCCCCGCGGAGCGTTTTTGTTTCATAGGATGCATTTTCCTATGAAACAAAAAGACTCCCTTCCCACAGTCACCTGTGGGTGGGAGTCCTTTCAATCGTTTGGACACATTTATAACATTTCAGTTAATGGAATTACTCTTCTGTTTTTCCGTACAGAGTAACCAGTTTGTTCAGATATTCATATCTGGCTTTTGCTTCAGCTTCGTTCTTAGCAAACAGTCTGGCTGCTTTTTCAGGATTAGAACGTTTCAGAGAATTGTAACGAACTTCTCCATCCAGGAATTCCTGGTATCCTTCTTCAGCCGGCGCTTTGGAATCCAGTGAGAATTTGTTTTCTGCTGCTGGATTGAAGCGGAAGTTATGCCAGTATCCGCATTTAACTGCTAATTCTTCTTCTGTCTGAGCTTTGCTCATACCTTTCTTAATACCATGGTTGATACATGGAGCGTAAGCAATGATCAGAGATGGTCCCGGATATGCTTCTGCTTCTGCGATTGCTTTTACAGTCTGGTTGAAGTCAGCACCCATAGCGATCTGAGCAACGTATACATAACCATAGCTCATTGCGATAGAAGCCATATCTTTCTTCTTCACTTCTTTACCACCAGCAGCGAACTGTGCAATAGCACCTGTTGGTGTAGATTTAGAAGACTGTCCACCTGTGTTGGAGTAAACTTCTGTATCGAATACCATTACGTTGATATCCTGTCCGGAAGCTAATACGTGGTCAACACCGCCGAATCCGATGTCGTATGCCCAACCGTCACCACCGAAGATCCACTGAGATTTCTTAGCTAAGAAGTCTTTGTTCTTCACGATGTCTTTGCATACGTCACAGTCAACGCCTTCTAATGCAGCAACTAATTTATCTGTAGCTGCTCCGTTTGTGATACCGCTGTTGAAAGTATCTAACCATTCCTGGCAAGCTGCTTTCACTTCTTCAGAAGAACCTTCGTAAGCCATTACAGATTCTACTTTTTCTTTTAATCCGCCGCGGATAGCTTTCTGAGCTAATAACATACCGTATCCGAATTCAGCGTTATCTTCGAACAGAGAGTTAGACCATGCAGGACCCTGTCCCTTTGCGTTTACAGTGTATGGTGTAGAAGGTGAGGAGTTACCCCAGATAGAAGAACATCCTGTTGCGTTAGCAATGTACATTCTGTCACCAAATAACTGTGTGATTAATTTAGCGTAAGGTGTTTCACCACAACCAGCACATGCTCCTGAGAACTCAAGTAATGGCTGTTTGAACTGAGAACCTTTTACTGTGTTTTCTTTAAATTTAGCAACAACATCTTCTTTGATTGGTAATGTTACACCATAATCGAAGAATTTCTGTTCTCCGGCATTTGCCTCCATGTTCTGCATAACAAGAGCTTTTGCACCCTTCTTACCTGGGCAGACATTTGCACAGGAACCACATCCTGTACAGTCATAAGCAGATACTGTTATAGCAAACTTGTAATCAGCCATACCAGTCATAGGTAATGTTCTCATTCCTTCCGGAGCTGCTGCTACTTCTTCTTCAGTCAAAGCAACTGGACGGATAACAGCGTGAGGACATACATATGCACAGCGGTTACACTGGATACAGTTTTCTGGCTGCCATACAGGGATATCTACAGCAATACCACGTTTTTCAAATGCAGAAGAACCAGATGGTGTAGTACCGTCAACATATTCTGTGAATGCAGATACAGGTAAGGAATTACCTTCCTGAGCATTTACTTTTGCCTGAACATTGTTTACGAAATCAACAACATCTTTGCGTCCACCTTCAGCGTGAGCCATGAACAGACCTTCATCAGCGCAGTCTTTCCAGCTTTCTGGAACCTGAACTTCAACAACCTGTTTAGCACCTGCATCAATAGCGTCATAGTTCATCTGAACGATAGCGTCACCTTTTCTTCCGTAAGTAGCTTTTGCAGCAGCTTTCATTAATTCGATAGCCTGTTCTTCCGGAATGATGTTAGCCAGTTTGAAGAATGCAGACTGAAGAACAGTATTGATACGTCCGCCAAGTCCGATTTCTTTACCAATCTTAATACCATCAATTACATAGAATTTGATGTTGTGGTTAGCGATGAATGCTTTTACCTGTCCTGGTAAGTGTTTTTCAAGACCTTCCATATCCCATGGGCAGTTTAATAAGAAGGTACCGCCATCAACAAGTTCCTGAACCATGTTGTATTTGTTTACATAGGATGGGTTGTGGCATGCAACAAAGTTAGCCTGTTTAATCAGGTATGTGGATTTGATTGGGCTCTTACCGAAACGAAGGTGAGACATTGTAACACCGCCGGACTTCTTGGAGTCATAATCAAAATATGCCTGAGCATACATGTCTGTGTTGTCACCAATGATCTTGATGGAGTTCTTGTTAGCACCAACAGTACCGTCAGCACCTAATCCCCAGAATTTGCAGTTGATGGTTCCTTCTGGTGTAGTAACAAGAGGAGCGCCAACTTCCAGAGATAAGTTTGTAACATCATCCACAATACCGATTGTGAATTTCTGTTTTGTTGTATTTTCATATACAGCAACGATCTGAGCAGGTGTTGTATCTTTGGAGCCTAAACCGTAACGGCCTGTGAATACTGGTGTATCGTTGAATTTTGTACCTTTCAGTGCAGCAACAACGTCTAAGTATAATGGTTCGCCAAGAGCACCTGGTTCTTTTGTTCTGTCTAATACTGTAATCTGTTTTACAGATTCAGGAATAGCGTTTACTAATGCTTCAGCAGAGAATGGTCTGTAAAGACGAACAGTAACAAGACCAACTTTTTTGCCTGCTGCCATTAAGTAATCGATGGTTTCTTCGATTGTTTCACAAGCAGAACCCATAGCGATGATTACGTGTTCAGCATCTTCAGCACCATAGTAGTTGAACAGTTTGTAGTTTGTTCCGATTTTTTCGTTTACTTTGTCCATGTATTCCTGCACTAATGCTGGAAGAGCATCGTAGTATGGGTTACATGCTTCTCTTGCCTGGAAGAAGATGTCAGGGTTCTGAGCAGAACCTCTCTGGCATGGATGATTTGGATTTAATGCATGTTTACGGAATGCGTCAACAGCGTCCATATCTACCATATCTTTTAAATCTTCGTAATCCCATGTTTCAATTTTCTGAATCTCATGAGAAGTACGGAATCCGTCGAAGAAGTTGATGAATGGAACTTTTCCTTTGATTGCAGCGCAGTGTGCAACTGGTGTTAAGTCCATAACTTCCTGTACGGAAGATTCACATAACATAGCGCAGCCTGTCTGACGACAAGCATATACGTCAGAGTGATCGCCGAAAATAGAAAGTGCGTGGCTTGCAAGAGCACGAGCAGATACGTTGATAACGCCTGGTAACTGCTCACCAGCAATTTTGTAAAGATTTGGGATCATTAACAGAAGACCCTGAGATGCTGTATATGTAGTAGTCAGGGCACCTGCTGCTAAGGAGCCGTGAACTGCACCTGCAGCACCAGCTTCAGACTGCATTTCTGTAACCTGTACTTCCTGTCCGAAAATGTTCTTTCTTCCCTGTGTTGCCCACTCATCTGTAGCTTCTGCCATTACGGATGAAGGGGTAATTGGATAAATAGCCGCAACATCTGAATATGCATATGAAGCATGAGCTGCTGCATGGTTACCATCCATGGTTTTCATCTTTCTAGCCATTTGATTTTTTCCTCCTTGAAAATTGTTGTTTTGAACAATATTCCACTTCACTCACGAAGTCTATATAAAATTATAGCACGATTTCCGAAGCCTGTCCATTTGTAAAACAGCAGAAAATGTAATGTTTTTCTAAAAAAACATGTCTTTATGCTTCTTTTTCTCCCATAATTTCCAAAATTGATTTTGAGGATAATTCTTTTATAAGTACAGACTGGATTCTGTTCAGTTCCCCATGCACCTTGCAACTGCAGTCTCCTGTATTGCGAATACAGCTTTTCTCCGGCTTCATACACTCTATCATATAAAATTCCGGGTCCACTGCCAGATAAACATCCAGAAGTGTCAGTTCCCCTATGCTTTTTTTCAGCGCATATCCTCCGTTACTTCCGCGAAAGCTTCGGACAATTTCCTTTTTTTCCAGTTTTTTCAATATCTTATATACAAAGGCCGGGGTAAGGTCTTCTTTTTCACAAATTTGATTGACACACATCTTTTCCCCTTTTGCCAGGGCACGTACAATTCTCACACCGTAATCGCATTCTCTTGTAATTAACATGGATTTCTTCCCCTCTGTTTTCTTCTGTATTCCTTTGGTTTCTCTGCTATTATACCTATCTGTACTTAATTTATCAAGTAATTTTCGTAAAAGAATTTCCAAGAAACACTTGCAAAATCCTTATTTTACGGTACAATGAAAGAGATTATGCATAAAATTGTTCTTTTTTAATAAGTGAGGGAAAATAAAACATGATTGCAGCAAATAATGTTACATTACGATTAGGTAAGAAAGCACTGTTTGAGGATGTTAATATTAAATTCACCGAAGGAAACTGCTATGGCCTCATCGGTGCCAATGGCGCAGGAAAGTCTACCTTTTTAAAGATTCTTTCCGGCCAGTTAGAAACCACCAACGGAAATATTACCATTACTCCCGGACAGCGTCTGTCCTTCCTGCAGCAGGATCATTTTAAATATGATGCTTTTCCTGTTCTGGACACAGTTATTATGGGAAACCAGCGTCTGTATGATATTATGAAGGAAAAAGAAGCCATCTACGCAAAAGAAGAATTTACTGATGAAGATGGAATCCGCGCCAGTGAGCTGGAGGGTGAATTTGCAGAAATGAACGGATGGGAGGCAGAGTCTGATGCTGCCATGCTGTTAAATGGCCTTGGTATTGAAACAGAGCTTCATTATACCCAAATGTCTGAATTAAACGGAAGCCAGAAGGTGAAAGTGTTGCTTGCACAGGCTCTTTTTGGAAATCCTGATATCCTGCTTCTTGACGAGCCTACCAACCACCTGGATCTGGATGCTATTGAATGGCTGGAAGAATTCCTGATTAACTTTGAAAATACAGTTATCGTAGTATCTCATGACCGTTACTTTTTAAATAAGGTATGTACTCATACTGCTGATATTGACTACGGTAAAATTCAGCTTTATGCCGGAAACTATGATTTCTGGTATGAGTCCAGCCAGCTTCTTATTAAACAGATGAAGGAAGCCAATCGAAAGAAAGAAGAAAAAATCAAAGAGCTTCAGGAATTTATTTCCCGATTCTCTGCAAATGCTTCTAAATCCAAACAGGCAACTTCCAGAAAACGCGCCCTGGAAAAAATCCAGTTGGATGAAATGCGTCCATCCAGCCGCAAATATCCTTATATTGATTTCCGTCCAAATCGCGAAATCGGAAATGAAGTATTGATGGTGGAAGGTCTTTCTAAGACCATTGACGGTGTAAAGGTACTGGATAACCTGAGCTTTACTCTGGGACGTGAGGATAAAGTTGCTTTTGTAGGCGGCAATGAACGTGCAAAAACAGTTCTTTTCCAGATTTTAATGGGAGAAATGGAACCGGATGAGGGAACTTACAAGTGGGGTGTTACTACTTCACAGGCTTATTTCCCAAAAGACAGCACCAGGGAATTTGATAATGACCTGACCATTGCGGACTGGCTTACCGGTTATTCAGAAATCAAGGATGCTACTTATGTACGTGGATTCCTTGGACGTATGCTCTTCCCTGGTGAAGATGGTGTGAAGAAAGTCCGGGTACTCTCCGGTGGTGAAAAGGTGAGATGTCTCTTATCTAAAATGATGATTTCCGGCGCCAACATCCTGATTTTTGATGAGCCTACCAACCATCTGGATATGGAATCCATCACAGCCCTGAACAATGGTATGATGAAGTTCCCAGGTGTTATCCTCTTTGCTTCTCATGACCACCAGATTGTCCAGACTACAGCCAACCGTATTATGGAAATCCTTCCAAACGGTGTACTCATTGATAAGATTACTACTTATGATGAATATCTGGCAAGTGATGAAATGGCAAGAAAACGCCAGGTTTATACTATGACAGAGGAAGATAATTAAATCTTGAAACAAGAGAAGGTATTGTTCTGTTCTTTTTGAACTGGACAATACTTTTTCTCTTTTCCCTCCCCTATTTTTGTGATATAGTATCTACATCGCTTACATTTTTTCAGAACAATAAAACGGAGGTGTTGCTTATTTATCAAAAATTATTGTTAAAACGAAAAGAATATCTTGAACAGGAAATTCTGAATCTTCAGGAGAAAATTTCTCTTCTCCCGCCGGGAACGCTTGTGTGTACTAAAAATGGAAAACGCTTTAAGTGGTATCACAGTCTGAATCATTCTTATACTTATCTTCCCAAATCCCAGGAAATCCTGGCAGAAAATCTGGCCTTGAAGAATTATTGTCAGCTTCAGCTAAAGCATCTGACTACTGAAAGAGATGCCATCAATGCCTATTTATCCAAATCTTCTGATTTTTCTCCTGGCTTGTCCTTTTTTGAACATCATCCCGAACACCAAAGGCTTCTCAGCAAAGCGCTTCAGTCTTCTTTTTCCACACTTTCCAACGAACTTGCCATCTGGGCTTCTGCTTCTTATGAAACAAACCCTTCTCATCCAGAGCAGCTTTCCTGCACATCTATATCTGGCCATCTCCTGCGTTCTAAATCAGAAGTTATCATTGATACTGCCCTTTGCACCAACAAGATTCCTTTCCGCTATGAATGTATTCTCACGCTTGATTCCAAAACCTTTTTCCCCGACTTTACCATACGCCATCCGGAAAACGGAAGCTTTTTCTACTGGGAACATTTCGGCATGATGGATTCTCCTGCTTATTCACAAAATGCCTTTAGCAAACTTCAAATCTATGCCTGTCATGGCATTCTGCCTACGGTCAATCTCATCACCACCTACGAAACCAAAGAACATCCCCTCAGCGCACAGAATGTACAGGAATTGATTACACACTATTTCTTGTGAAAGCAGAGAAGTTTATGTCTGGGGGGGGAGAATAACATTTCGGCAGGGGGCATAAGCCCCCTGCCTTCTCTCTTTTCTGCCCACGCATGGGGCATTTTAGGCTTCTTGTCTCTGCTTTTGCCCTTTTTTCTTGCCTTTTTCTATGCTTCTGGGGCAAATTTCCTCACAAGCTCTACTTT
>CATWQE010000102.1 GCA_958352855.1 uncultured Bacillota bacterium
ATAAAAGCAAAAAGAAGGATGCGAAAAAACTCAATCGAGTTTTTTCACATCCTCTATGCTTTTGTAAATTCAACATTTACGACAGTCAGCACCCCATCCCTTACAGAAAACCTGATTTCCATTCCAGCAAAGAGAAATCCATAGATGCGCGTAGGGTCTTTCTGGTAAGCAGGTCTTGGGTCCAGAGCCAGGATATCTATCAGGGCTTCCAGATGTTCTTCCGGTACCAGAGATTTCAGGGGCTCTTTAAACTCTACACGCAGACGGTCATCCCTGTGAGTATCTGCAAATCCACTGGCAGCCTCTGGATGGCTGTCTGAAAAGGGGATGTAGGGTTTGATGTCATAAACAGGGGTCTGATCCATTAAATCTGCGCCGGACAACAGAAGCAGAGGTCCATTTGGCGCATCCCAAAGAATTTTTTCCAGTTTCACACAGGATAATCCCAGAGGATTAGGGCGGAAAGGGGAACGGGTGGCAAAGACTCCTTTCCGCACATTTCCACCAAGACGGGGAGGGCGCACTGTTGGTGACCAGGTGTCCTGTATGGATTTTGAAAATTCCCAGATGAGCCATAAATGGGAGAATTCTTCCAGACCTTTTAAAGCGTCAGGATTTCGGTACTCTGGTTCAAAAATCAAAGTGGATTTCAGAGAAGGCACCAATCCGCTTTGCCTTGGAATACCGAATTTGCTGGGAAAGTCTGTTGCAACCCGGGCAATGGGGCGCATGAAATGTCCCTGGCATGCTGTTTGTTTTTCCATGAAAATTTTCCTGCCTTTCTTTTATTTCCAAATGACATTGGCTGGTTTGCGGGGAGCGCTTCGTTTATAGGAAAATTTGGGATATCCAAGAAGCATACAGGCTTTGATGGTCTTTCCTTCTATGCCAAGCCATTTTTTCAATTCGTTATTTTCATGGGAAATCCGGGCAAGGAATCCATTGTAGAGCGCGCCAAGACCCTGTGAAACTGCCATTAATTCTATGTTCTGTGCTGCCAGTCCGGCATCTAAAGGCCAGTCAGAAGTAATATAAAGAACAGCCGGAGCATTACGAAATAAATAGTCATCATCAGGATTTGCCTTTCTCTGGCGATTAAAGCTGATATAAGGAAGCAGTTCTCTTGGGATTTCTCTGTGGCTTCCTTCTTCCAATTTTTCAATATAATCCCACACAAAAGATTTTAAAACTGGTAGTTCTTCCTGAACAAAGATAAAATGACAGTCCTGGTTATTCTTTGCAGTGGCCGTATATCTGCCTGCCTGTACCAGAAATTCTAATTTTTCCTGCTCTATTTTCTTAGCTTCATAGGAACGGATGCTTCTGCGAAATTTAATAGCGTGCAGAAGAGAAGCAGGATTTAAGGAAAAGGTATCCGGGGCATAGGATTCCACGTCCGCCATATCATATTCCGGGATGCTTACTGCATTGTGAGGACAAATAGAAACACAATGTCCGCATAAAAAACATTCTTTTTGTACCACTGCCTTTTTATCCTGGATGCGTAAGTTTTTGGCAATGCAATCAGCCGCACATCTGCCGCAGCCAGTGCAGAGGGTAGAGTTTACAGTTACCATAGAGGTTCCTCACTTTCTTGTTTTGAATACTTTAACAATAAAAGAAACCAGGAGATTTGTAAAGATAAAAATTGACCTGTAATTACATCTATGCTATATTAGATATAACATTCTAAAACAAAAGAAAGCAGGTGGAGCCATGTTTATCGAAATTGATTTTAACAGTGACGAGGCCATATACATACAGCTTTGCAATCAGATTATCATGGGAATTGCCACAGACCAGTTAAAGGTAGGGGATCCGCTTCCCTCAGTGAGACAACTGGCAGATACCATTGGCATTAATATGCATACGGTAAATAAGGCGTATTCCGTACTTCGGCAGGAGGGTTTTCTCACCATTGACCGGAGAAGAGGAGCCATGATTTCCATTGATGGAGATAAGATGCGCGCTCTGGAGGAAATGAAAAGAGATTTGGTAGTGGTTCTGGCAAGAGGTTGCTGTAAGAACATTTCCAAAGAAGAGGTACACGCCTTAATTGATGAGATTTATGAAGAGTATAAGTAAGAAAATGAAACAGAACAGGAGACATACATGAAAGAGCAATATTCAAAGCTGGCGTCTAAGGCGCTGAAGCTGGCAGAACATACTGCAAAGCGTTGCAGTCATAATTATGTGGGGACAGAGCATCTGCTGGCAGGACTTCTGGCAGTTGAAGAAGGAACTGCCGGACATCTTCTTATAGAAGCAGGAGTGAGTCAGGAGAAGCTTTTAGAGCTTATTGAGAAGCTGGTAGCGCCTTCTTCGGATGTGCTGCTTGCAGAGCCCCAGGGCTATACTCCAAGGGCAAAACAGGTTCTCTTTGCAGCAGAAGCCGAAGCTGAGCGTATGCAGAGCAGAGAAATCGGTACGGAGCATCTTTTGCTTGCCATGTTAAAGGAGTATGACTGTGTGGGAGCAAGACTGCTTCATACGCTGGGCATTAATATCCAGAAACTCTATATAGAGATTATGAAAGCTATGGGAATTGAGGGGAATTTTAACCAAAATTCCTTAAAAGAGGATATTCAGAGCAGTGCAGGAAACACACCGATGCTGAATCAGTTCAGCAGGGACCTTACGGAGCAGGCTGCTCTTGGGAAACTGGACCCGGTGGTAGGCAGGGAAAAAGAAATTAACCGCATTATTCAGATTCTCAGCAGACGAACCAAAAATAATCCCTGCCTCATTGGAGAACCGGGAGTGGGCAAGACAGCCATTGCAGAAGGTCTGGCGCAGCGTATTGTAAGAGGTCTGGTGCCGGAAAATATGGCGGATAAAAGGATTGTGGTTCTGGATTTATCTGCTATGGTGGCTGGTTCCAAATACAGGGGTGAATTTGAAGAGCGGATTAAGCGGGTAGTAGCAGAGGTGGCTAATGACAGAAGAATTTTGCTGTTTTTGGATGAACTTCATACCCTCATTGGAGCCGGCGGGGCAGAAGGAGCTCTGGATGCTTCCAATATTTTGAAGCCTTCTTTATCCAGAGGAGAGATTCAGCTAATTGGCGCAACTACCATAGAAGAATACCGCAAGCACATTGAAAAAGATGCGGCTTTGGAGCGGCGTTTTCAGCCGGTTATGGTAGAAGAACCGACCAAAGAAGAGGCAGAGGCAATTTTAAAAGGTCTGCTTCCCTATTATGAGAAGCACCATGGAGTAACCATAGAAGACAGCGCCATACAGGCAGCGGTTGCTATGGGAAGCCGTTATATCAATGATCGTTTTCTGCCGGATAAGGCTCTTGATTTGCTGGATGAGGCATGTTCAAAGGTACAGCTTACAGGATATCAGACTCCAGAAGGGCTTATGGAGGCAGAGGTGAAACTACAGGCTCTTTATGAAGAAAAAGAAGAAGCAGTAAAAAATCAGGATTTTGAGAGAGCCAGAGAACTTCAAAAACAGCAGGAGGAAGCAGAAGCTCAGATAGAAAAGGCCAGAAAACGTTTTGAAAAACAGTGTAGAAACAAGAAACTGACAGTCACCCAGGAACACGTTGCCCTGGTAGTGGCAGAATGGACAAAAATTCCGGTGAAGAAGCTTACAGAAGGAGAGTCCAAACGTCTTGCAAAGCTGGAAAATGTGCTTCACAAACGTGTTATTGGTCAGAATGAAGCAGTAGAGGCAGTATCAAAAGCCATTAAACGAGGCAGAGTTGGCTTAAAAGACCCCAAACGTCCCATTGGTTCTTTTCTGCTTCTTGGCCCCACAGGCGTAGGAAAAACAGAGCTTTCCAAGGCTTTGGCAGAGGCTGTGTTTGGCAGTGAGGATGCCATGATTCGGGTGGATATGTCAGAATACATGGAGAAACACAGCGTGTCAAAACTCATTGGTTCTCCTCCGGGATATGTGGGCTATGAAGAAGGCGGACAGCTCAGTGAGAAGGTGCGGAGAAATCCTTACAGTGTGCTTCTTTTCGATGAGATTGAAAAAGCCCATCCAGATGTGTTTAATATTCTCCTGCAGGTATTGGATGACGGGCATATTACAGACGCCCAGGGACGAAAAATCGACTTTAAAGAAACCATTATCATTATGACCTCCAATGCAGGGGCTCAGGCTATTGTAGAGCCGAAAAGACTGGGATTTGGCGCAGTGAATGAGGAAGAAGCAGATTATAAGAAAATGAAAGACAGTGTTATGGAAGAGGTAAAACGTCTGTTTAAACCGGAATTTTTAAACCGTATTGACGATATTATTGTATTCCATATGCTGAACAAAGAAGAGATTAAGAAAATCGTGGGACTTCTTTTAAAGGAGTTTGTAAACCGCTGCAAAACCCAGATGAATCTAGAAGTTAAGGTAAGAGACAGCGTAAAGGAGCTCATTGCAAAAGAAGGCTTTGACCCCAAATATGGGGCTCGTCCGTTAAAGCGCGCCATTCAGAATAAAATAGAGGACGCCATGGCAGAAGAAATCCTGGAAGGCAAGATGAAAGCAGGGGATGAGGTTGTTATCGGATTGTCTAAACAAAAGATAAAATTCACAGTAAATGCAAGGAACGACTAGAAAAAAAGAAAATTTTGTGGTACTATGTGTTTATTAACGAAAGACACAAGCGGGAGGACATGATTATGTCAGTGGTAAAAGAATTAATTCGTACAGAAGATAACGGAACAATCAGCTTTGGTAATTATGAGCTGGCTCAGAAATCAAAGGTATCTGATTTTGAGTATGACGGTGATGTGTACAAGGTTAAAACATATAATGAAATTACAAAACTGGAGCGCAACGGAATGTTTGTTTATGAATCTGTACCAGGTACGACAGTGTTGAATCTGGATACAGAAGAGAACAAAATGAGTTTCACTGTAGAAGGGCCAAAAGATGCCCAGATTACAGTAGAACTGGAAGAAGACGCTCAGTACAAAATTGTCATTGATGGAGCAGAGGCTGGACAGATGAAGACCAACCTGGGCGGAAAATTATCTTTCAGTGTGGAACTGGAACAGGCAGAGCAGGTAGCAGTAAGTATTGAAAGAATTTAATGTTTCAATGTATAGACATTGACAGGCTGTCCCATGAAGCGGCAATTACGTTTCGCGGGGCAGCCTTTTCTTTTATTTTCAGGAATTGACGAGGATTAGTTATGGCAAAAGGGAAAAAGACGGCATTTTTTTGTCAGAATTGTGGATACGAATCATCCAAGTGGATGGGACAATGTCCGGGATGCAGGGAGTGGAATACCTTTGTGGAGGAGCCAACTGCAAGTTGTGGTAAGAGTGCTACCGGGAGTGTCAGCAGGAACACAGGGGGAAACAGAAGTGAGCCGGTTCAGCTTTCGCATATTCAGATACAGGAAGATGACCGTATAAGAACAGAAATACAGGAGTTAGACAGAGTTTTGGGAGGAGGCATTGTTCCTGGTTCCATGGTTTTAGTGGGAGGAGATCCTGGAATCGGAAAATCCACCCTTCTGCTTCAGGTGTGCCGGGAACTGACTTTAAGACAGCATAAGGTTTTATACATATCAGGAGAGGAATCCCTGCGGCAGATTAAACTGCGCGCCAGCAGAATCGGGGAGTTTAATGATCAGTTGCTGCTTCTTTGCGAAACCAATCTGGAGCTTATTCGCAGTACCATTGAACGCACAAAGCCGGAAACAGTTATCATTGATTCTATTCAGACCATGTATAATGAGGAAGTGTCTTCTGCACCGGGAAGCGTTTCACAGGTGCGGGAATCCACAGGCGTGCTTATGCAGATTGCAAAGGGAATGGGGATTTCCATGTTTATTGTGGGACATGTGACAAAGGATGGAAGTGTGGCAGGTCCCAGAGTACTGGAGCACATGGTGGATACCGTTCTTTACTTTGAGGGGGATCGACAGGTGGCATACCGGATTTTGCGAAGTGTAAAAAACAGGTTTGGTTCTACCAATGAAATCGGTGTTTTTGAGATGCAGGAAAAAGGTTTAATCGAAGTGAAAAACCCTTCTCAGGTAATGCTAAACGGAAGACCTACGGATGCCTCCGGCTCTGTGGTGGTTTGCTCTATAGAAGGAACCAGACCTATTCTCATAGAGATTCAGGCGCTGGTGACCAGAACCAATTTCGGGCTTCCAAGGAGAACCTCTGTGGGAATCGATTACAACCGGGTGAATCTTCTCATGGCAGTATTGGAAAAAAGGGCGGGAATGCATCTGGGAGACTGTGATGCCTATGTGAATCTTGCCGGAGGCATGAAGCTTGGAGAGCCTGCCATTGACCTGGGGGTTGTCATGGCTGTGGTTTCCAGTTTTAAGAATAAAGTACTGGACCCGGGAATCCTGATTTTCGGAGAGGTGGGACTTTCTGGAGAAGTTCGGGGTGTCAGTATGGCAGAAAATAGGGTAAGAGAAGCGGAAAAGCTGGGATTTACAGCCTGTATTATGCCAAAAGCAAATATTGAAAGTATTCAGGGAAAATATAAAATTCGTCTGATAGGAGTAGCAAATATAAAAGAAGCAATGGGGTATTTGTAATATGAATCAAATGATTACAATAGGAAAAAGAGCCTTTTGGAAACTGTTCGGGCAGTATAAGGGTTTGAGAAAAGAATTATATGTTTTATTCTGGGGAAAGGCAGCGACCAATATGGGAGCCATGATCTGGCCTATGCTGACCTTAATCCTCAGCAATAAACTGGGGATGAACGCTCAGGAAATTGCAACCATTACCATCACACTGGGGATTATCCAGTTTCCTGTAAATTTACTGGGAGGAAAGCTGGCAGATCACTGTAATAAGAGGAATCTAATTCTTGTCTGTGATCTGGTAACAGTCATTTGTTATCTGATTGCAGCGGCAATTCCGGTATCTATGGCGCAGATTCTCCTGTTTTTTACAGCCAGTGTATTCCAGACCATGGAAAATCCGTCTTATGATGCTCTTGTGGCAGATTTAAGCAAAACAGAAGAACGGGAAAAGGCATATAGCCTGATTTATCTGGGAATGAACCTGGGCATTGTTCTGGCGCCGTCCATTGGCGGCATGCTGTTTCAGCATCATCTGGGGCTGGCCTATGCTATCGATGGCCTGACAACCTTGTCTTCCACAATTTTGATTTTTTTGTTTATCAAAGATATTACACCGGTAACAGAAAAGAAAAAGAACGTTTATGAAAAGGAACAGCATACACAGTCCACCTGGAAAATTTTGTGGGGACAGAAGACCATTCTATTTTTTCTGATTTGTTGGGCAGTCTATCAGTTTTCTTATACCCAGTTTAATTTTCTGATTCCATTGAACATGGAAGCTTTGTATGATGCAAAAGGCGCGGTGTATTTTGGTTTTATAACCAGCCTGAATGGACTTGTGGTGATTTTGGGGACTCCTGTTTTGACAAAGGCAGCGGGAAAGCTTTCTGATATTCAGAAGCTTACAATGGGACAAATATTGGTCTGGTTTAGTCTTGGCATGTATCTGTTTATTCAGGGAATGCTTCCTATGTACTATCTTTCTATGGTTATTTTTACTGTTGGAGAAATTTTAACAACGCTGGGCTCTTATCCGTATCTTACAAGAAGAATTCCGGCATCTCACAGAGGAAGAATTTCTTCGGTATCCAGCCTTTTTCTGGGAGCGGCAGCCTACGGTTCTCAAGGCTTGATAGGTGGAATTGTAGAGCATGGAACCCTGATACAGGCATGGAAATGGATTGCTGGAATCGGCGCTGTGGGTATTTTGTTTTATTTCCTTTTAAT
>CATWQE010000103.1 GCA_958352855.1 uncultured Bacillota bacterium
TAAGCGGTTATTTCTGCATTGCCGGATTTTCCAATGAGGATAGCAATATCTCCTTCTCTTACTTTGGGAATACTGGTTATGTCAATCATTATCTGATCCATACATATGCGTCCTATAATGGGTGCGGATTGTCCGTTAATTATCACATGACCTTTTTCACATGACAGACTGCGGGGAATACCGTCTGCATAACCAATGGGAAGTATTGCAATTTTTCGGTTTTCCGTTGCAGTGTAGGACAAACCATAGCCAAGGCTTTCTCCTTTATATAAATCTTTGATTGCTGCAATTCGGGTCTTTACAGACAGGACTGGCAAAAGTGGAAGCCTGCATTGCTGTATATCCCTTCGACTGCTCAAAACCCCATAAAGCGCAATGCCAACTCTGGCATAATTACCGGACAATTCCGGATAATAAATAAGCCCATAGCTTGCAAGAAGATGTATGTCATGGCAGGAACACCCCATTTCCTTTAGATCCGAAAGAACCTGATAGAACGCTTTTCCCTGGGCTTTTGTATATTCCTTGTCCTCTGGGGCGGTACTATCAGAAACACAAAGATGTGTAAATGCGCCCTCAACTTTCAGATTTTTCATATGAAACATACGGGCAATGGCTTTTACCTGCTCTGCACGTTCTCCCAGGCGGTGCATGCCAGTGTCAATTTTGATATGAACCCGAAGAGGTTTTCCATATTTGTTTAAAAGCTTAGCGTAACGGTAGTTAATCACTGTTTGAATAAGGTTGTATTTTCTTAAAAGAGGGAAAGCGTTTGGGTGTGTATATCCTAAAATAAGGATTTCTCCGCATACACCGCCTTTTCTTAATTCGATTCCTTCTGATATAGAAGCTACGCAAAAATGGTCAATTCCCATTTGATTTAGAGCTTTTGATATACAAACAGCTCCATGACCATAAGCATTTGCTTTTACTGCGGGCATGATTTTACAGCCAGGGGGCAATAAATCCTCTAATACCCCTATGTTATGATAAAGATTTTTCTTATTAAGCTCAATCCACGCCCGCCCTTTAGGAGAATAGGATGGTTTATGGGAAATTTCCCATTTGCTAATCATATAAGCAAACAGACAGGACAAAAAGCAAACTGCTATGTAATGAATCAAACTGTTGTCTGTTAAAATTTTCTGACAATGAGTTAGTTTGGCAATTCCCCGCACCAGAATAATCATCAAAGGGTGGAGCAAATATATCCAGGTTGAAATACCTCTAAGGATCGGTGCAGGCTGTTTTTCTATGGACAAAATAACAGCAAAAAGGAAATACATACATGGCAGCAGGGAAAGATACATACTATCATGTCTTTGAATCTCTAAAGTATGAAGAAGCATTCCTTCACAGGTCATACAAAGGAATGAGATAAAAAAACCACATACATAAAATATCCTTTTTCTGTTCAGAGACCTATGCCGAAACCATGCCCCTATAATCAGAAAAACAGGAACATAGAACAGCCCATTCCTGGTGTAAGAAAAGACATGGAACAGTGCATGGTATATCTGCTTTGCAGGGGGAAACATCTCCGTAAAACCGTAATAACTATCACCAAATAATCCAATTCCATATAAAATCAGACCAATGCTGGTAAGGACTTTAAAATTTACTTTCTTTCCCAATATCCAGAGAAGGAATACTCCTGTCACAGAAGCGGGAAGATACCAAAGATGATAAAAAGTCCCATCAAAAATCAGCATACGAAGGATGCCAATGGAGCCTTTTTTATCAAATTGTCCTGCATAAAGATTCACAGGAAAATATAGCAAAATCGCGATTGCGTACAAAATCAGTGTTTTTCGTATAAAATGAACCAAAGGACGGTAATCCATTGATTTTCCAAACAGGTACTGTGGAAGAAGAAAATATCCTGTTACCATTAAGAAAAAAGGAACCGCAATCCTTGCCATAATCTGTGTAAATATAAAATCAACCTCCGTACTGAAAGTAGTAAGAGGAGAAGTATGTATGGCGACCACCAGGAATGCTGCTACAACCTTAAAATAATCCAAGCTGCCAAGAGGTTTTGTTTCTGTCATTCCTGTTCTCCATTCTGTGACCACTTTGATAAAGCCTTGGTAATTGCTATGGAAATAATTTGTTCAAAGGAAATATGAGCAGCTTTTAGCATGTTTGGGAAGCGGCTATGCGTTGTAAATCCTGGAATGGTATTAACTTCGTTAAAGACAATTCTGCCAGAATCATCCAGAAACATATCGACTCTTGCAAATCCGGAGCAGTCTAATGTCTCATAAATTTTCTTGGCAGTCCTTTTTACTTCTGCCGCCTTTTCAGGTGCGATTCTTGCCGGAACATGGATGGAAGAGGTTTTTAAAGTATACTTCTCTGTAAAATCAAAAAATCCTTTTTCAAGTTGGATTTCATCCACTTCTCCTATAATAAAATCCTTATCCTCTAAAACAGCGCAGCCTACTTCAAAACCGGAAATACCTTCTTCGACAATTACTTTGTTGTCATAGGAAAAGGCAAGCTTTAATGCAGCAGGAAGCTGGGCTTGTTCTGTTACTTTGGTTACTCCGTAAGAAGAACCCGCTCCAACGGGTTTGACAAATAAGGGATAGCCGATTTGCTCTGCCTGCATGAACACAAACGCTGAGTCCGTATCCTCATATATGACAAAGGATTTTGGAACACAAATGCCCGCGGACTGGACTAATTTGTGAGCTCTGTCCTTGTCCATACACAATGCAGAAGAGAGAACGCCGCAGCCTACAACGGGTATTCCTGCAAGCTCAAACAATCCCTGTATGGTACCGTCCTCCCCATTTTTTCCATGCAATATGGGAAAAGCTGCATCAATGGGAAGCTCCTCTATTTTTCTGTTTTTTATCGTGAAAATGCCATGTACGGTCCTGTTGGGTGATACAACAACCGGAGTGCAGTCTTTTTCATTGCACCATTCATCAGCAGGTATCTTTTCCAGTTCTCCGTCATATTTGAACCAGTCTCCGGTGTTTGATATTCCAATTAAAACAGGTATATATTTTTTTCTGTCAAGGTGTGTAATGACAGAATAAGCAGATTGAAGTGACACACTATATTCAGGGGAACACCCGCCAAAAAGAATGGCAATCCGTTTCTTTAATTCCTGGCAGTGGTTGCTTCCCTCTGACATCTGTTTTGAGGTTTTCTGTGTTTCTTTCGTAAAATGATTCAAGTTTTATTCCTCCCTGTGGTAAAGTAACAGGAAAAAGTTCCTGTTCAGTATCCAGTCTATCGGATAGAGGGCTTTTGTACTTTAAGATTAAGTTGTTTAAAGATTAAGAAATGGCTAAGGAAATATTGAGGATTTGCTAATTTCCCAAGCAAGAATAGCTTGACTTTTAATTCCTACAGATGTAATATTTAATCTTACAAATGTAATAAAAAAGAGAGGATAATAAATTGAAGAAAGAAGGATTTTGGAAAAGCAAATTTATCGTGATGGGAATACTGGTAGCAATAAATATGTCGGGATGTAGTTTTTCTACCGAGAATGATGCAAAGACCGTAGATACTCAGCCAATGCAGAAGGAGAACGAAAACATGGATAAAAAAGCTATAAAACGGAGTGAATCAGAAGAGAAGGAGGTGGAAGAAATTCTGGAGATTTGTGACCGGACTTATGGGGAAGCGATGAAAAAAGATAACAGGAATGACCTGGAAATGCTGCGTAGTCTTGTGACAGAGCTTGGAAAAAAGAGTTATACAGCAGTTGACAGGGAAAATCAAATCAACATGACAGAATATGAGAAAGTGATAAAGTTTTGTGATAAAGTAGAAGCAAAGAAAAGTGGGCGTCTAACTCTTGTAGAAGTTGCCAGGGAGGGAAGCTGTACCATTTGGAACATGGAGACCCAAGACGGAAATGTAAACATGATTAGAAGCTATTATATTTATGAAGATAATAAATTGAAACAATCCTCAGAAGATGTATATCAGGCAGAATCCTGGGAATATACGGAGGATGGATACCTGATGTTTTCCGGGTGGGCGGATTTTGAAGGTTCCTATGAGGTTACAAGAGATAAGATTATGAAATATACTGCATACCGGGTACTGCCATTGGATGAAACGTGCAGAGAACTGAACCGTAAATATATCCTTCCAATCGGATATGAGCGGAATAACATGTTCCTTACAGATTGGAGCGAAGAAGATTTTGGAGAATTAGATTTTTACGATGCATTTGATTTGTTTTACCGGGAAAACCATATGGAAAACGGAGAGTTTACTGCTGGAAATGCAATGGGAACAAGTGCAGTTTATTTAATTTCAAAAGAAAAATTTGAATCGGTTATAATGTCCAGGTTTCAGATAAACAGTGAAGTTCTGCAGTCAAAAACAGTTTATCATTCAGAGGAGGAAGTGTATGAATATAAACCAAGAGGCGTGGAAGAAGCAGAATATCCGGAATATCCATATCCAGAAGTGGTTGGATATGTGAAAAATAATGATGGAACGGTAACTTTGAAGGTACAGGCTGTCTTTCCTTATAAGGGATTATCAAAACTGTATACTCATGAGGTAACAGTACGTGATACAGAAAATGGAAGTTTTCAATATGTGGCAAACAGTGTGCCTGCCCCGATTGACGATTCAGAGGTAAGCTGGCATGTACCGCGTTTAACAAGGACAGAATGGGAAGAGCTGTATGGAGGTAATTAGGAGGAGACATGAAAATGATTGCAACAAAAAGAATATACAGAGGGGATTCCAAAAGCTGAGTTTGAAGGTTTGATGATGGAGTATCTTCCAATATCAGAAAAAGAACTGCAGGAATATGCGGAATTTAATGAAGAAACCAACATGTATGCATGGGCACCATTAGGATGTGGTAATTATGCCCCTGATTTTTTGGGGACTTCTCTGCCAGAGGTGGTTGCTATAAAAGAAAATCCAGATGGAACGGTTATCTTAACGGTAAATGCAGTATGTGATATGGTTTTATGCGATGATTCTCTTATCACCCATGAATTAACAGTGAAGTTCAAAGAAGATGGGAGTTTTCAATATTTAGGGAATGAGATACGAAAAGAGGATAGAAACAATGTACCGGAATACCAGTATCGTGTAAAGGAATATAAACAAAGTAGCGGGAAAGAGTCATTTAGGACTTTTTCCCGCCTTTGCCTATCTCCATATATTTAAGTCAGATAAAAAGGACAGCGTTATCTCTGCCGCTGTACTTCCGTCTGCGTAATCTGCTGCATGAATATTGGTGGCAAAAAAGTAAGTATTTTCTGTACGTTCTACAAAACCGATAAACCAACCATTGATATCCTGTCCGTTCACCCGTCCGGTTCCGGTTTTTCCATATAAGTTCCCAAAAGAAGAGGAGGAGATAAGGATAGCATCTTTTACTGCCTTTACATTTTCCGGTGCAAATCCCAGGCTCTGATTTTGTAACCGGATTAAAAGTTCCACCTGCTCTATAGGGGAAATTTTCAGGGTGGATTCCATCCAGTAGGAAGAAAAATCACCGTTTAAATCCTCATTTCCGTATCCGATTTTATGAAGATACTTTTGAACAGAAGTCTCTCCAAGCTGCTTATCAATAGATTGAAAATACCAGTTGACAGAAGCGCTCATGGCTGTGGGCAACGTTTGATCTGTGTTCCATGCTTCAAAAGGATAGTGGTTTCCGTTCCATGGAATCAAGGAATCTTCTGGTGAGATAATCTGTTCTTCTAAGCCAAATAAAGCGTTGTATATCTTGTAGGTAGAATTTGGCGCAACCCGCAAGGTGGCACGCTCCATATCATGTATTTTCCAGGTATCTTTTTTTAAATCGTATAACACAAAACTACCCTCATAATCTCCAAAATAGTTGGTAAGGTCTATTTTGGAACAAGTTTCTGAGGAAGAGTCCCAAGGATAGTGATTTTCATCCGCTGCATAAGTAGAAACAAAGGGTGCAAGTCCAAAAAGTAAAGCAGATATTAACAGGAAGGCAGTGATACTTTTTAGCTTTTTCTGCAGCGTTGGCCTTTGGTAAGATGCGATATTTAGAATTCTTCGTTTCATCTGTTTCATACTTCCGCTGATGCCAGATGCAATGGGAAAGAAATTTGAAGAAATCTTTTCAGCAAAGTTAATCAGCGTATTTCCATAAGATACATAATCTTCGAACTTCAATAGCTTTAAAACAGAAGTATCACAGGCAATTTCCCTGTCAATCCGCATTTCTTTCAGCGCATACCAGACCAGGGGATGAAACCAGTAAACAATTCCGGCAAGATTCATAAGCGCGTTTGCAATCCCATCTTTGTGCTTATAGTGCTGCAGTTCATGTAACAGCATGTATCGGATATCGGTTTCACTATCATCGGATATCAGGTGAATGGGGAGATAGATGCAGGTTTTCCAAAATCCAACAATAACAGGCGATTTGAGATAAGCAGTACTGTATATTGGAATGTGTTTTGTAATGTCTGTATCACGCAGGCAACGCTGATATAATTTTTGAACCTTTTGACTTTGAAGTGGTAACGCGGATTTTTTTAAACTATGCAGGCGCAGGGCAGACCGGATTAGCAATATCAGCATGGCGATAATACCCGATAGCCAAATTGCAAGTAACAGATGGCCCAGGATAGAAGGTGTTTCTCTGTTTACGGAAAGAGTGAAATCTTTTATCCAGTTTTGGGAATCAGTGATATTCGTTTGCAATGTCTGCCCTATGGTAGCTTCTGTTTTAACATTAGGAACAACAAACATCTCTGATAATTTAAAAATGCGAAAGGGTAAAAAGGGAACTGCCAAAAGTCCAAGCAGCAGAAACCATAGGTTATACTGCATCCGGCTGGATAAAATGTTTTTAAAAATACGCTTTATAAGCAAAAAAATTCCTATGATTCCGCAGAGTAGTATATTGCAGATAAGAAAGCGAATGATAAAATCAGCCATATCATGTTCCCTCCTTTTCTATTTTTGTGAAAGAAGGTTGCGGAGTGCGTCTAGTTCTGATTCCGATAACTTGTCATTTCCTATATAAGCAGATACCATGGCTGTAATATCTCCATCATAGTAACGTTTCAGAAAGGAATTACTTTCCTGTTCAACATATTCCTTTTCTTTTACAGTCGGAGTATAAACAAACATACGACTCTGTTTTTCGTATGTGAGCGCGCCTTTTTTAACAAGACGTTTGATTAAAGTCTGGATTGTCTTGGGACTCCAGCTTGTAGTCTGTAGTAACTTTTCGGTGATTTCATTGGTGCTGACAGGGGCGTATTTCCATACAATTTTCATGACCTCATGCTCTGCTTCGGAAATTTGGGGAAGTGTTTTCATCATGGTTCTCCTTTCAAATCTTACGATTGTAATATAAATAGTATAACGGTGCATGAAGGGATTGTCAATTTACAATGACTAAGTGAAAAGAAAAGCCGAACAGAGTATAGGTGCCAGTGATTTTTGAATGCTGTAAGGGTATATGATAATAGTGCTGAAGCAAAATATTGGTAATCGAAATCAAATCTAAATCATTCTATGATAAAATCCCATCTTTGACAGTTGAGAAAAGAAAAAATCGCTGTATCCCTTGTGTTTAC
>CATWQE010000104.1 GCA_958352855.1 uncultured Bacillota bacterium
AAACTCTTAGCTTTGGACAATGCGCATTCTTTTTCATTTGCTGTCTTGGAGAGTTTATCTGTATCTTTTTAGCTTTCTATTATGCCAAAAGAATATTCGGGTGTATCGGAAAAGGAAATTCTCCTTTTACAGATACAACCGCTGCTCAGATACGAAAAATAGCGTTGTTTGTTCTATTGTTCGCTATATTTTCTGTACTCTCTGTATTTAAGATGACATTTTCATCATTCTTTATATGTGCCGTATTTGCCCTTATTTTGTATTGTATTTCTCTCATCTTTGACTATGGTTGTGAGTTACAACAAGAAATAGATGAAACACTATAAGAGAGACTGGATGTGGCAATAAATTTCTTCGTTACTGTATAATTTGATATTTATTGCTTCTCATTTTTGAGTATGGAATCAGCCTGCAGGCAGAAGCAGATGAGACATTATAGGAGTGTGAGAAAATGGCAATTATTCTAAGACTTGACAGAATGATGGCAGACAGAAAAATAAGTCTGAACGAACTATCTGAAAAGGTAGGAATTGCAAATGTTAATTTATCAAAAATAAAAACAGGTAAGGTGAGTGCAATCCGCTTTTCTACATTAAATGCAATTTGTGAGGCTTTAGACTGTCAACCAGGAGATATTCTGGAGTTTCAGAGGGAGGAATCAGATTAAGGTGAAGGATATGCAAGAAATGGATGAAAACAGCAGTGTCTCTCTTATACCCTATTATCCAAACTATGAGACAGCACTTGCATGGTATCAGGATTTACAACTTTGTAAGCAGGTAGATAATATTGAATCTGTATATTCTCTGGAACGCTTAAAAGCAATGTATCACTATCTGGATACTCATGGAGAGTGCTACTATATTCAGTATGAGGGTATTCTGGTTGGCGATGTAACCCTGCAGGACAGCGGTGAGCTATCGATTGTGATTTGTAAGGAATATCAGAACCGGCATATTGGGCGCGCATGTATTCAAAAGATGATAGAACGGGCAAGGGAAAAGGGAATGCACACAGTGAAAGCAAATGTTTATTCCTTTAATACTCAAAGCCAAAAAATGTTTCAATCTCTGGGATTTCAGAAAGTAGCGGAAGAACAGTATGAGTATCACATTGTATAACAAGAAAAGGAGTGTGAAAGAGAACATACAGGATTTTTCTCTATGTTTTGAAAAGAATACAAGATTTAGAAGTCTTTTCCATAAAAACCCGAAACCTTCTCTTGTTTGTCTTGAAAAAAGGTTGTATAATAATGCCAAGCATGGGTTTATCTGACCCATAATTACAGAGCAATCTGTATAAAATATCTAATGATATCGGAGGAAAAAACATGAACGTATTAGTAGTAAACTGTGGAAGTTCATCCCTGAAATTCCAGTTGATTAATTCTGAGACAGAAGCTGTAGCAGCAAAAGGTCTGTGCGAGCGCATCGGTATTGACGGAAGACTGGTATATCAGCCAACAGGCGGAGAAAAGGAAGTAACAGAGGCTGCTATGCCTACTCATACAGAAGCAATCAAACTGGTTCTGGATGCTCTGGTAAATCCCACAACAGGTGTATTAAAGAGCTTAGATGAAGTAGAAGCAATCGGACATCGTGTACTCCATGGAGGAGCTAAGATTTCTGACTCCTGCATTATTAATGACGAAGTTATTTCTGTTATCGAGGAATGCTGTGACTTAGGACCTCTTCACAATCCGGCAAACTTAATGGGTATCCGCGCATGTATGGAATTAATGCCAGGAAAACCAAACGTAGCTGTATTTGATACTGCATTCCATCAGACTATGCCGGAAAAAGCATATATGTATGCAATTCCATATGAGTATTATGACAAATATAAAGTTCGTAAATACGGCTTCCATGGAACTTCTCACAGATTTGTTTCCAAAGAAACTATTAAATTCTTAGGTTTAGATCCAGAGAATTCCAAAGTGATTGTTGCGCACTTAGGTAACGGTTCTTCTATCAGCGCAGTTGTAAATGGCAAATGTGTAGATACTTCTATGGGTCTTACACCACTGGAAGGTCTGGTTATGGGAACACGTTCCGGTGACTTAGACCCTGCAGTTTTAGATTTTATCTGCAAAAAAGAAAACATTGATGTTACAGAAATGGTAAATATTCTGAATAAGAAATCTGGTCTTCTTGGACTTTCCAAAGGACTTTCCAGTGATTTCCGCGATTTAAATGAAGCAAGAGAACAGGGCAATGAAGATGCAAAACGTGCCATTGACTGCCTGTGCTACAGAATTATCAAGTACATTGGTTCTTATGCAGCAGCCATGAACGGTGTAGATGCTATTGCATTTACCGGTGGTATTGGTGAAAATGCAATTCCTGTAAGAGAAACAGTTGTAAAAGGACTGAGCTATCTGGGCGTTACTCTGGATGAAGAAGCAAACCAGACAAGAGGAGAGAACAAAGTAATCTCTACACCAGATTCCAAAGTAACCGTAGCGATTGTTCCTACCAATGAAGAATTAGCTATTTGCCAGGAAACAGCAGCTCTGGTGCAGAAATAAGATTTAAAATAATGGTTGACAAACCGCAGAACACTATGTATAATTTACAAGGTGTGATTAGGAGACTATTATGCTAATTGATTTATCAGAAATTTTATCCCTGGAAGGAAAGACACAGGTTGTAGAAGCACCTGTTTCCATGGATTCCTTTCAATCAAAATTAGGAAACTTTCCTATTGTTGAGAAGAAGCCTGTTTCCATTCGGATTACCAACAGTGGAAAAAAGGTTTTGAAATTAGAAGCCAACGGTGCAATTACCGTAGCCATTCCCTGTGATAAATGTCTGAAGGATGTTCCCACAACCTTTACCATTCATCTGGAAGAGGAGCTGGATATGAAGGCTTCAAAGGAAGACAGGATAAAAGACTTAGATGAAATTAATTATGTCACAGGTTGCAGCCTGGACGTAGAGCAGTTAGTGCATAATGAGATTTTAATCCATTGGCCTTTAAGGGTTCTATGTAAGGAGAACTGCCGGGGAATTTGTCCTGTATGCGGGATGAATTTAAATGAAGGCTCCTGTGACTGTGACCAGTCAGTGCCAGACCCCAGAATGGCGGTAATCAGTGATATATTTAGCAAATTTAAGGAGGTGTAACCTATGTCCATCTGTCCAAAAAATAAATCTTCCAAAGCAAGAAGAGATAAAAGAAGAGCAAACTGGAAAATGAGCGCTCCAAACTTAGTAAAATGCAGCAAATGTGGTGCTTTAATGATGCCTCACAGAGTATGCAAAGCTTGCGGAAGCTACAACAAAAAAGAAATCATTAAAACAGAGGAAGTTTAATTTCTCCTGTAGAATAGAGGGTTCCAAGTGATTGTGAATCCTCTATTTTTTTATATTTTACACACTTTTGTTTGCTTCAAATAACCAGGAGGCTTCATGTAGAGAAACGAGTTGTGCCAAAAGCAAATAAATAATAAAAATTAATAATTTTGTAATATTTTAAAGGAAGCTCTTGCGAAAATGCCGGAAATACGGTAAGATAGGTTTGACAAAAATCTTGAATGAAAAGAATACTACGGAGGAATAACAATGAGGAACAAATGGCTGAAGAGAGGAATTCTGGTTCTTGCAGTGGGATGTCTGACCTTTTCCATGACCGGGTGTAAGGGAAAAGAAGTTTTAAATACAGCGTTGGAAAAATTACATTTGAAAACAGTAGAAAAACCAGAGGAAGAAGTAGAGGAAAAGGAAGTGGAGCCTGAAGTAGAAGTGGCAAAACCAGAGCTTACAACAAATTTAAGCGGTTCTGTTTCTTATGAAGCAGGAGATACAGCGGAGCCGCTTACAGTGGAGGCAACGACTTCTGACGAAGGGGAAATTACTTATCAGTGGTATCAAAGTTTTACCAATACCAACGGAGGGGGAACCATTATTGAAGGCGCTACAGAGAATACCTTCACTCCACCAACGAAAGAAGCAGGTACTGTTTACTACTATGTGGTGGCCACCAGCACCATCCAGAGTTCTACGAACCGGATTACAAGCGAAACAGCAGAGGTGGTAGTTTCTGAGAAGGCAGAGACAGAAGCTGCTACGGAAAATGAAGAAAAGCCGGCAGAAGCTTCAGGTGAAGAGCAGGCTGATGAGAAGAAAGAAGAAACAACAGAGACGTCTGGGGAAAACCAGGAAGAACAGCCGGAGACGCCGGCTGAAACTCAGCCAGAACAGTAAAATATAAAAATGCGGGGATTATCTATGTGAGAATCCTTGCATTTTTTTTGGATGTTTAGTAAAATCATTCTAGATACAACAGGAGGCATGACATGGAAAATAGAATTAAAGTGGCAGTGGATGCCATGGGCGGTGACTATGCGCCTTTCGAAGCAGTAAAAGGAGCAGTGGCGGCAGTCCAGGAAAAAGAGAATGTAGAGGTACTTCTGGTTGGACAGCAGGAGGTGCTGGAAAAGGAGCTGGCTGCCTGTACTTATCCAAAAGACAGGATTCAGATTGTTCCGGCCAGTGAAGTCATTGAAACAGGAGAACCTCCCGTAGCAGCCATTCGTGGAAAGAAGGATTCTTCCATTGTAATAGGAATGAAACTGGTGCGCAGGGAAGAGGCAGATGCGTTTGTTTCTGCAGGAAGCTCAGGGGCGATTCTGGTAGGAGGAACAACCATTGTGGGACGAATCAAGGGCGTGGAGAGAGCGCCTCTGGCTCCGCTGATTCCTACAAAGGACGGCGTTTCTTTGCTCATTGACTGTGGAGCCAATGTAGATGCCAGGGCATCTCATCTGGTGCAGTTTGCCCGCATGGGCTCCATCTATATGGAACATGTAATGGGGGTGAAAAATCCAAGGGTAGGGATTGTGAATATTGGCGTAGAAGAAGAAAAGGGAAATGCGCTGGTAAAAGAGACCTATCCCCTTTTAAAAGAATGCCAGGACATTAATTTCATAGGAAGTATTGAGGCGCGGGAGATTCCTGCAGGCGCTGCAGATGTTATTGTAACAGAAGCCTTTGTGGGAAACGTAGTGCTGAAGCTTTACGAAGGACTGGGAGCTACCCTGATTTCTAAGATTAAAGGAAGCATGATGTCCAATCTGCGGAGTAAATTAGGAGCGCTTCTGGTAAAACCGGCAATGAAGAAAACCTTGAAAACTTTTGACGCCAGCCAGTATGGAGGCGCGCCTTTGCTGGGACTGAAAGGTCTGGTGGTAAAATGCCATGGAAATTCCAGAGAAACGGAATTTAAAAATGCCATTATTCAGTGCATTTCATTTAAAGAGCAGCGCATTAGTGAGCGGATTAAAGAAAACTTAACCGTTACACAAGAGAAAAAAGAGGAAATTTAGGAGGATGAATCATGGAATTGGAAAAATTACAGAAGATAATAGCAGAGGTTTTAAATGTGGATACAGAAGAGGTAACCATGGATACCACATTTGTAGACGATTTGGGTGCCGACTCTCTGGATGTTTTCCAAATTATGATGGGAATTGAAGAAGAATTTGATGTGGAAATTCCGACAGAAGAGGTTGAGCAGATTGTTTCCGTAGGTGATGCAGTGGAACAGATTAAACGGTTAATCGGATAGGTTTGAGAAGATGCCTTTGGTTCCCAGTAGATTCAGGAACCAGAGGTATTTTGTTTGTAAGAAAGGAATTTATATGAAAGTGAGCAAAAAATTTTCTGAATTGGAGCAAAAAATCGGATATACGTTTCAAAAGAAGGAGCTTCTGATGAATGCGCTGACTCATAGTTCTTATGCCAATGAACACCATATTTCGTATACAGGCAATAATGAGCGGCTGGAATTTTTAGGAGATGCGGTGCTGGAAGTGACTTCCAGCGAATTTCTGTTTCACAGATACCCGGAATTACCGGAAGGAGAATTAACAAAAAAACGGGCAAGTATGGTTTGTGAGCCTACCCTGGCTCTTTGCGCAAGAGAGATTCCCCTTGGTGAGTATCTTCTTTTGGGAAAGGGAGAAGAAGCTACAGGAGGAAGAAGAAGGGACTCTGTAGTTTCCGATGCCATGGAGGCGCTTATTGGAGCCATTTACCTGGATGGCGGTTTTGCTAATGCAAAAGAGTTTATTTATAAATTTATTTTAAATGATATTGAGAATAAACAGCTCTTTTATGATAGCAAGACTACTCTTCAGGAAATCGTGCAGGGAGAGTATGAGGAAGATGTGCGTTATGTCCTGGTAAAAGAAGAAGGACCGGATCATAACAAATCTTTTTACGTGGAGGCCGTTCTTGGAAAACAGATTCTGGGAGAAGGCTGCGGACATACCAAAAAAGCGGCAGAGCAGCAGGCTGCATATGCTGCCATTAAAAAGCTGAAATGTGAAAAAGGAGATTTATGTATTTAAAAAGTATTGAGGTACAGGGCTTTAAGTCTTTTGCCAATAAAATCACATTTGAATTTCATAATGGTATTACAGGAATTGTAGGTCCAAACGGCAGTGGAAAGAGTAATGTGGCAGATGCAGTCCGCTGGGTTTTGGGGGAGCAGAGCGCCAAGCAGCTTCGCGGAGGGAATATGCAGGATGTTATTTTCTCCGGTACAGAAACCAGAAGACCGCTGGGCTTTGCCTATGTGGCTATTACCCTGGATAACAGCGATCACCAGCTTCCCATTGATTATCAGGAAGTGACCATTGCCCGGCGTTTGTACCGTTCCGGAGAAAGTGAATATCTGCTAAACGGAACCAGTTGCAGGCTAAAAGATGTCAATGAGCTGTTTTATGATACAGGAATCGGAAAAGAAGGATATTCCATTATCGGGCAGGGGCAGATTGATAAAATTTTAAGCGGCAAGCCGGAGGAACGCAGAGAGCTCTTTGATGAGGCAGCAGGAATTGTAAAATTTAAACGCCGGAAAAATACAGCGGTGAAAAAACTGGAAGAGGAGCAGCAGAATCTTACCAGAGTAAAGGATATTCTTTCTGAACTGACCAGGCAGCTTGCCCCCTTGGAGCGACAGGCAGAGACTGCCAAAGTGTATTTAAAGAAAAAAGAAACGCTGAAGCATCTGGATATCCAGATGTTTCTGGCAGAAATGAGCCGCATACGGAAAGAACTGGAAGATACACAGAAGAAGTATCAGATTGCAAAAGACGATTTAGAGGAAACAGAACAGAGCTTTGGCATTACAAAAGCAGAGTATGAGAAGCTGGAGCAGGAACTGGAAAAGCAGGAGCAGGAGATTCAGAACCTGCGGGAAGGAAATACCCAGAGAACCCTGGAAAAACAGCAGATGGAAAACCAGATTCATCTGCTGCAGGAACAGATTCATTCAGCAAAGCAAAATGAGGCTTTGTATCAGGAGCGCAGCCAGTCTCTCCTGGCGGACCAGAAACGAAGGGAAAAGGAAGAGGCAAAATACCTGGAAGAAGAGGAAAAGCTAAAGCAGCAGTTTTTGGAAT
>CATWQE010000105.1 GCA_958352855.1 uncultured Bacillota bacterium
AATATTGAATTTTCAAGGATCAACGCACCAATATGGTGTGGGAAGTTTTAGTTATAAAGACGAAAGAGATGGCCATACATACGGCTTTATGCCAAGTTGGAGGAAGGATCTTCCTAAGGAGACACGGCAATGAAATTATCATATAAAAAATTATGGGTGAAACTCGTTGAAAGAGATCTCAAGAAAACCGAATTTGCAAGAAAGGCTGGTATTAGTTCAGCTTCCCTTGCAAAGCTCGGAAAAGGCGCAAATATTACGACAGATGTATTCTTGAAAATCTGTGAGTATTTTGACTGCGATATATCAGATATTGTAGAAGTCATAAAAGCAGACGATGATAGCGCGCCGGAGAGCCAGAATGAGAAACAGGAGGACAAAGTAAATGGCTGAGAAAAATACCGCCAATATTGGCTTCGAAAAACAAATCTGGGATGCTGCATGTGTTCTGTGGGGACATATACCGGCATCAGAATACAGAAATGTAATCATCGGATTGATTTTCCTAAGATACATTTCTACAGCATTTGATAAAAAATATCAGCAGTTGCTTTCAGAGGGCGATGGTTTTGAGGACGATCCGGATGCCTATCTTGAAGACAACGTGTTCTTTGTCCCGGTGGAGGCTCGATGGGATAAAATAGCTGCAGCAGCACACAAACCGGAAATTGGTACAACGATTGATAATGCAATGCGTGCCATTGAAGCAGACAACAAAAAATTAAAAAATGTCTTACCAAAAAATTATGCCAGCCCTGATTTGGATAAACGCGTTCTTGGAGATGTTGTCGATCTATTTACCAATATGGATATGGGGGAAACTGAAGGCAACAGAGATGTCCTTGGAAGAACCTACGAATACTGCATTGCGCAATTTGCGGAAAAAGAAGGAAAAGGTGGAGGAGAATTCTATACGCCATCAAGTATTGTAAATACGCTGGCCTCAATTTTGAAGCCCTATTCAAACTGCCGCGTATATCATGGTTAAGTTCGCGGCGCTCTAAAGCGTCAAAGTAACATAGCCTAATGCATAAAACCGACATGATGCCGGTTTGAACGTCTTTTTGGATGGATATGTACAATTATTTAGTTATACTTGCAGCACAAAGAAAATGCTGTAAAAAGGATTAGAACAGGAGGATGACATCATGGACGACCGTGGAGAAATAATCATATACCAGACTGAAGACGGTTTAACAAAGATTGATGTCAGTATGCAGGACGAAACGGTGTGGCTTACGCAAGTGCAAATGGCAGAGCTGTTTCAAAGAGATAAGTCAACGATTTCCCGTCACATTAAAAACATTTTCGCTGAAGGAGAATTGGATGAAAAAGTGGTTGTTGCAGAATTTGCAACAACCAGTCATGTTGAAACCGTTTGTTTACTGTCACGTAAATAGCGTATTTATGGGATTTGTAGGCATTTTAGAAGAAAATAAATTGACAAGATATATTAAAATACAATGTGTATTTGCAAATCAATTGAATATATGTACAAGGGTGAAGTACCTTTTGACGAGATAATACATTTGTCTGCTAAAAGGTATTTTTTTGTTTTTAAGTGCGCGAGCAGGTATGATCAGTACGCGAGAAGATAAGAAGGTAATCTATTCTTCTATATTAAGAACTCCCATAAAATCAAGGTTTAAACAATAAAAGAGGTAGTGAAAATTGACACTACCCAGGTATATATGGAGGATATCACTATGGCTAAGAATAAACATTTATTTTTGGATGAACGATTACAGATTCAGCAGGTCCTGTCAAGGCAAGAGTCCTTTAAGGCAACAAGCAGATCAAAGGTTTTTTCGGAAAGAACAACATAACGGTCAGAGCGTTTCTTGCTTTGTGATATATAGTCACAAACATATGTTTGCAAATATCTGTACGATAGTATATAATATAAGAAAAATGTCTTATTTTACCGAAAAATACAGACTGGATATGAGGGGAAGAGATTATGGGGAAAATGGAAACTATCAAAACAAAAATAAAGCGGATGGGCCTGAAACAGAAGACAGTTATGTTTACCATGCTGTTTTTCCTTTTCGTCGTAATTCTGTCCAGCGTCACATTTTTTTTCATCTATAAAAACATGCGAAAGGAAACCATTGAAAAAGCCATGGACAGTGTAGTACGGCAGAAAAAGGATGAAATAGAGGGGTATTTTGACAATCTGGAAACCCTTGCTTACAGTCTGGGGTATTCTGCCTGGATGCAAACGCTGACCCAGAAAAGCAGTCTTGCCCCCCGTACCATGCAGGAGATTGAGCAAGGGATCAAGGATTTCCTCACTAGTGTAGTGAATATGAACGGTGATATGAAACTGGCGGCTATTATGGAAAATGGAATCAGACTTAACAGCCCCAGTGGTTACCTGGACTACTCCATTGACTTAAAGCAGGAGGACTGGTATCCTGAATTTATGCGTCACGGGAAGTATATTGAGGAGGGAGAAGGTAAGGGGGTATATACCAAAGGTACAGGATGGTATTTGAATATTTACTATCCCATAAACAATCAATATTCCATGCGCCAGGAAGGAATACTGGTCATAACAATTCCCCATTCGGGTGTGTTGTCTATGGCCGACATGGGGATAGACGGCGAATACATGAGACTGAAAAACGAGAAAGGCGTTGTAATTGCTGATAAGATACCGGAGAAGGTTCAAAACGAAGTGGAGAAAGGCATATCTGTCTACAATGTAAGGAATGAAGACATTGATATAGGGGGAAAAACCTGGCAGATGGAGATTGTACTAGATACGGCAAGTCTGGTAGTGGACAGCCGGAACATCTGGATTGGTTTTACTATGGTGCTGCTTTTAGGCGCCCTGTTTTTTGTATTGGCGGCGGTATTGTTTTCAAGATACCTGACAGTACCGATTCTTCAGTGCAGAGATTCCATGATTAAGATTCGCAATAACCAGATGGGCATTAATATGGAAAACCATTATCATGATGAGATTGGGGAAATGATAGACGGTTTTAACGAAATGTCCGACTCAATCCTGGACTTGATTGAGAAAAATAAGATAATCAGCACACTGCAGAAGGAAACGGAATACCAGATGCTTCTGCAGCAGATTAATCCCCACTTTCTCTATAATACACTGGAAATCATCAACGGCCTTATATTAAGTAAAAAAGAGACAGAAGCTGTGGCGGTCTGTGAGACGCTGGGACAGATTTTTCACTATAATCTGAAGCAGGACAAGTGGATTAAAGTAAAGGATGAGATGGCGTATATCCGCCGCTACCTTTTGCTTATGGAATATAAAATACCGGATTTGTCCATCTTCTATGATGTGGACGGAAGTGTGGAAGAGAGATTGATTTTAAAAGCAGTTCTTCAGCCGCTTGTGGAAAACTGCATCAAGCATGGATTTGCAGGGAAAACAGGAGAGTGCTGTATCACCATTGCAGTTAAGGAAGAGACAGATGGGCTGCAAATATCCGTGATGGATAACGGAAACGGCATTACAAGGGAGAAATATATCAGCCTGCTGAAAGAATTGGAGAAGATTAAAGAAAATCCCAATCAGAAAAAAGAATCTTCGGCACATATTGGAATATGGAATGTTTTTCACCGTCTTTATCTGGAATATGGAGATTCCATGCAATTTCACATTATGGCGAAGGAAAATTTGGGGACAAGGATACAGATAAAATTGCCTGGGGGAACAGAAGATGTATAAAGTGTGCATAGCAGATGACGAAGAATTTGTACTGGAAAGTGTGCGGTGGCGGATACAGCAGTCGGTGATTGAACTTGAAATTGCAGGGGTGGCCAGGAATGGGATTGAGGCTTACGAACTCTATGAAAAGGTATGCCCGGATATCTATTTTGTAGATATCAATATGCCCCTTTGCAGCGGGCTGGATTTTGTGGAGAGAGTAAGGAATCTGGACAAAAACAGCATAACAAAATTCATTATTATAAGCGGATATGATGATTTTAAATACATGAAAAAGGCAATACATGCAAAGGTATCCAACTATATTTTGAAACCAATACAGCAGCAGGAGTTTACAGACACATTAAAAGAGGTGTGTGCAAGTCTGGATGAAATAAAGCGGAAACAGTATGAGGAGTACGGAAGGCAGTGGGAATATTTTCGGGATTTTGCACAAAGAAAACCGGTATTTTCTGGGACGGCCGTCTTGCTGTATGAGGAAGGGATTCTGGGGAAAATACAGAAAACAGAGGATGCAGAGCGGTTTGCCGGGACTTTTCCCCACAAAATATGGACAGGGATTCGTTTTCATGAAAGTGATAATCTCGCCCTTATGCTTGGCGAAGACATCTGGCTGAATGAAAGGGAGATATGTGATGTCTGGGAAAAATGTGGGCAAAGAGGATGTTACCTGGTGTATAAAACAGGAAAGAATATGGATGCGGTGGGGTTAATGTGGGAACTGGAGTCCACTTTAAACGTCAGATTCTGGAATGGGAGCCTGCACCTTCTGGCGGCGCAGAGCGTTGAGAAACAGCCGGAGGAGATTGGTCTGGAAGACCTGGACAGAGCCATTGAGGATTTAAGAGAAGAAAAGTGGCAGGGACAGCTTAATCTGATATTTGACAAAATATTCGAAAGCAAGAAAAACAGGGGAATACTGTGTGACTTTTACCACTCTGTTCTGATTCTGGCAGCAGATAAGTACAGACAGCATAACTTTGACATTCCTGAAAATCTGAAGCGGGAGCTTTACCCTTACGCATTGGATAATTGTGCAGACCAGGGAGAAATTAGAAATAAAATCAATGAGTATATCAAGCTGATTCATGGAAAGATTGTACAGGATGCAGGCAGAAATGACCTGGCGGACCAGGCTGCAGCTTATCTGGAGGTGCATTACACAGAAGACATCAGTCTCTCTGAGTTGGCAAATGAATTTTTTGTGGCTCCCGGGTATCTTGCCAAAAAGTTCAAGGAGAAACTGGATATTACGGTCATGCAGTATCTGGAGAACTGCCGGATGAAGAGTGCGGAGCGGCTGCTTGTAAGTACAGATATGAATGTAACGGAGATTGCCAGAAGCATTGGTTATAACGATGCAAATTATTTTACCAGAGTCTTCAAGAAAAAATATGGTATGTCGCCAAGAGACTTCCGAAACGGAAAAAGATAATTTTGTGCTGGTTTTTGAAAAGAAATATGCTATTTTTGAAGCGGGGAATTATATAAAATGAACATATCAAATGAAGGGAAACACAATTAAAAGGAGGAAAAGAATATGTTCAGAAAGAGTTTGGTATTTTTACTTGGCGCAAGCATGGTCCTTTCACTGGCCGGATGCGGAGGCTCGTCAGGAGGCGGAGAAGACACATCAAAAGATTATGTTCAGGAGACAAAAAGTGATGGTGACAAGAAGGTAATAAGCTTTTATTCCTGGTCAGAAATGGCGGAGCAGGATTTTGACAAAGCTGTGATTGCCCAGTATGAAAAGGAACATCCGGATGTGGATGTGGTGGAAAACTTTATTCCCTATAATGAATATCTGAGCAAGATGAACACCATGGCAGCAGCAGACAGTATGCCTGATGTGTTTAAACTTCCTGAGGCTAATGTTATGGAGTGGGGAACAAAAGGCGCTGTTCTGGATTTGAAGCCGCTGTATGACAAAGTGGGAATCAAACCGGAAGAGAAAATGCTGGAATCCGCCATCTTCAGGTCAGGGGACAATATCTGGGGTGCAGGATGCAACCTTGCAACATCGGCTTTATACTACAACAAAGATTTGCTGAAAGAAGCCGGAATTGAATTTCCGTCTACAGATGCAGACAATCCCTGGAGCTGGACGGAATTTGTAGAAAATGCAAAGAAACTGACTAAAGACGGCAACGGAAAACATTCGGGTGAAGATGGTTTTGACAGTGATAACATAAGTGTATACGGAACCATGATGCCTACAGACTGGGTCGTGTACATGCCCCTTTTATACAGCAATGGTTCCGGTATAGCTAGTAAAGACGGCACAAAGCTGGAAATCAATACAGAGAAAGGTGTGGAAGTGATTCAGTCTATTGCAGATTTGTCTCTGAAAGAGCAGTGCGCTCCTTCCGTGGCAATGGCAAAAGGCGCGTTTGCTGACAAGAGCACCATGCTGATGAACGGACAGGTTGCCATGCTCATTGACGGTTCCTGGGCATTGAGTAATTATACCAATGAAGGGTTTGATGTGGGTGTTGCACAGATCCCAGCCTTTTCCCAGCCTGCCAATATGAGCTGGACGGCAGGAATCTGCATGTCACCAAAAGATGCGGATAATGAAGAAGCATTTGATTTCTACTGCTACTACACAGATTTTAACAATGCCATTACTGCGGCAAAAGAAAATAATGTAGGACTTGGCGGTCTGCCTCAAACATTTGACGTATTTGACGGCGGTGAAAATGAGAAAGCCTGGAAGTCCACTTATACTAAGGTTGATGAGAGTGAAAACTGTGATGCATTCAAGAATATCCTGATTCATGAAGGAACACGTCTTGGTGAAAACGTTACACTTAAAAATTTTCCGGTGATTGTGGACAATACCATCGTTCCCCTTCTGGACAATGTATGGCTGGGCGAACAGACAGCCGAGGAAGCTCTGGGCTCATTGGATGTTTCTTCCGAACTGCAGGGCACATGGAATTAAGCAGTATGTGAAATGACTCAGGAACAAGAAAGTTCCTGAGACATTTTCAGGAGAGAGAAAACCATGCCGGGAGGAATAACCATGAGTAAAAAGACAAAATCCAAAATGAATATGAAAGAAAAAAACCAGTTGAAATGGGGTTACTTTTTTATCGGTCCGGGAATCATAGGCCTGATTTGCTTCAGCTTTGGCCCTATGCTTTTCAGCCTTGGCATTAGCTTTACAAGCTGGGATGTTATATCGGCGAAAGAGTTTGTGGGGCTGGAAAATTATAAAAACTTGTTTCAGGACCCGCTGTTTTTCAAATCGCTGAAGGTAACATTGTATTACACACTTTTAAGCGTACCTTTGATTACCTGTATACCGCTTCTGATTGCCATGCTCTTAAACAGCAAGGTTAAGGGGATCTCCGTATTCCGTGCCATTTTCTATGTACCGTCTATTGTCCCCATTGTAGCCAGTGCGGCTGTGTGGATGTACATATATAACCCTATGTACGGTTTGCTGAACAGCATATTGAAAGCCCTGGGGATGCACTCACAGAACTTCATTTTCAGTGAGACAGGCGCTGTTCCTTCCCTGGCAGTTATGGCTTTATGGGGGGCCGGAAACACTGTGGTAATCTATCTTGCAGGACTTCAGGGTGTATCCAGACAGCTTTACGAAGCGGCAGAAATTGACGGGGCGGGGACACTTTCCAGATTTATGAATATAACGGTTCCCATGATGACGCCAATTATTTTCTACAATTTTGTAATGG
>CATWQE010000106.1 GCA_958352855.1 uncultured Bacillota bacterium
ACCTGCCTGATAGCAACTGTTCTGAACCTTTGATGGCTTTCTTAGCAGGACTCTCACCCTTGCCAGCAGTTCTTCAAAGGCAAAAGGCTTCACCAGATAATCATTAGCTCCTGCATCAAGGCCTTTTACCCTGTCTTCAATCTTATCCTTTGCTGTCAGAAGAAGGATGGGAATCTGATTTCCCTGACTTCTCAGCTTTTTCAAAACCGTTATCCCATCCATAACCGGCATCATAATGTCCAGAATCAGTCCGTCGTATTCTGCTCCTGCCAGATAATCAAACACTGCCCCTCCGTCATAGCAGGAATCCACACTATAATGCTCTGCCTGCAATCTTGCAGTTAAAATCCTATTCAAATCTTTTTCGTCTTCTGCTATTAATATCCGCATCCTCTGCCTCCTTTCTTTTTTTATATCTTACCACTCTTTTTCCCTTTCTCCAAGTTTTTTAACCTCTGAAAAAAGAGCAAAAAGCTCTCTGGCCGGAGGCATCTGCACCTCTTGCCAGAAAGCTTTTCTATTCTATGACTCATTTTTCCTGGTTTCTACATAACCGCAGTGTTCGTCTGCACACACCAGCTTATTGCCTTTTTCCAGCATATAACTGCCGCAGGAGGGACATTTTTTCTTAGATGGCTTTTGCCAGGACATGAACTCACACTCTGGATTGTTTTCACATCCGTAATAAAGACGTCCTTTTTTGCTTCGTTTTACCACCACGTCTTTTCCACAGATTGGACATGGCACACCGATTTTTTCCAGATAAGGCTTGGTGTTTTTACACTCAGGAAATCCGGGACAAGCCAGAAATTTACCATGGGGTCCGTACTTAATTACCATATTTCTGCCGCAAAGCTCACAGACCACATCTGTTACTTCATCCTCGATTTTTACCTGTTCCAGTTCTTTTTCTGCCTTTTCCACCGCTTCCTCTAAATCCGGGTAGAAGTTGCGGATTACGGTTTTCCACTGTACCTTTCCTTCACCCACACAGTCCAGCAGCTCTTCCATGGTAGCTGTGAAGTTCACATCCACAATACTGGTAAAGGCTTCTTTCATAATCTTATTTACCACTTCTCCCAATTCTGTCATGTAGAGATTTTTGTTTTCTTTTGCCACATAACGTCTGGCAATAATGGTGGTTATGGTAGGCGCATAGGTACTTGGCCTTCCGATACCAAGCTCTTCCAGAGTTTTTACCAGAGACGCCTCGGTATAGTGAGCCGGAGGCTGAGTAAAATGCTGCTGCTCCTTAAACTCTTTCAGACTGATTTGTGTATGCTCATCAATACTCTTCACCAAAAGCTGATTTTCCTGTTTTTCTTCATCCTCCTGGGTATAAACGGTCATAAAGCCCGGGAATTTTAACTTTGATGCCGCTACTGTAAAATAATATTCCCCACCCTGGATTTTCACAGAAGTAGTCTCATATTTTGCCTGCTGCATTCTGCTGGCAGCAAAACGTTTCCAGATAAGCTGATACAAGCGGTACTGGTCTCTGGAAAGAGATTCCTTCAAAGAGATTGGTGTTCTCTTAATATCTGTGGGACGGATGGCTTCATGGGCATCCTGTATTTTCTTTTTATTATCACCTTTTTTCTCAGAATCAGCCACATATTCGCTGCCATATTCCTGAGTAATGTATTCTCTTGCCGCTGCATCAGCCTCCTCAGAGATTCTGGTGGAATCGGTACGAAGATACGTGATAATACCCACTGTTCCATTGCCCTTAATATCTACGCCTTCATATAACTGCTGCGCCAGACGCATGGTTTTCTGGGTAGAAAAGTTCAATACCTTGGAAGCTTCCTGCTGTAAGGTACTGGTGGTAAAAGGCAGCGGCGCCTTCTTGCTTCTTTCTCCGTTTTTTACCTCTGCTACCTGGTATTCTGCATCCTTCAAATCATCCAGAATCTGATCCAGTTCTGCCTTGGAACGAATATTCATTTTTTTATTTTTAGTTCCGTAGAATTTCGCTGCCAGAGGCTTCTTTTCTCCCTCTACAGAAAAATCCGCTTCCAGTGTCCAGTATTCTTCTGGAATAAAGTTGTTGATTTCTTCTTCTCTGTCTCCAATAATACGAAGGGCGACTGACTGGACGCGGCCTGCGCTTAGACCTCTTTTTACCTTTGCCCACAGTACCGGGCTAATCTTATAGCCTACCATACGGTCCAGAATACGTCTGGTCTGCTGTGCGTCTACCAGATTCTGGTCAATCTCCCTGCCTTCTTTAATAGAAGCCTTTACGGCTGTTTTGGTAATCTCATTAAAAGTAATACGGCGCATCTTCTTTTCATCTAATTTCAAAGAATGGGCAAGATGCCAGGAAATTGCTTCTCCTTCCCGGTCAGGGTCAGTTGCCAGATATACTTTATCCGCTTTTTTAGCAGCCTTTCTAAGCGCTGCCAGAATGTCTCCCTTCCCTCTGATTGTTATATATTTGGGTTCGTAATCATGTTCTACATCGACTCCAAGCTGGCTCTTGGGCAAATCCCTCACATGACCATTGGAAGCCATTACCTCGTAATTAGACCCAAGAAATTTTTTTATGGTTTTGACTTTCGCCGGTGATTCCACAATCACAAGATATTTCGCCATGTCAACCTCCCGTTCTGGCATAGTAATTTTTCACAGGCTCTTCTATAAGCCCCTTTAGCTCTAATTTTAGTAAAAGTCCGGTAATTTCTCTTGGAGAAAGAGGAATTTCCCGAACAATGTCTTCTATGTTCTTTGGATGTAAATCCAGACAACTATACACCATTTCTTCCTGGCTTGCAAGCCCAATCTTATTTTTCTCCCGGAAATCTTCTGGAAATCCCTTTGGAATTTTCAGTTCCTCCAGTAAAGGTTCCACAGAATATGCCACCCCTGCCCCGTCTGAAATCAGGCGGTTACACCCTTCACTTAAAGCATCTCCCACTCTTCCCGGAACTGCATAAACTATTTTTCCCTGCTCCAGAGCAAAGGATGCTGTAATCAGAGAACCGCTTTTTACTTTTGCCTCTACTACCAGCACCAAATCTGCCAGACCGCTGATAATTCGGTTTCTTCTGGGAAAATTTCCGGCATAGGGCGGCGTCCCCAAATCAAACTCAGAAAACACGCCCCCTCCTGTCTGTAAGATTCTGCTCTCTAACTGTGCATGCTCCCGGGGATAGCAGATATCCACCCCGCACCCCAGAACTGCAAAGGTTTTTCCTCCACCATCCAAAGCGCCCTGGTGGGCTTTTCCATCAATGCCTCTTGCCAGACCACTGATAATCTGTACCCCATGCTCTGCCAGGACTTTGGCAAAGGTATAGGCCTGATGAGCGCCATAAGGGCTGCAGGCTCTTGCGCCTACAATCGCAACGGTTTTTTTCTCCTCCTGTGGCAGACAGCCTTTTGTGTACAAAACTCCCGGCATCCCCTCATAGCATCTCAGTCTCTCTGGATAGGTTTCTTCCCAGGCGCCGCAGCGCCAAATCCCGTCCCTTTCTTCTATTCTATCAGATACTTCCACCTGTTCTCTACCTCCAATACTTCTTGTCCAGAGCCCGGTAACACACAGCCTCTGCAATATGTTCTTCCTCTATGATTTCCTTTGCGTCTAAATCAGCAATGGTTCTCGCTGTTTTCAATATTTTATGATAAGCCCGAAGGCTCAGATTCATTTTTTCATAGGCTGTATCTAAAAGTTTTTTTCCTTCTCTGCTTACCCGACAATATTGTTCTGTTTCTTTTCCCGAAAGAGCGCTGTTAAACCTTATGTCCGTTCCTTCGTAGCGCTGCCTTTGCACTTCATGGACCCGGCAGACTTCCAGACGCAGTTGCAGGGATGTTTTTCCCGGCTTGTTCTCACGCAGCTGCTCTCCCGGTATATCCGTTACTTCCGTACAAAGGTCAAACCGGTCTAAAAGAGGCCCGCTTAGTTTTCCAAGATATTGCTCCACCTGATACTGGGTACAGGAACACCGGTTTCTGTCAGGATAATAACCGCAGGGACAGGGATTCATGGCTCCCACCAATAAAAAGTCTGCCGGGAACTCATAGGTTCCGTTTACTCTGGAAATACAGATTTTATGGGTTTCCAAAGGCTGCCGCAAAACCTCCAGAGCTGCTCTTCGAAACTCCGGCAATTCATCCAGGAACAAAATTCCCCTGTGAGCCAGTGTAATTTCCCCTGGTATGGGGACACTTCCCCCTCCCGCCATGGCAGTGGGAGAAATGGTATGATGAGGCGCGCGGAAAGGACGGCGCATTAACATGGGACTGTTTCCGGTAAGCAGCCCTGCCGCACTGTAGATTCTGGAAATTTCCATGCTTTCCTCCCTGGAAAGAACAGGAAACAGTGTAGGAATCCGATTGGCAATCATGGTTTTCCCTGACCCCTTTGTTCCAATCAACAGCAGATTATGGAAGCCTGCCGCCGCAATTACGGCTGCCTGCCTGGCAGTTTCCTGTCCCAGCACATCTGCAAAATCTTCCTCATATTCTATGCAGCTTTGAGGCCAGTCTCTTTTGGGATTTCTCACTGCGCCCCAGTTTTCTTTTTCTGCCTGGTCCATAAATTCCCTGAGATTTTCAATTCCTAAAATGGGAATCTCATGAATATACTGGGTTTCCGGTAAATTTTCTTTTGGGATGATACACAATCTGCACCCTTCTTTAATAGCAGTATCCACAAGAGGTAAAATTCCTTTCACGCCCCTTACTTCACCATTCAGGCTCAATTCTCCTGCCATGCATACTTTCTCCATTTTTTCCTGTTCCAGATAGCCAAAGGCGCATAAAAGGGCTGCCGCAATAGGCAGGTCAAATCCTGTGCCTTCTTTTCGGATATCTGCCGGAGACAAATTTACTGTAATCCGCCTTGCCGGAAAAGCAAATCCTGTATTTCGAAGGGCTGTCCTGACTCTCTCCTGGGCCTCCTTCACTCTTGCCGATAAATATCCCACCATAGAAAACATAGGTAATCCCTGGCTTACATCTGCCTCTATCTTTATGGGAATACAGTCTACCCCTGCCACAGTTGCTGACAAAACACTGCTAAACATGCTCACTCCTCTCTGGTTTTGAACACTCAAAACCCCTGTCACTTTTTCCTGTGTTTTGTTATCTTTTGTATTACTTTGGGATTGTTTGGCGGAACCGCCGGATGTTTAAGTTTAAGATGAGATTACTGTACCATATTTCCAGATAATTTTCAATGGAAAAGCACTAATTCTTCTTTTCCTACATACTATAGAATTAAATTCCTCTGAGGTATGCTTGTGTGAAAACATTTCAAAAGCCCCTGACACCGGAAGAAGAAAGTCATTATCTTCAGGAATACAAGCAAGGCAGCCTGGAAGCAAAAAACATCCTCATTGAACGAAATCTTCGTTTGGTTGCTCATATTGTAAAAAAATATCAGGGAGCCCCGGAAGAGTTGGATGATTTAATCTCCATTGGCACCATTGGGCTGATTAAGGCTGTCCACACCTTTGATGCAAAAAAAGCAAGCAGACTCTCCACTTACGCTGCCAGATGTATTGATAATGAGCTTCTTATGTATTTTCGTTCCAAGAAGAAAACCAATCGTGAGGTTTCGCTTTATGACCCCATTGGCACTGACAAAGAAGGAAATGAAATCAGTCTTCTGGATGTGATAGAGACAGAACCTGTGGATGTGGTAAAAGAATATTCCTTAAAACAGGATACTATCCTTTTATATCACCTGCTTCCTGATATTCTTACCAAAAGAGAACAGGACGTCATAGCCTTCCGGTACGGTCTCTATGGGCAAAGAGAACAGACCCAGCGGGAAATAGCAAAGCGGCTGAATATCAGCCGCTCTTATGTGTCGCGTATTGAAAAAAACGCTCTTATGAAATTACGCAGTTTCTTCCCGTCGTCTTAAAATATCATAAACCTCTGCCTGTCTGCCTAAGTCCACATAAAGCACCTGTTGAGGATGTGGCGCGCTTTCCATAGGGGTTCCATCTTCATCATAAATCCCCTGTACCTGTACTGACAGGTTTCTTCCATCCGGCTTCATGATTTCAATCGTTTCTCCCAGCAGGAACTTATTCCTCTGGGTGATGCGATACATACCATCTTCTCTTTGCTCCTCAATATATCCAAGATAAGTATATCCCTTGGCATAGGTATTGCTTTCATAAATCTGCGCGTCTTCATCTGGTTTTCCATAGAAAAATCCTGTGGTAAACTGACGGTAGGTACAGCTTCGTATCTGCTCCTGATACCATGGCATATTTTCCTCATATTGTTTGGGATTTTCCAGATAATCATCAATGGCCTTTCTGTAGGTACGGGCTACAGTAGCCACATACAGGGCTGTTTTCATTCTTCCTTCGATTTTCAGACTGTCAATACCACTGTTCAACACATCATCCATGTGTTCAATCATACACAAATCCTTGGAATTAAAAATATAAGTTCCCCGTTCATTTTCATAAACCGGCATATATTCCCCAGGTCTTGTCTCCTCCGCAATGGAATATTTCCAACGGCAGGGATGGGTACAGGCCCCCTGATTGGCGTCTCTTCCTGTAAAATAATTGGAAAGCAGACATCTTCCAGAATAAGAAATACACATGGCCCCATGAATAAAGCTTTCAATTTCCATATCTTCTGGTATCTTTTCCCTGATTTCCCGGATTTCTTCCAGGGACAGTTCTCTGGCGCTCACTACTCGCTTTGCACCTAATTCCCACCAGAACTGATAGGTTGCATAGTTGGTATTGTTTGCCTGGGTACTTACATGGCGTTCAATCTCAGGGCATACTTCCTTTGCAATCATAAAAACCCCAGGGTCTGAAATAATCAGGGCATCTGGTTTGATTTCTTTTAATTCTTCAAAATATTCCCGCACACCAGCTAAATCTCCATTATGTGCCAAAATATTTGCGGTTACGTAGACTTTTACTCCATGCTCATGAGCAAAGGCAATTCCTTCCCTCATATCATCAGAAGAAAAATTCTTGGCCTTTGCCCGAAGTCCAAAGGCTTCCCCGCCGATGTATACTGCATCCGCGCCAAACATAACCGCAATTTTTAATACCTCCAGACTGCTGGCCGGAATCAATAATTCTGGTTTACGAACCATAGTTCTCTCCTTCGTTTGCTTTTTTCACGCTTACGGTTACCCCATCTCCCAAAGGAAGAATGGAGGTCTCCAGCTCTTTATGCTGCTTCAACACATATAGATATTCCCGCATCCGTTTGTAAATAGTACGATTTCGT
>CATWQE010000107.1 GCA_958352855.1 uncultured Bacillota bacterium
CGGATTTGTACGGAAGCTCTGTGCAGGAGTTTTTTGTGGAGATTCTGGACAGTCTGGAAAATGAACATACAAAACAACCTTTGGAGCTGATTACAGGGAAGCTGGCAACTGCGGCCTGCAAGGCTGCGGTAAAAGGAAACAATACCCTGTCCCTGAAAGAAGCAGATCAGTTAATTGAACAGCTTCTGGGACTGGAAAATCCTTATCATTGTCCTCATGGGAGACCTACCATTGTCTCCATGACGAAATATGAACTGGAAAAGAAGTTTAAACGAATTGTGTAGGTGAACAAATTGAAAAAACCTTTGATTATACTCACCGGTCCTACTGCAGCAGGCAAGACAAAATTATCCATTGCTCTGGCAAAAGCAGTAAACGGAGAAATTATTTCTGCGGATTCCATGCAGGTATATCAGTACATGGATATTGGCTCCGCAAAAATAAAAAAAGAAGAAATGCAGGGCGTGCCTCATTATCTGATTGATGTGTTAAAACCGGAAGAAGAATTTCATGTGGTGCGGTTTCAGGAAATGGCAAAACAGGCCATGGAGGAAATCTATGCCAAGGGAAAAATTCCTATTTTAACAGGGGGCACAGGCTTTTACATTCAGGCAGTGGTAAAAGACATTGATTTTTCAGAAAACACAGAGAAATCAGAAATCAGAAGCCGCCTGGAGCAACTGGCAAAAGACAGGGGCAGGGAATATCTTCACCAGAAACTATTAAAAGTGGACCCGGATTCTGCCCAAAAGATTCATGCCAATAATGTGAAGCGGGTTATACGGGCTTTGGAATACTATGAACTGACAGGAGAGAAAATTTCTCTTCATAATGAACGGGAGGCAGCCAAAGAATCCCCCTATTGTTATGCCTATTTTGTTCTCAATGATTTAAGAGAAAAGCTGTATCAGCGCATTGATGCCAGAGTGGACGAAATGCTGAAAGAAGGTCTGGTACAGGAGGTAGAAAAACTTTCCCGGATGGGCTATACCAGAAATCTGGTGTCCATGCAGGGATTAGGATATAAGGAAATTCTGGCATATCTGGAAGGGGAGTGTTCCCTTGAAGAGGCGGTTTATATTTTGAAACGGGACACCAGACATTTTGCCAAAAGGCAGATTACCTGGTTTAAACGGGAGCCGGATGTTATCTGGGTAAATAAGCCAGAGTTTGGATATGAGGATGAAAAAATCCTGAACTATATGTTAGAAAACTGTGAGAAAAGAGGAATCATACATGGAAATGATGGATATGTACCAGAAGCTGGGAATTGACCAGGAGGTACTGGCTTTTGGAAACAAAATAGAAAAGAGTCTGAAACAGCGGTTTGAGACTATTGATGAAACTGCAGAATACAACCAGCTAAAAGTGCTTCATGCCATGCAGAAAAATAAAGTAAGCGAAGCCTGTCTGTATTCTTCTACGGGATATGGCTACAATGATATCGGCAGGGATACGCTGGAAGAAGTGTATGCCAGCACCTTTCATACGGAAGCTGCTCTTGTCCGCCCTCTGCTGGCCTGTGGAACCCACGCTCTGGCTGTTGCCCTGGCAGGAAATCTCCGTCCGGGGGACGAACTGCTCTCTCCGGTGGGAAAACCTTATGACACCCTGGAAGAAGTCATTGGGATTCGTCCGTCCAAAGGCTCTCTGGCAGAGTATGGCGTGACCTACCGACAGGTAGAACTACTGGAAGATGGCAGCTTTGACTATGAGGGCATTCGTGCTGCCATTCACGAGAATACAAAAATGGTAGAAATCCAGCGTTCCAAAGGGTATCTTACCCGCCCAACCTTTTCAGTGGAACAGATTGGGGAGTTGATTGCCTTTATTAAAGGAATTAAGCCGGACATTATTTGTATGGTGGACAACTGCTACGGAGAATTTGTGGAAAAATTAGAACCCAGTGATGTTGGCGCTGATTTGATTGTGGGCTCCCTCATTAAAAATCCAGGAGGCGGTCTGGCTCCCATTGGAGGCTATATTGCAGGAAAGAAGGAGTATGTAGACAATGCGGCCTATCGTCTTACCTGTCCGGGACTTGGGAAGGAAGTCGGTGCGACTCTTGGAGTAAATCCTGCTTTTTATCAGGGCTTTTTCCTTGCGCCAACCGTAACCGCAGGAGCTTTAAAAGGCGCTATTTTTGCGGCTAATATCTATGAAACCTTAGGATTTTCGGTAACGCCAAACAGTACAGAAAGCCGCCATGACATTATTCAGGCAGTGACCTTTGGAAACCCGGAGGGCGTCATTGAATTCTGTAAGGGTATTCAGGCAGCAGCTCCGGTAGACAGCTATGTTGAACCGGAACCATGGGCCATGCCGGGGTATGACAGTGATGTGATTATGGCTGCAGGAGCCTTTGTACAGGGCTCTTCCATTGAATTGTCTGCGGACGGACCCATTAAACCGCCTTATACCGTATACTTTCAGGGAGGGCTTACCTGGTATCATGCAAAGCTTGGAATTTTAATGTCTTTGCAAAAGTTAGTAGAAAAAAATCTGGTTGTTTTGCCAAAGGAATAAGGTATGAAAAAAAGAAATGTGTGCATCATTGGCGGCGGTGCTTCCGGGATGATAGCCGCCTTATTTGCCGCAAAAGAAGGGGCGGCTGTTACAATTCTGGAGCATAACGATAAAGTGGGAAAAAAGATTCTGGCAACAGGAAATGGACGCTGTAATCTCACCAATCTGTATCAGGCGCCTTCCTGCTATCACAGCAGTGAGCAGGAAAGGGCGTGGGAAATTTTACAACAGTTTGATGTGCAGCAGACCATCCGTTTTTTTTCAGATCTGGGGCTTTATACCAGAAATAAAAACGGTGGGATTTATCCCTTTAGCATGCAGGCCCAAAGTGTGCGGGATGTACTGGAACTGGAAGCCAGACAGGAAAAGATAAAAATAAAGTGTAAGGAACATGTGAAAGAAATCATTCCATCTTCGAAGGAGGAATTTCCTGCATTTCGGATTATAACGGAAACCTGGACTTACGAAGCGGACGCTGTGATTCTGGCCTGCGGTTCCAGGGCATCTCTTGTGGAAGGGGCAGATGGAAGCGGCTATGACCTGGCAAAAAAGTTGGGACTTTCTATGCGAAAGCCCCTTCCCGCACTGGTACCTTTGAAGGGAAAAGGAAGTTATTTTTCCAAATGGGCAGGCGTCAGGACAGAAGGAAAAATTTCTCTTTTTGCAGCAGGACGTCTTGTGGATGAGGCGGCAGGGGAACTGCAGCTTACAGAGTATGGTATTTCCGGTATTCCGGTCTTTCAGGTGAGCAGCCAGGCTGCCCGTCTGTTGGAAGAAGGAATTTCTCTTACTGCTGTTTTAGATTTTATGCCGGATTTTGAAGAACAGGCGCTCCTGGAATTTTTAAAGGGCCGCCAACAGGCACGCCTCTATAAAAATCAAAAAGAGCTGTTGCTGGGAATTTTCCCCAAAAAGCTGGTGGATGTACTGACAGAGGGAAAACCGGATCTGGAAACCCTGACTGGAAAAATCAAGAGATTTCCGGTTAAGATAAAAGGGAGCAAAGCTATGGAAGCCGCACAGGTATGCTCAGGAGGTGTTTTGTTAAAAAACATTCGCCCGAAAACCATGGAATGTGTGGAACTTCCAGGGCTATATCTTGCAGGAGAAATTCTGGATGTGGACGGTATCTGCGGAGGCTATAATCTTCAATGGGCCTGGACCACAGGAGCGCTGGCAGGCATCCATGCAGCCAGAGGAAAGGAGAAACGGTCATGCTTAGAGTTCAACAACTAAAACTTCCGGTGTCTCATACCAGGGAAGAACTGGAGAAAAAAATTCAGAAAACCCTAAAAGTTTCCAAAGAAGAATTGTTATCCTGGAGTATCCGTAAGCAATCTCTGGATGCCAGAAAAAAGCCGGAATTGTTTTTTGTATACACAGTAGATGTTTCTGTGAAAAAAGAAAAGCAAGTCCTAAAAAGAGTTCACAATAAAAATGTTATGTTAACTATCGAAAAGAAGTTTTCTTATCTGCATCTGAAACGAGAGATGGAAGCCCCGCGTCCAGTGATTGTAGGCAGCGGGCCGGCAGGGCTTTTTTGCGCTTACTACCTGGTAAAGGCAGGGATGAAGCCTCTGGTGCTGGAACGTGGCGAAGATGTTGAGGATCGTCTAAAAACCGTAGAGCATTTCTGGTCAACCGGAGAGCTGAATCCAGAGTCCAATGTCCAGTTTGGAGAGGGAGGTGCAGGAACCTTTTCAGATGGGAAGCTGAATACCCTGGTAAAGGACCCTATGGGAAGAAATCAGGAGGTTTTAAAGATTTTTGTGGAAGCAGGAGCGCCAAAAGAAATTTTGTATCAGCAGAAGCCTCATCTTGGCACAGATGCCCTGATTGGATTAGTAAAAAATATCCGCCGCTTTATTGAAGAAGCTGGCGGGGAAGTGCGTTTTTCTTCTAAGGTGACTGATCTGGAAATCCGGGATAATACTTTAACTGCAGTAATGGTAAATGATTCTGAGAAGATTGAAACCAATACCATGGTGCTTGCAGTGGGGCACAGCGCAAGAGATACCTTCTCCATGTTAAAGGAAAAAGGCTTGTGCATGGAGGCAAAATCTTTTGCAGTGGGACTTCGGGCAGAGCATCCCCAGACCTTGATTAATCAGTATCAATATGGGCAGGAATGTCCAAAGGATTTGGGTGCGGCGGCTTATAAGGTAACTCACAGAGGAAAAAACGGACGGGGTGTGTACAGCTTTTGCATGTGTCCTGGAGGATATGTGGTAAATGCGTCTTCTGAACCAGGAAGGTTGGCTGTTAATGGCATGAGTTATCAAAAGAGGGATTCCCAAAATGCCAACAGCGCTTTGATTGTTTCTGTGACTCCGGAGGATTTCCCAGAGGATGGGGTGCTGGCAGGTGTAGAATTTCAGCGCAGACTGGAAGAGGCGGCTTTCGCGCTTGGAAAAGGGAAAATTCCGGTACAGCGGTATGAGGATTTCTGTCTCAACAGGGAGACGAAAGAATTTGGCGCTGTGAAGCCCTGTATGAAGGGAGGCTACACCATGGCAAATATCAGAACCTTGCTGCCGGAGGCTCTGAATGAGACCTTGGTAGAGGGAATTGAGTCCTTTAACCGCATGATTCCGGGATTTTCACAGCCGGATATGCTGTTAAGTGGCATTGAAAGCAGAACCTCTTCTCCTGTCCGGATTGTAAGAAATGAGCAGTTTCAGTCTTCAGTAGCCGGAATCTATCCATGTGGAGAGGGCGCCGGCTATGCGGGAGGGATTACTTCTGCTGCCATGGATGGACTAAAAGTTGGAGAGGCAATAACGAAAAATTTTATAAATTCCCTCTGAAGCATATACATCGTTTTTAATCTGTGCTACAATGAACCTGCGAACACCGCAAAATGCTGAAGAGAGCATAAGGTTTTCATGACAGAAGCTAAGACCATGAAAGAATTGCCGGAACATGACCGGCCTTACGAAAAATGTGTCCATCTTGGACCTCAGGCACTTACAGACCCGGAACTTTTAGCAGTAGTATTAAGAACCGGTACCAGAGGAAGCACTTCTGTAGAAATGGCAGAAGAGGTACTGAATCTGTCCAGAGACAGGGAAGGACTGCTGGGACTGCATCAGTTGAGTCTGACACAGCTCCAGTCCATAAAAGGAATCGGGAAAGTAAAAGCAGTACAACTAAAGTGTATTGGTGAGCTTTCTAAACGAATTGCCAGAAGAAGCGCCCAAAAGGGGCTTTCTCTGAACCATCCTCAGACCATTGCAGATTATTATATGGAGCAGTTGCGTCATGAAGAACAGGAACAGCTTTTTTGTATGATGCTGGATACGAAAAATCACCTCCTTGGGGAGGAGATGATTTTTAAAGGTACGGTAAACAGCTCCCTGGTAAGTCCAAGGGAGATTTTTCTGTCGGCTGTTTCTTATCATGCTGTGGGTATTCTTCTGATACATAATCATCCAAGCGGAGATCCTTCTCCCAGTGAGGCTGATTTAGATTTTACCCAGCGGATAAAAGGCGCAGGGGAACTTCTTGGAATTCCTCTGTTGGATCATATTATTATTGGGGACTGCAAATATCTGAGTTTTCGTCAGGAGGGGATTTTTTAGCAGACAGGAACATCTGTCTGTTAAATAGTAAGATAGATAAGGGGAGCATTCACATGCCATTTCATAAGACCTTTGGAATAGACCTGGGTACCAGTACTGTGAAAATTTACTCACAGGAACAGGATACTATGATAACAGAAAAAAATATGATTGCTATCCGCAACCAGAACCAGATTCTGGCGGTGGGGAACGAAGCATATGGAATGTACGAAAAGAATCCATCTAATGTTTCTGTGATTTCGCCTATGGCCTTTGGCAAAATCGCAGATGTCACTCATACGGAGATGGTTTTACAGACTCTGCTGGAAAAGAGCAGCGCCGGAGGAAAATTCGGCAATACTTTGTATCTGGCAGTTCCTTCTGATTTGTCAGAAATTGAACAGAGAGCCTATTATACCATTGGAAATTCCAACCGGAAAAACAGAATTTATATGGTGAACAAGACCATCGCAGATGCGGTGGCTCTTGGTATCCCCATAACCCATACCAAAGGTTCCATGATTGTCAACATTGGAGCGCAAAGTACGGAAATTTCCGTTATTGAAGGCGGAAGGGTGGTTTTGAGTAAAATTGTGGAACTGGGAGGAAAACAGTTAAATGAAGCGATTGTCAACGAAGTGCGTAAGCAATATAATCTTCATATTGGCAACAGGACAGCCAGAAGGCTGAAATTCTCTCTGGCTTATTTAAAAGAAGATATCAGGGAGGCCAGAAAGGTTGTGGGAATTGACAGCCTTTCCGGGCTGCCAAGAGAAGGGATTATACCTTCTGATATGATTTATGCCACAATTTTGCCGGTCATTCAAAGAATTTGCGAGGAAATCCAGTTCTTTCTGGAGCGGACGCCTCCACAGATGCTGCACAACATTACAGACCAGGGGATTTTCCTGGCAGGAGGAACTACCAGAATACCGGATATAGACTGGTTCATCAGCCAGGCAACCGGGCAGAGAGTCCGGCTGTCCAGTTACTATGAATTGTGTACTATTTGTGGACTGAAGGAGATTATCGGGAACAAGACCCTG
>CATWQE010000108.1 GCA_958352855.1 uncultured Bacillota bacterium
TAGAGCTTCTGGTTATGGGAGTGCTGAAGGAATATCAAAGACTTGGAATGGGAAGAGCGTTGTTTGCAGAGGCAAAAAAGTGGGGTGCTTCTAAAGGATATTCCTTTATGCAGGTGAAAACAGTACAAATGGGAAGGTATAAGGAATATGATGCGACAAATCTTTTTTACCAAAACCTGGGATTTAAAGAATTTGAGGTATTTCCTGATTTGTGGGATGAGTGGAATCCATGTCAGGTTTATGTGATGAGTCTGTAGATAAAATAGAAAAAAGAGAAATCTGGAAGGAATCAATCTATGAAAGAGATAATTAACAATAAAGTGCAAACATTGCTTACAAAAGAGTTTTATTGTAAATTTCAAGAATTAGAAGAAGATCGCATTGTATATTCCATTCATCCAAAAGCTGAACACCCTTATATTAAAATAATGGCTTATAAGAACTGTGTAGTTGTTTGTACATCAAAAGGCTTATCTGCAAATATAAAGTCTCTTTTACGTGGAAAAAGTAGAGATGAGATTTTTGAATTACCATTGGTGTATGGTCAGACAATCCACTATGTTCCAGATATTTATCATAATGGGGAAATATCAATATCTACAGACTATGAAATAGAAGTTCTTCTGGGTAAAGAAATTTTATCCCTGAAAGGAATAGAAGGATTTGAAAATTCTTTAATGTTTGATGAAAATGGATACACAGAAACAAAAGCAGTTTGTGTTGTGAGAGATCACAATAAGGTTATTGGAATGTCAGGAGCTGCGGTATCATCTGTAGAGGGTTTATGGGAAGTCGGTATAGATGTTTTACCTGAATATAGAAATTGTAGAATTGGCACACAATTAGTAAAGAAATTGACGGATGTGTTACTGGAAAAAAATATAGTTCCTTTTTACTCTGCTTCTGTTACCAACATTGGTTCTCAAATGGTAGCAAGCAGATGCGGATATATACCTGTCTGGGTTGATACTTTTGGAACCATATTGGATGGAACTTCGGTTTATCAGGATATGTTATGCGGTTTGGATAAAAAATATGATATGATGCCATAACTCACATAAACTTGACAAGTCAATTTAAGCTGTCTATAATATATTTGGCATATCAAGAACAGGAGGAGCTATGGAAAATCGAGTGTTAGGAAGAAGCATTGCGATTCTTCATCGGAGAGAACAAAAGTATATGATTCAAACCATGAAGGAATATGGCATTGGTTATTCCAGTTATAATTTTTTATTTTATTTGTCTGCATATCCCGGCAGCAGCCAGAAGGAGATGTGCGAAAATATGGCGGTGGATGAGGCGCTTGCTGTGAGAACTATGAAGAAACTCCAGGAGCAGGGCCTTATTGAGAGGAAAAAATCAGAAGAAGATGGCAGGTCCTATGCCATTTATCTTACTGAAAAAGGTGAAGCAGTGATTCCTAAATTGAGAAAAGCGCTGGCGGGCTGGTGGTCGCAGATTTTGTCTGTACTAACGGAAGATGAGCAGCAGGCAATGATTCAGGGAGTGGAAAAAATGGCGATTCATTCCAGGGAAGTGCTTCGTAATGCAAAGGAACAGCAGGAGGAAATTCATGGAAGAAAGAAAGAATAATCCCCTTGGGACAGAACCTATTGGAACCTTGCTTGCCAGATTTGCAATTCCCAGTATTATTGCTATGCTGGTAAGCTCCCTTTACAATATTGTAGATCAGTTTTTTATTGGAAGAAGTGTGGGAATGCTGGGAAATGCGGCTACGAATGTGGCATTTCCACTGTCTATTACCTGTACAGCCATTTCTCTTTTGTGTGGAATCGGAGGAGCTGCGAATTTTAATCTGTCCATGGGTCGAAATGAGAAAGATAAGGCAGTGAAATTTGCCGGAGGGGCTATTGGCATGATGCTGACTCTGGGTGTTTTGCTTTGTATTGTGGCGCAGGTTTTTCTGGAACCCATGATGCAGGCTTTTGGAGCTACGGATAAAGTTTTGGATTATGCGTTGACTTATACAGGGATTACATCTTTTGGCTTTCCATTTCTGATTGTGACCACAGGAGGCAGCAACTTAATCCGGGCAGATGGAAGTCCGAAATTTTCTATGATGTGTACACTGACCGGCGCTATTATTAATACGATTCTGGATCCGCTGTTTATTTTTGGACTGGATATGGGAATGGCGGGAGCTGCCTGGGCTACGATTATCGGACAGGTTGTGTCAGGACTGATGGTGCTTGGGTATTTGTCCAAATTTAAAACAGTACACATTCCTTTGAAAACATTGCTTCCCTCCAGGGCTGCATGGATTCCCATTCTTTCCTTGGGAATTGCGCCTTTTTTCAACCAGCTAGCCATGATGATTGTACAGATTGTTATGAATAATACCTTGACTTATTATGGAGGGCAGTCCTCTTATGGAAGTGATATTCCTTTGGCATGTGCAGGTATTATTTCCAAGGTGGGAATGATTTTCTTTGCTATTGTGATTGGGATTTCCCAGGGGATTCAGCCCATTATCAGCTATAATTACGGTGCAGGAAACTATGACAGAGTAAAGAATACTTATAAAAAAGCAGTGACAGCAGCCATAGGGATTTCTATTGTGGCATTTTTGCTGTTCCAGTTGGCTCCAAGACAGATTATTGGAATTTTTGGTTCAGGAAGTGAAGAATATTTCCTGTTTGCAGAGAAGTTTTTCAGGATTTATATGTTCTTTACTTTTATTAATGGAATTCAGCCTATTACAGCGAATACCTTTACTTCCATTGGAAAAGCAGGAAAAGGTGTGTTTTTGTCCCTTACCAGGCAGATTATTTTTCTGTTGCCACTGTTGATTATCCTGCCTGTATTTATGGGGATTGAGGGTGTTATGTTTTCCGCACCGGTGGCAGATGGAATTGCGGCTGTGCTTTGTGTTTACTTTATTTGGAAAGAATTTAAGCATATGGGTACAAGGGCTTAACGCTCTTATACTCATAAGAAAAAGGTGCGTCTCTTTTATGGGAGACAGCACCTTTTTTCGAATCTTTAAGCCATATATTTTTTCAGGGTAGCTCTTACAGCGCCTGTTCCGGCGATTTCTTCTAAGAACATTTCTTCGATTCTTTCACCGATTCCAGCTTCATATAAGTCAATGCCAAAGATATTTGCATTGGAGAGGATGGATTTTAACTGTCCATTGTAAGAAGCAGGATTTCCAACTTCGATTCCGGCAAGAGCTTTGGTCAGTTCCTCCAGCATTGGGTCAGCAGAACGTTCAAAAGCATTCCCTTCATCATCCACGCCTAAGAGATATCTGCACCATCCTGCAATCGCCAGAGGGATAGCAGTTAATTTTTTCGCATCACCATACTGCGCTACATAAGATTTAATGGTTTCACCGTAGCGGATGCCAACCTTCTGTGAAGTATCGGTAGCAATACGCTGTGGTGTGTCAGGCATGAATGGGTTTGGAATACGAACGTTGATAACTTCGTCCACGAAATCAGCAGGAGAGAGGATACCTGGGTCTGTTACCACCGGCATACCTTCTACAGGACCAATCTGGTGAACCAGTTTGTTTAACTGTTCGTCTTTCATTTCATCTGCAATTAATGTATAGCCAAGTACACAGCCATACACAGCAAGAGCAGTATGCAGAGGATTCAGGCAGGTGGTAACTTTCATACGTTCTACTTTATTTACGGTGTCTCTGTCTGTAAGATATACACCGGCCTTTTCCAGAGCAGGTCTTCCGTTAGGGAATTTATCTTCAATCACCAGGTACTGAGGACCTTCTGCATTTACGAAAGGAGCAATGTAGGTTCTCTTGGAAGTAATTACAGGAGCAATTTCTTCTACACCGGCTTTTTCCAGGTCTTCACATACAGAGTCAGCAGGTCTTGGTGTGATCTTATCAATCATGGACCATGGGAAAGAAACCTGTTTTTCATCAGAAAGATATGCTACAAATCCTTCTTCTACAAAGCCTTTTGCAAGCCATTCTTTTGCCATGGTAAGAATGGAGTTCTGCAGCTTTTCCCCATTGTGAGAGCAGTTGTCCATGGAAACAACAGCCAGAGGAGCTTTGCCTGCTTTGTAACGTTCATTTAACAAAGCGCATACAACCGCCATAGCAGAACCAGCTTTTTCAGGGCCATTGTCAATGTCAGCCTGGATAAATGGGAAGAAAGTTCCGTCAGCGCCTTTTAAGGCATAGCCTTTTTCTGTGATGGTAAAGGAAATCATCTGCAGTTCAGGATTTACGAAGATTTCTTTTAAACGGTTCCATTCTTCAGGAACATTGGACTGAGCTTTGATTGCTTCGGTAAGGGAGCCAAGGACTTTTTTGTCTGTGGAACCGTCTGCTTTTAAGGTAACAGCCAGTACCAGATTGTCATAAGGTTTATAGATTTTATCTACTACATCAAAGTCAAAAGTTTCTACACAGGTAATACCTTTGTCTGTTTCACCTTTTTCAAGTAAAGTATTAGCTAGTCCACCGATGAAGATACGGAAGATATTACCAGCTCCAAAATGCACCCATACAGGGGCTTTTTTGGTGTTTTCAGCAACTTTTTCAATGTCATAGGATGGGAGAGCAATTCCGGCTGCTTCCCAATCCTGTGTGTTCTTCAGACCTTCTAATGTTAATTTCATGATTTTTTCCCTTCTTCGCTTTTTGCGATAACCGATTTATTTGGATTCTTTTTCAGCAGCTTCCCATAATCCTCTCAGGTATGCAGCGCCGAGAGCGCGGTCATACAGACCATAGCCCGGCATTGCTTTTTCACCCCACATCATACGTCCATGGTCCGGGCGGATTGGTCCGTCAAAGCCTGTGTCATGAAGCGCCTTCATGATTGCATACATATCAAAGGTACCGTCAGAGCTTAAGTGAGCGCTTTCTTCAAAGTCACGCATACCGTCATTGAAACGAAGGTTTCTTACATGTGCAAAGTGGATTCTTCCTTTCAGCATGTGGATGGTGTCAACTAAATCGTTGTTTAAGTTGGTTCCATAGGAGCCCATGCAGAAGGTAACACCATTGTGTTTGTTTGGAACCATTTCCATCATGCGTTTCAGTTTTGCCTGAGAGGAAATGATACGCGGCAGACCGAATACACTCCAGGATGGGTCGTCCGGATGGATTGCCATGTTGATGTCGTATTTGTCACAAACCGGCATGATGGCTTCCAGGAAGTATTTCAGGTTTTCAAATAATTTTTCTTCGTCAATGTCTTTGTACAGTTCAAATAATTCTTTTACTTTTTCCATACGTTCTGGTTCCCAGCCGGGCATAACTGTACCGTTCATGTTATCCTTGATGGAGTCGAACATGTTGTCCGGGTCCATTTTGTCTACAGTGTCCTGGTTGTAGGCAAGAACAGTGGTGCCGTCTTCTCTGACTCTTGCCAGTTCTGTTCTGGTCCAGTCAAATACAGGCATAAAGTTGTAGCATACCATGTGGATGTCCGCTTTTCCCAGATTTTCCAGTGTTTCAATGTAAGCGGCAATATCTTTGTCTCTTTCAGGAGCGCCTGTCTTGATGGCGTCGCTTACGTTTACACTTTCAATACCTGCCAGGTGAAGACCAGCATCCTCTACTTCTTTTTTCATAGCCAGGATTTCATCCAGGGTCCATACCTCACCAGGTAATTTGTCATAAAGAGTTGTGATAATACCTGTTACATAGCAGCTCTGTTTAATCTGTTCCAGAGTAACGGTGTCGTGTTTTTTTCCGTACCAGCGCATTGTCATTTCCATAATTCATTTCCTCGCTTTCGTTGTGTTTGTTGATATTTAGTATTATAGTTTCTTTCCAAAATAATTCCAATTGATAAGTTTGTTGTATATATTGCAAAAGTTGCGGTTGTGTATTAAAATAAATGCAAAGTAAAAGGAAAGGGGAGTGTAAAATGAAGAAAAATTATAAGACCGATTTCATTACCCGCCAATATATGTTGTCCAAAGATTTTGAAATTTATTATTATAGTGACAGGCATCTGGGAAACATGGATAGCCATTTTCATAATTATTATGAGGTGTATTTTTTTCTGGAAGGAAATGTATCTATTTTAATTCGGGATAAGCTGTATCCATTAAAGGCAGGAGATGTAGTGGTGCTGCCCCCGGGAGTTCCCCACAAAGCGGTGATTCATGATGATAATATGCCATACAGCCGTTTTGTTTTCTGGATTAGTATGGATTATCTTCAGCAGGTGCGGAAAATGTCAGAAGATTATTATTATATTATTCAATGTGCGGCAGAGAAAAAGCAATATATCTATCACAATGAACCAGTCCCGTTTACAACTCTCCAGTCTAAAATTTTTCATTTAATTGAAGAAATACATTCGGAGCGTTTTGGGAAGGAGCCTAAGGTTTTTATTAGTATTTGCGATTTGCTGCTCCAGCTTAACCGCATGGCTTATGAACAGAACAATCCGCGAAAACGCAGAGAGGATCAGGATTTATACCATAATCTGCTGGATTATATTGACAATCATCTGGAACAGGAGATTTCCCTGGATTCTCTGGCAAAAACCTTTTATGTAAGCAAATTTCATATTGCGCATGTTTTCAAAGAAAACACAGGAATTGCCATCCATCAGTATATTATGAAGAAGCGTCTGGCAGCCTGTCAGGATGCGATTTTAAGCAATATCAGTATCAGTAAGGCATATCTGATGTTTGGATTCAAGGACTATTCTAACTTCTATCGGGCATTTAAGAAAGAATTCGGGATTTCGCCAAAGGAGTATCGGGATATGAAGGTGCAGATTGAGGCGAGGGAGCGTTAGAAGAGACAAAGAAATATTATGGGGTTTTTTGGCTTGGGAGAGAGCAAGTGCGAGGGGGATTCAGGGCAAAAGCAGAGACAAGAAGCTTAAAATACCCCACGTGGGGGCAAGAAAGTAGAGTTTGAGAGGAAGTTTGCCCCGCAAGCATAGCAACAGGTGCAAGAAAAGGGGCAAAAGCAGAGACGAGAAGCTTAAAATGCCCTATGCGTGGGCAGAAAAGTAGAGTTTGAGAGGAAGTTTGCCCCAGAAGCATAGCAACAGGTGCAAGAAAAGGGGTAAAAACAGAGACAAGAAGGCTAAAATGCCCCATGCGGG
>CATWQE010000109.1 GCA_958352855.1 uncultured Bacillota bacterium
GTATTCCGTTAAAACCCCTGTTTTCAAGGCATAAGGGGATAGGGGTACAGTTTACGGACGAACCGACAGGCAACCTGGACTCCCGGACCAGCCAGGATGTTTTGGGACTTTTAAAAGTCACCAGTGAACAGTTTGGGCAGACTATGGTGATGATTACCCATAACGAAGAAATTGCCCAGATGGCAGACCGCATCCTCCGTATTGAAGATGGAACGCTTGTAGAGGATGGTGAAACCTATGAATAAAGTGAAAAATAAAAAAATCATCCGAAAAATTGCAGATCGGACCTTACAGGCAAAAAAGAGCAGGAATCTTATTGGGATTTTGGCGATTGTACTCACCTCTGTTTTATTTACCGCAGTGTTTACCATTGGCGGCAGTCTGGTAAAAAAACAGCAGGAGGAAACCATGCGTCAGGTAGGCGGCTCTGCCCATGCAGGATACAAATATTTGACAAAAGATGAGTATGAGATTGTAAAAAAGGATAAAAAACTAAAGGCTGTTTCCAGCAGGATTGTGGTGGGAGATGCTGTGAATGAGGAGTTTTTGAAGCTTCCAACAGAAATCGGATATTATGAAGATTTAGAAGCCAAGTGGAGTTTTTGTTATCCAGAGGTTGGTCACATGCCTCAAAAAGAAGAGGAACTGGTGACCAGTGATTTAGTTTTGAAAGCTCTTGGGATTCCTTGTAAGGTGGGAGAAAAAGTTCCTGTAAAAGTTGATGTGAATGGAACAGTATACGAGAAAACCTTTACTCTCAGCGGATATTTTACAGGGGATACTATTTCTATGGCACAAGTCATGGCAGTTTCAAAAGAATTTCAGGAAAAAGCAGCGCCAGAGCAGACAGAATCCAGAATGAAAGGCAACAAAGATGCGGGACTTTCTGCGGGATATCATATGGTGGATTTTTATTTTCCTTTCAGTTTTTCTCTGGAGAAGCAGGTAGAAGCTCTTACAAAAAGATGTGGCTTCCCGGAAACAGTCAGCGTGGGAGTAAACTGGGCCTATCTGGGACAGGATTTAGAAATGGGAACAATCCTGGGAATCCTTGGGATGATGCTCATGGTTGGATTTGCCGGTTATCTGCTGATTTATAATGTGTTTTATATTAATGTTTATGCGGATATCCGTTATTATGGACTGTTGAAAACAGTAGGAACAACCACAAAACAATTAAAGCGTATGATTCGACGTCAGGCGTATATGCTCTCTGCATTTGGGATTCCCATAGGAATGATTTTGGGAGCTGTTGTGGGAATGGTACTTCTCCCGGTCATTATGAATCATCTGACCTTTGCGGCTTCTACTACAAGCACCATACAGTGGAATCCATGGATTTTTCTTGGGGCAGGGCTTTTCTCCCTGATTACAGTACGGATAAGCTGCCAGAAGCCGGGAACCATTGCTTCCAAGGTTTCTCCCATTGAGGCAGTGCGTTTTACAGAAGGTCAGAACCGGGCATTTCAGAAAAAAAGAAAAAAGAAGAGAAAGACCAGAACAGTTTCACCCGCTGTTATGGCGGCAGCAAATATAGGCAGGAACAAAAAGAAACTTTGTATTGTGGTGGCATCCCTTTCCCTGAGTCTTATTTTAGTCAATACTGTGTATAGTCTGATTTGTGGATTTAATATGGACCAGTTTGCACAGAACAGAACCTTAAGTGACTATATGGTGTTTGATGCCAGTCTGGATTCTTTTACAGTCTCTGGAACACAGGTGTTGGATGGGGTCACAAAGGAATTTCAGAATGACCTGAAAAAGCAAAAAGGTGTTACAGAAGTGGGAGGAATTTATATCAAGGAATTAGAAGGGCTTCTGTCAGAAGAGGAGTTTGGAGAATTTGACAAAAAAATCATTCAAAATCCAGAGGTAGAAGCCAATTTAAAAGACCTTTTCAAAGAGGAATATGAAGCTGCCATGGAAGGGTATAAAACCAAACATTCCATAGGAGCAGTGAAATATTATGGCATTGACCAGATGATTTTTGATAAAATGCAGTCCCTTATGGGGAAATTAGATTGGAACGCTTTTTCCAGCGGAAAGTATGTCATTGCCACAGGATATTTGACGGATGAACACGAGATGATAGTTCCCTATCATGAACCAGGGGAAAAAGTTACCCTAAAAAATGAAAAGGGAGAGAGCAAAGAATATGAGGTTCTGGCAGTCTCTGACATCCCTTTTGCAGTCAGTACCCAGAGCTATGGTGTTTTTGACTGTACCTACATTCTTCCCAATGAGGAATTTCAGGAATTGTTCGGTCCCAGACAGCCCATGCGTCTGTTATTTAATGTAGAAAAGGAACAGGAAAAAGCTATGGAAACATGGATAGACCATTATTGTACTGTGACAAATTCAAATCTGCAGTATATTTCCAAAGCCAGCATTGCAAAAGAATTCTCTGGTTTAAAAAATATGTATGCCATGATTGGAGGGATGCTGGCATTTATTTTAGCGTTGATTGGAATTTTGAACTTTGTGAATACCATGGCAGCATCTATTCTTTCCAGAAAACAGGAATTTGCCGCACTGGAGGCAGTGGGGATGACCGGAAAACAGTTAAAAACCATGCTGTGTACAGAAGGAATTTATTATGCGGCAGGCACCATGGTGATTGCAGTATTGGTTTCTGTGATTTTAAACCTTACGGTTCTCAGGGGATTAGAGAATACCTTCTTTTTCTTTAAAAATCACTTCACCTTACTGCCACTGGTTTTGTGTATCGTGCCATTGCTTTTGGTAGTGCTGGCAGTTCCTGTTCTGGGATATCAGAATATCCGCAGACAAAGCGTGGTGGAAAGGATGCGGGAAGGAGAAGTGTAGGAAAAAGAGCTTTACTTTTGTATCAGATTGTGATATGATTCACATAAATTTTTGAGAAAAGGAGGCGCACAGATGGGCTGGAAAACACCGTATTTGATGATTCAAAAAGGTAACTTTTTTGGTATTCAGGCTATCAGTGCGCCCATTTTTAAGGAATTTTAGTCTAAGACCAGAAGCAAGGTCTGTCTGTTTCAATTCAAAAAATGGGCATCATTCTAAAAAATTTAAGCAGGTGATGCGTTATGAATATCAAAAAACAACTTCGGAAATTATATCTTTATGAACTTATCAGTGGTTTTCAAATTGTAGATGCAGTGTGGGTGGTATTTCTTTTGCAGCGTGGTTTTTCTATTGCGCAGGTTGGGATTGCAGAAGGTGTTTTTCACGTGGTGAGTATGTGCTGTGAAATTCCTAGCGGCATGTTGGCAGACCTCATAGGACGCAAAAGAACGTTGGTGTTGTCTGGACTGGTATCAGCGGCAGGGTCTTTGTGCATGATTCTTACCGATGCGTTTTTCATGATTTTAGTTGCCATGGGTCTGAATGCATTAAGTTATAATCTGGTGTCCGGCTCAAGAGAAGCCCTGACCTATGACAGCCTTCTGGAGGCAGGAGTGCAGGAGGAATATTTGAGGGTGTCAGCCATACAGGAGAAATTGTATCTGTTTGTTTTTGCAGCAGCAAATTTATTCAGTGTGGTGACCGTATCATTGGGATATGAGAAAGGATATCTGATTTCTATGATTCAGGGCATCTGCTGTTCCATAGTGGCATTCAGGCTTTGGGAACCCAGGAGAGAAAACACAAAAGAGCATGAAAAAAATAGAAATTGGACAGGGATTCTAAAAAAACATGTTACAGAAAGCGGAAAATTTTTTATCACTCATGGCTTTGCCGCACGCAGAATGTTGGTCAGTGGTGTGGCTGCTGCGGGATATTACATTGTTTTTATGCTATTACAGCAGCATTTAGTAGAGCAGGGGTTACAGGCAAAATGGATAGGAATTCCACTTCTCCTTATTTCTTTTGGTGGCATGGCAGGAGCATCTCTTGGAGAAAAGACAGGAAAGGTGAAAATAAAATTTCTGCTGCTTGCAGGTGGGGCGATAGAAGGCGTGTTCATTGTTTTTAGCGGTATGCAAGTATTGCCAGGATGCGTGCTGGCAGCGGCTTTGGCCCATGGGATATCGGAAATGCTGGCAATTCGTATTGGAGATGAAAATCAGAAAGTATTTTCCAGTGAAGTGCGCGCTACCATGATATCAGTAGAAAGTATGGTTTACAGTGTTATTATGGTGGTATTAAGTCCTGTGGTTGGATGGCTGGCAGAGAAATTTTCCATATCCTGGGCTTTTGGCATTCTGGGAATCTTGGTTGGTTTTTGGGTCTGTATGTTGGTTTTGTTACCCAAAGAAAGCAACTTTCCAGATTGACAGAAGATTCCAGGACTGCTAATCTATTACTAACAGGAGGAAAATGCCTATGAGAAAAAACACCAAAAAAGTATGGATTGCTGTGGCAGGCGTTGTTTTAGCAGGAGTGCTGATGGCAGGAACTTTTCTTTATAAAGCTTATGAAAATAAGATGAGCCAAAGTGTGTGCAATTTTGTTCCTCCGCCATGTTTTCAGGGTACGGTAGAAGCGGTGGACATTAAAAATAGTCAGATGACGGTTACCATGGATGAGAAAAGCCTGGTACTGGACTGTGAGAAAGATTCCTACAAGCTTTATAATACAGAACCGGGTGATACGGTGAATTTCCGCTGTGAGGAGGAAAAACTGGAGGATGAACTGGTGGAAATCTGGCATTTTGACCGGGAAGAAGAGTAATACCAAGGACAAAAGAAGAGGATAAAAGATTTATGGATGGAATAATTTATGACGCGTATGTGAATATTTTAAAGGAGGAGCTTGTGCCGGCAATGGGCTGTACAGAACCCATTGCTATTGCCTATGCGGCAGCGGTAGCGAGAGAAACTCTGGGAAGTATGCCAAAATCGGTGCGAATCAGCGCCAGTGGAAATATTATTAAGAATGTAAAAAGTGTGGTAGTTCCCAATACAGGAGGGCTTCGTGGTATTGCCGCGGCGGCTGCTGCCGGTATTGTGGCAGGAAGGGCAGAGAAAAAGCTGGAGGTTCTGGCAGAGATTACAAAGGAAGAAATTGAGGAGATTTCAGATTATTTAAAAGAGGTGTCTTTCCAGCTTACTGCATCCCAGTCAGGCTGTATTTTTGACATTTATATTGAAGTGCAGGATGGGGAGCATAGCGCAGAGGTACAGATTCAGGGTCAGCACACCAATATTGTCCAGATTCGGAAAAACGGGGAGACTCTGTTTGGAAAAGAATATTCAGAAGAGGAAAACTGTGCAGGTACAGATAAAGGTCTGCTTACCGTAGAACAGATTATTCAGTTTGCAGATGAGGTGAAGATTTCAGATGTGGAGGAAACGATTACAAGACAGATTGAATACAACACTGCCATTGCACAGGAAGGATTAAAAGGCAACTGGGGTGCCAATATCGGAAAAATTCTGCTTCAGTCCTATGGAAACAGTGTTCAGAACCGGGCGAAAGCCATGGCAGCAGCAGGTTCTGATGCCCGTATGAATGGCTGTGAAATGCCGGTGGTGATTAATTCAGGAAGTGGAAACCAGGGGATTACAGCCTCCCTTCCGGTTATTGTCTATGCAGAGGATATGAAGGTGTCCAGGGAAATGCTTATTCGCGCCCTGGTTGTTTCTAATCTGGTGTCCATTCATTTGAAATCCGGAATTGGAACCTTATCTGCCTATTGCGGGGCGATTAGTGCAGGCTGTGGTGCCGGCGCCGGAATTACCTATCTTTATGGGGGAGATTACACCCAGGTGGCGCACACCATTGTCAATGCCCTGGCGATTAATTCCGGTGTGGTGTGTGATGGGGCAAAGGCAAGCTGTGCGGCGAAGATAGCTTCTGCTGTGGAAGCTGGCACGCTTGGAATGAAGATGTATCAGTTTGGCAGCCAGTTCTATGGAGGAGACGGAATCGTTGCCCAGGGAATAGAGGAAACCATTGACAATGTAGCCCAGCTTGCCAGAGATGGTATGCGGGAAACAGACAAGAAAATTATTGAAATCATGATTGATAAAATCTGATAAGTATAAGGAGGAACAGACAATGAAAATTTTATTTTTTGACACCAAAAGCTATGATAAGGATTCTTTTGAAAAAGAGATTTCTAAATATCCGGAAATTGAAATTGATTATTTAAAAACAGACCTGGCTCCCAAGACTGCGCCTCTGGCAAAGGGATATGAGGCAGTGTGCGCTTTTGTAAGTTCAGATGTGGGAAGCGCGACTATGGATGCCCTTCATGAGGCTGGGGTAAAACTGGTTCTTATGCGTTGCGCAGGTTTTAATAACGTAGATTTAGAAAAGGCAGAGGCATACGGAATCAAAGTTATGCGTGTGCCAGGATATTCTCCGGAGGCAGTAGCAGAACATGCTATGGCGCTGGCCCTTGCTGCAAACCGCCGCATTCACAAAGCCTATGTAAAAGTACGAGAAAATGATTTCAGCCTGGGTGGCTTAATGGGCATGAACTTTTATGAAAAAACAGCGGGAATCGTAGGAACCGGAAAAATCGGCGCAGCTATGGCAAGAATCTGCCGGGGCTTTGGCATGAAGGTGATTGCCTATGACGTCTATGAAAATCCAGATTTGAAGGATTTTGTTACCTATGTGTCTCTGGATGAGCTGCTGGCAACCAGTGATTTGATTTCCCTGCATTGCCCGCTAATGGATAATACCTATCATTTGATTAATAAGGACACCATTGCAAAAATGAAAGATGGCGTTATTCTGGTAAATACTTCAAGAGGCGGTCTGGTAAAGACCAATGATTTGATTGAGGGTATTCGGGCCAGAAAATTTTATGCAGTAGGTTTGGATGTATATGAGGAAGAGACGAAAAACGTGTTTGAGGACCGTTCTGATGAGATTTTAGAGCATTCCACCACAGCCAGATTATTGTCCTTCCCAAATGTGATGATTACTTCCCACCAGGGATTTTTTACAGAGGAAGCACTGGCAGCAATTTCACAGACAACTTTGGACAATGCAATGGCATTTTTAAGAGGAGAAACTACAGAGAACGAAGTACACAAATAAGAGGTGACAGAAACTTGAACAGAAATTATCAAAAGGAGCTGGACAGGATTCTGGAAGAAATACAAAAAGAGGAGAAGGTACCCAGATTATTTTTG
>CATWQE010000110.1 GCA_958352855.1 uncultured Bacillota bacterium
TATTGGTAAATATGATAAAAATGGGAGACCACAGGCGATTTTAGGACATAATCTGACCTTTGCAGCCCTGGGTGTCTTTATCCTCTGGTTCTGCTGGTTTGGATTTAACGGAGCCTCTACGGTAGGAATGGACAGTGATGCCCTTATGGAAACAGCAGGAAGGGTATTCTTTAATACCAATATGGCTGCTGCTGTTGCCTGCTGTGTGACTTTGGTCTTTACCTGGGTCCGTTACAAAAAACCAGATGTTTCTATGACTTATAATGCTGCATTGGCTGGCCTGGTAGGTGTTACTGCAGGATGTGATGCAGTGGATGCAAAGGGCGCCGCTGTCATTGGTATTGTCTGTGGCGTACTGATTGTACTTGCGGTGGAATTTTTTGATAAAGTTGCAAAAATCGACGATCCGGTAGGCGCCATTTCCGTTCACTGTGTCTGCGGTGCCACAGGAACGATTTTGACAGGTCTTTTGGCTACAGGAGTGACTACCGAAGCAGGACTCTTCTATGGCGGCGGTGTCCACTTCCTGGGAATCCAGATATTAGGGGTTCTCTCTGTAGCAGTCTATGTAGCAGTGGTTATCACACTTGTATTTTTAGCAATCAAGCATACGGTTGGACTTCGTGCAGATGCGGAAGATGAAATCGCAGGATTGGATGTTTCTGAACATGGACTGCTTACCGCTTATGCCGGATTTGCCATGCTGCCGGACACCATTGCCGAAGCTGTGGATACTAATACTGTATTTACAGTGGGAGATGTACCGGAGGCAGAAGCAATACCGGTGAAAAAGATGCCTGCATTTGAAGAAGGCACACCGAAATTTACCAAGGTGGAAATCGTCTGCAAGGAATCAAGACTTGAGCCTTTAAAAGCAGCCATGATGAATCTTGGAATCACAGGTATGACAGTATCACATGTTCTTGGATGCGGAGTACAGAAGGGAAAACCGGAGTATTATCGTGGCGTACAGGTGGAGGCAAATCTGCTTCCGAAAATCCAGGTGGAAATTGTGGTGAGTAAGGTTCCTGTCCGCAGTGTGATTGAAACAGCGAAAAAGGTACTTTATACCGGTCATATTGGAGACGGTAAGATTTTTGTTTATGACGTGGAAAATGTAGTGAAAATCAGAACCGGTGAGGAAGGCTTTGACGCTTTGCAGGATGTAGAATAAATAGAAAATACAGGGAACTGCTTACAGCGAGTGTGGAAGAGTGAGAGCCATGCAGCAGCCCTGAAAACGGAGGTAACATGTATGTGTTCGATTATGGGATATTGTGGCCAGGGAGCCGATTTTGATAAATTTAAACAAGGTTTTGACCAAACTATTTCCAGGGGACCGGATGACAGCCGGATTGTTGACACAGGAAATGGTCTTCTTGGATTTCACAGACTGGCGATTATGGGACTTGCACCTTCCGGGATGCAGCCTTTCCGAATGGGCAGCAGCTATGTGGTCTGCAATGGAGAAATCTATGGATTTGAGAAAATAAGAGAGGATTTATCCTGCCGTTATACCTTTGTAAGTGATTCGGACTGTGAAATCCTCTTGCCACTTTATAAAGAATACGGTACAGATCTGTTTGCCATGCTGGATGCAGAATTTGCTCTTATTCTCTACGATGGGGAAAAAGAGGAATATATTGCTGCCAGAGATCCCATTGGAATACGACCCCTCTATTATGGATATGACGAAAAAGGTGTGATTCTGTTTGCCAGCGAAGCTAAAAATCTGGTGGGACTAACAAACAAAATCATGCCCTTTCCGCCTGGATACTATTACAGAAATGGCACTTTTACCTGCTACTGCGATATTGCCAAAACAGAAGCAGTATGCCCGGATGATATGGAAACTGTCTGCCAAAAGATTCATGATTTGCTTATAGCAGGAGTAAAAAAACGTCTTGTAGCAGACGCTAAGGTAGGCTTTCTTCTCTCCGGCGGGCTGGATTCTTCTCTTGTCTGTGCCATTGCCGCAAAAGAAAGCCGGGAACCTATCCGTACCTTTGCTATTGGTATGAGTGAAGATGCCATTGATTTAAAATATGCCAAACAGGTGGCAGAGTATATTGGAAGTGAGCACACAGAGGTTTATATGACGCCAAAGGAAATCCTTGACACTCTGGAAGATGTGATTCAGATTCTGGGAACTTATGATATTACTACCATCCGGGCATCCATGGGCATGTATCTTGTATGCAAGGCGATTCATGAACAGACAGACATCCGCGTGCTGCTTACCGGAGAAATTTCGGATGAATTATTTGGTTACAAATATACAGATTTTGCACCTGATTCAAAGGCATTTCAGGAAGAGTCGGTGAAAAGGATTCGGGAGCTTCATATGTATGATGTACTAAGGGCAGACCGCTGTATTTCTGTCAATTCCCTGGAAGCAAGGGTCCCGTTTGGCGACCTGGACTTTGTAACGTATGTAATGGCTGTAAATCCGGAATTGAAAATGAACCGCTATGGAAAAGGTAAATATCTCCTGCGCTGTGCATTTCAGGAAGATGAATGTCTTCCAGAGGAGATTCTATGGAGAGAAAAAGCCGCTTTTTCCGATGCAGTAGGCCATTCTATGGTGGATTACCTCAAGGAATATGCGGAATCTGTTTATACAGATCAGGAACTGGAAACAAGGGCAGAGAAATACTCCTATGCAAAGCCCTTTACCAAAGAATCTCTGCTGTACAGGGAAATCTTTGAAAAATATTATCCGGGGCAGGCAGAAATGATCGCCGGTTTCTGGATGCCAAATAAGGAATGGGAGGGCTGTAGTGTCAATGACCCTTCTGCCAGAGTGCTTTCAAACTATGGAGAAAGCGGAAAATAAAAGAAAGAGGAATAATCAGCTATGACAAAATATATTTTTGTGACTGGAGGCGTGGTATCCGGTCTTGGGAAGGGAATCACAGCAGCGTCCCTTGGACGGCTTTTAAAAGCCAGGGGTTATAAGGTGGCTGCTCAGAAGCTAGATCCTTATATTAATGTAGATCCGGGAACCATGAGCCCGTACCAGCATGGAGAGGTTTATGTGACCAAAGACGGGGCAGAGACGGATTTGGATCTTGGACATTATGAGAGGTTTATTGATGAAGATTTGAATAAATATTCCAATCTGACCACAGGAAAAGTATATTGGAATGTCTTAAACAAAGAGCGAAGAGGGGAGTATCTGGGCTCTACGGTGCAGGTGATTCCTCATATTACCAATGAAATTAAGGAATTTGTTTACCGCGTAGGAAAACAAAGTGACGCGGATGTGGTAATTACAGAAATTGGAGGTACCATTGGAGACATTGAGTCCCAGCCTTTTCTGGAGGCGGTCCGTCAGATTTCTCTGGAGGTGGGACGTGAAAACAGCCTGTTTATCCACGTGACACTGGTTCCCTATTTAAGCGGCTCAGACGAACATAAATCGAAGCCCACCCAGCACTCTGTACGGGAGCTTCAGGGAATGGGGATTCACCCGAATATCATTGTGCTTCGGTGTGATAAACCACTGGAAGAAGCTATCTTCCGCAAAATTTCTCTTTTCTGTAATGTAAAGCCGGACTGTGTTATTGAAAACCGCACGCTGTCCAACTTATATGAAGCACCTTTGATGCTGGAAGAATCCGGTTTTTCTTCTGTGGTGTGCAGAGAGCTTCATTTAGAGGCAAAGGAAGCGGAACTTGGAGACTGGAAAAACATGGTGGCCCAGATTAAAAAACGCTCCGGGGAAGTACACATTGGGCTGGTTGGGAAATATGTCAAGCTTCATGATGCGTATTTGTCTGTGGTTGAGGCTTTAAATCATGCAGGGTATGGGCAAAACACCTATGTCCGCATTCACTGGATTGATTCGGAATCCATAACAAGAGAAAATGTAGCGCAGATTTTTCAGGAAATCCAGGGCATCATTGTACCGGGGGGATTTGGAAACAGGGGAATTGAAGGAATGATTATTGCGGCTGAGTACGCCAGAGAAAGTCAGATTCCATATTTTGGAATCTGTCTTGGCATGCAGATTGCGGTGATTGAATATGCCAGACATAAGGCAGGACTGCCGGAAGCTCATTCCGGAGAATTTGATGAACAGTGCAAGGATAAGGTCATTGACTTTATGCCAGGACAAAGTGATGACATTGACAAGGGAGGAACTCTTCGTCTTGGAAATTATCCCTGTGTCATACAGCCTGGAACAAAGATGGAACAGTGCTATAAAAGCAGCCTCATTCAGGAGCGCCACCGTCACCGCTATGAATTTAATAACCAGTATCGTGAATTGCTTACTCATGCGGGGCTGGTAATCAGTGGAACTTCTCCTGACACCCGTCTGGTGGAAACCATAGAGATAAAAGATCATCCCTTCTATATTGGCGTGCAGTTTCATCCGGAATTTACCAGCCGTCCAAACCGTCCACACCCACTGTTTCAGGGATTTATCTCAGCCGCCTTATGGGAAAAAACGAAAAAAGAGGAGTGAGCAGATATGGCAATTCATGAAGAATGTGGTGTGTTTGGAGTTTTAAGCAATCAAAAAGAAAATCTGGGAAAGCTGGTTTATTATGGCCTTTATGCACTGCAGCACAGGGGGCAGGAAAGCTGTGGTATTGTTGTGAATGATGACGGGATATTTTCTTCTTATAAAGACCTGGGGCTTGTAAATGAAGTGTTTTCCAGAGATACCCTGGCACATCTTTCAGAAGGAAGAATGGCTGTAGGACATGTGCGGTATGGAACCACAGGAGGCACCATTCGCAATAACTGCCAGCCTATTGAGGTAAATCATCAGAAAGGAAAAATGGCACTGGCGCATAATGGAAATTTAAGTAATGCCTTGGAGCTTCGGGATAAATTGGAGCTGTCAGGAGCCATTTTTCATACCACCAGTGATACAGAAACCATTGCCTATATGATTACCAGAGAACGGCTTACAGCGCCCAGCATTGAGGATGCGGTAAGCCGCGCTATGGATGCTCTGGAAGGAGCCTATTCCCTGATTTTAATGTCCTCTGCAAAAATGATTGCAGTGAGAGATCCTTATGGATTTCGACCTCTTTGTTACGGTAAAATGCAGGACGGTTCCTATGTGATTGCCTCAGAAAGCTGTGCTCTTACAGCAGTAGGAGCAGAGCTGGTACGGGATCTGATTCCAGGAGAAATTTTGGTGTTCAGTGAGCAGGGAATAGAATCACGCAGGGAGCACTGCAATACCAGGAAACAGAAAACCTGTATCTTTGAATATATTTATTTTGCCAGACCGGACTCAGTGATAGATAAGATTTCTGTTTCAGCAGCGAGAATGCAGGCAGGAAAGATACTGGCGCAGACAAAGCCTGCCAAGGCAGATGTTGTCATGGGTGTTCCTGACAGCGGCCTGGATGCAGCTCTTGGCTTCTCCAGGGCTTCCGGAATTCCGTATGGAATGGGACTGGTGAAAAACAAATATATAGGAAGAACTTTTATTTCACCTGGTGAAAAGGAACGTGTGGATCTGGTACGGATGAAATTAAGCCCTATTACATCAGCCATCAGAGGAAAGCGTGTGGTTTTAATTGATGATTCTATTGTAAGAGGAACGACCAGCAAACAGATTGTAAATCTTTTAAGAGAAGCAGGTGCCAAAGAAATTCACATGCGAATCTCAGCACCGCCTTTTCTCCATCCCTGTTATTATGGAACAGATATTGATTCCGAAGAAAATCTCATTGCATCTCATCATGGAGAGGAAGAGATTGCGGATCTTATAGGGGCAGATTCTCTTGGGTATCTTCCCCTGGAATGTCTTCATGAATTAATTGGGAACCATGCATATTGCGATGCTTGTTTTAGTGGAAATTATGCAACCGGTATTCCAGGGGATGTTCGGAAAGACCGGTTTGAACGAAAATTATCCGAGAGGTGAAATAGATGAAGAAATGGAACAAAAAGCTGCTTCTGGAAGACGGAAGCCAATATTATGGTTATGGTTTTGGAAGCCAGGAAGAAACAATAACAGAGCTGGTATTTAATACAGCGCCTGTGGGGTACCAGGAGATTCTTTCAGACCCTTCTTATACGTATCAGACAGTTGTCATGGCCTATCCTTTAATCGGAAATTACGGAATTACAAAAGAGGATTTTGAGACAAAGAAGCCCACCATTGGTGGGCTTGCTGTGCGGGATTACAATGACCTGCCCTCCAATTTCCGCAGTACAGGTACATTGGATGAGGTCATGAAGCAGTATCACATACCTGGAATCTCCGGTATTGATACCAGAAAACTAATAAGAAAAATACGTGATTTCGGAAGCTGTAAGGTGCTTCTCACAGATGCAGAAACTCCACTGGAAGAAGGGCTGAAAAAACTGGCCGCATTTGAAATTCCCTCAAATGCTGTGGAAACGGTCAGTTCCAAAGAAATAAGAATCTGTGCCGCAAAAAAGGAAAAGTATCTTGTGGCAGCTATTGACTGTGGAATAAAAGAAAATATTATAAGAAGTCTAAACGCAAGAGGGTGTAGTGTTCTGGTTTATCCATGGAACACCTCTTATGAAGAAATCCAGAAGCAAAATCCAGATGGGGTATTTCTGTCTAACGGACCTGGAAACCCAGAGGATGTAAAACCGGTTCTGGAACTGGTGCAAAGACTAAAAGGAAAGTATCCTATGTTTGGAATCTGTCTTGGCCATCAGATGATTGCGCTGGCTTATGGTGCCAGGACTTATAAACTGAAATTTGGACACAGGGGAGGAAATCATCCGGTAAAAAATCTGGAAACCGGAAAAATAGAAATTACCTCCCAGAACCATTCTTACGCTGTGGATTATGAAAGTCTGAAAGATACCAGGCTGGAGGTGACGCATATTAATCTTCTGGATCACACAGTAGAAGGTATGGCATGCAAAAAGGATCAGGTTTTCAGTGTCCAGTATCATCCGGAAAGTGCTCCGGGGCCTCAGGACAGCGGGTATTTGTTTGATCAATTTATACAGATGATGGAGGAGAACAAACATGGCAAAGCGAACTGATATAAAGAAAATACTGGTTATTGGTTCTGG
>CATWQE010000111.1 GCA_958352855.1 uncultured Bacillota bacterium
AAGATTCTGTAAGTGTTGATGACAAAAGACTTATGAAAGAAGAAAAGCTGGCAGTGATTCTTGGAACAGAAGGGGATGGTCTGGCCAAAACAACCATTGCTGATTGCGATTACACTGTGAAAATTCCCATGTCTCATGGAGTGGATTCTTTGAATGTAGCAGCAGCCAGCGCGGTAGCTTTCTGGCAGCTTGGGAGGAGAACTGATTGAACGTAAAAAATGTAAGACTGACCACAGCGCAGTTTGCAAAACTTCATGGAGTAAATAGAAGAACCTTGCATTATTATGATACTATTGGATTGTTTTCTCCCTGCACAAAAGGGGAAAACGGATACCGTTATTATGATAGTTCACAGAGTTTAGAGTTTGAATATATCCGCATGTTTAAGGATTTAAACATGAGTATTGAAGAAATAAAAACTTATATAAATCATCCCAATCCAGAGGATTTTTTGAAAATTGCAGATGAAAAAATCTTAGAAATTCAGCAAAACATGGACCGATTAAAGCAAACAAAACAACTGCTGGAAAGAAAAAAAGAAGATCTTTTATTAAGCAGCCAAGAATTGAAAAAAGGAATTTATGTTACACAATGTAAACAGGAAAGATTACTTAAAATTCCATTTCTATCCCAGGAAGAAGATATGGCCAGGGTGTTTTCTTACGCAAAAGAAACCTGGGGAACGCAGCAGTGCAGAGTTGGAATTGGAAGCTATATTTCCATAGATAAGGTGAAAAAAGGAGAGTGGGAACAGTATGATGGACTTTTTACTATTGCCCTGGATAATAAAAAAAGAAAAGATGCCTTTTTAAGACCAGGAGGACAGTATTTGTGCGGCTGTGTGAAGGGAGCATGGGAGAACATTCCTCAGATGTATGAAAAAATGCTGCAGTATGCAGGGGAACATCATTTAGAACTGGAAGGCTATGCTTATGAAATGGGAATGAATGATTTGGTGATACAGGATGAAGGAGAGTTTTTGACACAGATTTTAATAAAATTGAAGGAGCTTATATGAAAACCATTGCAATCATTGAAGATGACCTAAAGTATAAGGAGGGGAAGCTGAACATTATTTTGGAAATGTAACGTTTTAAACCCTGATGCGTTATTAAAGTGAAAGGGGGTGAAGGAAGCGTGGATTTTGAACAAATCTACAGGGAGTATTTTAAGGATGTGTTTTTGTATGTAAGGAGTCTGACCACACAAGAGGGGCTTGCAGAGGAGATTACACAGGAAACCTTTACCAAAGCATTAAAAGCCATTGATTCTTATGATGGGAAAAAAGATATTAGAGCCTGGCTTTTTACCATTGCAAAAAATAGCTTTTATACCCATTGCAGACAGCAAAAGCACTATGTGGAATACGAACTGCCGAAGAACTGTACAGATAATTTTCCACTTATAGAAGAACGTCTGGCAGAGGAAGAAACCGCTTTTCTCATTCACAAATTTCTTCACCAAATGGAAGAACCCTATAAGGAAGTGTTTAATCTTAGAGTTTTTGGGGAACTGCCATTTGAGAAGATTGGCTCTATTTTCGGAAAAAGCGCCGGTTGGGCCAGAGTCACTTTTTACAGAGGAAAAAAACAGATTATAGCGTATATGGAGGGTTTAGAACATGAAAGAAATCAGTTGTAACATTATCAGAGATATACTTCCCCTTTATGTGGATGAGGCAGTGTGCGAGGAGACAAAAGAGCTGGTAAAAGAACATCTTTTTACCTGTGAAGACTGTAGAAAAGAAGCGGAAATGATGAAAAAAAGCGTTGTATTGCCAGTTCATGAAAACGTCTGGAAGCTGGATCAGGATGCACTGAAAACATGGAAAAATAAATGGTTGACAAAGAAGGTAAAAATAGGAGTTTTATCTGTCCTGGCAACCCTTGGGGTAATGGCAGGAATTTACAGCGGGCTGGTACTTCCGGAACTGTATATTCCCTATGACAGCAGTATTTTCTCTTTAAAAGAAGAGGATGGAAAGCTGTATGTGGAGTATACGGGGGATGATTTTGATGGTACAGTAGGAATCAATCCTATATCCGTAGAAAAGGACGGGAAGGCACGTAACGTGGTATGTTTTTATTACTACGATAATCCATGGACAAGATATATCAAGCCGCATTTATCCTCAGAAAAAGAAAAGTTTGACCGTATGCTCCTGGGAAAAACAGAAGAAATTGACCAGGTTTATTATGGTGAATTCGATGTGATGGAGCTTAAAAAAGGTGAGACGCCTTTTGAAGAACAACTGGCGGAAGAATTAGACAATATGGAGGAAATCTATAAGATAAAATAAGGAATTACCAAAGGGAGAAAGGGCTATGGAACAGAAATATATCCAATGTTTTCGGTTTCCTGATGAAGACATGGAATGGGATTTTGCCATGAGGATAAAAAGGAATTGCTATGATTCTTTTTATCCATTTCAGATTTTAACCAAACATCATTTTCAACAGATTGATTTTGAACCCGTTACCATTCTTTATGGGGGAAATGGTTCCGGAAAGTCTACTGCTTTAAATGTAGTGGCAGAAAAAATAAAGGCAAAGAGAGAAACTTTATATAATAAAAGCAATTTTTACGGAGACTATCTGGATTTGTGTGAGGCGGAATATGGCGTCCGGCGTCCAAGAGAAATCAAGATTATTACCAGTGATGATGTGTTTGATTATATGCTGAATATCCGACAATTAAATCAGGGAATTGATGTAAAACGAGAGGAATTATTTCAGGAATATCTGGATGCAAAATATTCGGATTTTAAGTTCCGTTCCATGGCAGATTATGACAGATTAAAGCAGGTCAATTTATCCAGAAGGAATACACAGTCTCAGTTTGTGAGGAAGTCTCTGATGGATAATGTGCGGGAATATTCCAATGGAGAGAGCGCATACCGTTATTTTAGCGAGCAGATTGAGGAGAATGGGCTGTACATTCTGGATGAGCCGGAAAACAGTCTTTCTCCGCAAAAACAGATAGAATTTGCCAGGTTTCTGGAAGATTCTGCCCGCTTTTTTTGCTGTCAGTTTTTTATATCCACCCATTCTCCCTTTCTTCTGGCAATCAAAGGCGCCAAAATTTATGACCTGGATGAAGACCCTGTGGATGTGAAACGCTGGACAGAACTGGAAAATGTGAGAGTGTATCGGGAATTTTTTGAGAGACATAAAGGGGAATTTTAGAAGATATGAAGCAAGAAAAACAGACTGTTGTAGTGATAGAAAACCAGGAAATTTTGGAGCAGTTTTTTGGAAATACGCAGAAAACCATGGTTCGTTCCTGCTGTGAAAAAATCATGGGAAAAGTGTATGGAAAAGAAGGGGAAAGACTGGATTCTGCAATGGCGGTACTGGGGGATTTTACCTTTTTTGCGGGAAAACCTGATGAGGTTTTGACAGCTTACTGGCCCAAAGAATCCAGGGAAACCTATCGTATTCTGGTTCCGCAAGATGCAGAGTGGGAAGGGATGATAGAGCAATACTATGGAACAAGATGCCGGAAGATTACCAGGTACAGGATGAAAAAAGAACTTGGTATTTTCCCGCAGGAAATCTTAGAAAAGGCAGCAGCATCTCTTCCAAAGAATGTTACGCTTCTCTGTATGGATGAATCGCTTTTTTATCGGTCAAGAGAACAGGAGTGGAGCAGGGACTTTACTGTATTATATCCGGATTTTAGGTTTTTTGAGAAATACGGACTGGGTGTTATGGCAATAAAAGACGGAGAGATTCTGGCAGGGGCAAGTTCTTACTCCAGCTATTCTAAGGGCATTGAGATTGAAGTGGATACCAGAGAAGACTGGAGAAGGCAGGGCCTTGCCTATGCCTGCTGCGCTAAGTTGATTTTGGAGTGTTTAAGGCGGGGCTGGTATCCCAACTGGGATGCGCATAACCTGGAATCAGCGGCACTGGCAAAGAAACTGGGGTACCATTTAGAGGAGGCTTACACTGCCTATGAGGTTTTTGGAGGTGAAGTATGAAGCTGTGGTTATGGTGTGTTATCTGTATTCCGGTGATGCTTGGATGCATGAGCATGCATTTTAAATTGAAAGAATGGGACAAAAAGCCCTGGAATATTGTGCCAAAATGTCTCTGTACCTGGATGGTAGTATGCACCGGAATTTTAGGAATCAGGTTTGCAGGAAATCAACAGGGGATGGAAAAAATATGGCTTTTGATGGCATTGATTTTCTTCCTTTTTGCAGATGCTCTTTTGGAAGTGCAATTTTTAATAGGAATGGCAGTATTTGGAATCGGACATGGAGTTTTGATTTTCTGGTTTCTGAAAAGAGCGGCGGTAAACTGGAAAACAGTGGCTTTATGGTTGGTGCTTTGGGGGATGACGCTTTTCTTGTTTCGCAGGGAATTGCGGCTTGGAAAGAAAAATCCCAAGCTGTATCTCATGACATTGTATCCAGGAATTCTCATGGGAATGACGTCTATAGCGGTGATGCTTCCGGTACAGTTGGGGAGCCAGTATCTTTTGGCTGGAATTGGGGCGGTGCTGTTTAGCATTTCGGATATGATGGTAGGAAAAGGATTTTTTAAGAAACTATCTAAGCCGGCGGATTACCTGGCGCTGAGTCTATATTATAGTGGAATATTTTGCTTTGCGCTTATGATGTGGATGTAAAGAAAAATACTTGTATTTTTCTTTGTCTTTGCGTATACTGTTTATAGAGAAAGGGGTGTTATATATGGCACAGGCAGTAAATGTAAATTTCCGTTTAGATGCGGATGTGAAGAAAAGAATGGAGGAAGCTTGCTCAGAGTTGGGGCTTTCTATGAGTGCAGCATTTACCATTTTTGCAAAAAAAGTCGGAAGAGAAAAACGGATACCTTTTGAAGTTTCTGTGGACCCTTTTTATTCAGACAGTAATATGGCGCATTTGCAACGCGGGGTAAATGCTTTAAATGCCGGAAACGGTATAGAGCATGAGTTGATTGAGGCAGAGGATGAATGAGAAAAATATGGTTTGACGAAGCATGGGAAGAAAGGCAACAGCTATTTAGAATATTTTCTAAATAGCTGTTGCTTTTTGCATATAACTGTGTTACTATCTATTTAGAAATATTTCTAAATAGATATAGAAAGGAGAGGATGCTTTGGGATTTGCAGAAACTTTTAAGGCGCTTTCGGATCCGGTGAGGAGACAGATTTTGGTGCTGTTAAAAGACGGAAAAAAGTCCGCAGGGGATATTGCCAGGGAGTTTGATATGACTCAGGCAACTGTCTCTTATCATTTGTCACAATTAAAAAAGGCACATTTGATTCTGGAATCAAAGTACAAAAATTTTGTGTTTTATGAGATTAATATCTCAGTGTTTGAAGAAGTAATGCTGTGGTTATCACAGTTTGGAGGAAAAAATCATGAAGAAGACGAGTAAAGAATTTCTTATTTCAACCATTATATGTTTGCTGCCACTGGTTTTCGGACTGCTGGTGTACAAGAAATTGCCCCTGGAAATTCCTACGAAATGGTATTCAGACGGTACTGTAGGACAGTATATGCCAAAAGAATTTACGGTATTTGGTATGCCTTTGCTTTTTGCCCTGATTAACGCATTGGTACATTTTGCCATGAATACAGACCCTAAGAGGCAGAATATTGGAAGCATGATGAAAGTTTTGGGAAAATGGATGATTCCGGTGATGTCTGCAGTGATTATTCCTATGACAATTTTATGGGGCATGGGATATGAGATTCCCATCAGCAGAGTGATACCTGTTTTCATTGGAATCTTATTTGTGGTAATAGGAAATTATTTTCCAAAAACAAGAAGAAGCTACACCACAGGAATTAAGACACCCTGGGCGCTTAACAGTGATGAAAACTGGAGACGAACACATCATGTAGCTGCCTTTTTGTGGATTGCAGCAGGAATTGCAATGATAGCTATGGCATTTTTGCCACAGAATCTTGTGCTGCCGATTATGGGAGCAACCATTGCGCTATTGATTGTTGTGCCTTATGTATATTCTTATATGCTTTACCGAAAAGGAATTTAAGGGAAAGGGGACTGCCCCCTTTTCCTATTTAGGTTGAAAATATTATTTTGTAATTTTTAGCCTACATTTTTCAGGCGGGAATAGGTGGGGTGGAAAAATTCTGAAATGACACCTACTTATTTTAAAGCCCAATAGGTTGCTAAGCAAAATTTTCTAAATTTAGCCTATATTTTCACAGAAAAAGATAAGTTGAAAAGAGGAAATCTTGGAATTTAGCCTATTGGGGTCAGAAAAATGTAGGCCAATATGAGAAAAACATGTAATCTCACCTATTTGAGCCACAAAAAAGTAGGTCGGCATGGGGAAAACATAAAATTCAACCTACTTTTCGTGGTCTGACTGGTAAATGACCAGGTTATTCACTCAGAAGCTTCAGCCCTGAGATGTCCGGCTCAATCATAAGAGAATAGTTGGTGTAATACACCACAAATCCTGGTTTGGAACCGTTTGGTTTCTTTACATGTTTTTTCTGAATATAGTCAATTTCTACCTTTGGGGCAGTCCGTCCGCTGGAATAATAGGCGGCCAGTCGGCCTGCTTCTTCAAAGGTTCTGTCAGGCAGCTCTTCATTTCTGCTTTTTACAATCACATGAGAGCCGGCCATTTTTTTTGCGTGGAACCACCAGTCATTGCCAGTGGCAAATTTAAAGGTCAGTTCTTCGTTTTGGTAATTATTTTTCCCTACATAGATATCATATCCGTCACTGGAAATATAGTGCAGAGGCTTTGATTTTGCCAGAGCTTTTTTCTTTCCAGCAGAATGTTTTTTAATATAACCGTATTCCTGCAGCTCTTCCTTAATCTGAGACAAATCACTTTCCAAAAGAGCAATATCAAGGGCTGTGCTGATAGATTCCAAATGCTGGATTTCTTCTTCCGTATCCCGAAGCTGTTCTTCTAATGCCTGTGCAGTACGTTTTAATTTGTTATAACGGTCAAAATATTTTTTTGCGTTTTCCTGAGGCGTCATAGTAGAGTCCAGAGGAA
>CATWQE010000112.1 GCA_958352855.1 uncultured Bacillota bacterium
CTCTTTAATGCTAAAAGGCTTGGTAAGATAATCATCCGCGCCCAGGGAAAGTCCTGTCACCTTGTCATCTTCTCCATCTTTAGCAGTGAGCATAAGCACAGGGGTGTTGTCTCTTTCCCGGATTTTTTGCAAAACCTGAAAACCGTCCAAATCCGGCAGCATCACATCTAAAACAATAAGGGAAAGAGGAGCCTTCTGTTTCTGTTTTTCTATGAAAAACAGGCCATCTCCACCGCTGTGGGCAGTGATGACCTGTAAATCCTCCTGTTCCATACATTTTTTCATTAAAGCACAAAGCTCTTTATCATCATCAATAATACATACACAATTCATATCATAACTCCCTGGATATACGTAACCTTTGTTTCTGTGCTTATTATAGTGCATTTTGCAGGGAAACACAAGGTTACTGATACTTGCGTCCAAGGTAATACATGGGTACGAATAGTCCCGTAAGAAACAGAAGGACAAAAGCTTTATTCACCCAGTTGACATTCCAGGAAAAAGAGCCGGATAACATAAAGATAAGAATAAAAATCACTGGCATGACTACAAGTGCGGCTGTAAACCATACGCGCATATAAGTCAGAAGCTTTGGCCAGTTGCTGTTATTAAAATGGATACCAGCAAGGTTGATACGGAAAGGGCCATGGCTGTAAGCGCTGATGTTATTTTCATCATAATAACCGGGCAGCCGTTCCTGTGCAAAAAACCACAGATATCCACCAAAGAAGAAACAAAGAGCTTCAAATATAAGCAAATCCTGTGAGAAATTTTCTGCAAAATACCAGTAGCCTGCAAATAATTCCAGCAAGGCAAAGAGACAGCTTCCTCCAAAGAGAAGGGCATATTTCTTGTTTCGCGCTCTGGTTTTTTCCGGAGTTTCCTGGGAAAAAGTGAGAGCCTTTTTCACCAGAAGTTCTACCTGGTCTGGCTCCATATGGGTTTCCTCTGTGAAGGTCTGGCCCTCCAGTAATTCGGTTACCGATACTTCTAAAATCTCAGAAAGGGGAATGAGAAGAGAAATGTCCGGCATACTTAAGGAACGCTCCCACTTGCTCACTGCTTTGTCCGATACAAATAATTTTTCTGCCAGGGCTTTTTGAGTGTAGCCTTTGGATTTTCTTTGCTGAGACAGAAATTTTCCAAAAGCTTCCTTGTCAATTTCATACATAGATGTCACCTGCTTTCTAAAAGATAGGCTTATTGTAGGGTATTTGCAGGCAGAAGGCAACCGACTGGTGGTAGAATTGCGGGAAATCCCTTGAAATTATAACGTAATAACGTTATGATAATCATGAGGTGATGACTATGAACGATAAATTCAAAAGTAAAATGAAAGAAAAGGGAAAAACAGCATATGCTGTCAGTAAAGAAACGGGTATTCCCTATACAACCATGAATGAATTAATGAATGATAAAATAAACATTAACCGATGCTCTGCAGAGACAGTTTACCTTTTATCTTTATATTTTAAATGCTCCATAGGAGATTTAATGAATCCGGTACCATTGATTAAAAATGTATCAGGAAAATATCATGGAGTTAAGTATAAATGGAAATATTCTCCAATCCATAATATGGAACTTCATATTACAGAAGATGGAAAAGACATTGTGATTGACAGAGGAAGTTTATTTGATCATGAAAAATTTTACTATGAAACAACCAGGATGACGGAAGTTATTATTGATTGCTATTTGCAGGAAAAGGAGGCGCGGAAATTATTGTATGATTAAGTATTATTTGATGCATAAAAATGATGTATGCGGGAGTTTGGCTTTTGATGAAAGCAGTGGAAAAATTTTAGAATATAAGGATAATAAAGAAGGATTTTCTCCTTTTCTGGGGAAGTGTGATGTAATGAAAATTAGAAAATGGTGGGAAATGAGAGCAGTTCCGGCTTCCAGAACCATGATACAGGAAATCATACAAAAAACAGGGTGCTTAAATGCAGAGAGTTATCTGGCAAAAAATCTGGCTTTAAGCATGACGGATACTTATTGGATTTGTCCGGCTGATCTTCCACTGGATTATGACGATATTAAGTTTTCAAACTTTGCGTTCTATAATGATGGGAAAATTCCATATCATAATGCAACTTCTTATGATCCAAATGCTTCCCTGGGTGGACAAATGGAAAAATTTTGTAATCAGTAACACAGATGAACACTTCATGAATTTTGGTGTATTACGTGATACAGATACTATGAAATTACTTGGTCCGGCGCCGGTTTTTGATTCTGGGAACAGTATGTTTTTTGCAGAGGATCGAAGGACACCTTATACAAGAGCTGAACTGTTAGAACGAAAGATTACAAGTTTTTATCAAACAGAAGAAAAGATGCTTGCCAAGGTACAGAATAGAAAAATTGTAAAAGAAGATTTACTTCCAACACCTGAAAAAGTAAAAGAACTTTATATAAGTTCTAATCTGCCAGAGTGGAAAGCAGATATGATATCTAGAAATTATACTACAAAATTAAGGATGCTGCACGAATTTCAACAGGGAAAAACAATCTCCTTATATCATGAAAAACAAAGGGAAAAACAACAGAAAACGGTTGGAAAATTCCTGGCAGATAAATTTATTATGGTGTGCAAGAATGCAGAGGATGAAAAAACTGATTTGTCAGAGCAGTTATATCAAGATATGGTAAAAAAAGGCTATAAAGAAATTTCTGCAAATAAAATATATCCAGTTGAGGAGTCTTTTCAGGCATCACAATTTCTGTTTCATCAAAATGCAGTCACACATGAAATAAAAGTTATTCCGGACTGTGTTCAGTCAGTTGCAAAAATTTCTGCAAAGGATATTTGTGAAGAAATCCGTCAAAAGGGAAGAGTCCCCAATGAAGAGATGATGAATCAGATTGTAGAAATAAGAATCAAAACTGCTTTATTAAGCGGTGTCTCGGTGATTTTGGATGCGTCGGATTTACGAAAGACCAGAAGGGAACATTACCTGCAGTTAGCGGAAGAATGTCGTGTAAAACAAATACAAACGGTGAAACGGTAAGTCCCCTTCTGAAGGGAAAAATGGGACAAGATTGTCAAACATCAATGGAACTATGAAATCCCCATCAGGCAAAATGCCCCAATTCCCACTATTCCATAGAGCCCATTGATGACACAGCAGATTTGCATCCACAAATCCCGTACTCGTTCTTTGGCATATCCCCAGATGGTGAAAATACCGGAGAAAATCATAAAAGCAGCGTAACAGGAAATGGAAATTTCTGCCGCCGGAGACTGAAGCGCCCAGGCATTCATGCGTAAGAGAAAAATGCTCCATGGTACAAACAACATGATTGTTGAAATAAAATGAAATACTTTGCTTTTCATAAAAATTAACTCCTTTCCATGCGGCCAAATCCCATACAGGAAACAGCCAGTGAAATGATGGTAATGATAATAGCAGCGGGAAGCCAGGGCAGCCAGGCAATCTGTGTTTCATAGACCCCTTTGGCTGCCTTTCCGTACTCTACCATAAGTAGGTAAAAAGGATAGCTCATGGGATATGCCCACCATACCTTTGTGTTAATCATGAGAACAGAAGGGACCATGGAAGCAAGCCCAAGACCTGCGGAAAAAACAGGGGATTTGAGAAAAACTCCCAGCAGCCAGAACACAGCAGCCATAGGGATAGCAGCCAGATACAGGCGAAGCACAGTGCTGCACACATAAGCAGGCTCTAAAAGGAAGGTGTAATTCTGCAAGTAAGAGGCAAGAAAAGCGCTGGCAGTGTAAGCAGCTATGGTCATAAGCATCTGCATTCCGGCAAGCAGTAGCAGAACCACAAATTTGGCAAGGCACAGTTTTTTTGTGTTTATAGGCAGTGAAAGCATTTTTAAGATGCCCCGGCTGCGCTGTTCTGTCTGGTTCAGCAATACCGCGCAGATAATGAGAGAAGCAGGAATCATGAACCAGGACATGCCCATAAAGCCCTGGATAAAAAAGTTATGCTCCGGCGAAATAGGGATTTGCTGGGTGTCAAAGATTTTGTCGGAATTTATGATACTTGGTATCCACATCATAATAACAGGGACACAAAGCAGCAGAAAAATCTTAGAACGTTTTATTTTGTTTAGCTCCATGGCAAGGTATGTAGAAAAATTCATGAAAAAGACCTCCTGATTTTTTGATAAACTCCTTCTCCCAGAATAAATATCACAGCTTCACCAAGACATATCCAAATAAAAAGAGAAGTCCATCCCTGTTCCTGTGCCAGAGAAAAAAGCTGAAAAGGAGAAGAAAAAGGCAATAGGCTTAGTACAAGGTTTTCCTGAGGAAAAATGGAAAATGTAAACAACAAAATCACGCCAATGCCAAGAGAAACCCACATAGATTCACAGGCTGAGGCAATAACCAGCATAAGTATCACCGTAGGAAGAGTGGTCATAAACTGAAAACCTGCAAAGGATAAAAGTTCTTTTATGGCAATGGGAGTTTTGGGGAACCAATGGTGCTGGCATATGGTTAGAGAACTAAATTCCAGGAATAAAAGAACTGCTAATCCCAAGGTGGCAAGAATACATTTTCCCAGAAACAGCTTACCTGTATGAACAGGAAGAGTAGACATTTTTTCCCAGCCTTTTTCCGCGTATTCGGTGTGATACATCAGGCATGCGCCTAAGATGCTGACCAGAATATTCAGCATGGCAATCATCTGCCAGTTGGCATTCATAAGAATGTCCAGAGGATTTCCGGGAAGGGAGAGAAAGGTTTCCGGACGCGCACCTGTATTTACCAGGGGAAAGGCGGCTGCCAGAAGACCGCAGCCAGCATAAGCGGTTACATATCCTGTACGCTTCTGTTTTTTCCATTCTAAAAAAAGACTCATTTTCTGCCACCTCGTTTCTGATTATCTTCATCCACCATAGCCAGAAAAGTATCTTCCAGATGATCAGTGGGAAATCCCCGGCTTATGGCAAGAGATTTTAATTGATCTAAGGTTCCCTCAAACAAAAGATGCCCATGATTCAGAATACCAATATCATCTGCCATAAGCTCAATTTCAGACAGAAGGTGAGAAGACACCAGAACCGTACAGTCAAAGCGCTGAGGCAGGGATTTAATGAGAGAGCGGATTTCGTGGATTCCTACCGGATCCAGACCATTGGTAGGTTCATCCAAAATCAGGATGGGCGGGCGTCCAATGAGAGCTCCTGCCAGTCCAAGACGCTGTTTCATACCAAGGGAATAGTGCTTTGCCAGACGTTTTCCAAAGCGCTCCAGTCCTACCAGCTCCAAAACCTCTGAAACACTGCTTTTGGGAAGTCCCAGAATACGCCGGATAAGATCCAGATTTTCTTCTCCCGTAAGATTTCCATAGAAGGCAGGAGCTTCAATAAAGGAGCCGATTTCTTTTAAAATAGAAATCCGGTCTTTGGGATATTGTTTTCCATGAATGGAAAAAGAACCGGAGGTTGGTTGGGTAAGGCCCAGGAACATTTTCATGGTTGTAGATTTCCCTGCGCCATTTGGTCCAAGGAAACCGTACACAGTGCCTTTTTTAATATGCAGATTCAAATCAGACACAGCAGTAAAGCTTTTGTAGGATTTTGTCAGATGTTGCGTTGCTATGATATTCATAAAATATCTCCCTTCTTATTGCAAAATTTCAAATTTCTTTGATGAAACCAGTGTATAACAGAAACCTTGCAGGAACCTTCCCGCAACCTTACATTTACCTTACAAATCCAGGAGAAGGAAAAAACACACTGGTATAACCTTTTAAAATGGTATAAAATAGCCTTAAAAAATACAAGGAAGATAAGGATATGAATTACGACTATATAAAACAAAAGAAGATTCTTCTTGTGGACGATGAAGAGAGCCTCTGCCAGATGGTTTGCTCTATTTTCCAGAAGGAACATTATACCAGGCTTCGGACAGCAGGCACCATGGCAGAAGCGCTTGCCATATGTAAAGAATGGAAGCCGGACTTTGCAGTGCTGGACGTGATGCTTCCTGATGGAGACGGGATTTCCCTGTTGGAGAAAATGCGGAAATTTACGGAGATACCAGTGTTGTTTCTCACTGCTCTTGGAGAAGACGAAGACCGTTTAAAAGGACTTTTGGCAGGAGCAGACGATTATCTGGTGAAGCCATTTTTGCCCCAGGAACTTCTTCTTCGCACTGCGGCCATTCTTCGCAGAACTTATAAGGAGGAGACGCCTCTGGTAACCCTTGCGGGAAGCCAGATTGATTTTTCCAGAGCAGAGGTAATAAAGGGGAAAGAGCAGATTCCTCTTACTGCCAAAGAATATGAGATTCTTCAGGCACTGTACCGCAATGCAGGGCGAATTGTGACCATTGACCAGCTCTGTGAGGCTGCCTGGGGAGAAAATCCTTTTGGATATGAAAATTCTCTGATGGCCCACATCCGAAGAATTCGGGAAAAAATAGAAACCATCCCTTCCAAACCCGTCTCTCTGATTACGGTGAAAGGCCTTGGGTATAAATTACTGGTGGAGGAATAGGGGATGAAAAGTGTTTTGAAATTGATGAAACGTTTTTTTCTTATCTTGCTTTGTTCCGGGCTTATTTTGCTGGTGTTAAATCTTGGCTTACTGATTTATCTCACCTATGGTAGTGTCTCCAACGCAGGAGGATGGACCAGCACCAGTGAATTGACAGGGGAATTACAGGAGAATGGCTCTGGTGGATATAACCTGACAGAGAAAGGACTGGCAATTTTAGAAGAGTATCAGGCATGGGGGCTTTTGATTCAGGATGGTACAGGAGAAGTCCTCTGGCACAGTGACAATCTTCCAAAAGAAATTCCACTGCATTATACGATTTCAGAAATCTCTGCCCTTACTCTTGGGTATATTGAAGATTATCCGACAACAACAGCTTCCAA
>CATWQE010000113.1 GCA_958352855.1 uncultured Bacillota bacterium
TGGTGATAAAGTCTGAAATTCTCTGTTCAATCGCTGTCACCTCCTTCCCATGAGCTACCACTACGGCAACTCGTTCCTCTAATGCGCCTGATAATAATGTATCCAGCAGGTACTCTGTTTCTGATATTTTTTCCAATGCTTCCATAAACAGCGGATGCCAGACATCTTCCATCTGTTTCGGAGCATACTCTTCTTTCCACTGTTTCAACAAGTGTAGGTAATCTGCCAATACACGGAAATACCTATTTTCTGCCTGCAGATACCTCTGTTCCTGTGTTAGCTGTCGTTTGATTTGTTTTTTCTGTGGCGGGCTGTGTCCCATGTTCTCATAATGTATAGAAAAATCTCTTGCCAATTTCTCTGCCGCTTCTTTTGGTTTTAAATTGTACAAGTGTGCCGTAAAATCAATCACATCCCCATCTGCCTGACATCCGAAACAATGAAAACGCCTGTCCACTTTCATGCTTGGATTCTTGTCACAGTGAAACGGGCAGACCGCCATTCCATTCCTGTTTACCCGTACTCCATAGCTTTCTGCAGCCTGCCGGGTAGTCACAGACTGTTTAACTGCTTCAAATATATTCATCCTTTTCCTCTTTCTTTTACATCACAGCTCCATATCGTTCCTTCCCAATTTAGTTCTTCCTTCGTGTTCCCATCGCTCCCGGTTCTCCTGTTCCGCAGTAATTTTTGCTTTTGCCAGCTTATCCAGAATGGAACTTCTGGCTTTTTTCTTAATCTGCTCGGTATTCGCCTTTTTGACTTCCGGTTTTATCAGCGTGGTCTGGATTGTTTTAACTGCTGTTTGCATAGCTTTTGTAATTTTGGTAATTACTCCGTCCAATCGACTTGCAGCATAAGTTCTTTCTTTTTGGGAAGCCTTGCGCTCAGGGGAAAGCACCCACGCCTTTGACTGTTCTACCAGACGAATGTCTTCTTTATGGGTTTCCACTCTGACCTCATCCGTCACAACCTCCACAGCTTTGTCGTAAACAATATCTGAAACTTCATCGATCAGAGCTTCCACATCCTCAATTTTCAAAGTAAGTCTATCCAGTATTTCCGTCTGGTTTTTCATCTGTTCCTTTTGCTTAAACAGGATATAATCCTGTTTTTCAAGATAGTCACGCCCTCCATAAGACGGTTCTTCTTCCAGATGCAACCCGTATTTTCGGGTTATATCAAAAAGCATTGTCCGGCAAATAGCATCAAAAGTCTGCTTTCGATTATTATTGCGGCCTTTAGGTTTATCCGGTTTTGGAAGTGGAATCCCTAATTCTTCCAGTGCTTTTTCCTGCTGGGGACAGATTTCCCCGTACTTATTCTCACAATCAAAAACATGACGTTCATGAATGTGCGGCGTTCCTTCGTCCAAATGCAGTGCCCAGTCCAGAATATGGACATGAGAACCGAACCGATTTGTGAACTGCTTTGTAAAGTCCTGTACGACCGCAAGTAATATTTCATAGGAAACAGATTCTTCTACTGTTCCTATTTGAAAAATAGTTTCCTCTGGACAGGTTTTATTGTTCTTTAGTAAATCTTCCACAGATCGGTTACGCTCTGTATGACGGGTTCTTGCATTTCTTTCATTCTGCGCTTCTATATATTTTCCATAATGTTCCTGATAAAAAGTACATTCAATTTCCTCAAAACTGATATCCTGAGAATCATCATCTTCTCTGCTCTGCATTGTGGTATAGCCACGGTAACAGTCCCAGTAAATATTTTCTCTGACTCTTCCAGCATCAATATGTTCACTGTTTTCCAAGTCGAAACGGCGATCATTATGCCTGGGATTATAAGTGCCATTTTTCCCGGAGCGTCCATTGTGTCTTGTTGCTTTCAATAATTTTCTTGCCCTCCTTTTTCACGTTTTTCCAAATTAAATAAGGCAGCGAAGCTGCAAACCTGCGTGAATTTGCGTCAGGTAATACCCAGTACGAGTAGACGCACGCATCAACTCACTGGGCAATGGCTGCCGCCCTTAACCTGCACAAAAGACTTCGCTCTCCGCTCTGCTCCAGATTTAGTTACTATTATCCGGCACCCTTCCATTCCCCTTTGCCATCCATTCGAAAAAAGCAATTTTACTAACCTTAATTAATCTGCCGCTTCGAAATGCCGGAAAACCGGGTGTATGAACCAGTTCATAAGCCGTTACTCTGGAAATCCCCATAATCCGCTGAATATCAGCCACATCCAGTACAAGAGGCAGTTCATCATAATTGTTTAATCTCTTATTTTCACTCATGTTGTTCCTCCATTTTTGATTTCATTTTTTTAGCTTCTCATTGCCGTTTTATCTTTCCTGTTTCCTGAGTCATACTGCTGTCAAGGCATACAACACGTCATCCATTCGGATGCGCTCACTTCTTTTATCGAAGGTCATGGCGGTTTATCTCAGGTTAGACGGTCATAAAGTTGTCAAAGTACACTGCATAGTACGAAATTACCATGCAATCGCATCTTATCAATCTCATCTTGACTTTTCTATACTTTCGCGATACCATAAATGTAACTAATATTATATTTTTTAAAATTACCATAAAAACAGGAGCAAATAGAAATGGCTTATCAATTTATAAGGCAAGAACCTTGCTACGACCACATCCTCTTTGTTCTGGCATTGGATAGAGACAAAATGAAGGAGCGAATTTTAATCGGAACGGAACAGCAAATCCGTTTTCGACTGGACGGAAATAAAGATAACGATGTCATATATGATATAACACGCCCTCTAGGACGTTTTCTGATAGATTTTGAATATGATAAAGAAAAGAACTGGAATATATATGGACTTGCTCCCCTACGTGATGCATTGCACACTAACCGTTGGAAACAGCCTGCACTGGAACAGACTGCTGGTGATTTTCTGGCAAAAAAATATCTCACCGGTGATCCGGTGAGAATGTATGCTACATTCCGTATTTGGAATGAATATCTTGTTACAAGGGAATATCGTGACCGTAATACTGCCTGTGATCGTTTTATAGAAAAAATCCAAATTTTGACTCAGGCATTCCAAACAGAAAATGTCATGAGTTTTAATTCTGATACCGGAAAACCAGAACGTTTTCATACTGGCAGTCTTTATTTCCGCAACACTCCTGCTGAAATCACTCGACTTGAACTTTGGTTTCCGGATAATAGGCGCAGAACAGAATGCGTAGCTGCCTACAGCTCTTTTTATCCGCTTATCACTTATTACTTGAATCGGCTGAATGACTGGGGCCTTTGTTTCCGTCAGTGCAAAGTCTGTGGAAAATATTTTCTGGCAAAAAACCAGCGTTATGAACTATGCAGTGATAAGTGCCGTAAAGCACAGGCACTTCAAAATAAAAGGGAATTTGATGAACGAGCCAGAGAAAATAACTATGATTTGCTTTATAAAAATGAATGCCAGAATTGGCGTAATAAAATCAATAAATCCAAAAAAACTGCTGATTTTCCGATTGAACGTCTGGAAGAAATGAAAACTGCGTTTGACCTTTTTAAGAAAGAAGCTCTGCGGCGTAAGAAAGCTGTAAAGGCAGGAACAACCAAGCCAACGGAATTCACGGACTGGCTGTATCAGCAGAGCAATATTATCTTGAAACTCAGCGAAATCTGAATCCATCCCTGTAAAGGAAAGGCAGCGAATTTACTCGCTGCCTGCCCTCTCATTAAACTTGTATCCTACACCCCAGACGGTTTGAATATATACCGGGTTGCCCGGATCATCTTCTATCTTCTCACGAATATGGCTGATATGACTCATGACAATATTGTAATCGCCAGAATAGGCTTCTTTCCAGACTACATCATAAATCTGCTCCTTACTAAATACCCTTCCTGGATTTTGTGCTAATAACTGCAGGATTTCAAACTCGGTGTAAGTTAATTCTATTTTTCTATTATCACGAACAACTTCCCTCCGTTTCAAATCAATCGCTATACCCTTATGCCTTATTTTCGATTGAAGTTGTATTTCCTGAAAAAGGAATTTTTCTCTGCCGGAATCTAACACGGAAATAACAGAATTTACCAACTCTTCCTCATCTCCCTCGAATGATACCAGCAATATTTTTCCCACCTAATCGTCCTCGTTTCATTTAATACTAACTTAATGTTTCGCCTCTGAAGTATATCCATCAAATGTTTCCGCTTCCGGATTAAATTCAGTAAATAATTCCTGCATTCTATTTTTGCTTACTTTTTGAAAGCTGCTAATCTTTCCACTTTTGTCTCTCGTTACTTCAATGTACATAGTGCCGTTGCTGTTAGAAAAGATTCCCCTTCCCTCATCATATAAATCTGCTATAATCTTACCATTATAAACCCAGTTTCCTTGAGCATCACAGGATACTCCATAATCAGCATACTCCTGTGGAACAGCAATATTAAGACCTTTTCCCTCTTCACTGCTATATTCGCCCATGTCATCAGCCGCTATGTTCTCACTTCCTCCTTCTTCAAAAACAGATCCTTTCATTTCATCTGCAGTTACAGCTTCTCCGCCGGAACTTTCAACCAATACTGCCGGTTCTGACCAAAAATCATCTGATAACGGTTCTGCCTTTACGTCTGTGATGGTGCCATAGTTTTCCCTTTGCACTTCAACTCGAAGCGTACCTCCACGTTTGGAACTTATTGTATAAGTACCCGGCTTAAACTCATCCCGGAAATATCCAATGGTCTTTCCATCATACATCAGAAATCCTGTTTCTTTCTGGTAAGTTATTCCCGCTTTTGCATATTCAGAAAGCTGTTCTTCGCTGAATACATTTTCATTACTGTCTTTATTTTCGGTGACCGTTTCTGCTTCCTGCTTCGCATATTCTATATTTTCCGGAGAATATGCCATTGTAATTCCCACTGCATCGTCAGATGATTTCGACAACTTCATCCCATCTTTTATTTTTTGAAGATTATCCTCATAAAGTGCAATCGTCTCATCTACCTTTTCCTGTGTCCATACAAACCATCCGTCGCCGCCTGTATAAGCTTTTTCACCAATCATAGACTGCAGAACTTCTTTTTCCTCGTCCAGCCATTTCGCATACTCTTCTGCTGTCCACCATTCCACATCCGAACTTGAAAGTGATTCATCTTCCCGGATATTCACTTCGTTTAAAGCAACTGTTGTTTCACCGTTTTCTTGCGCTGTCTCTGTATTTTTCTCCAAGGATGATGCGGAAGTTGCAAATCCACCTGTCACGCAAATTACCAATACTACACTTATAATTACTGCAAACTTAGATGTCTTCTTTATCTTCATAATTGCCCTTATCCTTTCTTCAATCGCATTTTTACTGAAACTGTTACATAATGGTGTCAGTCCGCTCTTTTTTTCTTCCATAGATATTAAAGCAGTTGCATATACCGACTTTATATCCATTCCAAATCTACGGACTACGGTTTCGTCACAGGATAATTCCAAATCTCTGTTAAAAAGAATATACATTACCCACACAAGAGGATTAAACCAATGAATGCATACTGCAGCAATCATTATCAACTTTGTAAGCATATCAAGCCGTCTGATATGCACATATTCATGTTCCAACACATAACGAAGCTGATAAATATTTTTCCATTCTGTATTTTTCGGCATTAAAATAACCGGGCGAATCACACCATAAGAAAGTGGTGCCGCTATAGTTTCTATCTGCCGAATGGATAAACTCCTTTTTAGTGGATGTTTTTCCTTCCAAGCCTCCAAAATATCATTTTCAACAGGCAGCGAAAATCGAAATTCCCGATAACATTTTATATAGGAAACCGCAAAAAATCCAAAACAAAGTAACAGACCTGCCAGCCATATTACGCTCAAAATCGAAATTGTTTCTGTTCTCTGTAGCATAACCTCTGATAATTCATTTGCTGTCTCAGGCATATTCCCATGAATGGGTAAAAATGTTGTCGTTTCCATCTGTCTTACCGGATTTATAGCAGAATAAATGCTCTGAAACAGAGAATAAATACTTGTGACTGATTTTATTGAAAATGGAACTAATAACCGTATCAACGCAATCCACCATAAAATCAAAAATGTTTTCTTCGGTAATCTGCTGATAAGCACAGCCCTTAACACCACAATAAGTAAAATAATAACCGTTCCCAGAAAACTCATTTGCAGCAGGCTCATATGCATCACCTCATTCCAATTCACTGACGATCTGCTTCAGGTTGTTAATCTGCTCCATGGAAAGTTTTTTTCTGCCAAGAAGCGCTGCAAACAACTTGTCAACAGATCCATCATATATCTTATCAATAAGTTCATCTGTTTCCAGATCCTGTACCTGTTCTTTTGCTATAAGCGCATGGCACATAAATCCCGGTTCCGTTCGTTCAATCGCCCCTTTATTGATACACCGCTTAATCAACGTATACGTTGTGTTTTTATTCCAGCCGACTTCTCTGTTTAAAGTATCTGCAACATATTTCGCTGGCACGTCACCATCCTTCCACAGAACATCCATTACCTTTAATTCCGAATCAAAAAGTTTGATATTTTCCTCTGTCACTTGTTTCGCCTCCTATAAGACTACAGTAGTCTGTTCTTGTTTTCAGACTACCACAGTCTTATAGCATTGTCAATCATTTTCTGTCGCTAGAAAAGAAAAACAGCCAGCCTTTCGGCTGACTGCTCCATATAAAAATTTTTTATTCTATTACCCAAACGAACCGTTCTATATTGTTACTTCCATATGTACAGTGCTCTTACTGATTCCGAATTTCTTCGCCGCCTGACGCACCGTTGCCTTTGTCTCAATAATATAATTCGCAATTTCCACTGCCCGCTCCTCGATATAATCTTTCACGGATAAGCCTCCGAAGA
>CATWQE010000114.1 GCA_958352855.1 uncultured Bacillota bacterium
CTGCGAGCGCATTCCTCATGTAGAGATGATTCGTATGGTCAATTCCGGCACAGAAGCTGTTATGAGCGCCATTCGTGTGGCAAGAGGTTTTACAGGAAAAGCGAAAATTATTAAATTTGCAGGCTGCTATCATGGACATACAGACGCCATGCTGGTAAGCGCCGGAAGCGGCGTCATGACCAGTGGAGTACCAGACAGCGCCGGCGTACCGAAAGGCTGTACAGAAGACACCATGATTGCTGTGTACAATGATTTAAACAGCGTAAAACAGCTTTTTGAGGAAAGCAAAGACCAGGTGGCAGCAGTGATTGTAGAGCCTGTTGGCGCCAACATGGGTGTGGTGCCTCCGGCAGAAGGATTCTTGCAGGGACTGCGGGATTTATGTACAAAGCATGGCGCGCTGTTGATTTTTGATGAGGTCATTACCGGTTTCCGCCTCAGCTTTTCAGGAGCTGCCGGATTTTATGAGATTACGCCGGATTTGGTTACTTATGGAAAAATCATTGGCGCGGGTATGCCTGTGGGCGCTTATGGCGGAAGACGGGAGATTATGGAAATGGTTGCTCCTCAAGGTCCGGTTTATCAGGCGGGAACTTTAAGCGGAAATCCCATTGCCATGGCAGCCGGGCTGGAACAGTTAAAGATTTTATGGGAAGACCAGGAAATCTATACCCGTCTGTATCAGAAAGGTCAGATGCTCTATGATGGAATCCGCCGGTTTTTCCTGGAAAAAGATATAGAATTCCAGGTAAACTCTGTATCCTCCCTTGGATGTGTGTTCTTTACCAAAGAGCAGGTAGTGAATTATACTTCTGCAAAGACCTCTGATACCAGGGCGTTTTCCGATTATTTCCAGTACATGTTACAGCATGGTGTGCATTTGGCGCCTTCTCAGTTTGAAGCCATGTTCCTGTCTGATGCACATACGGAGGAAGATATCCAGACTACTTTGGAACTGATTGAGGGATATTTTTAAGGAGCTTTTATGAACGATGTGATTATAAGCCTTTTGATTCTTGCTGTGGCAGTGGCGGGATTTTCCCTGTGGGTCACAGGGGAAAATAAAACCAGACAGAAATTAGCCAGAAAACGGTTTCAGGAATCCTTTGGTACTGTCCTGCAAAAGGAATATACCTATGAGGAGTTAGACCATATTTCTCAGCTTTTTTATCAAAGGGAAAAAGAAGGCTTTTATATTGATGATATTACCTGGAATGACCTGGAGATGGAGCGTATTTATGTGCAGATAAACCAGAGCGCTTCTGCGGTGGGAAATGAGGTGCTCTATGACCTTTTGCGAAAGCCGGTTTTTGAGAAGCAGGAACTGGAAAACAGGCAGAGGCTTATGGAGTTTTTTACCAGTCATGAAAAAGATCGGATAAGTCTCCAGATGCTTTTATCGGGAATCCGCAAACCTGGGAATGTCAGTGTGTTTGAGGCTGTTCATGTGGCAAAAGAGGTGAACATTCAAAGCGGTCTGGTTCAGACCTTGCAGTTTCTGGCATTTTTCCTGTCTCTGCTGTGCTTTATGATAAGTCCCAATCCAGGTGTCTATGTGTTTCTGGCTGTCTCTGTGTTTAATATTGCCACCTATATGGGCGTGAAGCAGGAGATTGAGAGCTATCTGGTCTGTTTTCGCTGTGTAATCCAGCTTTTGCAGGCTCAGAAAGGTTTGAAAAAGCTGAATATTCCAGAGCTTTCCTCTTATGTGGAACAGGGAGAGGCTTATGCAAAGAAGCTGTCCGGCTTTCAAAGAGGCGCTTCTTTGGTCATTGACCGCAGCAGTGCAGGAGGCGGTGTGGAAGGCATGGTGATGGACTATGTGCGGATGCTGACCCATGTGGACCTGATTAAATTCCGGGACTTGATGAAAGTCATGAAGGAACACCAGGAGGACATTCAGGGATTGTTATATTTGTTGGGATATCTGGACAGTATGATTTCCATTGCCTCTGTGCGAAAAGCTCTGCCCTATTATTGTATTCCCGGGTTTGAGGAACGAAAGAATGCTTATATGGAGGTTGAAAATCTCTATCATCCCCTTATCCGCAATCCGGTGGCGAACAGTATTCAGGCGCAGGGAGGAGTTTTGGTGACAGGCTCCAACGCCTCCGGGAAATCCACGTTTTTAAAAAATATTGCAGTAAACGGGATTCTGGCTCAGACGATTTATACCTGTACAGCAACTTCTTATACAGCGCCTTACTTGAAGATTATGACCTCCATGGCTTTGCGGGATGATTTGGAAGGCGGGGAAAGCTATTATATTGTGGAAATCCGGTCCTTAAAACGGATTCTGGAGGAAGCCGAAAAGCCGGGAAATCTGCTTTGTATTATTGATGAGGTACTTCGGGGAACCAATACCATTGAGCGGATTGCAGCCTCTTCCAGGATTTTGGGAAGTCTTAGAAAACCCAATGTGCTGTCCTTTGCAGCTACCCATGATATTGAGCTTTCTTATATTCTGGAAGCCTTGTATGAGAACTATCATTTTGAAGAAGAAGTGGGAAAAGAGGATGTGACCTTTAATTATCTGTTGAAAAAAGGAAGAGTTACCACACGAAATGCCATCCGGCTGCTGGAAATGATAGGATATGATACAGAACTGGTAGAACAGGCAAAAACTGCGGTGGAAAACTTTGAAAAAACAGGAATTTGGAGTAAATTAGACAGCAAAAGATAAGAAAAGTCGAAAAAACAAGATGAATAATTGATAAATTCTGACGATTTTTATTGACAAAATCAGAATACTTTGCCATAATAAAGCTATAAAATATTTCAAAGGTCTTCTGCAGTTGAGAGGACACGAAAGAAGGAAGCAATTCTACATATTCTCATTCAGGGATGCCAGAAGGCATCCCCTTTTCTTTGCAGATTTTAGCAGAAACCGCGTCCGTTTCCGCAGCAGAACAGCAGGATAAACAGAAGGAGACAACTGTTATCTCCAAAACATCCATCATTTCCGCCAAAGCATCCATTGTTATTTCCGCAGCAGCTTAACAGGAGAAGAATCAGGATAATGCAGCTACAGTCCATACCGCCTCTGTTGTTGCCTAATCCTCCGCAGTTGTCTTCACATCCGCAACCACAATTTGTAGCAGCTAAATCACTCATGAATAAATCCTCCAAAAAATTTTGATTACACTTTCATAGTATGTGGAAGCAGAAAAAGGGTGACAGAAAAATAAAAATTTTCTTTAGGGCGCGTTCAGAGAGGAAAATACCTGATAGACATTCAGGGTCCCGTACCCCCATTCCCGATTGGGGTATAACGCCTGCCTGGAGCGGTCTGCGCCCCGGATGAACAGAGCCTTTAATTCGCTGTTGTTAAAAATCCTGGGAGGGGTGCGCCGCATGCCCCATTCCACCATCTGAGCGCAGGCGCCTGCCGTAATGGCAGCGGCAACAGAGGTTCCTGTGGCAGTGGTAAAGCCACTTCTTAGATTTGGACCAAAAACATTTACCCCTGGGGCGGCAAAGTCAGGCTTGATTTGTCCGGTGCGGGTAAAACCCCGACTGGAGTTTAGAAACAGGCTGTTATCATAGGCATTATAAGCGGCAGTAGTCATGGTGGAGACAGAAGCAGAGGGAACCGTAAGGGTTGTGTCAGGATTAGGGCGTAAAAACCGCACATCCGGGTCGGAAAACCCGGTAATCGGAAGCCAGATATGATAATTACCGTTATTGAAGCTGTCTGTATAAACCCGGATTTTCCAGGAGCCTGGTGTGGGGTCTGAAAAACGGATAAAAATAAGCTGCTGTCCGGAAACCGTCTGCACAATTTCAGAAGTAACAAAAATTCTGGTATTTTCTAAAATAAAAGAAATATTTTCGCTGAAGCTGATTCTGGGAGGCAGCTTTTGAATCACTTCCCCAAGGGGAGATTCAAAGCCGACTGCATAAACCTCCGGGGGCTGCCCCCATAGCTCCGCGCAAAAACCTGCGGTGCCTGGCTCTACCAGGATTTCCACTGCTTCATAGGCATCTGAATTTGTGGCAGTTCCATAGAAATGATGAGCTTTTCCAGCTTCATTTCCAGCAGCAGTGACTGCATGGATGCCCCGATACTGGTCTGTGACAGAGAGCATGGAATCCAGAGGAGAGCTTCCGGAGTGAGAACCCTGATTAGAACCCAGACCAATACAGATAACAAGGGGTTTTTTCAGAGCATCTGCCAGAAGAATCAGGTAACGGATACCAAGCATAATATCTGTGGACTGATAGGCAGGCGCAGAGCCTGTGACATAGAAAATTTCTTTTAAATATTCTTTGGCAGGTTTTAGCTTTACCATGGCAATAAGCGCCTCAGGCGCAGCGCCGCTAAAAGACTGCCGGGGAAGGGAGCTTCCTGCTGCCACACCAGCCAGAAAGGTACCATGTCCATTTTCATCCCGGCTTGGCACCAGAGAAAAAGGATCTTCCATGCCAAGGGCCTGGTTTAATTCCTCCTGGGAGTAGGAGGTTCCATAGTTCAGGTCAAAAGGAGGCTGTCCGGTCTGGAGAGTCTGGTCCCAGAGCCCTACGATGCGGCTTGACCCGTCCGGGCGGCGAAAGGCAGGATGGGTGTAATCAATACCCGTATCAATAAACCCAATCAGGACGTCCCGACCTTTTAGTCCAAGCACCGGCTGATTCTGCACAGCCAGAATACCGGAGGCTTCCAGACTTTCCAAATCCAGAAGGGTAAACAGTTTGGGAATGGTGTTGTAGAAAAAGCCATATTCATAATAGTTTTGAAACAGTTCTTCTTCAAGAGGATAGTGTACCATTCCATAATAATTATTAAAAATCTGGGCGCCTCGTTCCTTATAGTCCGTCAGAAATCCGGTATAGGAAGGCAGAATAATGTCCGCGTAAGATTCGGACAGAATCATTTCACCAATAGAAGGCATAACGTTCTCCTGAAAGCTTTTGTTTCAGTGTATGAGTAAGGGAAAGAAAACTTGCTTAAAGAGATACTGGCAATTTAGCCAGTATTTGTAGAAAGAAAATAGCTTTTGCTTTAAAAATGACTAAAATTCATTTTCTGTATTGACGAATGGTCAGTTTTGCGTATAATTGTCCATTGAAGAAAAAAATTTGTAATTAGGAGATGATACAAGAATGGTCAAGACAGGAAAATGGATTGCAAAACACAGAGTTATCATTCTTACGCTCTGCATTTTGTTGTTTATTCCATCAGTTCTTGGAATGGCAGCAACAAAAATCAACTATGACCTTCTAAGCTATCTGCCCAAAAGCCTGGAAACTGTGGAAGGACAGGATATTTTGGTAGATGAGTATGGAATGGGCGCCTTTTCCATGGTTGTGGTGGAAGACATGGAACTGAAAGATGTACAAAAGCTGGAAGAAAAAATCAGCGAAATTCCACATGTAAAAGACGTACTCTGGTATGACGATGTGACAGATATTTCTCTGCCGGTAGACATGATACCAGAAGATTTGAGAACTGCTTTTTTTAATGGAGATGCAACTATGATGCTTGCACTCTTTGATGACACCACATCCTCAGACAATTCTATGGATGCAGTGACCCAGATGCGTAAAGTGGTAGGAAAACAGTGTTTCATCAGTGGTATGACAGGGATTGTAACGGATATTAAAAATATTTCCCTGAAGGAACTTCCTATTTACGTTGTGATTGCAACCATCTTGTCTTTCCTGGTACTGGAACTGACAGGAACCTCATTTTTAGTTCCCGTATTTTTCCTGATTAGTATCGGGGCAGCAATCTTATACAACCTGGGCAGCAATGTTTTTCTGGGGCAGATTTCGTATATTACCCAGGCACTGACAGCAGTGCTGCAACTGGGAGTTACCATGGATTATTCTATTTTCCTTTTAAACAGTTATGAGGAGAATAAAAGGAGATTTCCGGGAGAAAAGGAACGTGCCATGGGGCATGCCATTGCCAATACCTTTAAATCCGTTGTGGGAAGCTCAGTTACTACGGTAGCCGGATTTGTGGCTCTTTGCTTTATGACCTTTGCTCTTGGTAAAGATTTGGGAATCGTTATGGCAAAAGGCGTAGTCATTGGGGTTTTATGCTGCGTTACCCTGCTGCCCTCCCTGATTCTGATTTTTGATAAAGCCATTGAGAAAACTCAGCATAAGCCTTTAATCAGCAAAGTAGATAAACCATCTGCTTTTATTACAAAACATTATAGATTATGGATTCTCCTGTTTCTGGTGCTGCTTTTCCCGGCTGTTTACGGAAACAACCATACCAAGATTTATTATAACATTGCCCAGTCTTTGCCAGATACCCTTCCGGGAAACATTGCAAATGAAAAGCTGGCAGAAGATTTTGAGATGAGCAATATCCATATGGTTCTCATGGACAGCGATATGGACGCGAAAACAAAGGGTAAGATGCTGGATGAAATTGACCAGGTAAAAGGAGTAAAATGGACTCTTGGCATGGATTCCTTATTTGGCCCCATGATTCCAGATTCCATGATTCCGGATGATGTGAAGAGCATGTTGAAAAGTGATAACTATGAACTGGCTT
>CATWQE010000115.1 GCA_958352855.1 uncultured Bacillota bacterium
CACCTACTTCCTTTGCCGCTTTGTCCAGGGTCTGCGCCAGAGTCACAAAATCCTCTGACGTTTTGCAGGCAGCTCCTCCGATTAAGGCAATGGGTGTCACAGAAATACGCTTATTTACCACAGGAATCCCGAATTCTTTGGAAATATCTTCTCCTGTTTCCACCAGATTTCTGGCAAGACGGGTGATTTTTTCGTAAACCTTTCGATTTACCTGCTGTAAATCAGAATCAATGCAGTCTAATAAGCTGATACCAAGGGTAATGGTACGCACATCCAGGTTTTCCTGCTCAATCATTTTATTGGTCTCATTGACCTCATACATATTAATCATAGTTTTCATCCTGTCCTTTCCACTGCTGCCTTAAATACGGTGCATTTTTGTAAAAATATCTTCCAGTTGCACACGAATCACTACGCCGATTTCTTTTCCCACAGCATCCAGTTCCTCTACAATCACACTGAGCTTTTTCGCAGCCATACTGGTATCTGTAATCATCATCATATTAAAATACCCATCTACAATAGTCTGGGAAATATTTAAAATGTTAATGTTGTTTTCTGCCAGATAGGTACATACCCTTGCAATAATTCCTACGGTGTCTTCTCCTACAACTGTGATAATGGTTTTCTTCATGATTTTGCTCCTTTTCTGTTTTTCTTAAACTGTCACCATTTCAGAAATCTGGTCTCTGTGTGCAACAGTGATTTTAAAATCTCTGGAATTCCATGGATTTTCTCCCATGGTCACTTCTGAACATACCGTTTCATATGCCAGAGCCTCATAATTGTTCTCCCTGCTTAAATGCCCTAAAAACACAGCTTTCATCTGGTCATGAAGCAGTCTGCACAAAAGCCGCCCTGCAGTCTCATTGGACAGGTGTCCCCGCTTGCCCAAAATTCTCTGCTTCAGATAGTACGGATAGCTTCCAACCTGAAGCATATTCACATCATGATTTGCCTCCAAAAGCAGCACATCCAGACCAGACAGCTTCTGGACTATGTACTCATCATAATATCCCAGGTCTGTGGCAATTCCTGCTGACTTATTTCCCTGATTAATCCGATATCCCACCGGCTCTGCCGCATCATGGGAAATGGCAAAGGGCTGTACCTGTAGGTCCCCGATGGTATAGGTCTGGTCTGCTTCAATAGGTCTGAATAATCCTTCCGGCATCTTCCCAAGGGTACTCATATGTTCCATGGCCTCCATGGTTCCTCTGGTACAGTAAATGGGGATTTTATGTTTTCTGGAAATCACCCCAAGGCCTTTGATATGGTCTGAATGCTCATGGGTAATCAGAATCCCGTCACATTCCCCTGTGGTGCGGTCAATGCTTTGAAGCCCTTCTTCTATGCGCTTCCCGCTGATTCCCACATCCACCAGAAGGCTGGTGGTATCACTTCCCACGTAAATACAGTTGCCGCTGCTTCCGCTGGCAATACTACATAAATTCATAATACATTCTCATCCTTCGCTCAATTTGAAGATGGGTATAAGCTACATCCTCACTATTGTAAATCTGGAAGTCACAGCGGGATTCAAATTCCTCCTCAGAGAGCTGATTTTTCATCAGGCTCTCAATTTTTTCATCGGAATATCCCCTGTCATGTCTAAGACGTTCCTTCCGGACTTCTTTTTCGCAATAAATATACCACACCTCATCACAAATTTCATCATATTTTTCTTCCAGAAGCAATGCTGCTTCTATAAAAAAGAATTCCGTTTCTTCCTTTCTGGAACGCTCTATCTCTTTTACAATATACCGGTATACAGCCGGATGCACAATGTCATCCAGCTTTTTCAGCATATCCGGCTGCTGAAAAACAATAGAGGCAATGGCCTGTCTGTCCAGTGAGGTATCTTCTTTTACAATCCACTCCCCAAACAGCTCTATAATTGGTTCATAGCACTCTCTTCCAGGCATCATAAGCAAGTGGCCTACTTCATCTGCCTTCACCACTCTGGAATCAAAATGCTCTTCCAGATAATTCAACACCGCGCTTTTTCCGGACCCTACACCGCCGGTTACTCCTATAATTCTCATAAGCCCTGCCTCCTTTGTATACGCTATTTTGCCTCATACCAGTTATCACCGGTATGCATATCAATCTCCAGGGATACAGATAAGGCTGCCGCCCCTTTCATCTCTTCCTCCAGGATTTTTGAAACCTCCTGGATTTCCTCTTTGGCTGTTTCAATGAGCAGTTCATCATGCACCTGCAAAATAAGTCTGGATTTTAGGTTTTCTTCCTTTAATCTCCTGTGTACCCGAATCATGGCAATCTTAATAATATCTGCCGCGGTTCCCTGAATAGGGGAATTCATGGCAACCCGCTCCCCAAAGGAACGCTGCATAAAATTGCTGGATTTCAATTCCGGCACCGGACGTCGGCGGCCAAACATGGTGGTTACATAGCCTTCTTCCTTGGCGTGTTCTACCAGTCCATCCAGAAATCCTTTGATTTTCGGATAAGTCTCAAAATAATTTTCAATATACTGGGCAGCCTCTTTTCTGGTAATACTTAAATCCTGGCTCAGACCAAAAGAGCTGATACCATACACAATACCAAAGTTCACTGCCTTGGCATTTCTCCTTTGCAGAGGCGTTACCTCTTCAAAGGGAATATGAAACACCTGAGAGGCTGTCATTCTGTGAATATCCTGGGCTTCCCGATAAGCCTGAATCAGCTTTTCATCCCCGGACATATGGGCCAGCACACGAAGTTCAATCTGAGAATAGTCAGCATCCAGAAAAACAAAGCCCTCTTTTGGGATAAAAACCTTCCGTAAAAGCCGCCCAAGCTCAGTCCGGATAGGGATATTCTGCAAATTTGGCTCTGTGCTGCTGATCCTTCCTGTGGCGGTAATGGTCTGATTAAAGGTAGAATGAATCCTTCCCCCTGCATCAATATAATTGGATAAACCATCCGCATAGGTGGATTTCAGCTTGGTCAACTGGCGATACTCCAGAATATCTGCTACAATTTTATGCTCCGGCGCCAGCTTATCCAACACATCTGCTGCTGTGGAATATCCGGTTTTCGTTTTCTTTCCCCCGGGCATCTGAAGCTTTTCAAACAAAATCACCCCTAATTGCTTAGGCGAATTAATATTAAACTCCTCTCCTGCCTGTTCCCAGATAAGTTTTTCCAGCTCCTCAATACGCACCTGAAGCTGCTGTCCATATTCCTTTAGTTCCTCTGCATTGACCAGGATTCCTTCTTTTTCCATGTCCGATAAGGTAAACAACAGCGGCATTTCCATATCCGTAAACAAGGTTTTCATGCCTGTTTCTTCCAGCGCTTTTAACAAAGGCTCTCTGGATTTCAAAGCCGCATAAGCCATATAACAGATGCTCTTTGCCAGAGCCTCCTCCTGCTCTGCTGCAGCCTTCTCATAGGATAATTTTCCCAACAAGTCTTCTTTCGCAGGAAGCATTTCTCCCAGATATTCTTTTGCAATATCATCATAAGTATATTCAGATTTCAGGGGATTCAGCAAATACGCTGCCAGCCCTGCGTCAAACATGGCAGTGTGGCGCTGCAAATCCATGTGTTTTAACATGCTCTTTATATTTAAAGAGGAAATCTCCCCCGCTTTCTGGCACAATTCCCCGGCCTTCTCCAGCAGATATCCCTCTGTAATAAATCCCTGAGGCAAAACTGCAAAGGTAGCAGTCTCTTCCCCAGCATTCCATGCAAGGCCAAGCCCCAGAACTCTGCCTTTTTCCTCTAAAAGCTCCAGTCCAAGCTCCGGCTTTTGAGACGCCTCTTCCATAAGTTTTTCTGCCTCTGTCCAGTCTGTAACAGCAGTAACGTTTATGGCAATTTTCTGTTCTGCCCCTCCATGTTCAAACCTGGAAAGGAAATTTTTAAACTCTAATTCCTTAAAAAACTCATAGGCTTCCTCTGTAAATAAATCATGAATTCTGGCCTGTTCCCAGTCATAATCAACTGGACTGTCAATATGAATCGTGGCTAATTTCTTGCTTAAAACTGCCAGATCATAATGCTCTAAAAAGGCATTTTTCGCCTTATTGGGCTTAATCTCTTCCACATGGGCATAGGCATTCTCTACATTTTCATATTCCAGCAAAAGCTTTGTGGCGGTTTTCTCTCCCACCCCCGGAAGTCCCGGAATATTATCCGCAGTATCTCCCATCAAAGCCTTTAACTCTATAATCTGCAAAGGACTTAGCTGATATTTCTCCTGTACGTCTTTTGCAAAATAATCTTCTATGGTTGTTTTTCCCCCTTTTGTCTTGGGAATCCGGATGCAGATGTGGTCTGTTGCCAGTTGAAGCAAATCCCTGTCTCCGGACAGAACTGTGACATCCATGCCCCTTGCCTCGCTTCTCTTTGCCACTGTTCCAAGCAAATCATCTGCTTCGTAACCTTCCCTGGTAAGAATGGCAACTCCCATGGCTTTTAACACATCCTTCATAACCGGAACCTGTTCCCGAAGCTCCGAAGGCATGGGCTTTCTGGTGCCCTTATAGGCATCATACATTTCATGGCGGAAGGTTGGCGCAGGAAGGTCAAAGGCTACTGTAAGATAATCCGGCTTTTCCTCCTCCAGCATCTTAAATAAAATATTTAAAAACCCATAAATAGCATTGGTGTGAAGTCCTTCCGAATTGGTTAAATCCGGAAGACCATAAAATGCTCTGTTTAATATACTGTGTCCATCAATGAGCAGGATTTTTTCCCTCATGTTGTTCTCCTTTATGCTTTCATTTTTCCTGCATACGCAAGATTGCTTCCGTAAGAAGCCGCTTAAACTCCGGCGCTTTTTTGTCTGCAATTTCCTGTACTTCCCTGTGATTTAAAGGTGTATCACTCATACCGCAGGCAAGGTTGGTGATACAGGAAATTCCACAGATTTTCATGCCGCAGTGATTGGCTGCCACTGCCTCACAGGCTGTACTCATGCCAACTGCATCTCCTCCCAGGCTTCTGCACATCCGCACCTCTGCCGGAGATTCATAGTTTGGTCCTGTAAGCTGGATATAAACACCTTTTTGAAGAGAAATCCCCAAATCTTCTGCTGTTTTTTCCAGCAAAGTCTGCAATTCCTTGTCATAAATCTGGCTCATATCACTGAACCGTTCCCCCAGTTCTTCCACATTGGCTCCAATGAGAGGAGATGGCACAAAAGAAGAAATCTGATCTGTAATCATCATAAAATCACCTGGGTGGAAGTTAAAGTTTACGCCTCCGGCTGCATTGGTAAGAAACAGGATTTCAGCTCCCAGAAGCTTCATCAGCCGCACAGGCAGCACCACATCGGTCATGGCATAGCCTTCATAATAATGCACTCTTCCCTGCATAATCACCACAGGCACCCTTCCCACATAACCAAAAACAAACCTTCCTTTATGCCCTGGCACTGTGGACACCGGAAATCCTTCTATCTCTTCATAAGGAAGAATCTTCTCTATCTGGATTTCCTCTGCATAATCTCCCAGACCGGAGCCCAGAATCAGCGCCACCCTGGGTACAAAATCTGTACGCTTTCTCACACTTTTGTAACAGCGCTCCAATTTTTCATACACTGGATTCATTTAATATCCCTCTTTTCTTCTCTGCTTACGCAGCAAATACCGCTTTTCGCCGCCTTCCCACTCTGCCTTTTCCGATTCTGTCTCTACCACCAATCCGGGAACAGAAACAGGCACATGGTTTTCATTTACAGCAACCATAACCACATAAGCGCGATTAATCATTTTCCTCATACCATGGCGATCCTCCACATAGGTATCTACCCGCACCTCCATGGAAGTACGTCCCACATAGGTAATCCTGCCTCTTAGAACAATCACATCATCCACAGTAGCCCCCTGCTTAAAATTCAGATTATCAATGGCTGCTGTTGTAATATCCTGTTCACTGTGCCGCATTGCCACAATACTGGCAACCTCATCTATCCAACTCATGAGCTGTCCGCCAAACAGATTTCCATATCCGTTCAGATACTTAGGTCTCATAAGATAAGTCTGTTCTGTCAAAGAATCCTCTACACGTTTCTTCATGTCTTCACCACTCTTCTGTTTTTTGTGTAGTTCATATTATACCATAACAAATGCAAAAAAGACAGGCAGGACGCCTATCTTTTTCGCAATCTTCTTTACAGTGTAGCCAGAAATCTCTTAAATGCTTTTCTGCCTTCTTCTGTACATTTATATACTCCCGCATCTTCCAGAACATGAACAAATACCTGTCCTACCTCTTCCTGGAGGATTTCCATGACATTTTCTCTGGTAATGTTTTCATATTTTGGCAGGAAGGCTTTTACCCATTCTGCATGTTTCTCAAGGGCAGCATCTTCGGCAGGGTCTTTTCCTTCCAGGATACACTCTGCAAGTCCCTCCAGCTCGGTTTTCAGTCTGG
>CATWQE010000116.1 GCA_958352855.1 uncultured Bacillota bacterium
TGTTACCAGATAACTGCCCTGGCAGTCATCCATGAGAATATGGGGTTTTTCCTGCATCTGGGAATACACCCCCTGGATAAACACGTAGGGAATCTGATACTCATCCAAAAGCCTGTACAGATTTGTATGTCTGCACAAAATCTGACTTTTGCTTGGTTCAATAATCAGACCATCAATATCCTTCGTCAGAATATCCTCTAACACTTTCGCCTCCATACTCCGGCTGTTGGCTGTATTTTTCAAAATAATACTATATCCGTTGGCTGTGAGCACCTTATCCATTCCCTGTATGAGCCTGGGAAAAATATAATCTGAGATATAGGTGGTAATCACTGCAATATTTTTGGACTGCTTTAAATGGCACATGCGTTCTGAACAAAAGGTTCCTCTTCCATGCTCTGCTACAATGTAGCCTTCCTGCGCCAGAATGGATAAGGCTTTGCGAACCGTATGTCTGCTAATCTGATATTTTGCAGAAAGCTCATTTTCCGAAGGCAGTTTTTCTCCTGCTTTTACTCTTCCGCTTAAAATAGAATCCTTGATTTCTTCCACGAGGATATAATACTTTGTTTTTCCGTTTTCCTGATTCATATTATCCTCCTTGTTCCTTTATTGTACAACTTGTATGCATGTATTCACAAGTTGTTCTTATTCTTTTTTTATACACCGGTCCTCCTGGATTTCCACCAGAATAATGTCCTCCCCAATTTGGCGAATACAGGAAAAGGGAATCACATATTCTGCTGCCGGGCCAAACAAGCCGCACACTTTTCCCGGAACCGGAACAATCAGGGCTTCCACACACCCTGTTTTACAATTAAATTCTATGTCCAGAGGACATCCCAAAGTCCTGCAGGAACAAATATTCACCACTTCCTTTTGCCGAAGCTCACAGACACGCATAAAAAATCCCCCTGGATTTCTGGTTTTATACTATCCTATGAATCCAGGGGGTATTGCAACACTATTTTCTTCTATTTCTAATTTGGAAGGAATGCGGGACCCTGCAAGGGTCCCATGTATGAAAATGTTCCCTAATGGCAATAAGGGTCATTTACAAGAATTATCTCTGCACGCGGCCTGAACCGTCTCCGCCTGCCAGTTTGGAAACCTCATCCATGGAAACCATGTTAAAGTCACCTTCAATAGAATGTTTCAGGCAGGATGCAGCTACTGCAAATTCAATGGTAGCCTGAGCATCATAGCCATTTAAGCATGCGCAAATTAATCCGCCGCCAAAGGAGTCGCCGCCGCCTACGCGGTCAACAATGTGCATTTTGTATTTTTTGCTGAAGTAGTAATCATTTCCGTCATATAACATCGCAGACCAGTTGTTGTCATTTGCAGATAAGGATTCACGAAGAGTAATGGCAACCTTCTGGAATCCAAAACGGTCAGCTAACTGTTTTGCAACATCTTTGTAGCCTTCATGGTTTACTGTACCAGTTGTAACATCTGTGTTTGCAGCCTTGATTCCGAATACGTCTGCAGCATCTTCTTCGTTTGCAATACATACGTCAACATATTTGCAGATTTCGCCCATAACCTGTCCGGCTTTTTCTTTGGACCACAGTTTGTTTCTGTAGTTTAAGTCACAGGAAATGGTAAGCCCTGCTTCCTTTGCAGCTTTACAAGCATCCAGACAGATAGCAGCTACTTCATCATTTAATGCTGGTGTAATACCTGTGAAATGGAACCACTCAGCACCGTCAAAAATGTTTTTCCAGTCAAAGTCTTCTCTGGAAGCTGTTGCAATAGAAGAACCGGCGCGGTCATAAATAACCTTGGATGGTCTCTGGGAAGCGCCTTTTTCCAGGAAGTAGATACCTACTCTGTCACCGCCACGAACAATATCTGTTGTATCAACGCCATATTTTCTCAGAGAGTTAATTGCAGCCTGTCCGATTTCATGCTTTGGAAGCTTTGTAACGAATTTTGCATCAAAACCGTAGTTTGCTAAAGATACTGCTACGTTTGCTTCTCCTCCACCGTAGGTTGCTCCAAAGGTATCAGCCTGTACAAAGCGATAGTATCCTTCCGGAGCCAGTCTTAACATAATTTCACCAAATGTAATTACTTTCTTTGCCATTGTTCTTTCTCCTCTTAATCTTTGTATTTTCTTATTTATTTCTGATAGAAGCAGCTAATTTTACAGCTTCTTCTGTCAGAGTTTTGATTTCATCAAATTTTCCGGCTTTTACTAAATCTCCTTTTACCATCCAGCTTCCGCCGCAGGCAATGATTTTGTCACAGCTTAAATAGCTTTCCAGATTTTTAGCGCTTACACCGCCTGTAGGCATGAATTTCAGTCCAACATAAGGCGCTGCCATAGCTTTAATGGTAGCTACGCCTCCAAACTGCTCTGCAGGGAAGAATTTTACTACCTTTAATCCTCTCTTAACAGCCTGTGCAACTTCGGATGGTGTAATACAGCCTGGGAATACCGGTATTTCTTTTTCCAGACAGTAATCTACGATTTCAGGATCAAATCCAGGGCTTACAATGAATTTTGCTCCTGCTGCTACCGCGCGGTCAACCTGTTCAATGGTAAGAACGGTACCCGCACCTACGAACATATCTGGATATTCTGTAGTCATTACACGAATGGATTCCTCAGCCGCTGCAGTACGGAAGGTTACTTCTGCACATGGAAGTCCCCCCTCTACTAATGCCTTTGCCAGAGGCGCTGCATCCCTGACATCCTCTAAAACAACAACTGGTACTACTCCAAATCCTGCAATTTTCTCTGCTACTGTACTCATTTTCTACGTCCTCCTTTATTTTATCTTCGTTTCACATTATGAAACGTTATTTCGCAATATGATATCCTTTATTTGCATTATACTACTGCAATCTTAAATGTCAAGAGAAAGTAAAAAAATTTCATTGAATTTTTTTCTGTTGCTACCTTTCTGGGAACGTGTTACAATCATGCCTATATGAATGTGAAAGAAGGAGAATATTATGGAAAACAAAAATCCCATACAGGTTGCAGACCGCCTGTTTCTTGTAATGGAACAACTGGCTGAAACCGGACCGGTAACTTTGGCCGAGCTATGCAGCCATCTGGACTTAAATAAAAGTACGGTTCACCGGCTTCTAAGCTCTTTGATGTATATGGAATATGTGAAGCAGGACAGCGAAACCGGAAAATATTCCCTCTCCTTTAAGCTGCTTGGGCTTTCCAATAAACTTTTAAGCCACATTGACATTCTGGATACTGTCCGTCCCTGCCTGAAAAAGCTTTCTGAAGAAACCGGAGAAACAGTACATTTTGTCCAACTGGATGGGCTGGATGCTGTATATATTTATAAAGAGGAATCTCATCAGAATTCCATTCGCATGGTATCCAAGGTTGGAAGCCGCATTCCCCTTTACTGCTCCGGCGTTGGCAAAGCCATAATGGCAGACATGCCCGCCTCCCAGGTACAGGCAATCTGGTCAGATAGTCCTATTGAAAAATTAACGCCTCATACTATTGTAGATTATACCCAATTTTCGGCAAAAATAAAAGAGGTTCGTGCAAAAGGATATGCTTTAGATGATGAAGAAAATGAACTGGGCGTCCGCTGTATTGCTGTAAGCATACCGGATTATAAAGGACATCCCAAATATGCATTTTCTATCTCTGCTCCCATTGCCAGAATGTCAGATGAGCGCATAGAGGAACTGGCACACATTGTACTCCAGGTCAAAGAAGAAATCTGTCAGTGTATGAAATAAAATCTGAAAGTCTCCCATACAATTCTGTGTTTTCAACTCTTGAACTGTATAGGAGATTTTTATTTTCCAAATCTCTATGCAAAATCAAGAAAAAAACCTTTCTTTTTCATAAATCCTGTGATAGAATAAAGAAAAAGCATTATTTTCTTATTATCTATTGGCTCAACCAATCTATTTTCAATTCTTATTTCGGAAAATTCAAGCCTTTCCCGTAAGAAGCTGGAGATTCCGAAAAACCGGAATCTCTGAAAACAAAATAAAGGAGGTTCTAAATGAATGAAAAACAGATAAAGGAAAAAAGAGACAGCATTGCTCTTGGCCAAAATGCAAAAAACAATCTACAGTGGCATCCGGCTTTTGTTGCAGGAATCCAAATTGAGTTTGGGGAAGAAGCAAATTATTTAACCTTTACTCCAGAGTATTTACTTGGAACAAAGCCCATGCAAATAGATGTTTTGATTAAAAAAGATTCTGACCAGATACTGAATAAAAATATAGGCAGAATATTCAGAAAACATAATATTATTGAATATAAGTCTCCTGGTGATTATTTAAGCATTGATGATTTTTATAAAATTTATGGATATACCTGTTTTTACAAATCAAATACAAGGTTCACTGATACTATAAAATTTTGCGATCTGACAATTACTTTTGTAAGTGAGTCTTATCCCAGGAAATTAATCCGGCATCTGCAAAAAACACATAATTATCAGAGCAAAGAAATAGAATCAGGAATCTATTATATAATTGGTGCGCCTCTCCCTATTCAGATTATTGTAACCTCAAAACTATCTAAAAAAGAAAACCTGTGGCTTGGAAATCTAACCAATCATTTAAAAAATATGGAAGAAGTGCAAGACCTGCTTCGTGAATATAAAAAGCACAAAAAAGATACACTTTACGAATCTGTAATGGATATTATTGTAAAAGCAAATCAGAAACTATTTGAGAAGGAAGGTGATGCTATGTGTAAAGCATTAGAAGAATTAATGAAAGATGAGCTGGAAGCCCAAATGTTAAAGGGAAAAGCAATCGGAGCTGCGCAAGGTGAAAACCGCGTAAATCAACTAAATCAGAAGCTTATCAATCTTGGACGAATAGATGACATTTTAAAATCAGTCACTGACAAACTTTATCAACAAAAATTATTTAAAGAATTCAACCTTTAAAAAAGAGCTGCTGCCCAGTGGCAGCAACTCTCTTTGATTTATTCTTCCTCCTTCTTCCTGTGCTTTTTCCGATATTTCACACATTCTGTCAGCAGATATTCAATCTGTCCGTTCATGGAACGGAAATCGTCCTCTGCCCACTGGGCAATTTCATTCCACAGGGTAGCCGACAGTCTTAGCGGTACTTGCTTTTTTGCTTTTTCTTTTCCCTTATTCTTGCTTTCGTTTTCCAGAATGTGTCACCACCTTACTGTATTTTTAATAGAGACTGCCGCTGTTTACAATAGGCTGTGCGTCTTTGTTTCCGCAGAGCACTACCAGCAGATTGCTGACCATAGCGGCCTTTCTCTCTTCGTCCAATTCTACTATTTCGTTCTCACTTAATTTTTCCAGCGCCATTTCTACCATACCAACAGCGCCCTCTACAATTTTCTGTCTTGCATCAATCAAGGCTGCCGCCTGCTGTCTCTGCAGCATGGCAGATGCAATTTCCGGTGCATACGCCAGATGAGTAATGCGGACTTCCAGAATTTGAATGCCTGCATTTTTCACCTTTTCCTGAAGCTCTGTACACATAATATCCGCAATTTCCTGGCTGCTGCCTCTCAGTGTTTTTTCATCTCCACCGTCTGTAACATCATAAGGATATTTTCTGGCTGTATTCCGGATAATAGAATCACACTGTATAGAAAGATATTCCTTATAATTCTCCACGTTAATAACCGCCTTGGTAGGATTTACCACTCTCCAGATAGCAACTGCGCCGATTTCCACCGGATTTCCCATCTGGTCATTCACCTTTTGTTTCTTGTTATCCAGTGTCATGGTCTTTAAAGAAACTTTTCGGTTTGTTCCCTTGCCGTCCGCGCTGATTTTAAACACAGGATTAATAGCAGTTACAAAAGGATTTACCCAGAAAAATCCTTCTTTTTTCAAAGTTCCGTAATAATTACCAAACAGCGCCAGCACAATAGCTTCCTTAGGATTCAGCACTTTAAGACCGCAGCACAGAATACCGCCGGCTATCACAAGAACAGTTCCGGCGAACAAAAGTATACCGCCTGAAAGGTTTCCCCCTTTCTCTATCAGATAAATACCAAACCCAAAGCCTGCCACACCTACTGCCAGCAAAAGAAGCGATAAGACTAACATACCAAATCCTGACTTTGCCTGCAACACTTTTTCTTCCTGAATCTTGTTTTTCACTTCGTTTTTTTCTTCCTGGTTCATAACATGACCTCCTCTTTTGCATCTCCTTATCAATTTGATATCATTTTGATATCACTATAATATACCTTATTTTTGCATTTGTCAACGGATTATTCATATCTCACAATTTCTTTTTTCGGACGTTTCATAATTCGTTTCTCCAGCCTGGATATATAAGACTGGGAAATTTCTAAAAGGTCTGCCACTTCCGTGTGCGTATTTTCTCTTCCATCCGGCATA
>CATWQE010000117.1 GCA_958352855.1 uncultured Bacillota bacterium
GAAAAAGAATACGCATTGTCCAAAGCTAAGAGTTTGACCTGCTTTAATAGCAGTTTCCCACGCTTCTTGGAACATCTCCGGCGAAAAAAGTTGGGTGCAAACGAAAATTATAATTCCTGCAAGCATCAATACGCTCATGATGCCGAAAATAATACAGCCAATATTAAGAAGTATGGATATAAAACAAGCAGATTTTTTTAAATTTTTTTCTTTCATGGCTAAAAGCTCCTTTCATTTCTTAATACAACTTTCTTAATACATAGTATAGCATTCTTTTTTATCTTTATCAATTATTTTTTAATGATAAACATTAAATATTTTATTATTATTGTTATTAGTATTTTCTAACTTTACATTTCTTCCCCAATCCGGTTATAATATCTCACAGAAAACGAACCATTTGTTTCTCCCCTGAACCAGGTAAAAGAAAGGAATCTCATCATGAAAAAAGCAGTCGGAATCATAGCAGAATATAATCCGTTCCACAATGGACACGCTTATCAAATAGAGCAGTCAAAGAAATTAACTAAAGCAGATGTCGCAGTAGTTCTTATGAGCGGAGATTTTGTACAACGGGGTACTCCTGCCATGTTTTCCAAACATGAGCGGGCAAACATGGCGCTCCTTGGCGGCGCTGATATTGTTCTGGAGCTTCCAGGCTCTTATGCCTGCAGCAGCGCCGAACACTTCGCCAAAGGCGGTGTAGGAACTTTTCATGCCTTAAACTGCATAGAGTTTCTTTCCTTTGGGAGCGAATCCGGCAGCCTGGATGCTTGTAAATGCATAGCAGACATTCTAAGAGAAGAACCGGCATTTTATCAGCAGGAATTGAAAAAAAATCTAAGGCAGGGGCTTTCTTTTCCTTCTGCCAGAAAAGCTGCCCTCAAAACATATTGTCAAAAACAATCTCTATTTTTAGATGAGGATTTTCTGAATCAGCCTAATAATATTCTGGGAATTGAATATTGTAAAGCACTTCTGGCGCTTGACAGTTCTATACAACCTGTGACCATAGAGCGAAAAGGAGGTTCTTACCACAGTACTGATTTATCTTCCCTTTATCCCAGCGCTTCTGCTATCAGAACTGCCCTAAAGGAGGCAGCTTCCACTGAAACAGCTTCTGGTTCTGAAGCTGCGCTTTCCGCCTTGTCCGCAGCGCAGCCGCAACCTGTCTGGAATTATATGCAAAAGCTTCTTGTCAGAGATACGCCTATAGAGGAAAATGACTTTTCTCTCCTGTTGAAATACCAGCTTATGCAGCATACTCCGGAAACCCTCTGCCAATATGCAGACCTTTCTCCAGATTTATCCAGACGGATTTATAGGCAGTTGAACAAATTTGCATCCTTTTCCCAATTTGTCTCTCTTTTAAAGACAAAGGAATTGACCTATACCAGAATCAGCCGGGGGCTGCTTCATGCGCTCCTTGGCATCACCCCTGCCATGGAAAGCCTTGCACCTTCTTATGTAAGGCTTTTGGGCTTTCGCAGAGAAAGTTCTGATTTTCTCAGAATCATGCAGGAAAACAGTCAGATTCCTATCATTACAAAAGGAGCAGACTATAAGAAAGCGCTGGATTCTTCTGCCTGTGGTGTTTTTGAAAAGGATTTATTTCTGTCCGACTTATACGAATCTGTAAAAAGCATGAAAAAACAGACTGCCTTTGTCAATGATTTACAAAAGCCGCCTGTTATTTTATAAAGAGTAATTCTTATGCGGAAATCTGGCCTGCTGCTGTTTGTTTTCTTTTTTTCTCAGCAGGCAAAAGGTTTTTATACCGGTAGACGCTGAGCATCAAGCCCAAAAGCATGTAAAACACTACCAGGTTAGAGCCTCCTGAGGAGAAAAATGGGAGAAAGCTGCTTACGATAGGTGGAATAATACCCAAACATACCATGAGATTGATACAGGTTTCTCCAAGAATTACCAGTACACAGGCAAATCCTGTCATTCTCCCCAACTGATTTTTTTGTTTTCTAGTAATGACAAGTCCTTTTACTGCTACTGCAAGAACCAGAACCACTAACAAGACCGCTGCCAGAATTCCGTATTTTGAACTGATGAAAGGAAAAATATAATCACCATAATAAGATTCTACATTTTCCATAAGTGTTCCAGAAAATCCTCCCGCCCCCAGCAGTCGGGATTCTCCCATATAATTGCTCAAAAAATAATATGTGGAATTCTGGGGAAGCTCTTTCTGCCCCAGATAAACCGCCAAACGTTCCATCTGATAAGGCGCAAAGTGTTGAAGTTTCATTCCCAATCCCACCACAAGCACAGGTAAGAGCAAAATGCCGCTCCAAATTCCTGTCAGCGTGGGAAGCTTTTTCACATGAAACCATCCTTTTCCTACTGCTGTTGACAGTAAAATCCCCTGCAAAATCAACAGCATTCCGGCGAAAAGCGGCTGTAGCATATAAATTCCTAAAACCACAGGAAGAAGCATCCATAGTACCGCTTTTAGAAGCGCTTTGTATCCCATTCCATAATAAGAGTATAAAATCCCACCATAGACAGGAACAGCTAAAAACAACACAGCAGTCAGGGACACAGAAGGGAAAATCCCTATCTGAAGCCACGCAGAACTTCCATTGACTGGCATTGCCCCGCCAACGAAAATCGCAGCAAATATCAAAGAACTCCCTATAGCAGCAATCTTTTTTCCATGTTTTCCAAGAAAACTATAGTCCAGACGGTACACCGCCATCATAAGACAAAGGCCTAACAACACATGAAAAATATGTTTGAAAATATAAGAATTTCCCAATTCTGGATTTCCCCTGCCAATCAGTACCTGAATAAGAATACTAAAAAAGCTGAGAACAGCCAAAATTCCAATCATCCCCCAGGATATCTGCGGTTTATGAATGGCATCCAGAGCAATTCCGGTCTCTATGGGATTCCCCATATCCTTTACCGCTTCCTCCATTGCCACAGTTTCCTCCATGCCCTCTTCCAGATTTTCTTCATATTGTTCTAAAATATGTCCCCGTATTTCCTGTTCTACCAGTTTTTTTGCAGGCTTGCAGCGTATCTGTTCCAATAAAGCCTTCATGTATTTCTCCATCTGTCATCCCTCCCATCCTAAAACGCCTGTCACTGCCTGGGAATATTCCCTCCACTCTGTTTCCTTTTCCTGCAAAAGCTTCCTGCCTTCCTTTGTGATGGAATAGTATTTACGGACTTTTCCCAAAGCCTCCTGCTCATATGCTTCCAGAAGATTCTTTTCCTCCAGACTATGTAGCAGAGGATATAAAGTTCCTGCCTTTAATTCAAACACGTTTTCTGAGCGTTCCCGCAAAACAGAAATCATTTCATATCCATACATATCCTGTTCTGATAATAATTTCAACAGTAACATGGTCATGCTGCCTGAAACCAGATTCTTGCTCACTGCCATACCTTGTCCTCTCTTTCTTTTTTAATTATATATAGATTCCCTATATATTTGTTATCTATATAATATATTGTTTACCTATATATGTCAATGATTTTTTCTAACAAAAAATCCGCAACAGGAGGATTTTACCTTCCTATTACGGATTTTTCTTATATCCATTTAAACCTGACAGGATTCAATGACACACGCGTGTTCTTTACTTTTCTTATCATAAGCAATTCCAACCAGTAAAATTTTTCCTGTATAGCCAGACACACCCTGGACATATTTCCTTTCCTTAATCTGCTGCAGTGCTGTTTCCGCCTTTTGATTCCATTTTAATTCTACAAGTAAAGCAGGCATCTCTTCTATATATTCTGGCTTTGGCAAAAATACATAGTCTGCAAAGCCTTTCCCTGCAGGCATCTCCCGGATGGGCATAAAGTAATACTGCATAGCAGCCAGATATCCAATGGCAAGAACACTGCTCAAGGAATTTTCATCATTATACTGGATTGCAGACGCAAATTCCGTATGAATTTTTTCTATTCCTTGCGCCACTTTTTCAGCTTCCATATTCAAAGTTGCATCTAACAGAGCCTTGGACTCTTTCTGAAATCGAATCAATTCATCCCAATTTTTTTGTTTTACTGCCGCCTGAAATTCCTGTCTGATTTCCTCATTCGGAACAAAAGCAACACCTTTTACCTGGTCATAGGCCAGATATCCCAGATGAATTAATAATGTAAGCACATCATCCTTATTCTGAAAAGAAATCATATCATTGCGAAAGGTATTTACATCCACTTCCACCCTTCCTCCAGATAACATTTGAATGATAGCTGTTTTCAAACCGTCAAAATCCATATTAATAAATGGCAAAATAGATTCATAGGTTCCTGTTTGAGACCAATAGCTTTGAAACTCTCCCCACATCATTAAATTAATAACTGCATTGGGATTATAAACATGGAATTTCCCCAGGCGATAACCATCATACCAGCATTTCACTCTTTCAAAATCCTGATGATATTTTTGGCAAAGTTCTCTTACTTCCTCTTCCGTAAAGCCAATATACTGCGCCATAGTTTTAGCACTTAACATAGAAAATTCATAAAAATTATTAAGCGCAGACTGAGTTTTAACCCTTTTGATTGGCAAAATCCCTGTAAGATAAGCAAGATGCAAAAATTCTGTTGGATGGCTTCCTTTAAACAAGGTTCTAAGAAAGTCAATATATTCTTCCTGAATCCTGGTATCTTCTGCTGCATCACGAATCAATACATCCCATTCATCAATCACCACAACAAATTTCTTTCCTGTAGCTTCGTGAATATGGCTCATCCCTTCTGCAAGAGAAATATTCTGATTTCCTAATGCATCTGGATAATACTCCTGCAATTCTGCTACCACACTTTTCTCTATTCTCTCTACAACATTATCTATGGATTCAGAAGGCGTCAGAAACCACTGAATATCCAGACGTATTACATCATATTGATTCAAATGTTTATAAAAAGTTTCTGCCTTGCTGATGGCAGTTCCTTCAAACATCTGCCGGGAGTCACAACCACAACTATAATATGCCACAAGCATATCAGCCGTTATAGATTTACCAAACCGGCGTGGGCGGCTGTTACAGATAAATGCCTGCTTGGTATCTATTACACGATTTGTATATTCCAACAGTCCTGTTTTATCCACGTAGATTTCGGAATTCAATGCCACTTGAAAAGCATCATTACCAGGATTTACAAACATCCCCATAACTTACCCACTCCTCTGTCTTAATTTTTAAAGCTATGAATCGGCGCAGGAATCCTGCCCTTTCTGTTTACAAAATTCTCACAGGAATAGGGATTCACAGGCATAATAGGCGCATATCCCAAGAGTCCGCCAAATTCTACTGTTTCTCCCACTCCTTTTCCAATAACAGGAATGAGACGTACTGCTGTGGTTTTCTGGTTTACCATGCCAATGGCGCACTCATCTGCAATAATACCGGCAATGGTAGTTGCCTTGGTATCTCCCGGAACAGCAATCATATCAAGTCCCACAGAGCAAACACAGGTCATGGCTTCCAGCTTCTCAATGGTAAGGGCATTTGCCACAACTGCATCAATCATACCCTGGTCTTCACTAACCGGAATAAAGGCGCCGCTTAATCCCCCTACATAAGAAGAAGCCATGACACCGCCCTTTTTTACCTGATCGTTTAAGAGAGCCAGCGCTGCTGTGGTTCCAGGCGCTCCTGCATACTCTACGCCGATTTCATGAAGAATATCTGCCACGCTGTCGCCAATGGCAGGCGTAGGCGCCAGAGATAAGTCAATGATGCCAAAAGGAATTCCAAGACGTTTGGACGCCTCCTGTGCCACCAACTGTCCCACTCGGGTAACTTTAAAAGCTGTTTTCTTAATGGTTTCGCAAAGGGTTTCAAAGTCTTTTCCTCTTACCTGCTCCAGCGCAGTTTTTACAACACCCGGACCGGAAACACCCACATTAATAATGGCGTCTGCCTCCGTTACCCCATGGAAAGCCCCTGCCATAAATGGGTTATCATCCGGCGCATTACAAAATACTACCAGCTTGGCGCAGCCAAGAGAATCCTGTTCTTTGGTGGCATGAGCTGTTTCCAGTACAATATCTCCCATGAGACGGACTGCATCCATATTGATACCTGTTTTGGTGGAGCCTAAATTAATAGAACTGCACACACGCTCTGTAGCAGCCAGGGCTTCCGGAATGGAGCGGATTAACAGTTCATCTGCCAGGGTCATACCTTTGCATACTGTGGCAG
>CATWQE010000118.1 GCA_958352855.1 uncultured Bacillota bacterium
CATTTCCGTATCCCTTTCCAGACGTATCCCATCCCACGTATGGTCTGTATGTAAGTATGCGTATCATCTTCCACCTTTGCCCGTAAGCGATTCATGGTTACGGTTAACGTATGGTCATCAATAAAATTCCCTCCGCTGTCCCAAAGACGTTCCAAAAGTATCTGCCTGGTAAGAACCTGTCCTGCATGTTCTGTCAAGGTACGCAACAGTTTATATTCATTGGGTGTAATGGACAAAGTCTCCCCACCTCGCTGTGCAGTCAACGCTGTAAAATCAAGCATTAAAAATCCATCACTCCATTGCATTGCGTCTTTTTGTATCTTTTGTTCTCCAGCGCGCCGCAGCGCCACCTCTACCCTTCGAAGCAGTATCTTCATGTTAAAGGGTTTTGTTACATAGTCCTCTGCCCCCAAATCGAAACCCTCCAGAACATTCTGCTCTAAATCGTTTGCTGTCAAAAAAATAACCGGAAGTTTTGGATTCTTCGCTTTTATTTCCCTGCATAAATCAAATCCATTCCCATCCGGCAGATTTACATCTAAAAGAACTAGTCCAATTTCTCCGTCTAACAATAACTGACGAGCCTTCTGACAGTTATATGCTGGCATAGATACATATCCTTCTGTATCCAGCTCAAAACAAAGACCTGTACTTAGCGCCAGGTCATCCTCTACAACTATAATTTTTTTCACAATTATCACCTCATGCCAATATTGCTGCTCTATTATAGCAAAATCTTTGAAATTTGAAAAGAATATCCTCCTTAATTTATAGAAAAAAAGCAATTTTCATAACTAACAATTCACTTTTTCTTTGAATCAAGAGCATTCTTTTCAACGTTCTTTCATGCAATAAAATAATCTGCATCTCCGGTACTGGTATCTCTTATTGTATTAATAATTCCTTTTGCTTACATATTTTTTTGCATAATCAATTCAATATACGAATCTTTCGGCTATTATAAAAACAGTCAATCCTAAGACTAACTGCTTTTTGTGTATGGATATGAAGTTGTCCAACAGGAATTTTACTTAACTTGATGTAAGCCATTAACACTATGTTTCCATTATTAGCTAATCAAACAACAGACTATAAACATCTTCATATACTCTTTCAGAGTTAACAATATGATAATATTTGTCTTCTTATTCTTTAGCATTACTTTTCTCGAAAATTTAAGGACATATTGTACTTACACAATATGCCCTCAATCACTCACAGCATTCCCTTTCTATTTTAAACAACAAGTAAACTTCTTGCAACAGCTGCTGCTCTACTACAATCTGATTCAGATACCAACAATAACGTTAATCAAAAATATTTGAATAGCTCTGATAAAAATCCGAATATTTAAGATTTTTTTATCACGGCTATGTATACGAATATAGTTGATTTTATACTTATAAAAAGGAGGGCAGTTTTCCCCCTCCTTCCGTCTAGCAATCAAGTATAGAACATCGCACCCCCTTACAAATCCATTCTCCCCTTAATCAGACAGTTTTAGATTGGTGGAGAATATTTTTATTTGCAGTGTGCAAGGATAAATGCCCCCATTTCATCAATGCAGTCTTCACATTGCGGATATACCCCTGTATTATCAAAAAAGGCATGACCAAATCCTTTATAAAGAACCATCTTTACCTCTACACCTGCTCTATGTAGCTTCACTCCATAGCCAAGAGTTTCTATTTTTAAGAAATCATGTTCTCCTACTGCCAGAAATGTTGGCGGATTATCTTTTGCATCTCTTGTATATGGATTCAGATAATCATTTTTCACATCAGAAGTCCCAAGGATTGGTTTCAGCCCCCCTGTCATCCCTTTGAACATTCCAATCATTTTCGTAAGTCCACGTTTTTGACTTGGCGCCATTTCAAACTGTTCCATTCCTGGCTTAAAGTATTCATCTTCCACCCCCGCCATATTCAGTGTAGGATAAAGAAGGAGCTGCCCTTTTACAAGAAAATATCTTTTTTCTCTGTCGCAGGTTGTGCAATATTGTGCAAGATTACCCCCGGCACTATCACCAGCTACAAAAACCTGGTTTTTATCTCCGCCGAAAGAAGCTGCATTTTGATAAATCCATTCTAATACTGAAAAACAATCCGTATGCCCTGTTGGATAAGGATTTTCCGGTGCAAGACGATATGCTGGTGAAACTACACAAATCCCGGTTTTCTCTACCAGCATTTTCACAGATTCTTCCACCACATCAGGAGTCCCTCCAAAGAAACCGCCCCCATGAATGTAGTAAAGAATTGGTTTATTTTTTTCCTCTTTCTTTTTTTTGTAAATTCGTACAGGAATCTGATAGCCATCCATAGCCGTGACTTCTTGATGCTCAATATAAATGTCAGTTTCTACACAAGGAATACTTTTCTTGGAATTAAACATCTTCCTAAATTTTTCAATATTCTTTTCTGATATATCCATTTTCATAAATTTTGATGGAATCCAAGCCATAACCTTAAGTTGCTTTTTCATGTCATGATACAAGCGTGGATCCATTGCACCTTTTTCATTGCAATCAGGAAGATTCTTGACCAGAAGGGGAACCCCACGGTATTCTGACATCACTTCTTTTTCTTTTAGCTTTTTCACTAATTGCATATCATACTTTTTATTCATTGTTCAGCCCCTTTTATCTGTCTTACATATTTTTTGTTTCTGTCATCTAAGATTACCGTTGTATAATTCAGTCCATATCCGAAATCATATCTGTGGCCTTCACTATCCACATAACATTCCATATCAAATGCCACGTCTTCTTTCTGTTCTTCCACAGTTCTCATATTTTGAGGTATCTGTACTGGAAGCAAGCCCTGTGGTTCAAATCTGCCTGACAGCACATCAAAAACTGCTTCCGGAAAAACTCCGTATTCTACCAGGATAGCATCTGCATAAGGTTCAAATTCTGACATAACCATTGGATTTTTTAAAGTTACAACAGCAATCACCGGCTTATCCCCCATTGCTTCTCGCATCCGAATTACATTATCAAGGTCTGATTCATTTGCCGATGTATTCCATTTATCTTTATAACCCCTGTTTTTTGATACTTCCAGAGGATCACCGCCTGCCATGCTTTCTTCTCTTGCAAATTCCGCATGATACGGCCGATACTGCAATGAAATTGGGACATATCCGTTTCCTCCTTCTTTTCTGTCTTTCGGGGAATATCCTATGGAGATAGGTGATTCCATAAAGCAAATTGCCACATCTGCCTGCTCCGGATTATCTACAACAGTAAAATATTCTGAAGCAATCTGTTTCCCTTTGGGAACAACATCCTGTTCTTTTGTAGGCTGGCTCATAAAATCCAGGTAGGATTTGATATGTCTCTTGGGTACATATACTTTGACTCCTTCTTTAAGAGGCAGTACCTGATTCTTATTTTTTAACATTGTAATGGATTTAAGCTGGGATTCATATCCAGCCTTTTTAAACCTCTCACAACCTACAATATTTTTTGAAGCTTCAAGATTCAGATAAGGATTTTCAAAAAGTCCTGTACGGAAAATATTGAGTAGAAGCCTATATGCAGACCGCCGGAATCTTGCATCTGTTTCTTCTTTTCCATATTTTTCACATGCCAGATGATATGCTTCTATTACAGGGGCCGCTTCATTGTTACCTCCAAACTGATCAACACCTGCCTCTAATGCCTTCAAATGCCTTTCTGCTTCTGTCAGTTCTTCTACACCCCAGCATTTCCCTGCAAACTCTTCCTCTGTTGCACCCAGGTCATGAGTAATTCCCCAGTCTGTACATACCACGCCTTCATATCCCAGTTTCTCACGAAGTAGATCCTGAATCAAATATTTGTTATAGGAATTTCCAACATTTTCACTGTACTTTTTATCAACATCATAGGAAATTGTATAATACGGCATAACTGCACTGGCTTTTCCTGTTTTACCCTCAAGAGCAAATGCCCCCTCTGTAAAAGGCTTTAAATGTTCTTCAAAATTATTACCTGGATATACTGCATATTTTCCATAGGCATAGTGAGCGTCTCTTCCTCCTTCTCCGGAACCGCCTCCCGGAAAATGCTTCACCATTGTATTTACACTATCCTTTCCCCATCCTTCAGCGGTGCCTTCCGTTGTCTGAAAACCATCACAATATGCTTTTGTCATATCAATAGTCATCTGAGTATGTTCTCCAAATGTATCTGCAAACCGCATCCATCTGGGTTCTGTAGCAAGATCAATCTGCGGAGAAAGTGCAGTTGTAATTCCCAGGGCACGATACTCTGCTGAACCCATTTCACCAAATTCTTTTACGAGTTCCGGATCAAAAGACGCAGCTAAACCGATTCCATTTGCCCATTTAGAAATGGGTTCTCCTGTAACCCCCATGTACTCGGCAGTAGAGCCTGCCCCATGCCGTGGATCCGAGCTATTATTTGCCGGAATTCCAAAACCGCAATTTTCAGCCAGGGATTGTAAGTTATTGTTCCATCGGACTGCTGCTTCCGTACTCTCCAACCCCATGATTAAAACATGGCGGACTTTATCCTTTTCAATAAACTCTTTCTGCTGATCTGTGAGCTCCCAGGGCTTTACGCCACTGTCTTCATAGCTTTTTCCTCCATATGTTCCGCCAAACACAGATGCCAGAGCCCCCTTTGCCGGAATAAGCTGATGGGCACTGTAAAGCATCAGCCCTGTAATATCTTCAATTTCCAGCCTCTTTGCCAAATCCCATGCCCTTTCCTCATAAGAAAGTCTCCAGTCCTCATATGGAACAAGTTCTCCTGTCCCCAGAAAATCTTTAAACGCAAATCCATCCACAGTCAGAATTTTTACTTTGCTGTCTTTTGAAAGCCCCAAAGTTTTTCCATTCTCATTTTCATATATTATATAACCTTCTTCTTCTTTTTGTTTCCACCGTTTTTCCTGCAAAGTGTTTACCTCCTTTTTCGTCTGTAAATCATGGTACACGAGAGTTCAAATAGTACAAATGAAAGCAAAATTCCCACTGTCACATCACTTGCAAAATGTGCTCCCATAAACACACGGCTTGCACCTACTGCAATACACCAGACATATACAAATATATGCAAAATTTTTTTCTTTTTCTGCAATACCGGAATAACATCCGGTAAAAGTAAAAGCAAAATAACTCCGGCGGAATTCATTGAATGTCCGGAAGGAAACGAAGCATAGACATTATCGAATCCCCCTCTGCTACAAATCTGATACCATCTGGTAAATTCAGTGGCAGGGTCTGTCATCTCCCGGAACCTCATTCTTCCCCAGGTTGTTTTAAGTGCATTCATGATTACCAGCACCAGCACAAAATAAACCAATGCTGTTGCAGCAAACCTCAATGCACATTCTCTCTTTTCATCGGGAATCATCCAAACAATTATAACGGCTACCGCTGCAATGAAAATCCCCAATACCGGTATCCACATTTTAGAGATTTCTCCCAAATTATCACTGAGATAATTCCAGGTCATAAATCCGCCCATATAGGACAGCAATAAGAACAAAAAGCCGCCGCCAATAAGTCCCGCTAATCTTTTAATCATAACTTTCCTATTTCTAAACCGGACAAGCACACCACATCCCACTAGGGTTAAAATTGTAAATGGAATTTCCCCAACAACCTCCAGTACCCTTGCAAATGCCGGTTTATTGGCAATTGCAAGGGAAATTTGAAGGTCTGTAAAGGTAAAAATCACAAGCAATAGAATCCCCGTCAAAAAAACTATCTTTTTTTCATTTTTTCCCATACTCTTTACATCCATTCTTATTAATGCTGAATTGTATTATCTTCATTCATCATCATTTCCATTAAATTAAACGGAGGCAGAAT
>CATWQE010000119.1 GCA_958352855.1 uncultured Bacillota bacterium
ATATTTGTGCAAATGTGAAAAAGGAGCGTTGCAAAACAGGTAAATCATCACCTGTTTTACAACGCTCCTTTTTCACATCATAAGCAAAACGATAAGCCGGGTTATGTCGTGAATAATCATCTATCCAATCCTGCTGTCGCCAGCAGGCTCTAGCGACCCACCTGAAAACGTGACGGGCAGCCACAATGTTTTCTGTTCGGTCTTGCTTCGGATGGGGTTTACATATGCCCTCTCTGTTACCAGAAAGGCGGTAGTCTCTTACACTGCCCTTCCACCCTTACCGGAATTTCTTCCGGCGGTTCATTTCTGTTGCACTGTCCTTGGAGTCACCTCCACCAGACGTTATCTGGCATCCTGCCCTGTGAAGCCCGGACTTTCCTCACCTGACCCCTTTCGGTCCTGTCAGCCGCGATTATTTATTCTACTTATGACGCAGGGGTTATTCTAACATAAAAATTTCAAAAAAGCAAATTTTTTATACATCAAAGCATCCGCCGCCTATAAATTCCCGCAAAATAGAATTAGAGGGAATGGATTCCCCAGGAATTCCCAGGAAATAATCTAAAAATTTCAAGAGACGTTTTGCTTCATTATATTCCGGTTCTCCCGGTTCTATGGAAAACAGCAATGGTTCCGCATAGAGCTTTAAAACTGCCAGCTCATAAATCAAAGCAGAGTTAAACATCACGTCTGCAGATTCCTGATAAGGAAAGATATTTTCTTCTTCTCCACGCCGCACAGAGTTCCACATGGCAATAGTCTGCTTTGCAGAAGCGCCTCTGGTTCTGGCATCTCTTACAATTCTGCGAATCAGTCTGCCATCTGTGGTAGGAATCCGGTTATGCTCATCAATATTTAACTGGGTCAGAGCGCTGATATAAATTTTAAACTTGCTCTCAGTAGGAAGACTGCTGCTGAGTTTATCATTCAGACAATGAATCCCCTCTATTACCAGCACATCCTCTTTCCCAAGCTTCAGATAGTCACCCCGGTATTCCCTCTGTCCTGTCTTAAAGTTAAAATATGGCAGTTCTACCTCTTCTCCTTTCAGAAGCCGCACCATATCTTCGTTAAACTGTTTTACATCAATGGCCTCCAGACATTCAAAGTTATAATTTCCATTTTCGTCCAAAGGCGTATCTTCCCTGTTTACAAAATAATTATCCACTGCAATGGGATGAGGTCTTAACCCATGTGCAGCCAGTTGAATACTAAGCCGGTGGGAAAAAGTGGTTTTCCCGGAAGAAGAAGGGCCTGCAATCATCACAAACTTTTTATTTTTGTTTTCTGCAATAGTTCTGGCAATCTGAGAAATCTTCGCTTCCTGTAACGCTTCTGCAATAAGAAGCAACTGGCTTGCGCCCTTTTGCACAATCTGTTCATTTAAAGCGCCTACGGTATCTGCCTGCATGGTTTCTCCCCAGCGCTCAGATTCCTTCTGTATCTGGAAAATTTTAGGTCTTGGACAAAACGGAGGAACTTCACTGGGGTTTGCCTGGGTGGGAAGCTGAAGCACAAATCCGTTATCATATGGATATAATTCAAAGTATTTCAGATACCCTGTATGGTTCACCATAAATCCATAGAAATAGTCTTCAAACCCGTCCAGACTGTAAATATTCACCCTGGAAACCCGACGGAACCGGAACAGCTTTTCTTTGTCATACATCCCATGCTCATGAAAAATTTCAATGGCTTCATTGGTTCCCACACTACGTTTTCTAATGGGGATTTTTTTCTCTGCCAGTTCCAGCATATACGTCTTTACCTGAGCCAGAAATGCTTCCGTAATCTCCACATTTCCCTCAATGGTGTAATAATAGCCTGCGTCCACAGAATAATGAAGCGTTATCTTTTTGATATTTTTATGCCCTGCCACATGATAAATGGCTTTCAGCAAAAGCAGGGAAGCGCTTCTTTTATAAGTTTGATGTCCAATTTCATCCCCTGTAGTAAGAAACTCCAAAACCCCATCCTTTTTTAACTTTTTATGAAGCTCACAGAGTTTTCCGTCTTTCATAACCAGGACAATGGGATATCTGGTACTGTCCTTATATTCTTCCACGATTTCCCCGTAAGAAGTGCCGTAAGGATATTCTTTTGTCTTTCCCAGGATTGTTACGCTTATCATTCTTTGATTCATAGCCCGCACCTCTCCTTATTTATCATTTTTTATACCAATTTACATGGATGCGCCACTGGCATGGTTTCTACCTCTGCCTCCGGTATCCTTCTTTGCAGCTCTTTCTTCATGTATTCCATAAAAATATACTCGGTTCCATAATGTCCCGCATCGATCACACAGATTCCCTGTGCCACTGCATCTATGGCAGAATGATAATCCACATCTCCTGTAATATATACCTCTGACTGGCTTTTTAGCACTGCTTTTATGAGACTTTTTCCGGAGCCTGTACAAATCGCTGCCCTGGACACCAGTGTTTCCGGCCTTCCATATACTTTCACAAAGGGAAGCTGAAACTGCCGTTTCACAAATCCGGCACATTCTTCCAGGGTCATGGTTTCCGGCAACTGGCCATATCTTCCCAGACCTTCTTTTTCTGCGCCCTCCTCATAAGTTGTTTCCAGAATCTTCCGGTCTGATAGCTGCAGGTAGTCAGCGCTTAGCTCTGCCATGCCCATAATGTCAAAATTGGTATGCATGGCATAATAAGAAATCTGATTTTCAATAAGCCTGATGACTCTTCTTCCGATAAAATCCTCCGTTGTAATTTTTTTCATTCCCGAAAAAATCAACGGATGGTGGGTAATCATCAAATCTGCCCCCATCTGCACTGCCGCTTCCAGTGTTTCGTCTGTCACATCAAGAGCCAGGAAGATTTTTTTTACTTCCTGCTCCTGATTCCCCACTAAAAGTCCTGGATTATCCCAGGCTTCCGCCCGTTCCAGAGGATAATTTTCTTCTATTTTCTTCAGGATTTCCTTACATTTCATAATATGCCAGCGCCTCCTTTCTGATTTTCTCTTCTTCTTCCATTTCCAGTCTCCGCGTTCTGGCAGAGGCGGTTTCAGAATCCTTTAACCGTTCCAGGATTTCTTCTGCTTTTCTCTGTTCCCGAAGTAAAAACTCCAGAAGCACCGGATGGTTCTGTCTAAGCAGCTTTTGCCCATAACAATATTCCGCCTGGGAGGCGTAGTCCATGTTCCCATGAACCGCCTTCATCATAGGATAGTATTTTCCATCCTCTTCTACCATATTTTCAGCTTCAATACAATAGCCCTGCTCTCCCAAAAATCTGCGGAAGGCTCCAATCTCAGACTGGGGCTGCAAAATCAGCTCCTGCACCTGCGCAAAAACTTCTGCCCCTTCCAGGATAATCTTCTCCATCAGAGGGCCTCCCATTCCTGCAATGACAACGCTTTGCACTTCTCCTGGTTTGAGCGCTTTTACTCCGTCTGAAAGCCTTGTTTCTATGTATGATTCCAATCCCCACTCCCTGATATGGCTGTCCGCTCTAAGAAGGGGCCCCTGATTCACATCCATGGCAATGGCTCTTGGTATTTGTTTTTTTTGTATGAGATATATAGGAATATAGCCATGGTCACAGCCCACATCTGCCAAAACCAGACCCTTCCCCACAAATTCGGCAACTGCTTTCAGTCTTTTGGAAATTTGTAATTCCTTCATCAATTCTGTCACCTTAATCCAGATAATCCTTTAATTTCCGGCTGCGGCTTGGATGGCGCAGCTTCCGCAGGGCCTTTGCCTCAATCTGACGGATACGCTCTCTGGTAACATTAAACTCTTTTCCTACTTCTTCCAGAGTTCTGGCTCTTCCGTCATCCAGTCCGAAGCGCAGGCGCAATACCTTCTGTTCTCTCTCAGTAAGAGTTCCCAGTACCTCTACCAACTGCTCTTTTAAAAGAGTAAATGCCGCTGCATCTGCCGGTACCGGAACATTATCATCCTGAATAAAGTCTCCCAGATGGCTGTCCTCTTCTTCACCAATAGGAGTCTCCAGAGAAACCGGTTCCTGGGAAATTTTCAGAATTTCTCTTACTCTTTCCACAGACATATTCATTTCCTCTGCGATTTCCTCTGGCTGGGGCTCTCTTCCAAGCTCCTGCAAAAGCTGGCGGGATACACGAATAAGCTTATTAATGGTTTCTACCATGTGTACAGGAATACGGATGGTTCTTGCCTGGTCTGCAATGGCTCTGGTAATAGCCTGACGAATCCACCAGGTTGCATAGGTGGAGAATTTATATCCCTTTCTGTAGTCAAATTTTTCTACAGCCTTAATAAGACCCAGGTTTCCCTCCTGAATCAGATCCAGAAACAGCATGCCACGTCCCACATAGCGTTTTGCAATACTGACTACCAGACGAAGATTTGCCTCTGCCAGACGTTTCTTGGCGCTTTCGTCTCCATTTTCCATACGCTGAGCCAGGGAGATTTCCTCCTCAGCGCTTAACAGAGGTACCTTACCAATTTCTTTCAGATACATACGAACCGGATCTTCAATACTTACACCCTCTGGTACAGAAAGGTCGATGTTTTCCATATCCACATCGTCTTCGTCACTTAAAGGAAGGTCATCATCATTTAAAATCAGTCCGTCCATATCATTTTCCTGGATTCTTAAAACATCGATGCCATTGCCTTCCAGAAAATCAAAGACCTTCTCCAACTGCTCCGGATCCAATGGGAAATCCTTGAAGAAATCATTGATTTCCTGGTACTCCAGTACATTTTTCTTCTTCTTTGCCAGCTCCATGAGTTCTCCCAGTTTTTCACTGAATTTTGCCATGTTCATTTCCATAAACGTTCCATCCTCTCAATTCTTAATTTATATCATTTCCTCAATCAAAAGAAATATGCAAGGTTACTCTGCCTCTTTCCAGATCTTCCAGTCTTTTTCTGGCTTCTACGATTTTTTGCAGGCCTTCCAGATCTGTAGGCAGAAGGTGATCGCTTTGCCATGCAATGCTGTCCCGCTTCATCCTGCATACGGTTTCCAGAAGCGCCCGTCTGGCGTCTTCCTTTCGTTCCAGATGCAGGGTCGCATGAAATAAGGATGTCACTTCCTTTTGTTCTTCAGAATCCGCGAACTGATTCAGCAGCTTCGCCGGATTGACTTCTCCTTCTTCGTGCTGTGCAAACACCAGCTCTGCCACCTTATGATAAAGGGGCGTAGTAAAGTCTGCCGGTGTAATATATCCGGCAATGGTATCAAACATTGCCGGGTAGGAGGTCAGCCAGGTCAGCATCAGTTTCTGCGCGGTATGACCTGCATCCTCCTTGTTCTCTTTTTTTCTGGCTCTGGCTTCTGCCCGCTTCACAGTTCCCATGGAAGTGCCGCCAAGAGCCATATTATTCACCATTTTTCTTAAATCTTCAACTTTAATCTGATAAATCCTGGAAATACTCTCCATGTAATTGTTACGTTCCAATTCCTCCGGAAATTCCAGTAGCTTCCTGGATATTTCTCTGAAAAACTGGGTCTTTGCTTCCGGGTCTGCCAGGTCGTACTGCTTTTCCAGAACCTTAATCTCAAAAAGGAACGCATTGGCAGCTTCTTCCAGTCTTTTTTCAAAGGCTTCCTTTCCTTCTGCCTTGATAAATTCATCCGGGTCTTTATAAGGAGCCAGATTCACCACTCTTGGCCGGATTCCCGCTGCCTTTAAAATAGGGATTCCACGAAGGGCCGCTTTTTGCCCCGCCTCGTCGCTGTCGTAAGTCAGCAGAACCTCTTTTGTATAGCGGCTCATAAGACTGGCATGTCCTGAAGTCAGTGCAGTCCCAAGAGAGGCCACCGCATTGGTAAAGCCT
>CATWQE010000120.1 GCA_958352855.1 uncultured Bacillota bacterium
TGACCATGCCAGGACTTCCAAAAGTACCGGCAGCAGAGAGAATTGACGTAGACGAAAAAGGAAGAATTTCCGGTTTGTTCTAAGGTTAAGACCGGAAGATTTTAAGGAGGATACAGCAATGGGATTTTCAACCGTACCATGTAACGAATTTGTAGAAGTATTAGCATCCAAGGCTCCTGTTCCAGGAGGCGGCGGTGCGTCTGCTCTGGTAGGTGCTGTTGGTACAGCTCTTGGAAATATGGTAGGAAGCCTTACCGTTGGAAAGAAAAAATATGCAGAAGTAGAAGATGAAATGTGGGAGTTAAAGAAAAAATGTGATGAACTCCAGAAAGATTTTCTTCGTCTGATTGAAAGGGATGCAGAAGTATTTGAACCACTTTCCAAGGCTTACGGAATGCCAAGAGCAACAGAAGAAGAAAAGGCAGAAAAAGCCAGAGTTATGGAAATTGTATTAAAGGATGCCTGCTCCGTACCAATGGAGATCATGGAAAAATGCTGTGAAGCCATTGAAATTATTGTGGAGTTTGCAGCAAAAGGTTCTACACTTGCTATCAGTGACGCGGGAGTAGGAGCTGCGTTCTGCAAAGCTGCTTTAAAGGGAGCCAGCTTAAATGTTTATATCAATACAAAATCCATGGCAGACAGAGCTTATGCAGAGGAATTAAACAAAAAGGCCGACGCCATGCTGGAAAAATATACAAAAATTGCAGATGAGACTTTTGACAGTGTATTATCCAGATTAAAATAAACAAAATAAGGCACAGGAGGATGCTGGAAATGGCAAAGAGATTACTTGGTAAAGAAGTAACAGCAGCATTAAATGAAAGAATCAAGGCAGATGTTGCTGCACTAGAAGCAAAAGGAGTAAAACCTACTCTTGGAATCATTCGCGTGGGAGAAAATGAAAGTGATATTTCCTACGAAAGAGGAGCAACAAAACGCTGCGAAACTTTAGGCGTTGCATGTGAAAAAATCTTACTTCCTGCTGATGTATCACAGGAAGAATTGCTGGCAGTAATTGATAAAGTAAATAAAGATGACAACATTCATGGAGTATTATTATTCCGTCCACTTCCAAAACATTTAGATCAGTCTGTGATTGAAAATGCGCTGGATCCTGCCAAAGACGTAGACTGTATGACAGACGGTTCTATGTCCGGTGTGTTTACAGGAAAAAATGTAGGATTCCCTCCATGTACACCACAGGCATGTATGGAAATCTTAGACCATTATGGCATTGACTGCACAGGTAAAAAGGCAGTTGTAATCGGAAGAAGTCTGGTAGTCGGAAAACCGGCTGCTATGATGCTGATTAAGAAAAATGCAACAGTTACAGTATGTCATACAAGAACCGTAGATATGCCTTCTGCTGTAAAAGAAGCAGATATCGTTATTGTAGCTGCAGGACGTGCAGGTGTGGTAGATGATACTTATTTAAGAGAAGGACAGGTTGTTATTGACGTAGGTATTAACGTAAATGCAGAAGGAAAACTCTGTGGAGACGTTGACTTTGAAAAAGCAGAACCAATCGTAGAAGCTATTACTCCAGTACCAGGCGGTGTTGGAAGCGTTACAACTTCTGTATTGGTTGGACATGTCGTAGAAGCAGCAAAGAGAAAATTTGCTTAATGATTTTTTAAGCCCCCGTAAATCCTTGATTTACGGGGGTTTTTCTATGTCTGAAATTACTTACAACGGTTTTTGTTTAGTCTAATAGTTCTGCAATGGTAATTACTAAATCCTGATAAATTCCTACGGTGATAGGAACAGAAAAAGGAACAATCATAGGAGCAGCATCTTCTTCATACCGATATACAGTAGTTCTTTCTTTGACTGGGTCAACAATCCAGTATTCCCGGACACCGAAATCAGAGTAGAGGGCATTTTTGGTAGAATAATCCATTTTCCGGCTGCTGGGCGAAACAATCTCAATTATAAAATCCGGGGCGCCATGACATCCTTTGTCTGTCAGCTTACTTTTGTCGCAGATTACGCTGATATCCGGCTCTACATAGTTTTTATCATCTTTTCCAATAAATACAGCAAATGGGGCTGGATAGACCTCACAGGAACCTTGTTGTACTTTCACATAGTTGTTGAGAATAAAACATAGTTCCATTAGGATCTTTTGGTGAATACGGTTTGGGGGAGCCATGCTATAGATGTGTCCATCAATCAGCTCCGCACGCTCCCCATCCGGCAGAGCGTAGATATCTTTTAGTGTGTAGGTAATTGTTTTTGGTAATGACATACTGGCAACTCCTTTCAGAATTTAAATACATCTTATGTTCTTTATTCAGATAACGCAGGTATATTTTGTGTATCCATATTGCTCTCCAGGTAAGTATATAGAGAGCGTATCACAAAACAGGTAAAAAAACAATTATTGAAATTCTGTCATATTTTTGCGGAACCACAAGGGCAGATGATTTCGTTGACAGGGGGTATTTTTCCTGGCATCAATGGAGACAGACTGGAAAAATGATTTCCAAAGCCGGATATAGGGATCTTTTTTGTCTGTTTCCTCTTCCATGTAAGACAACTCTTCTTGCGTAACAGGAGTTAAAAAAGACAGGGAATCTTTTGGATGCACTACAGAGAGCATTCGGGTTTTATCGGTTATCATCCAGTCCTCAGAGGGCATCCGGTCTTCAAAATGAGGGGAGAGCAGGGTGAGAACATTACACTTTGGCTCAATCACAGCAAAGAGAGCCGTATTGTCTAGGCTGGAAAAACGCAGAAATTCCCGAAATTGATGACATTCATTGTAAACCTTTCTTTTCAGCTCAAAAACAGCGGCTACCTGTGGTACATGAAGCATATGGAGCATCTGGGAACCAAGGGAAAATCCAAGCACCAGAAACCGGTAAATGCAATCCAGTTTGTGTGGCTGGAAAGACATGGCAGCAGCATAAACCCATTCGTAGGCCTCTGGAGATATTTTCTTTTGGATAGAGCGGATAACTTTTTGTGCTTTTTCCTGATTTTTCTCCACATGACGATATTCGCAGAAAAGCTCCAGATTCCCCACAGGCTCTATAGCCAGACGAATATTAGAATGCCCCAGCCTGGCAGCCCAGGCATCGTAAATACAGGTCATCATAGATTCAAAATCATCCTTACAAGTAAAAACTACCATAAAAAAGTCTCCTTTTTGTTACTGTTAGCAGATTATAATTGACCGGATAAGGTTTTCTGCCGGTCTTCCACTGTGGGAGGAGTCGGGAGAAAACCGTCATCAAAAAGAGAAAGCTGCTGATAGGTGGCAGAATCTCCCAAGCACCCGGAAATCATAGAATCGCCACAGGTAAGCTGTCTTGTGATAAAATTTTCTTCTATGGGGATGCGATAGAGCATACGCCCATTGCAGGTAATGAAATACTGAGCTCTTTTTAATACCACACCCATGCGTTTGAGAGCAGTAAAATCGAGAGAGCCAAGGCGCCGGGCTTTTATAATACGCCAGGCGGATTTTGTGCCGATTCCGGGAACTTTTAATAAATCATTGTAGGATGCGGAAAGGACTTCCACAGGAAATAGCTCCAGATGTCTAAGAGCCCAGTCACATTTGGGGTCCAGAAGAAGATTGAAGTTGGGCTTTGCCGGGCTTAATAAATCCTCTGCATGAAAACCATAGTAGCGCAAAAGCCAGTCCGCCTGATAGAGACGGTGTTCCCGGAGAAGGGGAGGCGCAGTATCTAAAGAGGGCAGGGCGCTATCCTGATTCAAAGGTACATAAGCAGAGAAAAAGACTCTCTTTAAATCAAATTGCTGATACATGGTTTGTGTTACTTTTAAAAGCTCATAATCATTTTCTGGGGTTGCGCCTATCATCATCTGGGTGCTCTGGCCGGCAGGAACAAACGGGCTTGTCCTGGAAGCGGGAAGAGTTTTTCGGTTTTGGTTTTCAACAGAGGCTCTGTCCTCTAAGGGTGTCATGCTTTTAGAAAAAATGCTGCCTGAGAGATAACGGTTTCCATAATGGCGCTCCATGGAGGGAAACTGGCCAAGAGCCAGACGGTGACTGACAATCTGATTCTGAATCTGTTTCATGGGCTTTAAAATGGCCTCATGGGTTTTGCCGGGAGCCAGAGTATGGAGGCTGTCGGCAGTGGGCAGTTCCATGTTCACACTCATGCGGTCTGCCAGATAACCTACCTGTTCAATAATAGAGGCATCTGCTCCCGGCACAGCCTTTGCATGGATATAACCACGAAAGTGATACTTATTCCGAAGGAGATAAAGAGTTTCATACATAAGCTCCATGGTGTAGGTGGGATTTTTTAAAACACCGGAACTGAGAAACAGACCTTCAATATAATTGCGCTTATAAAATTCTATGGTAATATTGCATAGCTCTTGTGGAGTAAAGGAAGTTCTGGGCTTATCGTTAGAGCAGCGGTTCAGGCAATATTTGCAGTCATAGACACATTCATTGGACAGCAGAACCTTTAACAGAGAAATACACCGTCCATCTGCGGAAAAGCTGTGGCAGATTCCGCTGGCACAGGAATTGCCAAGGCTCTGGGACTTACCCTTGCGGTTCACACCGCTGGAGGTACAGGCCACATCATATTTTGCAGCATCAGATAAAATCTTCAGTTTTTCTTCTAAAGTCAGTTTCGTGGAAGGATTCATAACGCACCTCTTTAATCGAATATATGTTCTGTATTTAGTATAAACAGAAAAAAGGAAAATGTCAAGAACAAATGTTCGGATGTTCTGATTTAAACATGGGTGACATATAATATAGCAATATGATTAAGGGGGTATTTTATGGATACATATAATATTTATAAAGACATACAGGCACGTACCAACGGGGAAATTTACATAGGAGTAGTGGGACCTGTCCGCACTGGAAAATCTACCTTTGTCCGCAGATTCATGGAACTGGCAGCATTGCCCAATATGGAAGAAAATCAGAGAAAGGAAGTAAGAGACCAGCTTCCGTTAAGTGGCTCCGGCAAGCTGATTACCACCGTAGAGCCAAAATTCATTCCCAAAGAAGCGGCCAGAATTCAGATAGGAGAGGAGGTTGATGCCAAAATTCGTCTTATTGACTGCGTGGGCTTTCTGGTACCGGATGCAGCGGGAAATATGGAAGATGGCAAGGAAAGAATGGTAAAAACCCCATGGTTTACCTATGAAATTCCCTTTCATCAGGCAGCAGAGACAGGAACCAGAAAGGTCATTGAGGAGCATTCCAGCATTGGTTTTGTGCTGACCTGTGACGGTTCCTTTGGAGAAATCCCAAGAGAGCAGTTTGTGGAGAGTGAAGAGAAAACCGTAGGGGAATTAAAGAAAACAGGAAAACCATTTCTGATTCTTGTGAATTCCCAGAAGCCTTATAAGGAAGAGACACTGCAACTGGTGGAAGAGCTGAAAAAGAAGTATGACGCAGGGGTTTTGAGCCTGAACTGTGAACAACTGCGCAAAGAAGATGTTTCCAGAATTCTGGAAAAATTGCTATATGAATTTCCTGTGGTACAGATGGAGTTTTATATTCCTAAATGGGTGGAAATGCTGCCTCCAGATCATTATGTAAAAGAGAGTCTGCTGGAAGAAGTAAAAACCTGTATGGAGAAAGTGAAGTATGTAAAAGATGTGCCAAAGGATCCCTTTTCCATAAGTTGTGAGTATATATCAGGAATGATTCCAGAGAAAATTGATTTGTCCAGCGGAAAAGTGCAGGTGCGTGTGGAGATGGATGAATCCTGGTAGTATGAAGTGCTAAGTGAAATGA
>CATWQE010000121.1 GCA_958352855.1 uncultured Bacillota bacterium
GATGTTCATGCTGTCCATGAATATCCAGCAGCAGTTCTGCAATTTTGCGGATGCTGGAGGCTGTACAGGTTTCCCCGTTTACCTTGCTGATGCTTCTGGTTTCTGTAATTCTTCTGGAAATAATCACCTGACCCTCTTCCGGGTACACGCCCATTTCCTTTAACTTCTCTTCTGTATCAGGCCGCACCTGAAATACCAGCTCTACCAGGGCATTTCCGGCTCCTTCCCGTATGATTCCTCTGGACATTTTCTGACCCAGCGCCAGATTTACAGAACCTATGAGAATGGACTTTCCGGCTCCTGTTTCTCCGGTGAGAATATTCAGTCCTTCCTGAAAATCCACCTCTGCCTCTTCAATCAATGCCAGATTCTTAACATGTAAATGTACTAACATTTCGGAGCACTCCCCTTTTTCTTTTATGCATGAATGATTTTTCTGATTTTATTCATCAATACCATAGTATCTTCCGTACTTTTGCTGAAGCAGGCAATGGTATCGTCTCCTGCCAGACTTCCTACGATTTCCTGAAGATTCATGTGGTCAAGCGCCGCTGCCGCCGCATTTGCCATACCGGAAGAGGTTTTAATTACTAAAATATTCTGAGCTACGTCCATGGAGAGAAAGGCTTCTCTTAACACCCTGATATATTTTTCGCTGTCCGGAGCTTCTTTTGAGTTCATAATCGTATATTTTGAACCTCCGTCTTGTCTGGCAACCTTTGTAAGCTTCAGTTCTCTTATATCTCTGGAAACTGTAGCCTGGGTCACCTGAAATCCGGCAGCATTCAGACGCGCTGCCAGTTCTTCCTGTGTTTCAATATCATATTGCTGAATCAATTCAATGATTTTTGAATGTCTGGCAATTTTCATTTCCATCCTCCTGCTAATTTTTCATTTTTTTCCGAAGTACCTCTAAAAAACTAATGTTGCTGATTTTCACAATTTTTGTATCCTGAACGGAACGCCGGATTACCACCCTGTCTCCCAGTGTCATGGAAATATTGGTATCTCCGTCAAAGGAGGCAATGGCTTTTCCCTGGCCCATCTGTACGCCATGGGTAATCTCCACAGCAATTTCATCTCCTGCCGGAAAGATAATACTTCTGGTATTTAAAGTATGAGGCGCTACCGGCGTCATAATCATAATATTTGTCTCCGGTGATACAATAGGGCCTCCTGCTGAAAGGCTGTAGCCTGTGGAGCCTGTAGCTGTGGAAATAATAATTCCATCTGCCTTGTAGGAATTTAAAAACTCACCATTTACATAATTATTAAAGCCGATTACTCTAAGAGGACCGTCCCTTCCAATGACAATATCGTTTAATGCCACGTCTTCTGCTATCATTTTGCCCTTATGATAAACCTTCCCCTGTAACATCATACGGTTTTCCAGCGCATATTCATCCGCCATAAGATGATTCAGGGCAGGCTCAATGGATTCCCGGTCAATCTCTGCCAGATATCCCAGGGTTCCCAGGTTAATGCCAAGAAGGGGAATCTGGCGGCTTACCACATCCCTTGCAGCCTGTAAAAGGGTTCCGTCACCTCCCAGAACAATCACACATTCTACATCCTCTGGAATGTGATTGATATCCGTATAGTGGTGAAAAGGTTCTCTTCCTCTTGAGGTGGCAGGACGAATCACACAGGAACACCCATGGGCCTCCAGATATCTGGCGGTCATACCCGCTACCTGCATTCCTTCATCTTTTTCACTGTTTGCAATAATATAAAACTTCTTCATAGTTATTTATCCAGCTCTTCATGAGCTTTTGCAACAATCTCCTTCACATCCAGAACTGCGTCTTCTGGAAGCCCGTCTACTTTTTTCTTCAAATGAAGCAAATATTCAATATTTCCTTCTGGTCCCTTAATCGGGGAAAATTCCAGATGCAGGGTGGCATACCCGATGCTTTGTCCGTAAGCGATTACTTTTTCAATCACCTCTTCATGAACTTTCGGGTCCCTGACCACTCCTTTTTTTCCCACCTTTTCTCTTCCTGCCTCAAACTGAGGTTTAATCAGGCATACCACTTCCCCGTCTTCTTTTAGAAGATTGTAAACCGGAAGCAGCACCTTGGTAAGAGAAATAAAAGAAACATCAATAGAGGAAAAATCTGCCTGCTCCTGCAAGTCTTCCGGAACCACATAGCGGATATTAGTTTTTTCCATGCAGACAACCCGCTCATCGTTTCGCAGCTTCCAGTCCAACTGTCCATGTCCCACATCAATGGCAAAAACCTTCACCGCGCCGTTTTGCAGCATACAGTCTGTAAATCCTCCTGTGGAAGAGCCTACATCCATACAAACTTTATCCTTCAGGGTCACGCCAAAATGAGTCATGGCCTTCTCAAGCTTCAGCCCGCCTCGGCTGACATATTTCAGCGTATTTCCCCGGACTTCGATTTTTACTGTATCCTGGAACATGGTTCCAGCCTTATCCTCTTTCTGGTTGTCCACATAAACATTTCCTGCCATAATCACAGCTTTGGCTTTTTCTCTGGATACTGCCAGCCCACGCTTCACCAGAAGAACATCCAGACGCTCCTTCATTTTTTTGCCTCCTTTATCTTCCTGTACACAGAAACTCCGTCAATTCCTGCCTTTTCCTTTAATTTCTCCGGATTTCCATGTTCAATAAAAGAATCCGGAAGCGCAATGGTAAGCACCCTTACTTCCGGATGCATTCTGCGCATGTAATCCGCCACCTGGCTTCCAAAGCCTCCAGTTGCCACATTTTCTTCCATGGTCACAAAAAGCTTATGCTTTTGTGCCAACCGGGAAAGGAGTTTTTCATCCAGGGGCTTTACAAACCTGGCATTTACCAGTGTGGGTGTCTCGCCATCCTTCAAAAGCAGCTCGCGAACCTGTACTCCTGTTTTTACCATGCTTCCCACTGCCAGAAGGGCAATATCCTGCCCTTCAAAAAGGACTTCACTGCGCCCTTTACAGATGGGTTCCCGGTATTCCTCCAGACCATCATAGGCTTCCCCTCTTGGATAGCGGATGGCAATGGGACCCTGATACTTCACTGCAAATTTCATCATATCGGAAAGCTCCCATTTGTTTTTAGGCGCCATAACCGTCATGTTGGGAATCATAGATAAATAAGTCAAATCAAAACATCCCTGATGGGTTTCCCCGTCACTTCCAACCAGTCCGGCTCTGTCTACTGCAAAAATCACATGAAGGTTCTGCAGACATACATCTTCAATAATCTGATCCACTGCTCTTTGCAAAAAGGAAGAATACACCGCTACCACCGGAATCATACCGCCAAGAGCCAGCCCTGCCGCAAAGGTCACAGCATGTTCTTCTGCAATTCCCACGTCAAAGAAACGCTCCGGGAACATATTCCGAAACCGCTTCAAACCAGTTCCGTCCGGCATGGCTGCTGTAACTGCCACCACCTTTTCTTCCCTGTCTCCGAATTTACGCATAACTGTGGAAAAAATATCCGTATAATTTGCCTTTCCTGAACTGCTAAGAGGCAGTCCATGCTCTAAATCAAAGGCAGAGGTTCCATGGAATCTGGCCGGATGACGCATAGCCGGATCATAGCCTCTTCCTTTTTCTGTTTTTACATGAATCAGCACCGGACCCTGAACCTTTTTGGCTTCCTGGAACACCTGTATCATACGGCTGCAGTCATGTCCGTTTACCGGTCCCAGATAAGTAAGCCCCATATCTTCAAAAAACATCCCCGGAATCACTAGGCGCTTAATGCTGTCTTTGGTTTTATGAATCCTTTTCACTGCCGCAGGGCCAATACCCGGAATTTTATTTAGTCCGTTTTTCACCCCTGTTTTCAGCCCATGATAGCTTTCCGCTGTTCTCATATTACTTAAATAACTGGAAATGCCTCCTACATTTTCAGAAATGGACATTTCATTATCATTTAAAATAATAATAAAATTTTTCTTCAGGGAAGAGGCATTGTTAAGGGCTTCATATGCCATTCCCCCTGTAAGAGCGCCGTCTCCAATAACAGAAATCACATGATAATCCTGATTTTGCAGGTCTCTGGCACATACATAGCCCACTCCTGCTGAAATGGAAGTGGAGCTATGCCCTGTATCAAAAGCGTCACAGGGACTTTCACTGCGTTTTGGAAATCCGCTCATACCGCCCAGCATCCGAAGCTGGTCAAATCCGTCTTTTCTCCCTGTCAGAATCTTATGTGTATAGGACTGATGACCAACATCCCAGATAATCTTATCTTCCGGAAGCTGGAACACATAATGCAAAGCCATGGTAAGCTCCACTGCGCCTAAGTTGGATGCCAGATGTCCCCCTGTCTTACTTAAATGTTCTAACAGGAACTGGCGGATTTCCTCTGCCAGTTTTGGAAGCTGCTCCATGGAAATCTGTTTAATATCATTTGGTTGCTTTATCTTTTCTAAAAGCATTGCTCCTGCACCTCTATTTTCTGCGGGTACACAGAAAAAGAAATAAGTCCTTTAAAAATTCTTTTTCTCCCGGAAGCTGTAAAAGAATACCAACTGCCTCATGGGTCAGCTTCTTTACTTCTTCTCCCGCTTGTGCCACTCCTTCCAGAGTCACATATGTGGTCTTATGATTTTTTTCGTCACTTCCCACCGGCTTGCCCAGCTCCTCCTGGCTGCTTATAACATCCAGAATATCATCCTGTATCTGGAATGCAATTCCAAGACAGCTTCCCATTTGCTGGATACTGGACAAATCCTTTGCTCCTGCAAGCACAGCTCCAATCATAAGAGACGCCTCAATTAACGCGGACGTCTTATTTTCGTAAATAAAATCCAATGTTTCTCTGGAAAGTGGTTTTCCATCATTTTCTACATCTACACCTTGTCCCCCAAGCATTCCGCAGAGTCCTGTTTTCTCTCCCAGAATTTTAAGAGCTTTTGCAACACGCAAAACCTCCTCCTCATTTTGGGCCAGTTCAAATGCCTGAAAGGCTGTTTCATAGGCGTAATTTAACAGAGCATCTCCTGCCAGAATGGCCGCCGATTCCCCAAACACCACATGGGTGGTCTTTTTTCCTCTCCGGTACTGGTCATTGTCAATAGCCGGAAGATCATCATGAATCAGAGAATGGGTGTGAATCATTTCAATCGCTGCCATAAAGGGCTTCACAATTTCAGAATTTCCTCCCAGCATTTCATACATGGCTGCCATAAAAACCGGACGCAGACGCTTGCCTCCGGCCCTCATACTGTAGTTTATGGCTTTGGCCAGATTGCCGGAAAATCCCTCTTCTTTTGGTAAATATCCCTCTACCACTGCCCAGGCGCTCTGTGTTCTTTGTTCTAATTCTTCTTTAAAATTCACTAAGTCCACCATCTTCATTTATCTTTAACATTTTTTTCTCAACCGTATCAATTTTGCCGCTGCACTGGCGGAGCAGTTCCATACCTTTCTGGTACATGACAAAGGAATCCTCCAGGGAAATCTCCCTGCTCTCCAGTCTCTGCACAATCAAATCCAGCTCCTTTATGGATTCTTCTATGGTGAAATCCTCTGCCAGATTCTTATCTTCTGTCATGAGTTATACCCCTTT
>CATWQE010000122.1 GCA_958352855.1 uncultured Bacillota bacterium
AACTTCAATAAGACCAATATTTTCTTTCTTAATATGGTGATACTGAGCATGAGGATGGTAAACTCCCAGAGGATGCTCCTTTGTAGTAATGTTATTTCTAAGGGTTAAATCCAGTTCAAAGAACTCCCCTTTCTTTCTGGCAATTGGAGTAATGGTGTTATGAGGTTCTCCTTCTGTCCGGGCAAATACAAAGGCTTCTTCATCTGTATAACCTCTCCACACCTCCAGCACATGACTTGCCAGATCAATGAGACGTTTCTCATCCTTGCTGCGGATACGCAGAACAGAAAGAGGCCACTTCACAATCCCTGCTTCCACATCTTCATAACCTGGAATGGTTACCAGTTCTTCCATTGGAGCCTTCTCCATGGCAAAGGTATAGTGCCCGCCCTGGAAATGGTCATGGCTTAAAATAGAACCGCCTACAATAGGAAGGTCTGCATTGGAGCCCAGGAAATAGTGTGGGAACAATTTCACAAAATCAAAGAGCTTCACAAAAGTGTTCCGTTCAATCTTCATAGGCACATGCTGTCCGTTAAACACAATACAATGTTCATTGTAATACACATAAGGAGAATACTGAAAGCCCCATGGGCAGTCATTGACTGTAATAGGGATAATTCTGTGATTTTCCCTTGCAGGATGATTCATTCTGCCTGCATAACCCTCATTTTCCATACATAGCAGGCATTTGGGATAGCTGCTCTGTTTTGCATTCTTTGCTGCCGCAATAGCCTTAGGGTCTTTCTCTGGCTTTGACAGATTAATGGTAATATCAATGGTTCCGTAAGGGCTGTCCACTGTCCACTTTCTGTCTTTTTTAATGCGGTAGCGGCGGATATAATCACTGTTCTGGCTTAATTGATAAAAATAATCCGTAGCAGCTTCCGGGCTTTCCTCATACTTTTTCCAGAAGGTTTCCTGTACCTGAGCAGGTCTTGGCATGAGGCAGTTCATCATCCTGGTATCAAATAAATCCCTGCATCCAATGCTGTCCTCTATGATTCCTCTTTGCACTGCTTCATCCAGAAGATCTTTTAAAATCAACTCCAGTTCTTCACATACCGGTTCTTCTGCCGGCTCTGCATACTCATCCTCCCGGAATAAATCCAGCAATAAATTAATGGTATAATTCCGCTCACATGCAGGCACTAATCCGGTTCTTAATCCATATTCCACCAAATCTCTGATACTTTTATTTAACATGGCTCTATCCCTTTCTGTTATGCGATTCTTCTGCTTCCGTCACCGATTTCTACCACATAGAAATCTGCTGCATAGCCGATTTCTTTTTCATAGATTTCGCCCACATTTTTAATAAAGGCTTCAATAGCATCCTCTTTCACAATGCTTACTGTACATCCTCCGAAGCCGGCTCCTGTCATACGGGAACCAATGACGCCTTCCTGTTTCCATGCTGCTTCTACCAGAGTATCCAGCTCTTTTCCAGTTACTTCATAGTCGTCTCTTAAAGAAACATGAGACGCATTCATTAACTTACCGAAAGTTTCCAAATCTCCTGCTTTTAAGGCAGCAACCGCTTTGATGGTTCTCTGATTTTCATAAACCGCATGCTTTGCTCTCTTGCGGCATACCGGATTTTGAATAGCATCCTGAACCTGCTCAAACTGTTCCTCTGTCAGTTCTCCCAGGGCCTTAATCTCCATCTGTTTCTGAATATCTGCCAGCGCCTCTTCACACTCTGCACGACGTTCATTGTACTTGGAATCTGTGAGTTTTCTCTTCTTATTGCTGGCTGCAATCACAATTTTAGCGCCCTTCATTTCAATAGGCGCATACTCATAGCTCAAATCACCGGTATCCAGGAAAATTGCCTGATTCTCTTTTCCCATGGCAATGGCAAACTGATCCATAATTCCACAGTTCATGCCATTGAAACGGTTTTCCGCATACTGTCCCAATAAAGCCAGGTCAATCATGGAAAGCCCTTCAAATCCGTAGAGATCAACTAAAATCACGCCCATTAAAAGCTCTACAGAAGCAGAGGAGGAAAGGCCGGAGCCATTTGGAATATTGCCATACATCACCAGGTCAAAACCGGTCTGTGTCTCATAACCTTTTTCTTTAAATGCCCACACAACGCCCTTTGGATAGTTTGTCCAGTTGGCCTCTTCATGGTATACCAGGTCATCCAGGCTGGTTTCAAAAACCCCCATTTTGCTGAAGTTTTCAGAATAGAAACGGATTTTGCGATCCTCTCTTTTTCTGGCTGCCCCGTAAGTACCAATGGTCAAAGCACAGGGAAACACATGACCTCCATTGTAATCCGTATGCTCACCAATCAGATTTACGCGTCCCGGGGAAAAATAAGAACGAATATCTCCCTCTGCCCCAAATAATTCCTGAAATCTCTCCAATACTTTTTGCTGCATTTGTTTACCCTCCCAATGGTTTTTTATTTTTAAAACATCTTTTGTGTTTTAATTCATTTTTTATGTTTATAATGAGATTATAACACAGAAATCCTCCTTGTAAAGCCTTTTTTAAAAATTCTTTTCGTATTTCAGTTTCATGACTAAATCCTGAGGATAATCCCCAAAAGAATTGCCGAAAATATTCACCCCTCCAATATGCCGGGCATCCTCCCGAATGCCGATTTTCACAGAAATATAGTCTCCCTCTGCCAGATGGTATTCCCCCAGCTTTTTGTCACTGACTTTACTGTTATCTAAATAGGTCCCCGTAGCATCAATATACCACTGTTTCAAATTTCCATACTGGCTGTTCTTATCCTCCCACCAGTCCGGATTCAGTTTTCCACGTCTTCCTCCGAAATCAGAGGGACAGGTCCAGGTTCCGGCTTCTATTCCATTAATCCATAAGGTAATGTCAGAAGGACAATCCAGATCATAATCTGCTGTTTCTGAGCACAATTCTGCTGAAAACTCCAGAGATTTTACCTCTGCCTTCTGCATCCCTGCATTGGGAAACCGGTATTCCAGATAACCGGAAGAAAACCAGATAAGCTTGGCGCTGATCCTTCTTGGGTCATAGAAGCATCTGGGTTCATCTTCCCCATCAATATATTCCTCATCATTTACCATGCCGCAGGTAGGTGTAATCTTATAGTCCACATAGCTTCCCACTGGCATGGAAATGACTTCCTCCTGCTCCTCTTCCTTTTTCTCCAGATCCAGAATCAGATGAAACTCCTGAGGAATACATAATTTCATGGACCCCCGCACCCCTGGTTTTAATTCTGTACGGATTAAATCAGCCTCTTCCAGCACCCTGATATTTAGTGCAGCGGAAGAAGCGGGAATTCCCAGGATTTCCGCAATCTCATTGACACACAGGGGACCCTTTTGTAAAAGTTCCAGGATTTTAATTCTGCTTTCTGATGATAGCGCCTTTCCCAAAGCCATCAGTTCTTTTTCATTTTCCAGTTTTAATAATCTGCTCATTTTGTTCCATCCTCGCTGTTTTCGAACATCTTCTATGTTCATTTTACTCTTGTCCCCAACCCTTTGTCAACGTCAAAAAGGCGCCCCTGAAAGGGACGCCACGCTATACAAACGGTTAGTCAATATTCAGTTTTTGCAAAATATCATCCAGACTTCCATCATCCAAAAGATACATGCTCTGTTCTGTTTCTTTAAAACGGTCTGTCCATACCAGTTCCACATTAATATCATATAAAAGCTTGCTTCCCACACCATAACGACAATACTCATAAGTCATATGATTCAATACTCTCTGGATTTCCTCCGGTTTTTCCAAAATCACTTCCTGAGCTGTATTTCCCATCTCATCCATGGTGGTCAGCCTAATCTGCAGCACTTCCTCTGCCGGAATATGATCTTCAATTGGATTTCCCAGTTCTTTTAACATGGCTCTTGTTTCAGAAAAGCCTTCATAGATTGGTAAATCCCAGGAAAACATATAATCCTGCTTTGTATTTCCATAATCCCCATATTCCTTCTGTTCTGCAACTAAATACCCCAGAATCCGTTGGTCAGAAGCCTCCTCAAAGGTCATCCCTTCTAGTTCATTCTTATAGGTCTTATAAAGAATTTCCAATTCATTCCTCTGGACATCCAACTGCATTCTTCTGCCTGCTACATCTGTAACATAAAGGAAATCAATATCCTCTGCATCAGCATAGTAAGTAGGCATAATCTTTTCCCTGTATTCCCAGTTATCGTAAATCTTCTGGATATTCGCTAAAACTTCTTCTGTCTCCGGAAGATAATAAGAACGGTATACCTTTTTTCCAGACTTCATTTCATAGGCAAGTTCTACATTTACCATGGTCTCAAAAGCATCTGCCTCTTCATTTTTATGGTCTGCATAATATTCTACCCCAATCTGCGCCAAAGCATAGGCTGCATCAAAGTCTTTCATCCACATCTGGTTATTGTTCACAGCCTCCATCTTTTCATAAGAATTTACCGGATAAGCCATTCTGTCACTGATACTGTTAAATTTTGCAGACATGGCCTGAACCTTTCCCTTGTCTGGAAGGAAGGAATCAACGCCGGTGATATCCATGCGGTATCCCATAATAACCAGCGCCAGAAAGGCCAGAATCACTCCGGTAGAAATTTTGGGACGAATACAGCTTTTAATATCCAGACTGTATAAAAAGTCAAACGCTGCTGACAATACCAGCGCTACTACGATTGTCCCTGCCACAAACCACACAAAATGATTACTCATACCGCCGCTGAAAAACAGGGCTGCCAAAACTGCAATAGGAATGACACAGGCAACTTTAATCACCGGCTCCAGCTTTGGAAAGGCAATGGCTTTGTGATAGCTTTCAGAAGGACGGATTTTGTAAAGCCACAAATCCAGCGCCAGAAGCACCGCCAATACTATGACACCGTACAAAACGCCATACTGGAGGATTTTCTCATCCCCGGTATAAATCATCCTTCTGTATGCCAGAAACGGGGATAAAAAGTTTTCCTGCATTCCGGAAGAATATGTGCTTAATGTATCAAAAAAGCGGCTGTTTAAACCAGAATAAGCAAATTTTATAATGATGCCATATGACATAATTCCCGCAAATCCAAGTGCCCCGGTAAAAAGATTTCCCGTAAGCATTACCGCCAGTACTGCGGCTGCATAAAACACCAGGAAATACAGCACATTCACCCCAATGGCAATCGCCATAGTCGGCAAAACCCTGGTGGAATTGCCTCCATTTAAAATTCCTATCAGATATGTAATACCTGTAGCAATAAGATAAGGCACCAGAAAGCTAACCAGGCTGCTTACCAGAGAAACCAGAAACAGTACTTCCCTTTTCCATGGAAGGCTGTGATAAAAATCTGTTTTTTCCCCGGAGTACAAGTAGAAGAAGCTGGCAAGACCGTAAAGGATGGCAGCTCCTGCCACAACAACCATAACCCATCCATTGGAACTAAGACATCCTAAAAATGCTTCCTGAACACTGTTTAAGGAATCCTCCGGAAATTGCATCATCCCCTTTGCCAGAGGAAGGGTGCGCAGCAGGAAGCCGGAATCTG
>CATWQE010000123.1 GCA_958352855.1 uncultured Bacillota bacterium
AATCTTATTATATAACTCATCATCAAAATTGTACCGGAGCACACATACCCTGTCAAAAATCATAGTAGGTTCTTTCTCTCCTGTTACCGGTTCCCACTCAGGCAGTTTGCCGCTCTTTGGAACTCCTGTTTTGGCAAATGCCATAAATGCTTCAAACATCTGGCTTTCCAGGCGTTTTCCAGTCTCTGGAATCTGACAGATTTCCACCAGGTCTGTATTATGAAAGAAAAATGGAATATCTGAGCAATGCCATGCAATTTTATTATGATAAATTGGAAATTCCAATGTAAAATCATACAGATATGTTCCTGCTTTTTTTCCTTCTGCATGAAGCTTTGCAATTGCTTTCGATGGCTGCCGCATGACTCTGTCCACAGACAGCAAATCTGTCACATTTTTATCAGGATACGTCTTCTTGAAAATCTCAACCATTTCTTCTGTATGCTCCTGATAAACCCTGTAGATGATTTTCTTTATTTCTTCCTCAGAAAGATTGTTTTTATCATAATCTGACGGCATAAATGCAAATTCCCCAAATACACTTCCAACCATAAGCGGAATCTCATACGCATGATCCCGGAATCCATAATCAAGAGGATTTCCTTTATAGTATTCGCCAACGAGAGGGCCCCCACCGATATATTCCCCTTTCATGGCAAGTACTGGACTTACTTTCTTATAGGCATTCGCCAGTTCGTAATAAGGGATGGTCTCTAATTTCCCCAATTCATTTTCTGACAGACCAAGTTCCTGAAGAAGTGCACTGACAATTGCATGTCCATTTCCCGTACAGGATGGCATAAGAGAGGCATTGCTTACTCCACTCATGATAAGTGCTCTGTGGAATAAACCATCTGCATCTGCAATCTGCATCAGGTCTGCCACCTTCATTCCACCGCCGGACTGTCCGAAGATTGTCACATTTTCCGGGTCTCCGCCAAATAATCCGATATTATCATGTATCCATTTCAAAGCTGCTACCATATCTGCATGGCCTGCATTACCGGAATTCGCATATTTCTTATCAAATGGAGAAAGATCAAGATACCCCAGCACATTCAATCTGTGATTCACAGACACAACAACTGCGTCACCTTGCATACACATATTAAATCCATCATAAGCAACCTGTTCAATGGAAGATCCTGCAAAATATCCTCCTCCATGCAGCCAGACAATAACCGGAAGTTTTCTGTCACAATCCAACGTCTTTGTCCAGATGTTCAGGTTCTGGCAATGTTCATTCTGAGGCCAGTAGCGATGTGGTACCATAAGTTCTGCATTTGGAGTGTCCTGTTCTAAAAGCGGGCATACAAACCCATAAGAAGTAGCTTCTTTTACCCCTTCCCAGGTTATTTTCTGAGGCATTTGAAATCTTTCTGCATAAGCATAAGGAACTCCCTTAAAGATAAATTCTCCATCATAAAAATATCCTTTTAATTTACCACTGGTTGTCTCGAGCACCGGTACATCATCAAACTTAAATTTCATCATTCCAATCCCTCCTGGTTATTTAACATATCAATCAATTGATTTAACATTTCCGGCTTAATTTCTGGTGCAAACATCTGTATCGCACGAAGAGGCATTCCTTCCATCATAGATTCCATCATTTCCTGTGTGATAACCCCTTCTCCACCCTGGCTGGATGCCACAGATGCCATGCTATCACCCAGATTCATATTTCCTCCAAACTGTTCAAGAAGAGCACGTGCTTTGGAGTCCGACATTAATTCACCAAATGTAGAGTTACGTGTATATTTTTTTGGAATATGCTTTTCAGATATCACTTGTATTTCCTCAGAAAGTATAATTTGTGATGCAGATCTGCCAATCTGAATTTCATATAAACCGCTTTCTACAAACCAGTCATGAATCTCCGTCTCCCAATATGCAAAAGCACGTCTGTCAAGACAAAACGTTACGGTTTTCATCTCACCTGGATGTAATTCAATTTTATCAAATGCCCGCAACTCTCTCACCGGCCGTATTACATTTCCATCTTGCTTTCCTACATATAACTGTATCACTTCTTTTCCTGTTTTCGTTCCTGTATTTTTCACATCCACTGTCACTGTCACTGTTTCTGATTCTTTCATACAGCTCTTATCCACAGTTAAATTACTGTACTCATATGTAGTGTATGAAAGACCATAGCCGAATGGGAAGAGGACAGGCATATCCTTGGATACATAGTAGCGATATCCTACAAAAATTCCCTCATTATATGTTACTTTGTCTTTTTCTCCACCATAATTCAGGTAACATGGCGTATCCTGCAAACGAAGGGGGAATGTTTCCGGAAGCCTTCCGCTCGGATTTACAGTTCCATATAACACACCAGCAACAGCACTTCCCACTGCTTCTCCTCCAAGATAAGCCTCTACTACTGCTTTCACATCACCAATCCACGGCATTTCAATCGGAGCACCATTATGAAGAACAATCACTGTGTTAGGCTGTACCTTTATAATTTCCTCTATCAGCCTATTCTGGCACTCTGGTATATGCAAATGTGTTCTGTCATAACCTTCCGATTCAAAACTATCCGGAAGCCCTGCAAAAACAACTGCTACGTCTGCATTTTCTGCTGCTTTGACAGCTTCTTTTACTAATGATTCGTCTGTTACGTCTTCTTTATCATCATAACCTTTTGCATAGGTAACATTTGCCCACGACCGCACTGTGTCTATTGCCGAATCCACCTTAAAACTATTGATGTGGGAACTTCCTCCTCCCTGAAAACGTGGAATTTCAGCATATTTTCCGATAAAAGCAACTTTTTTCTCGTTATCAAGCGGTAAAATATCATCCTCGTTTTTCAGAAGTACAATACATTCTTCTTCCAGTTTTCTGGCAATCTCATGATCTTTTTCTCTGTCAAAAATCTTGCCTTCCTTCTGATTCTCAGCATATCTGAATACAATATTTAAAAACTCCTCACAAGATTTATCAAGCACCTCTTCTTCCAGTTCTCCTGCTCTGACAGCCTCTGCGATTTGCTGATCTGTCAGACCATTTCCCCCTGGCATTTCCAGATTACATCCTGCTTTTAATGCATCTAACCGCTGGTTCATTGCACCCCAGTCTGTCATCACATATCCATCAAATCCCCATTCTTTCCTAAGTATATCCGTCAGAACTTCTTTATTTTCACAAAGATATGTTCCGTTTAACTTATTATAGGAATTCATAATGGTCCATGGTTTAGAATTTCTAACCATTCCCTCAAATGCCGCAAGATAAATTTCCCGTGCAGTTCTTTCATCCATCTCAGAACTGCTTGTCATACGGTGATATTCCTGATTATTAGCCATAAAATGTTTGGGGCTCGTTCCTATATTTTTACTCTGAACAGCTTTTACATAAGCAGTTCCAATTTCTGTTGCAAGAAGTGGATCCTCTGAATAATATTCAAAATTACGTCCACAAAGCGGAGATCTCTTAATATTCATTGCTGGTCCAAGTATTGTGCTAATATGTTCTGCCTGACATTCCTCTCCCAGAACTTCTCCAAGTTTCTGTGCAGCATCACGGCTGAAACTTGCAGCCATAGCACAGCCTGCCGGAAAGCAAACTGCTTTGATGCTTCCATTTAGACCAAGGTGATCTGTCTTTTCCTCTTGCTTACGAAGTCCATGAGGTCCATCCGATACCATAACAGACGGAATTCCAAGGCGTTCTATACCCTTTGTATGCCAAAAGTCCAGCCCTGAACAAAGAGATGCTTTTTCCTCCAATGTCATTTTAGAAATAAGTTTTTTGATTTCATCTGCTTTCATAGCCGTTTTCCTCCTGGTTTTATTGTTCATTCTGTTCTCGTTTTTCAAGGTCTTCCATTACTTTCGGATATATTTTATCTAACTTATATAATCCATAAAACACTATCGTCAATACAAGGAACGGAATTGGAAGTACAAGATATACCTGTTTGATGGCTGCCATTGCTGAAGCTGATTGTACTGCTGCCAATCCGTCATATCCTGCTGCTCCAAGAATTGCCAATGCTACTGCCCCACCAATACCTGCACCGACTTTTGCACCAAAAGTTGTACTTGAATACAGCATTCCTTCCACACGTTTTCCAGTTTTCCACTGACCATACTCTATAGTATCTGCTACCATTGCGAAAACCGTTCCAGTAAGTGCTGCCTGCCCAACTCCTTTAATCAGGGAACATATAACAAGCCACGTAGCATTTGCCGGATTTGCAAAAATCATAACATGTCCTATCAAACTGATGACACTGCCTACAAGTCCAACATTTCTTTTTCCATATTTTTTACTAAGAGGAATCAGCATTGGCATACATAAAATTACAGGAACAATAGACGCTGATGTGATAAATCCAGCCATGTTCTCATTACCAATAATATACTTAGCATAATAAGTGCCAACCCCCATATTTAATGACATTCCAATTGCCATACTTACCCAGAGGCCTACAATCATAAGCCAGTAATTATTCCTTATTATGAGTTTAAACGATTCTCCCAACCCAATGTTTTCTTTCTGATGTGCAGATATCTGTACACGCTCTTTTGTTTTTGCAAAGCAAATCAAAAATAATGCTGCAGCAATAATACCATATATAATAGAGGCAATAATCCAGCTCTTCTGATTACTGCTGCCACCGATTGCATTGATCAGCGGCAAGGTACACGCATTAATAATAAGTGATCCTACTTGAGCCATAACCATACGGAAAATATTAATTACTGTTCTCTGGTTCTGATCACGTGTCATTAGAGAAGTAAGTGCACCATAAGGAATATTAATCATTGTATATAAAAAGGTGGTTACCAGATTGTATGTAATAATAACATAAATGTATTTCCCCGTCTCACCGATATTAGGAACAAGAAATACAAGGATACTGGAGATTGCAATAGGAATGGCAAGCCAGAGCATCCATGGTCTTGCTTTTCCATGTTTTGATCTCGTTCTGTCCATAACATATCCCATGAAGATATCAGTAAATCCATCTGCTAAACGGGAGAACATTATAATACTGCCGATAATAGCTGCATTTAACCCCAGAGCATCCGTGTAGAAAAATGTAACAAACGTTGAAGTCAATACAAGAATTAAGTTGCTTGCCAGATCTCCTCCTCCATACGCTATTTTCTCAGAAAGAGAAATATTTTCTACATATTTTCCCTCCATTTGTGTGTTGATTTTTTTTCCCATAAAAAAACCTCCTTTGTTTTTTTCTACCTACCATTATATTTTATCTGCACTTCTCTCTCTATCAACTTTTCATCCATTTCTTGTATATTTATTTCTTTTCTTTCTCCTCTACCGCCATATCCATATTTAACACAACAAAATATAAAGATAAAAAAAGCAATAATGATTGATTTTTTCATTTTCGCTTTTCTTTATCATCTCTTTTCTATTTCTATAAGCCAGATATCTTGCGATT
>CATWQE010000124.1 GCA_958352855.1 uncultured Bacillota bacterium
AGGCAGAGGGAAAAACCGGTGCCATGGTGGGAGACGGAGTTAATGACGCGCCCGCTCTTGCCAGAGCAGATGTGGGGATTGCCATTGGAGCAGGAACTGATGTGGCCATTGAAAGCGCTGACATTGTGTTAATGAAAAATGATTTGCTGGATGTGGTGACAGCAGTGGGTCTTAGCAAGGCGGTGATCCGGAATATCAAGGAAAATCTGTTTTGGGCGTTTTTCTATAATGCCTGTGGCATTCCTCTGGCAGCAGGACTTTTGTACCCCATGTTTGGATTGAAATTAAGCCCCATGTTTGGAGCAGCAGCCATGAGTCTCAGCAGTCTTTTTGTGGTAAGCAATGCCCTTCGTCTCAGGTTTTTCCATGTGTTGAAAAAGCCGGAGGCCATGCTCCTGGAAGAGACTGTTTCAGATAAAAACGTAGTGAATAAGGAGGAAATGAAGATGTATACTATGAAAATTGAAGGAATGATGTGTCCACACTGTCAGGCAGCAGTGACAAAAGCCCTGAACGCCCTGGAAGGTGTAAAAGCAGAGGTAAATCTGGAAAAGAAAGAAGCCTATGTAGAAGCGGGAGCCGATGTATCAAAAGAAGCTTTGACAAAAGCAGTGACAGAAGCAGGATATGAAGTCCTTTCTGTGGAATAAGGAAAAGGAGAGAAGCCGATGATCCGGGTAGGAATGGGATATGATGTACACAAATTAACAGAAGACAGAGACCTGATTTTAGGCGGGGTGAAGATTCCCTGGGAAAAAGGGCTTCTGGGCCATTCAGATGCAGATGTGGTGGTACATGCCATTATGGATGCTCTTCTTGGCGCTGCGGCGCTGCGGGATATTGGAAGACATTTTCCAGACACAGATCCACAGTACAAGGGGATTTCCAGCATCAGGCTGCTGCAGCATGTGGGAAAACTTTTAGAGGAACACATGTATGTGATTAACAACATTGATGCTACGATTATTGCTCAGAAACCAAAACTTCTTCCCTATATTGATACCATGGTTGAAAATGTGGCAAAAGCCCTTCATCTGGAAACCAGTCAGGTGAATATTAAAGCAACTACAGAAGAAGGACTGGGCTTTACAGGAAGCATGGAAGGGATTTCCGCTCAGGCTATCTGCGCTCTGACCCATGTACAGGATTTCATGGGAGACGACAGAAGCGGGAGAGCCTGCCCGGGCTGCTGCGGACAGCAGTAGAGGGGTACTGTCAGCGCTGGCGGGATTTCCGGTATTCTCCTGGAGTGCAGTGTTCAAATGCCTGAAAGCAGCGGTTAAAGGTACGCAGATTGTTGTACCCGCAGGAAAAGGCAATGCTGCTAATGGAATCGCTGGTGCTTCCCAGAAGATAGGCTGCATAGTTAATGCGGTGCTGGTTTAAAAGGTCTGTAAAAGACAGGTGCAGGGTACTGTTGATATACCGGGACAGATACAGGCGGTTATAACCCAGGAAAGAAGCCAGATCCTGAAGGGTAAGGGGTTCCAGATAGTGTTCCTGAATGTAAGTTAAAATCTGATGTAACAGATCTGAGCGTCCGGCTGTCTGGGGAATCAGGGCAGATTCCTCCAGAATACGGGCAGCAATGTAATAGAGATAAGCTTTGCTGTAAAGAGGTCTGGTATTGTCCAGAAATAAATATTGCTTCATATGATGGAAAACCGGTTCTTCCAGGCGGAAAACCGGTTTTTCTAATGCCTGTTTTGCGGTAAGCTTATAGAATTCCTGAATATAATCAGGGGAAAAGACGCTGATATAACATTCTGCATGGTTTTCGTTTCTGTAGGAATGAATTTCATAAGGAAGAATCAAAATGAAATCTCCCGGTTTCATGGGAAAGGGCCGGTTATCTACAAAGGCAGTGAGGCTACCTTTTACTACGTAAAGCAGTTCGTAGCTTCTGTGGAGATGGGCGAAATGAGAGAAGTCTTCAATATGATACAGCGCCATTTCCTGTGGTTCTCCAAAATGATAATCTTCGTATACAAGCATGATTCCGATTCCTTCCCAGGGTAAAGATTTGTCCATTATTATACAGGCTGTGCTGAGAATGTACAAGATGAAATCTTGCTTTTCTTTTCCGGCAAGGATATAATGAGAGACAGGTTTATGAAACACATAAGAGAATAAGGAGAAGAGAACATGAGTATATTAAATGTGCAGAACCTTTCCCATGGTTTTGGAGACCGGGCGATTTTCCAGGATGTGTCTTTCCGTCTGCTAAAAGGAGAGCATATTGGGCTGGTGGGAGCCAACGGAGAGGGAAAATCCACGTTTATGAATATTATTACCGGAAAACTGATGCCTGATGAAGGAAAGATTGAGTGGGCGAAAAATGTGCGGGTGGGCTACCTGGATCAGCATACAGTGCTGGAAAAGGGCATGACCATTCGTGATGTGTTGAAATCAGCTTTTGCCTGGCTGTTTGAGATGGAGGAGCAGATGAATGGCATCTGTGACAAAATGGGAGAGGCTTCCCCGGAAGAACTGGAATCCATGATGGAGGAGCTTGGAACCATTCAGGATATGCTCACCATGCATGATTTTTATATTATTGATTCCAAGGTGGAGGAAGTCGCCAGAGCCCTGGGGCTTACTGCTATTGGCCTGGATAAGGATGTAACAGATTTAAGCGGTGGACAGAGGACCAAGATTCTTCTTGGGAAGCTGCTTTTGGAGAAGCCGGATATTCTGCTTTTGGATGAGCCTACCAACTATCTGGATGTGGAGCATATTGAATGGCTGAAACGGTATCTCCAGGAATATGAGAATGCCTTTATTCTCATTTCCCATGATATTCCATTTTTGAATAGCGTAGTGAATCTGATTTATCATATGGATAACCAGGAGCTAAACCGTTATGTAGGAGATTATGACCATTTCCAGGAAGTTTATGCAGTGAAGAAGGCACAGCTAGAGGCGGCTTATAACAGACAGCAGCAGGAAATCAGTGAGCTGAAGGATTTTGTGGCCAGAAATAAAGCAAGAGTTGCCACCAGAAATATGGCTATGTCCAGACAGAAAAAACTGGATAAGATGGATGTCATAGAATTGGCAAAAGAAAAACCGAAGCCGGAGTTTCATTTTAAAACAGCAAGAACCCCAAGCCGCTTTGTGGTGGAGACAGAAGATTTGGTTATTGGATATGAAGAGCCTTTATCAAAACCTCTGGCTTTTCGGGTGGAGCGTGGAGATAAAATTGTGCTTACCGGCGCCAATGGAATTGGAAAAACCACCCTTCTGAAAAGTATTCTGGGGTTAATTCAACCAATTTCAGGGAAGGTGCAATTAGGAGATTATCTGGAAATCGGTTATTTTGAGCAGGAAATGGCTCCTGGAAATAAGAATACCTGTATTCAGGAAATCTGGGATGTTTTTCCTTCTTATACCCAGTATGAGGTGCGGGCTGCCCTGGCTAAATGCGGACTGACCACCAAGCATATTGAAAGCCTGGTCAGGGTGTTAAGCGGAGGTGAGCAGGCCAAGGTTCGTCTGTGCAAGATTTTGAATACGGAAACCAATGTTTTGATTCTGGATGAGCCCACCAACCATCTGGATGTGGAGGCAAAAGAGGAGTTAAAGCGCGCCTTGCAGGAATACAAGGGAACCATTCTCATGGTCTGCCATGAGCCGGAATTTTATGATGGGCTGGCAACCCAGGTATGGGATTGTTCCACATGGAGTACTAAAATCTGAGAAAACACTTTAGTACAGAATAGCAAATGAAACAGACGGAAATAAAAACTTCAAAAAGATTTTATAAAAATGAGTAATATGAGATATAATCAAAAAATATGCAAGAATTAAAAAATAAACTTGCAAAATAGAAAAGATGGCTTTATAATACAAAACATAAAAAATAAAACATGTAAAAAATCTTTCAACAGGAGGAACGGTCATGTCATATGTAGATGAGGTTATTGAAGCAGTAGTGAAAAAAAATCCAGGAGAGGCTGAATTTCATCAGGCAGTAAAAGAAGTTCTGGATTCTTTAAGACCAGTTGTTGAAGCAAACGAAGAAAAATACCGCAGGGAAGCTCTTTTAGAGCGTCTGGTGGAGCCTGAGCGTATTATTATGTTCCGCGTTCCATGGGTAGATGACGAAGGAAAAGTGCAGGTCAATAAAGGTTATCGCGTGCAGTTTAACAGTGCAATCGGACCATATAAGGGTGGTTTAAGACTTCATCCTTCTGTAAACCTGAGCATCATTAAATTTCTGGGATTTGAGCAGATTTTCAAGAACTCACTGACCGGTCTTCCTATTGGAGGCGGCAAGGGTGGTTCTGATTTTGACCCGAAAGGAAAATCAGATCGTGAAGTTATGGCATTCTGCCAGAGCTTTATGACAGAATTATATCGTCACATTGGCGCGGATACAGACGTGCCTGCAGGTGATATCGGCGTAGGCGCCAGAGAAATCGGATATTTATTTGGACAGTATAAGAGAATCCGCGACGTTTATGAAGGCGTACTTACAGGAAAAGGCCTTACTTACGGCGGTTCTCTGGTAAGAACCCAGGCTACAGGATATGGACTTTTATATTTAACAGAAGAATTATTAAAGCTCAATGGAAAAGAACTGGCAGGCAAAACAGTTGCAGTATCAGGAGCGGGAAATGTGGCAATCTACGCCATTGAAAAAGCTTATCAGTTAGGCGCAAAACCAGTGACCTGTACCGATTCCACAGGCTGGGTATATGACCCGGAAGGTATCGACTTGGCTGCATTAAAAGAAATCAAAGAAGTGAAACGTGCCCGTCTGTCTGAGTATACCAAATACAGACCAAATGCACAGTACCACGAGGGTAAAGGCGTATGGAGTACCAAATGTGATGTGGCGCTGCCATGTGCTACCCAGAATGAACTTACTCTGGATGATGCAAAACTGCTGGTAGAGAATGGCTGCTTTGCAGTATGTGAAGGTGCAAATATGCCTACAACACTGGAAGCTACCAAATACTTACAGGACAACGGCGTTATCTTCGCACCGGGAAAAGCTGCCAATGCAGGGGGTGTGGCTACTTCTGCTCTGGAAATGTCTCAGAACAGTGAGCGTTTAAGCTGGAGCTTTGAAGAGGTGGATGCCAAACTTCAGGGCATCATGGTAAATATCTGCCACAATATGGTGGATGCTGCCAAGAAATACGGATTTGAAGGCAACTATGTAGTGGGCGCTAATGCTGCGGGATTTGAAAAAGTAGCAGAAGCTATGCTGGCACAGGGTGTTTGCTAAAAAACAGAAAATAATAGAGAAAAGAAATTTGCTCCTACAGAGGAATCCCAGGGGATTTCCTGTGGGAGCTTTTGTGTTTATTGAGAGG
>CATWQE010000125.1 GCA_958352855.1 uncultured Bacillota bacterium
GAACAAACATGGCAAAGCGAACTGATATAAAGAAAATACTGGTTATTGGTTCTGGGCCCATTGTAATCGGACAGGCAGCAGAATTTGATTATGCAGGAACCCAGGCGTGCCTTGCACTGAAGGAAGAGGGCTATGAAGTGATTCTGTGCAATTCTAATCCGGCGACCATTATGACAGATCCGGTTATTGCAGATAAAGTGTATATGGAGCCACTTACTCTGGAATACATGGCAAAGATTATCCGCCATGAGCGTCCTGACGCTATTGTGCCTGGAATCGGAGGCCAGACAGGTCTGAACCTTGCCATGCAGTTGGAGAAAAAGGGAGTTTTAAAGGAGTGTCAGACAGAATTGCTGGGAACCAGAAGTGACAGCATCCGGCAGGCAGAAGACAGGGAACTATTTAAAGAACTATGTGAAAAACTGGGAGAACCGGTCTTGCCTTCCTCCATTGCCAATACAGTGGAAGAGGCTATAAGGGCAGCGCGCTCTATTGGTTATCCGGTGGTTCTAAGACCGGCTTTCACCCTGGGCGGAACCGGAGGCGGATTTGCAGATAATGAACAGGAATTTTTAGATCTTATTAAAAATGCACTGGCTTTGTCACCGGTTCATCAGGTATTAATAGAAAAAAGCATCAAAGGATTCAAAGAAATCGAATATGAAGTTATCCGCGATTCCAATGATACGGCCATCACAGTATGCAACATGGAAAATCTGGACCCTGTTGGAATCCACACAGGTGATTCTATTGTAGTCTGCCCGTCTCAGACACTTACGAATAAGGAATACCAGATGCTAAGAGACAGTGCCCTGAGATTAATTCGGGCACTCCAGGTAGAAGGCGGCTGCAATGTACAGTTTGCATTGGATCCCCATTCCTTCCAGTATTATGTTATTGAAGTAAATCCCCGGGTTTCCCGTTCTTCCGCACTGGCTTCAAAAGCAAGCGGATATCCCATTGCCCGGGTTTCTGCAAAAATCAGTGTAGGTATGACTCTGGATGAGATTCCTCTTGTGAATACGCCGGCTTCCTTTGAGCCTGCCCTGGATTATGTTGTGACGAAAATGCCTCGTTTTCCTTTTGATAAGTTTGCAGATGCCAATCAAAGGCTGGGCACGCAGATGAAAGCCACAGGGGAGGTTATGAGCATTGGCAGAACCTTTGAAGAAAGCCTGCTAAAGGCAGTCCGTTCCCTGGAAACAGGAGTGTTTCATTTGTATATGGAGAAATTTGACCAGCTCACCGACCAAGAACTTCTTTCCTATATCAAGACAGGAACCCATGACAGAATCTTTGCCATTGCGCAATTACTGAGACTGGGCTATGATATCCGACAGATTGCCCTGGAAACAAAAATTGACCGATTTTTCCTGGATAAGATAAAGAAAATCACAGAAACAGAAAACGTATTAAAAGCAAATCCCTGGAACAAGGAGGTTCTCTGCCAGGCAAAAAAAGAAGGCTTCTCTGACTGCGCCATAGCCTGGCTTTGGAATGCAAAAGAAGAGGAAATCTTCCGTATAAGAAAAGAACAGCAGATGTTTCCGGTTTATAAAATGATTGATACCTGCGCTTCGGAATTTGACAGTTATGTTCCTTATTTTTATTCCACTTACGAAGAGGAGAATGAAGCTATAGCAGGAGACAGAAAGAAAATCCTGGTGCTTGGTTCCGGCCCTATCCGCATTGGACAGGGAGTAGAATTTGATTATTCTACGGTTCACGCTGTAAAAACCATCCGAAATGCCGGATATGAAGCCATTGTTATCAACAATAATCCGGAAACAGTTTCCACAGATTACACCACCTCAGATAAGCTGTATTTTGAACCGCTCTGCGTAGAGGATGTGATGAATGTCATTGAACTGGAGCGTCCAGAGGGCGTCATTGCCTCTCTGGGAGGTCAGACAGCCATTAATCTGGCAGCGCCTTTGGAAGCCAGAGGTGTTACCATAATCGGAACAGACTGCAAAGCCATTGAAAAAGCAGAAAACAGGGAGGCATTTGAAAGGCTTCTTGCAAAGCTTTCCATTCCACAGCCAAAAGGGCAGGCAGTGACTAATATTGAAGACGGAGTGAGAGCCGCTGCTTCCATAGGGTATCCTGTATTAGTCCGTCCCAGCTTTGTTCTGGGCGGAAGAGCCATGCAGATTGTGGCAAAGGAGGAGCAGCTTCGCCAGTATCTGAAAACAGCGGTAGAAATCAATGAGGAAAAGCCTGTACTGGTGGATCATTACATCAGAGGTAAAGAAGTAGAAATCGATGGTATTTGTGACGGACAGGACGTCTTTGTGCCAGGCATCATGGAGCTGGTGGAACGTACCGGCGTACATTCCGGAGATTCGATTAGCGTATACCCAACCTACAGTATTTCAGAGCATGTAAAAGAAGTAATTTTGGAATATGCCAGAAAGTTAGGGCCTGGAATCGGAATCAAAGGATTGTTCAATATTCAGTTTATTGTGGATCAGGAAGAGCAGGTCTATATCATAGAGGTGAATCCACGTTCCTCCAGAACGGTCCCGTTTCTCTCAAAAGCCACCGGCTATTCTCTGGCAGATATTGCCACCAGGGTTATGCTTGGAATCAGTCTGAAAGAGCAGGGTATTACCGCGCATTATCCAAAGGAAAAAGATTTCTGGTATGTAAAGGCTCCTGCATTTTCTTTTGCAAAATTAAATGGGATGGATGCCTATTTGTCTCCGGAAATGAAATCAACAGGAGAGGCTATAGGATATGACCGGAAGCTTTCCCGCGCCATGTACAAGGCCTTAATTGCTTCCGGGGTAAAAATGCAGAACTATGGAACGGTCATGGTGACCCTGGCAGATGAAGATAAAGAGGAGGCTCTTCCTTTTATCCGGCGGTTCTATGACATGGGATTTAACATAGAAGCAACTGTTGGAACAGGAGAATTCCTGAAAGCACATGGAATCCGGACCCGTATCCGCAGAAAACTCAGTGAAAACAGTACAGAAATTCTGGAAGCTATACGCTCCGGTTATGTAAGCTATGTAATCAATACCAGAGCTGTTTTATCTGGCATTCATTATGAAGACGGGCTGGCAATCCGCCGTACTGCGATTGAAAACAATGTAACCATGTTTACGTCCCTGGATACAGTGAAAGTCCTTCTGGATGTACTGGAGGAAATTACAATAGGGGTTTCACCTCTTTATGCATAAGGACAGAAAAGGAGATGACAAAAATGATACCAAACATGAATTATAGAAATTTAAAAGACTCTTACTTATTTTACCATATTGCCCAGAAAACAAGGGCTTACCTGGAAGAGCATCCGGAAACCCATCTTTATCGTATGGGTATTGGAGATGTTTCCCTGCCTCTTTGCGATGCGGTCATCCAGAAGCTCCATGAAGCAGTAGAGGACCAGGCTGGCAAGGACACGTTTCATGGCTATATGCCGGAATGTGGAGACCCACAGCTTCGGAAAACCATTGCAGCATATTATCAAAAAAGAGGAGTGGTGTTAAGTGATGAAGAAGTATTTGTTTCCAGCGGCGCAAGTGATGAGCTGGGAGACATTCTGGACTTGTTTGGAAAAGAGAAGACCGTTTTAATCATGGAGCCTGCTTATCCTGCCTATGTGGATGCCAATGTTATTGCAGGTAATACAATCATTCATATTCCCGCAGGGGAGGAAAACGGATTTGTTCCCATGCCGGATCCCAGTATTACAGCAGATATCATCTATATCTGTTCACCGAATAATCCTACTGGCGCTGTCTTTAACAAGGAAGCTTTACAGGCATGGGTAGATTATGCAAATCAGATGAATGCACTCATTCTTTTTGATGCTGCTTATGAAGCCTTTATTGAAGAAGAGGAGATTCCACACAGTATTTTTGAAATAAATGGGGCGAAAACCTGTGCCATTGAAATCTGTTCCCTGTCAAAAACAGCAGGTTTTACAGGGACACGCTGTGGATATACTGTGATTCCCAGGGAGCTCCTTCGTGGTGGAATGAGCCTGAATCAGATGTGGGTTAGAAACCGCACTACTAAAACCAATGGTGTTTCTTATATTATTCAAAAAGGAGCTTCCGCTGTGTTTTCTGAAGAAGGACAGAGGCAGATTCAGGATTACATTCAAATTTATAAGAAAAACGGAGCCTGCCTGATGGACGTACTGGACCGGCTTGGCATCTGGTATTGTGGAGGAAAAAATGCCCCCTATATCTGGATGAAATGCCCAAATGGAATGGGAAGCTGGGAGTTTTTTGATTACCTGCTGCGTGAAATTCAGGTAGTGGGAACACCAGGGGAAGGATTCGGAGCCTGTGGGGAAGGATATTTTCGTTTTTCTACCTTTGGCTCTCCGGAGGATACCAAGGAGGCAGCCAGAAGACTTGAAATACTTCTTCAAAGCAATTTATAATTACCTATTGACATAGTAGGTAATATGTATTATATTAATACCTATCAAACAAGTAGGTATTAGAAAGGAGTATTGTTTATGGGAAATTTAAGGTTTGAAACATTACAGCTTCATGTAGGTCAGGAAAGTCCCGACATAGCCACAGATGCAAGGGCGGTTCCTATTTATGCCACTACCTCTTATGTATTTCATGATTCTGCTCATGCGGCAGCGCGTTTTAATCTTACGGATGCGGGAAATATTTACGGAAGGCTGACCAATTCCACCCAGGAAGTACTGGAAAAACGAGTAGCCGCCCTGGAGGGCGGTACAGCAGCTCTGGCTCTTGCCTCCGGCGCTGCGGCTATCAGCTATACACTGGAAGCGCTGGGGCAAAACGGCGGTCACTTTGTTGTACAGAAGACCATTTACGGAGGCAGTTACAATTTACTGGCGCATACGCTTCCCAATTTCGGAATTACTGCAAGCTTTGTAAATATTCATAATTTAGAAGAAGTGGAAGCAGCCATTCAGGAACAGACAAGAGCTATTTATGTGGAGACCCTTGGAAATCCCAACAGCGATATTCCGGATCTGGACGCACTTGCTGAGCTTGCTCATAAGCATGGGCTGCCCCTGGTGGTGGATAATACCTTTGGAACACCTTACTTCATCCGTCCCATTGAGCATGGTGCAGATATTGTGGTACATTCTGCCACAAAATTCCTGGGAGGACATGGAACGATCCTTGGAGGAATCATTGTAGATTCCGGCAATTTTGACTGGAGTGCAGGAGGCAAATACCCGGCGATTGCAGAACCTAATCCAAGCTACCATGGAGTCTCTTTTGTAAAAGCAGCCAAGGA
>CATWQE010000126.1 GCA_958352855.1 uncultured Bacillota bacterium
AGGGCACAGACTTCCTTCTTTTACCAGTTCCGGAACGGAAATTTCTTCATCCACAGGCCCGCACACCTTGCAATAGCGTTCCCACTGTGCAGGCGTTGCATCATAGGGAGGTGTTGCAGTAAGAGAAATAACCAGAACATCTCCCATTTCTCCCAGAAAAGTTTCCAGGGCCTTCCACCACTGATTTTTTAAATGGTGACATTCATCCAGACAAATCACCTGGATTCCGGCTTTTTTTACGGTTTCTAACAAATCAAAAGAAGAAAAGTCCACTTCCTCTGTTTCCAGAGTATCTTCTTCTTCCTCTGTACCCTGATACTGGGTCATGCCGCAAAAAAGGGTTTGATACGTAATGGAAGTAATCAGTTTTGGGTGGCAGATATCATTGGATAAATACGTTTCCGGTGAAAGTCCGTCTTCTAAAAAGGCTGTCTGAATTCGCTCTAACCATTGCTGGCGTATGACAATTCTGGGAGATAAAATCAGACAGGGAAGTCCGCTGCGCCGGATGAGTTCAATCCCAAGAGTAGTTTTTCCGGCGCCGGGGGCAGCCACAATATGTATTTTCTTATCGTCCAGATACCTTTGGGCAGAGTCCAGAACCCGGGCCTGATAGGTACGCCAGGTTCCATGGAAAGAGAGAATGGAATCATATACATTCATACTAGAATCCTCTACTTGTTTTTCTTTCTATCATACCACACTTTTTACTGACTGACAGCCCATAAGTTATTAATTTGATATTCCAGTGTTTCATAATCCCACAGTTGTTCGCTGCGTTTTGTGCTGTTTGGGTCACGTACCTGAATTTTGCCATCTTCTGTTCCCACCAGCAAAATAAAATGTCCAGTCGTGGTAAAATCACCTGGTCTCATACTACAGATAATGGGCATGCCAGACTCTAAAGCCTGAAAAACAGAGTCTCTGGACAGTGGAAGCTCCTGGCTGAACAATCCGAAATGCTGGATACCCTCACTGATCAGTGACCAACTGGTGCCTGACCCGGGAACATAGTAGCCGTTTTCCTGGGCATAAGAGGCAACGGTGTAAGGGGTAATGGAATCCTCACCAGTCAGTCCGGCAACTGCCATGGAAATTACAGTAGGAGCGCATCCGCTTACTGCCACACAGCTTGTTCCGTAGTCCCCATATCCCCAGCGCTCATCCCACTGAAGGAGCATGGGATACTCTCCTTTCTTCACATCTCCAATAGAGTCTGCAAAGACCTGTCCCTTTTTCTCTGGATATCCTTCTACAAAATCCAGCATGTCCGGATTTCTGGAAAGCATATCTAAAAGCTCCTGGGGATAGGTATCGGTTTCCTTTAGAAGTTTGGAAGCCTTCGCCTTTTTTACATTGGTCTGGCAGGAGGTTACACTGCTGCTAAACAGGGTAACAAACAAAAAGATACCATATACTGCTGTGAAAAATAAAATCATACCAAAGAAAAGAGAGATTCTTCTTTTCCTTCTTCTTCGCCTTGTATTTTTCAAAATAAAACACCATCCTTTTCTTTTGCTGTTCTGGCTCTTACTATAGCAAAAGAAAAAAGAATGGTGTTTAAGGTTCCATTGTGAAATTCCTAAGATTTTATTAAGGTTTTATGGAGCTTCCACAGGAAGCGCTACCTGGAAGGTGGTTTTTTCTTCCTGACTTTTGGCAGAAATGCTGCCTTTATGTAATTCTACAATTTCCCTGGCAATGGCAAGCCCAAGACCTGCGCCTCCGGTATTACTTCTTCTGGCTTCATCCAACCGGAAAAACTTTTCAAAAATCAAATCCAGTTTTTGTTTGGGAATGGTTCTTCCATGGTTTTCAAAAGAAATCACAGCCATGCCCTGTTCAAAATAGCCCCGAATGACAATGACACTGTTTTCGTAGCTGTATGCCACTGCATTTTTCAAAATATTGTTAAAGACTCTTGCCAGCTTATCTCCGTCCCCGTAGATTGCCAGGGCTTCGTCTACCTGGAGGTCAACGGTATTCCCATGAGCAGATAGGATTGGATAGAACTCTTCCGCCATCTGCATAAGCATATAAGCCAAATCCAAATGCTCTTTTTCCAATACCATGTTATGTAGGTTGAACTGGGTGATTTCAAAAAATTGAGCAATTAAATTTTCCAGGCGTTCTGCCTTGGTAAGCGCTACGTGAATGTACTTTTCCTTTTGTGCTTCCGGCATGTCCGGCGCTTCATCCAGAAGGCTTAAATATCCCATGACAGAAGTAAGAGGGGTTTTTAAGTCATGAGCCAGATAAGTAATTAAATCACTCTTTCTTTGCGATTCTTCTTTTAAAATCTGTTCCTGCTTTTGCATATCGGTTTTTATCTGGAGCATCTGTGCGCCGATTTCCCGACAATTTTTCGGAAACGCTATTTCCATCTCCAAATCGTGCTTCCGGTAATTCTGAATCATATCGTTCAGGGAGGAAATGGTTTTTGCTTCCTTTATCCTTCCGTATACATACATGGAAATCAAAACCAGAAAAACCACGAAAATCACAGCAACAATAAGAAAGAAAAGCAAAAAACTTTTTAAAGCATACCAGTCAACCTGATCATAAAATACCGTTGCCTGTCTGGATTCGTCATAAACCCCCTGGGTCATGATAAAAGTCTCTGCAAACCAGTCCCGAAAGAAGCCATTCACTCCGTAATCCATAAAAAGATAAAACAAATAGGCAAAAAATCCGGTGATTCCAAGAACCACCAGAATAATCCGCAGCAAGTGATGCTTAGTTTTCAATTTTGTAACCACACCCCCATACTGTTTTAATGTATTTTGGTTTTTCAAAGGAATCCTGCATTTTTTCTCTTAAATGCCGGATGTGAACCGTAATGGTGTTGTTATTTTTGCTGTAGTATTCGTCCTTCCAGATTTGATGGAATAATTCTTCGGAGCTGACCACACTGCCCTTTCTTTCACACAAAATTGCCAGAATCTCAAATTCCGTAGGTGTCAGGGACAAGGGCTTTTCATTCAGCGTACATTCGTGGGTTTTCCGGTTTAACACCAGACCATGATGAATAAAAATGTCCTGGTTTTGTTCTGTTCCCACATTGTAGCGGGTATACCGGCGAAGCTGCGCCTTTACTCTTGCCACCAGCTCCAGGGGAAGAAAAGGCTTGGTAAGATAATCATCTGCTCCAAGCATCAAGCCATTGATTTTGTCCAGTTCTGTACTTTTGGCAGTAAGCATGATAATGGGATAATTGTACTGTTCCCGGATGATCTGGCACAGCTTTAGTCCATCAATTTCCGGCATCATAATATCTAAAATTGCCAGATCAATGGACTGGGTATGAATACACTCCAGGGATTCCGTAGAGGAATAAAATTTAAATACAGAAAATCCCTCATTTTCCAGATAGAGTGTTACCAGATCCGCAATTTCCTTTTCATCATCTACAATTAATATTTGTTCCTTCATAATTCTTCACCAAATCGTTACTCTGGGAGAGCAGCCAGCAGCTCTCCCACTGTTTTTCCAAGAACCGGATGACGCTTATAAGGGGCAATTTCCGCCAAAGGCTTCAGCACAAAGTCTCTCTTGTGCATTTCTATGTGCGGGATAATTAAATCCTCTGTTTCCAGAACCTCATTGTCATACAGAAGAATGTCCAGATCCAAGGTTCTGGGTCCCCAGTGAATGAGACGTTCCCTGTGAGCAGCCTGTTCGATTTCGTGCAGCAGGTCTAACAGCTCTTGTGGAGACAGCAGGGTGTCAAGAGCAAGACAGGCATTTAAAAAATCATCCTGCTCTACTCCCCCGTAAGGTTCTGTTACCAGATAGGAGGACACCTTCTGCACCCGGCATTGGTTATGCTCATCCAGAGCCTTTACCGCCTGGTCTAAATACGCCTTCTTATCACCCAGATTGGAGCCAAGGGCAATATAAGCCCTGTGCCAGAAACGGGAAATCTTTACTGACACAGTTTCTAAAGGCAGTCCAACAGGCGCCCAGGGCTTTTCAAGCTCTAAGGTAACACCTTTTAAAAGGGGATAGTGAAGGAGCAGGGCAGTTGCCAAATCTTCGGCAGCAGCTTCAATGAGCTTGCGGGTATGCTTTTTGGTATATTCTGTTATAAACTGGCTGACTTCTCCATAATGAATGGATTCTTCCAGACAATCGCTTTTTCCTGCTTTTCTGGTATCTGTATACATGGTAAGAGAAAACAGGAATTTTTGTCCCAGATTGGTTTCTTCCTGAAAAACTCCATGATTGGCAAAAACTTCCAGATTCTGAATACGGATTTCATCATACTGTTTCATCATACATTACCCTCTCTTAAAATTGCCTGTGTCATGCGGATAGCACGCAGATTTTCTTTGACATCGTGAACACGAACAAAGGCAGCTTTCTTTTCTACGCCAAGAACCGTAGTTACCATGGTTCCTTCTACACGCTGGTCAGAAGGCAAATCCAGTGCAGTTCCAATGACCGATTTTCTGGAGGTTGCCAGAAGAACCGGATATCCCAGTTCTGCCAGGCGTTCCAGATGATGGATGATAATCAGGTTGTGTTCATAAGTTTTTCCAAATCCTACGCCCGGGTCTAAGATGATTTGTTCGTCTTTAATGCCTGCTTTTTTGGCAATGGCAAGAGATTCTCTCATGTCTGCACAGAAATCATCCAGAAAGTTGTTATATTCTACTTTTTCCCGATTATGCATCAGACAGCAGGGAACCTGATATCTGGCAATCAGTTCTGCCACTTTATAGTCATATTTCAGTCCCCAGATATCGTTGACGAAATCAGCTCCTGCTTTTAGCGCAGCTTCCACAACCTCTCCTTTATAGCTGTCAATAGATACCGGAATATCAAATTCTTTTTTAATCATTTCAATCACCGGAACAACACGCTGGATTTCTTCTTCTATAGAAATCTGCACATGGCCGGGTCTGGTAGATTCCCCTCCTACATCAATGATGGAAGCGCCCTGGTCAATCATGTCTGCCACATGCTGTCTTGCCTTTTCCATGCTGTTCCATTTTCCACCATCAGAGAAGGAGTCTGGTGTTACATTTAAAATTCCCATAATATAGCAGTCATGTTCTACGTCAAACAAGCGGTTTCCGATTT
>CATWQE010000127.1 GCA_958352855.1 uncultured Bacillota bacterium
GGGTGAAGTGTACGTCCTGTACCACCACCGGAAGCAACGGAGAAGTATTTCTTTCCTGCTTCGATACATTCTTTTTTGTATGTACCTGCAACTGGATGCTGGAAACGTGTTGGGTTGGTGGAGTTACCTGTGATAGAAACGTCAACGCCTTCTTTCCACATAATAGCAACACCTTCACGAACATCGTTTGCACCGTAGCAGTTTACTTTCGCACGAAGTCCTTCAGAGTAGGATTTGCGGAATACTTCTTTTAATTCGCCTGTGTAGTAGTCATATTCTGTTTCAACATAGGTAAATCCGTTGATACGTGCAATGATCTGAGCAGCGTCTTTTCCTAAACCGTTTAAGATAACACGCAGAGGCTCTTTACGAACTTTGTTTGCTTTCTCAGCGATACCGATAGCGCCTTCTGCTGCTGCAAAAGATTCATGTCCTGCTAAGAATGCGAAACATTTTGTGTCTTCTTCCAGTAACATTTTTCCTAAGTTACCATGTCCAAGACCTACTTTACGCTGGTCAGCTACAGAACCTGGAATACAGAAAGCCTGAAGACCTTCACCGATTGCTGCTGCTGCGTCTGCTGCTCTTGTACAGCCTTTTTTGATTGCGATTGCAGCGCCTACGATGTAAGCCCAGCAAGCGTTTTCAAAACAAATTGGCTGGATACCTTTAATCATATCATAAACATTTAATCCAGCGTCTTTTGTGATTTTTTCAGCTTCTTCAATAGAAGCAATGCCATAGCTATTTAAAACCTGATTGATTTTATCAATTCTTCTTTCATATGATTCAAATAAAGCCATTATGAAATCCTCCTATAATAATTACCTTTTGTGGCGTTTTGTCTGATTACTCTTCTCTTGGGTCGATAATCTTCACAGCATCAGCAACACGTCCGTACTGACCCTGAGCTTTTTCCCAAGCAACGTTTGGTTCATCACCTTTCTTAACGAAATCTGTGAATTTACCAAGGTTTACGAATTTATAACCAATAATCTGGTCTTCTTCGTCTAATGCGATTCCTGTAACATAACCTTCTGCCATTTCCAGGTAACGAGGACCTTTCTTTAATGTTCCGTACATAGTACCAACCTGAGAACGAAGTCCTTTTCCTAAGTCTTCCAGACCAGCTCCGATTGGAAGTCCGTCTTCAGAGAATGCACTCTGTGTACGTCCGTATACAATCTGAAGGAATAATTCTCTCATAGCTGTGTTAATAGCGTCACATACTAAGTCTGTATTTAATGCTTCAAGCAGAGTTCTTCCCGGAAGGATTTCAGAAGCCATAGCTGCAGAGTGAGTCATACCGGAACATCCCAGTGTCTCAACTAATGCTTCCTGAATAATTCCGTCTTTCACATTTAAAGTCAGCTTACAAGCACCCTGCTGTGGAGCACACCAGCCAACACCATGTGTTAAACCTGAAATATCTTTGATTTCTTTTGCTTTTACCCATTTTGCTTCTTCTGGGATTGGAGCTGCTCCATGGTTTACACCCTGAGCTACTGGACACATTTTTTCTACTTCATGTGAATAAATCATTTTAAAACTCCTTTCAAGTATATATACTTAAAGTGCGTCAATTTTTTAACGCCTTACTCAAAGATATTCTCTCACAAAGTGACAAAAAAATCCAGCCTTATTTTGCGATTTCCAAAATTTCTAAAAAAGATACTTCAAAAGTTCCATGATTCCTGTCAGTCCCAGGCTGTAAAGAAAAATAGAACCTGGTTTTCCAAGGAAAATAATAGTGGCAAATTTCCGAAGGGACATTTTAGTAAGTCCGGCCATATAACAGAGGAGATCATCCGGCGCTACAGGGAAAAAGATAGCCAGGGCAAAAGCCTTGTCAAATCCTTTTCCCTTATCCAGCCATCCAATGTATTTCTCATAATTCTTGTCTCCGATTATACCCCGCACAAAGGGCTTTCCATAATATTTTGACAGAAGAAACGCCAGAATAGAACCAATGGAAATCCCAACATAATTATATACAAATCCCCACACAGGTCCAAAAATCAAAACTCCGCCCAGACAGCCAATAGCGCCCGGCAAAATAGGAATCACCACCTGAACAATCTGTATCAGAATAAAGCACAGAGGGGCAAACATCCCAAATCTTCCCAGAAATGCTTCCAAAGCCTCCTGTGATACAAAAATCTGATTCTGAACTCCATACCAGATAAACCATGCCATTCCCATAAGACCTGCTATGGTGCAAAGATTCAAATATACTGCTGTCTTTTGTTTTTCCATAGATATGCACCCTTTCTCTCTTTCCTGTCCCATTTTCTACTGGCTTTTAATCGTTTTTTCTCTTCCTGTTCCTGAAAAACACGCTCATAAAACTGTTTCCACATGGCCCCTACAGTCTCCTGACTGTACCGCAGGTGACCTTCATAAGAGGCATGGGCGCTTCTTTGATAGAAATCTGGTTCTTCCTGCAGTTGTTTTAAAGTTGTTACAAATTCCTCCACATGACGTCCCCGCAGGGCATGGTCGAATAATATGGGATCATAAATGGGCAGATTTCTTACCAGTACCGGAAGGGCGCAGTTCATGGACTCTAAAATGGTCATGGGGAACAATTCTTCATAAGAAGGCAGAAACATCACATCCGCCATATTATAAATTTCGTTCATACGCTCCCTGTCCACCAGCCCCAGGAATTTCACATTTGCCGGAAGATGCTTCATCAAACTGCGGATTTCTTCATACCCTTCTGAGATTTTCCCAAAAGAGAAGCCTCCTGCCCATACAAACTGAAAATCCGGCAGTTTTCTTGCTGTTTCTACAAAATCAAAAACCCCTTTCCGCTTCTGCAGTTGTCCCACGCAAAGAACCGTAAATTTATCCTGGGGAATACGGTAACGTCTGCGGATGGCTGCCCTTTTTTCTCTTGGAAGAGGATAAAAACGTTCTTCAGAAACCACATTTGGAATATAGGTTACTTTGTTTCTGGGTATCCCATAGGCTGCCAGTTTGTCGATAAACACCGGATTTACGGTAACCAGATAATCCATTCTCTTATAAAAAGAAATCATATATTTGTAAAACACATTTTTTGCCCATCTGGGAAGGGAAATACTGTTTTCTACGGTTTCCGGAAGAAAATGCACATACCCCACTGCTGCGCCCTGAGCCTTTGCTTTTGAAATGGACAGGTAATATTCTGGATTAATGGAATGATAATGGGTAATCTCACAGGGAGTTTTCTTATTCTCCAGAATCTGGGCGCTTCCTTTCATCACTTTTCTGGCAAGAGCTACCTGCTCATCATGTGCAGACAAAACACCTTGTCCCTTTACCATATCTGCTTTTGATAACATCTTAATCTTTCTCATCTCTTTACGCTCCTCTTCTTAAAATATTCCTTCCGTTCCAGGAAAAAGGCAGTCCCGGATTTGCCGCCGGTTCCACTGTCTCTGCCTGTACACGCGCTTTGCTGACAAGCACCTCTTTATATAATCGTTCTGCCATGGTGCAAAAATTCCAGGTAGAATACAATTTTGCTGTCTCTCTTGCACAGGCTCCCATCTGAACCCTCTTCTCTTCTGCTTCTAATATGTACTGCAAATGCATTTTGAAAAATTCATAAGTTTCATACTGAAAGCCATTGTAGCCATCTGTAATCACTCCATCCAGACAGGCATCCTTGCGGCACAGTGCCGGAATGCCACTGGCAAGAGCCTCAATATAAGTCATTCCCTGAGTTTCACTGTTAGAGGCGCAGACAAACACATCTCCCAACTGATAATATGCGGCTACCTCTTCCGGTGCGACCATACCTGTAAAAATCACCTTTTCCTGAAGTTCTAAGGTTTTCACAAGTCCTTCCAGACGTTCTCTGTCCGGTCCGTCTCCCACAATGAGAAGCTTCAGCTTAGAGGCTGGTTCTTCTTTGGTAAGTTTCTGGAAATAATTCAGGATTTCTTCCAGATTTTTTTCCTTTGCCAGACGTCCCACACTGACCAGTACTTTCTGTTCTTCTGTGATTCCCAGAGCCGCTCTTCTTGTGTTTCTCTCTTCCTGGCTTAGAAGTGTTTGAAAATGCTTCAGTTCAATGCCTGTGGGAATTACTGAAATCGGTTCTTTGACCTCATAGGTTTTCAAAAGCGCTTCTACTTTTTTCGTAGGAACAATCACCTGCTGGGTTTTCTTTAATACCGCCCTGGAGAATCTTGCTACAATTTTTTGTTCCAGAGCCGCTCCTGCCGCATACTGAAGCAGGCTTCCCGGGAGATAATGAAGATAATCTTCGTAAATCGTATGATAGGTGTGCAGTAATGGACAATGGCATTTTCTGCTGATTTTTACCGCATAAGAAAACGTCATAAACTCGCATTGGGAATGTACCACATCCGGACTCCACTGAATCAGCTCTTTGATATAGGCTTCTCTGTGAGGCAGCACAGCTCTTACATTTGGGTAAATTTTTTCCAGATTTACAGATTTTATATAATAAACTCCTTTTTCTTCATAGGAATGATGATCTCTGGAAAGGGTCAGGATACGTACTTCATGTCCCCTCTCTTCCAATTCTTTCTTTAAATTCAAAACCGAAGTGACCACACCATTGACAATGGGCTTGTACCAGTCTGTTGTAATTAATATTTTCATAAAGGTTTTCCCCCTTTTTCTTCTGTCTCTTTCATTTGTCTATAGTATAAAAAACAGACTTAAAGAAAACAGGGGAGCATTTTGAAAGATTTTCTAAAGAATTACAAAAGAGGATGTGAAAAAACTCGATTGAGTTTTTTCGCATCCTTCTTTTTGCTTT
>CATWQE010000128.1 GCA_958352855.1 uncultured Bacillota bacterium
CTATCTGCAAATGGTATCTGCGGAACAGAGAGAGTATGCAGAAGTGTTCGACTACTCTAAGATTACTGAAAAGAGCAGTGTCATCACAGACTATTGGACGAACAATCTTTTGGATTTGATTTTGCGCAAAGACAACCTTAACAATGCCTATAAGCAAGTCAAAAGAAACAAGGGAAAAGGTGGAATCGATGGTATGCAGGTAGATGAACTTCTGCCCTTTCTAAGAGAAAACCAAGAAACCCTAATCCAGGAGATAAGGGAAGGCAAATATAAGCCGAACCCCGTTCGAAGGGTAGAAATACCCAAAGAAACAAAAGGCGAGTTTCGAAAGCTGGGAGTACCTACGGTTGTCGATAGAGTAGTTCAACAGGCAATCGCACAGGAACTCTCGCCAATCTTCGAGGAGCAATTCTCAGAGAATAGTTTTGGTTTTAGACCAAAAAGAGGAGCGCACGATGCTCTTAGACAATGCCAAAAGAATGTAAATGATGGCTATGTGTATGTAGTGGATATGGATTTGGAGAAGTTCTTTGATACCGTATGTCAGAGTAAGCTAATTGAGGTATTGTCACGAATTATCAAGGATGGCAGAGTGATTTCACTGATACACAAATACCTGAATGCGGGAGTGATAGCAAACGGGAAGTATGAGCGTACAGAAATCGGGATGCCACAAGGGGGACCATTGAGTCCGTTGCTCAGCAACATAATGCTAAACGAGTTGGACAAGGAATTGGAACGCAGAGGGCACAGATTTGTCCGTTATGCAGATGACTGTATGATATTCTGTAAGAGCAGAAAGAGCGCAGAAAGAACCTTGAAGAACATCATTCCGTTTATTGAAGGAAAGCTTTTCCTAAAAGTGAATAGGAAGAAAACAGGAGTGTCCCACATCAGCAAAGTCAAGTATCTCGGTTATACATTTTATAGATGCAAAGGCAAATGCAGATTCAGAGTACATCAAAAGTCAGTAGTCAAGATGAGAAATAAAATCAGAGAGCTTACTGATAGGAACAAAGGGATTAGCAATGCAGTGCGAGAAAAAAAGTATCAAGAGTATGTGCGAGGATGGGTGGAATACTTTAGACTTGCAGATATGAAAGGACTTCTTGAAACAACGGATAAATGGGCAAGGCGTAGAATTCGGGCGGTCTATTGGAAGCAATGGAAGAAAATCAAAACAAAATACCGAATGCTGAAAGCGTTGGGAATGGAACATTGGAAAGCAAAGGAACTTGCCTGTAGTAGAAAAGGATATTGGAGAATGGCGAAAGTCTTGAACCAAATCTTTTCTAAGAAAATAATAGCCAAGCTGGGATATACGTCCATGCTTGACTATTATCTGATAGTTTGTGAAAACTAAGGAACCGCCGTATACGGAACCGTATGTACGGTGGTGTGAGAGGTCGGCTAATCAATTAATGGTTAGCCTCCTACTCGATCAAAATCGGGGCAACAGGATTTGAACCTGCGACCTCACGGCCCCCAGCCGTGCGCGCTACCAAGCTACGCCATACCCCGTAAACAAAAAACATTATACCAGATTTTTTTGAAAAATCAACTGTTTTTTGAAAATTTTTGTTCTTCAAGCTTCATCAGATGGAGCATACAATATGGTATCCGGGAATTTTTTGGTTCTTCAACGTTTATCGGGGAAGGGGTAAAAATGTCTTTCAAGTCTTATTATGCCCCTGTCGAGGGCAAAATCCCTCCAACCTATAGACTTTTTGCCCTGAAACAATTCGAAATGGTTGCCTTGAGGGGTAAAAAACGCTTAATCAAATCTTGCTATGCCCTCTGTGGGGGCAAAATCTTCTCAAATCCATAGAATTTACCCCGAAATCCTCCAAGTTTGACGCCTCAAGGGGGAAAATTTTCTCAACTTTATGAAATTTACCCCGAGACAATTTTGTCACAAAACAGAAACAAAAAATCATTCGTGGTGAAACTGTATTGACAAACACCACTATTAGTGATATGGTTAATTACATAAGTAATGAACCATATAAGCAAGGGAGAAAAGAAAGGATGTGAGAACTTGCAGGAACTGCTCAATCAGGAGAAGCCTATCTATCTGCAGATTAAAGAAATGATAGAAACGGATATTCTAAGAGAAATTTTTATGGAAGAGGAACGGGTGCCAAGTACCAATGAACTGGCAAAGCTGTATGCCATTAATCCGGCAACCGCAGCCAAAGGCATTAATTTGTTAGTGGATGAAGGTGTTTTGTATAAGAAAAGGGGAATTGGAATGTTTGTAACCGCAGGGGCAAAGGAATTAATTCGGAAAAAACGAAAAGAAGGTTTTTTTGAAAGCTATGTAAAAGGGATGCTGACAGAAGCAGCAAGCCTTGGAATTACCAAAGAAGAGCTGATAGAAATGATTGTGTCACAGAAGGGAGAGGAATGCCATGAAGAATAGTGTTTTAGAATGTAAGAAGCTGACGAAAAAATATGGAAAAAAAGAGGTGCTTCACTCTTTAAATCTGAAGCTGGAGCAGGGAAAAATCTATGGCCTCATTGGCAGAAACGGGGCAGGAAAAACCACGCTGCTGTCTCTTCTTTCTGCACAAAATCCAGGGACACAGGGAGAAATTTTATTGGATGGCCAGAAGGTATGGGAGAACCAGGAGGCTTTGAAACACATTTATTTTTCCAGAGAAATCAATCCTAATTCTACGGTATACTCAGGATTAAAGGTAAAGGAATTACTTAAAATTGCGGCAGCTTATCTTCCTGATTGGGATAAAGAGATGGCAAATTCTCTGATTCATCTTTTTCATCTGGATGTAAAAAAACGAATTTCCAAACTGTCAAAAGGCATGACTTCTATGATTACCATTATTCTGGCTCTGGCAAGCAAAGCAGAGTTCACATTCCTGGACGAACCGGTGGCTGGGCTGGATGTGGTTGCCAGAGAGCAGTTTTACCGGGTACTGCTGGAGGAATTTACGGAAAGTGGCAGAACCTTTGTGGTGTCTACCCACATTATTGAGGAAGCGGCAGATTTGTTTGAAGAAGTGATTTTTCTCCACGAAGGAGAAATTTTGTTAAAAGAAAACACCCAGGACCTGTTGGAACAGTGCAGATATGTCAGTGGAAAAACAGAGGAGGTAGAGCGGGCAGTACAGGGAAAAGAAATTCATGGAAAAGAGGTTCTTGGAAGAAGCCAGGGGGTTATGGTGCGCTTGAAGCCAGGAGAAAAAATGGAGCACACAGAACAGGTTACCTTACAGCCAATGAGCCTCCAGAAAATTTTTGTTTCTCTGTGCAGTGGGGAGGATGAGACCATATGAATAAAAAATATGAGGGCATTTTAAAAGCAGCGGATAATATAGGCTCTGCGGCAGTGCTTACCATCTGTATCGCAATTTTGAGAATTGTTATGATTCCAGACATGCAGAGGATGGAAATCAAAAATATCATAGTGAATTATTTTGGCAATGTTTTTATTTTTGTGGCATGTTTTTGCTGCGCTGTCTGGGAGCTTGCCTGGTTCACCCAGTATGTACCCCTGAAAATTCAGTATGGCAATACCAGAAAACAGATTTTTCTCCAGGAAAAGTGGATGAAATTTTTAAGCACAGCAGGGATAAGCGCAATCTCCTTTGTGATACTCCTTGTCTGTGGTGAATCCCTGGATGGAGTAAGAATCATCGGAACCATAGGAAGCCTGCTTCTTACACAGACGTTGTGTGAATTTATTTCCGCTGTTTATCTGAGATTTCGGAGGATGATGATGGTTATGATTATGGCTATGGCGGGCTGCATTGGGTTTGTTACTGCCTATGTGGCTATGGGGATTATGAAAAAGGGAGAGCTTGCTGTCCCAATGAAATTTGTTTTTTTACAGGAACATCCGGTGTCTGGAGCCTGCATAATGCTTCTGATTTTTCTGGTGCTTACAGTGTTATCCTGGATTTTCCTGAAAAAAGCGGAAATTCGGGAGTAAGGGAGGAAGTGTTTTATGGGCAAGAGTTTGTTTGCAGAATGGAAAATAAAATTATCAGATATGAGCATTTATGCAGGAATCATAGCAGTTCTGTTTGTGGTGGGGATGGGAATTCAGCATATAATCGGAAAGCATCAGGGGCAGTTTTTCATGGGAACCAATATGGCATTGTTTGCCATGATCTTTATTGCCTGGTTTTCCTTTCTTATAGACTTTTACATGGGCTTTCACCTGGCGGTTTTCTATGGAAGAACCAGGAAAAATTTTCTGCTTTCTGTGATACCTGTTTATGCGGCGTATGGATTTTTGTTTATGGCAGAGGTGAGACTGCTGGCGGAGCTGGAGAGAATTATTTTGGGGCTTACAGGGGAAGGGGATGTACCCCAATGGTTTCACAGCAGCTATATTTCCCTGGGATGGCTGTTTCTCTATGCAGTGCTTTTAACTGGAATTGCAGTAAGTATCGGGACGATTGTGTGCCGGTTTAAGGAAAAAGGAATTGCAGCGCTGTTTGTACTTTTGTTTCTTGTTCCTTTTCTGAAAAAGGCAGGATGGGTTTCAGAAAGAGCAGTTAGAATAGTCTGCCAAAGTGGTTTTCAGATGTTTCAGACCTGGAATCCTGCGCTGCAGGGAGGAATTTTACTGGCAGCAGGAGTGCTTTTATGCGTAGTTCCTTTTGCAGGACTTAGAAAAGCCAGGGTAAATTAGCAAAAATAATTGCTTGAGTTTCCGCAGTTTTATCCACAGAACCTATAATCATCTTTGCTGATGATAA
>CATWQE010000129.1 GCA_958352855.1 uncultured Bacillota bacterium
TTCGAACCCCCGACCCACGGCTTAGAAGGCCGTTGCTCTATCCAGCTGAGCTACAAACACATCCTGTTAAGCATTTAAGGCTTAACGAAAGCGGGTGATGGGAATCGAACCCACATATCCAGCTTGGAAGGCTGGTGTTCTACCACTGAACTACACCCGCAATGCTTATGTTCTTGTAAAGAACAGTCGGGGTGACAGGATTCGAACCTGCGACCTCCTGGTCCCAAACCAGGCGCTCTAGCCAAGCTGAGCCACACCCCGTAAGTGTTTTTCTTTGTCCTCCGAACTCTCTTGCCCGACGACAAGGTATACTATACCACTACTGTTTAAATATGTCAACACTATTTTTAAATTTTTTTTATTTTTTTTGCAAAAGTTTTTTTATGGCATCTTTTACCCTATAAAACACCATTTTTCCTGCCGGATCATATGATGTAAAATCACATAATCCGGCAGAATGTTTTCCTTAATCTTCCAGATAATGCACTGTATAATGAGCCTGCCCGTTTCTATCTATTTCCATCATGATATAGCTGGGCTCCCTGCCCCATTGTCTTGGGTATGAGAGACTTCCTGGATTTAAAATAGTAATATTGTCCTGAATATCAATCTCCGGACGATGGGTATGCCCATACATAACAATCTGGGCTTTCCTGGACAACGCCTCTTCCTTTAAGCGGCCCGTTCCCATAGAAACTCCATAATAATTCCCATGAGTAATAAAAACGCGATAATTTCCCAGCCAGAATTCTTCTTCTCTTGGCAAATCAGAAAAGAAATCATTATTTCCTGCCACCATATGAACGGGACAGTCCACGATCTGTTCGATATAGTCTTCGTGGCCTTCCACATCTCCTAAATGAATAAAATGGTCTATAGCTCCTACCTGCTCCAGTATGATTTCCAAGTTTCTGTCATGTCCATGTGTATCACTGACAATTAATATCTTCATGTAACAGAATCCTCTCCCTATTCCTTCCTCTTTCCTTATAACACTGCTTCCTTTTCCAGCAACTCTTTCATTTTTCGTAAAGCATTTCCCCGATGGCTGATACTATTCTTGTCTTTTGGTGAAAGTTCTGCTGTACTCATTCCACGCTCCGGAAGATAAAAGATAGGATCATAGCCAAAGCCATTCTCCCCTCTCTCCTCATATCCGATTCTTCCTTCAATGGTTCCTCTGACTACCATTTCTCTTCCATCTGGAAAGGCTGCCGCAATGGCACAGACGAATCTTGCAGTGCGCTGTTCATCCGGCACTCCCTGAAGGCGGTCAATCAGATTCTGGTTTTTAATCCGGTAGGAGGTATCCTCTCCCATATATCTGGCAGAATAAATTCCCGGCTCTCCATTTAAGTAATCAATCTCAAGCCCTGAATCGTCTGCCATAACCATTTCGCCTGCCAGCTTACATACTTCTCTGGCTTTAATTAAAGCATTTTCTTCAAAGGTCTTTCCGTCCTCTACAATATCTGCTGCAATGCCTGCCTGCTTCATAGAAAGAATTTCCAGGGGAAGGTCCCCCAGGATTTCCCTGATTTCCACCATCTTGTTCTCATTTCCTGTAGCAAAAATCATTCTCTTCATGTATGTCAGCTCCTCTCTTACAACCTGTTCTTTTTTGGCGGCTTGGGCCCCAAAAACTGATAGAAATAGGTTTTCATCATACCATTGTAAATTTTCCGGTTTTTATCTGCTTTTCTGCCAATATACCGCTCTGCGTCTGCATAGGCGGTAATCAGATACATGGACCAGGAGTCCAGCCCTTCATAGCTTCTCCCAATGGTTTCATAAAGAGCCGGAAGATTTTCCCGTTCCTCAATTCTCTCTCCATAGGGAGGATTTGTTACTACAAATCCATATTTCTTAGGATGTCTTAAATCTTTTACATCTCTCTGCTGAAAATGAATGAGCTTGTCCACTCCCGCCAGTCTGGCATTTTCTCTTGCTGCGTTTATAATCTCGCCATCTAAGTCATAACCCTGAATATCTGTCTCAATGTCCAGGTTCACCAGGTCATTGGCCTCATCATGGATATTGTACCAGTGTTTTCTGGAAATCAGATTTTTCCAGTCTTCTGACAGGAAACTGCGGTTCATCCCAGGCGCAATATTGGCTGCCATCATAGCCGCTTCAATAGGAAACGTACCGCTTCCACAGAAGGGGTCTACTAAAATCCGGTCTTTATTCCAGGGAGTAAGTTTCAAAAGTGCTGCCGCCAGGGTTTCCGTAATAGGCGCCTTGCTGGTAAGCTGGCGGTAGCCGCGTTTATGAAGGGACACACCTGTGGTGTCAATGCCAATGGTAGCCACATCTTTCATAAAAGCAACACGAATAGGATAGCTTGGACCATCCTCCTCAAACCATTCCACATGATACACAGACTTTAACCGCTCTACCATGGCTTTTTTCATAATAGATTGTATATCAGAGGGGCTGAAAAGCTGGCTTTTCACAGAATTTGCCTTTGCCACCCAGAATTTTCCATTCACCGGAATGTACTCCTCCCATGGGAGGGCTCTGGTTTTCTCAAACAGCTCTTCAAAGGTTACAGCCTTAATTTTTCCTACTTTTAAAAGAATTCTTTCTGTGGTTCTCAAAAAAATATTTGCCCGTACAATGGCTTCCGCATCACCGAAAAAGGTTACTTTTCCATCTTCTACTTCACTGATTTCGTAGCCCAGATCCTGTATTTCTCTTTTTAACACTGCTTCCAGCCCAAAATGGCAGGGCGCAATAAGTTCAAATGTTTTCATCAAAGCTGCAGCTCCTTCACAATTTCTCCGTCAAATCCCCGGATGCTAAACAATCCATCTTCCAAAACCGCATAAGTTGGAATATTTCCTTCTTTTGGAATGGATACGGAACCCGGATTTAAAATGGTATAGTTTTCTTTCTTCTCTGCCCGAAGCACATGAGTATGTCCATGAACAAAAATATCTCCCTGCTTCATTGGCGGAAGGTTCTCTTCATTATAGACATGTCCATGGCTTGCGTAGAGGGTTCTCTCTCCATCCATAAGAATACAGTAATCTGCCATAATCGGGAACTGCAATACCATCTGGTCAACCTCTGCGTCACAGTTTCCACGCACTACATAAAGCTGCTCTTTTACCTCGTTGAGCATCTGAATCACCTGCTTTGGAGCATAATCTTTTGGCAGGTCATTTCTTGGCCCATGATAAAGCAGATCGCCCAGCAAAATCAGGCGGTCTGCCTGTTCCTCTTTATACGCATCCAGCATTTTTTTACAATAATATGCAGAGCCATGTATATCTGAAGCAAACATATATTTCATAAGTTTTGGTTCTCCTTTTGTTTTTCCCTTATTTTACATTATTTTTGATTCGTTTTTATTCTACTATGCTCTGTGGAAAAAAACAAGTTAGAACCTTGATAACATCGTATTCCTCCTACTACGGATTTCACCTGATACCCCATTTTCGTCAACTCTCTTGCAGCAAATAAACTGCTGCTGCCTCTTTCGCAGTATAGAATAAGGACTTTTTTCCTGGAGAATTGCCGGCAGGCTTTCACATTTTCATAAGGTATATTCACTGCTGTCCTGATGTGGCTTTTTTCATATTCCTCTGGCGTCCGCAAATCTATAATCACCGCATCCGGCCTGTTCATATAATCATCCAGGTCACTTGCAGAAATCGTTTCAATAGGCAGCATAGGCTGGGTTTCCTTTTTATTTTAGTATATGACGTAAACCGAAAAACAGACTATCCGAAGACAGTCTGTTTTCCCATTATTTTTAGAGGTTGTTATTTATCTTTGGAAATGATGTGGTAAGGAAGAGCCACAAAAACAACTCCACCAATCATATTTCCCACAGTTGCCATAAGAACGCTGTAGAAATACTGACCGATTCCAACGGTTCCATTTGCCACAGCCACACCTACAATACTCATGTTTGCAATACTATGTTCAAATCCGCATACCATAAATACGAAAATACACCAGAAAATCATAATCAATTTTCCTGATTCTGTTTTCAATTTAGCGCCGCACCAAACTGCCAGGCATACTAAAATATTACACAAAATAGCCCGAATCAGAAGAGGCACAGGCTCAAGACCTACTTTACCGGTTGCAATAGTTGTAAAATAATCAGCAACATCTCCACTTGGAATTCCCGTAGCCTGAAACATTACTACAGAAAGCACAGAGCCAATTAAGTTTCCAACCCAGCATACAATCCACAGCTTTACAGTATCTGCCCAGGAGACCATTTTCCGGAAAGAACCAGCCGCCATTGCCAGGTTATTTCCTGTAAATAATTCTGCCCCTGCCATTACAACCAGGCTAAGAGCTGATGCAAAAGCAAAAGCCTGGACAGCCTTTGTCCAGCAAGCCGCTGTTTCACTGGCGTTTATCACGCTTCCCAGTGTAAATGCCACAAAGCTGCCAAAGGAAATAAACATGCCTGCTACCAAAGCAGAAACAAAATATCCCAGGGGATTTTTTTTCAGTAAATTATTTTTGCCCACTGCGCCATTGCACAGCGCCTGATACTCATCTTTAAACATATCTATCCGCTCCCTTCAAGCACAATGCCCTGAAATAAACAGGGCTGCCGCATTCCTGCATATCCAATGTTCTGATTGCTCCTAATGCGGCAGCCACTTTTTTATTTTAGAACAGGCCGGAAATCTTTCCTGTCTCGTCTACGTCAATTCTCTCTGCTGCCGGTACTTTTGGAAGTCCTGGCATGGTCA
>CATWQE010000130.1 GCA_958352855.1 uncultured Bacillota bacterium
CAAACAAAAACAGCCCGCATACCCGGCTCATATTCTGGTTCTCCTTTTTTCCCTTTTTATAGTATATGCAGAAAACGCTGCTGATACCATTCCATTCTTTTAATAGCGAATCTTTTTTTGTCTAATCAGATTAAATTTTATAATGGATGTATTAAAATATTCATTTGCATAAATCAGAGGTCTGTCATTAGAACTATAATTCAATGTCTTTAAATACAGATAAGGCTTCTCTCCCAGCTCGGCAGGTGATACATACTTTGTTAAATCTGTAAGCTCCTGAGGCATCACTGTATCAATTTCAACTTTGTCCCATTCTGCCTTTTCACCTGATAAATTGTAAATATATTTATAAATGGAATCTTCATACTTTGCAAAAGCATCAAAAGCCTGTTCACCGCCTATCAGATCCATGCCAAAAAAATCTCGGCAATAAGCACAAATCTGATTATCCGCAAGAAATAGCTTTTCGCCAAGAACCAACTGCTCATCTTCCCGCATCTGAAGAATACTGCAGATTTCTTCTTCCCGTTTGACCCTTCTGATATTTAAGAGTCTGACAGACGGATGATAGCCACTGTTTGCAATCATCTGCGTCAGTTCCATACAGGGACTGAACGTCACTTTAATATTCAGGGAATCCACATTGACAAAGGTTCCCTTTCCCTGCCGTCTGAAAATTGTTCCTTCTGCTGACAATTCATTTAAGGCCTGGCGGATTGTAATCCGGCTTACACCAATCATCTCTGCCAGCGTCTCTTCCCTTGGCAGTTTATTCCCCTTACTAAAATCCATATTTTCTATATACCGCAGAACTTCTTTTTTTGCCTGTTCTGATAAAGACGTTACATTTAACTTATGTGTACTCAAAAAAATATCCTCCACTTTTTCTTCTAAAGAAGATGATAGTAGAGGATATCTTGTTTGTCAAGACAAAGCTTTTTTGCCATTTAGCAGAAGATTCAGCAAAATAGCACTGATGCTTACCATAAACAAACCATTGCTCAGAACCATGGACAAGGTTTCCGGCATATTCACAAAAATTTCCGGCGCAAAAGTAGCTCCCACTCCAATTGCAATGCTGGTTCCTATAATTTTAAAATTGTTATCTGCCCCAAAGTCAAGTTTGGACAAAATCGAAATTCCTGATGCTGTAATAACGCCAAACAATGCCAGCGTAGCGCCTCCTAAAACGCACTTAGGCACAGCAGTGATGACTGCTGCAATTTTGGGAAAAATACCGGCAATCATTGCCATAATTCCCGCAGCCACAATAACTGCGCGGCTTTTTACTTTTGTCAAATCAATTAAACTTACATTTTCATTAAACATGGTAGACGGAACAGAATTAAAGGCGCCTGTAAAAATCTGGGCTACCGCCTGGCCTCTGATACCACGTTCTTTTGTATGATTATCCGTCTTTGTACCAATTATCTCATCCACTACAGAGAACACGCCAATGCATTGAATCATATTGATAATACAGAAAATCGTCATCATAAGAATCGGTCCTGCCTTAAATTCCGGTGTTCCAAAATGAAACGGCAATACCGGCTGAAACCATTTTGCTTCAGCAATAGGCGCAAAATCTACCATATGGAAAAAACTGCCTGCAACAGTACCTGCAACGATCCCCAGCAGCAAGGACATGCTTCTCCAAATGCCTTTTGCGTATTTTTCGATTAAAATAATTAACAGCAATACCATCAGGCCTAAAACCAGATTAGAAACTGCTCCGAAATTCTCTGCGCCTTCTCCTCCTGCCAGATCACGAATCGCAGTTGGTGCAAGACTAATTCCAATGAGGGTAACAAAAGTCCCCACCACAACAGGAGGAAATAATTTTAATATGGTGTCCATAAAAAATGACAGAAGAAAAATCGCAATTCCTGATGCAATAATTGCCCCAAAAAGAGTTTCCATTCCATATTTCTGCCCAATTATAATCATCGGACTCAGCGGTGCAAAAGAAGATCCTAAAATAATTGGATATTTAGATCCTATCCCTTTTCCAAGTCCCAATACCTGAATCAAAATGGCAGCTCCACTTGTCAAAAAGTTCGCTGAGACAAGAAACGCAGTTTCTTCTGCACTTAAATTCAACGCACTGGCAAGAATCAAAGGTACTGCTATGGTTCCCGGACACATGGTCAAAACATGCTGAAACCCTATAATCAATGTCTTTTTCCAGCCGGTTTTTTCATGAAATACATCTTGGCTCATTTTTCTCTCCCTATGTACACCTAGTCCCAATATCCTTCATGTACCTTTGCTGCTTCTACTTCCACTTCCGGAACCGGTCCAATAACCTGGATATCTTTCTGTCCTCGCGCAAACACATCGCGGCATGGAAGGTCAAAGGTAGGATTCTGCTCATGGCTTCCAGTCAGCTCCAGCAGTCGTCTTTCTGTCATACCGTATACAACTCTTCCAATGTTTGCCCAGTAAATCGCACCGGAGCACATGGCACATGGTTCTGCTGTAGAATACAGGGTACAATCCCAAAGATATTCTTTTGAATATTCATGAGATGCTCTTGCTGCCAGTGTTGCCTCAGCATGACCGGTACAGATTTTTTCAGTAATCTCAATATTTCCCTGTTCCATAATAATTTCACCTTCTTTGTTCACTAACAGTGCTCCAAAAGGTGTATTTCCTGATTTTCTGGATTCCTTGGAAATTTCAATTGCTCTTCTTAAATAATATTCGTGACTTTGGTACATGATATTTCTCCTTTTCTATTCGTTATTATATGTAATAGGTATTACCTATTACATATGACACTTTATCACAAAATTTCTTATCTGTAAAGAAAAAAATGTGGACGATTCAAAAGAATCCATCCACATTTTTATTCGTTCCATTATTCTTATTTTATCTTATGCTTCTTTCGGTTCTGCGTTTTCAACTGCTTCTGCATCCTTCTTTCCTTCTGAAAATTTATTCAGGAAATCAGGTACCATATCCAGAATCTTGGTTAAGCCATCCTGGTTACGGATATTAACCAGCTTGGTTACTCCATTGGAAATCACTAAAACTGCGCTTGGGGAAATTTTTCCTCCCATACCACCGCCGCCATTGTTCTTCTTATCTCCTGAGAAAGCTCCTGCGCCTACCCCAAAAGATACATCCACCAAAGGCAGAAGAATGGTGTCTCCCACTGTAATTGCATCTCCTACTACGGTTTTGGTCGTAATAAAACTATCCATCCCTTTAAACAGAGATTCTACTGTAGATTGAAAATTGTTTTCTGAAGCCATATCTGGTTCCTCCTTAACCTCGTTTTATTTTCTTTATCATAAATCGGATATCTGAATCTCGAAACAGCCTCCATGCCAGCCGGACAAAAAAGCTTCCGTAGATTCTTCCTTTTACAGACATATTTCCTTCTAAAATCTTTTGTTCAAAATAAGGCTCTATTGTAATATGTTCTCCATATACAGGAAAAAATATCCCTGCCACTGCCAGAAGCTGTCCTGTTCTGTAAGGATCTCCTGTACCGATTTTTATATGTCCTTTTATCTTTCTGGGTCTTATATGACAAATAGTACGCTTTCCCTCCTGAAATAGTAGGGCTTTCAATCTGGCAAAACGATCAGACTCCAGAAATTCTTTTATTTGGTTTATCTTATCACAAATATGATGGACTGTTAAGCTGATTTTCTTTAAAACATCCAGAAATTTTTTCGGTATACCGGGAATCTGTTTCAAAAATTCCTGCAATTTTTGAAGCACAGAATCTGTTTTCTTCTCTGTTGCGGTTTCTGTTGTGGATTCTGTTTTCCTTTCAGCTTCTTTCTCAGTCTTTTCTACATGCTCCATTTTTTTCTCTTCCGGCTTCTTTTCTTCTGTTTTTTTCGGCTCAGCAGGTTTTAATTCCTCTTTCCTGGATGCCTGTAGAGGTTTGGGGGAAGCCTTCTTCTTTTTCCTATTCAGAGGAATTCCAAAAATACGAATACAGAAATCTCCTTTCCTCTCACTTCCAAAAGTAAAGGTAAGCGAAATCAGACGAAACAGCCACCCAATCCGCACATGACCTTCATAAGCCTCTGCATCCCTGCTTCCCATGGCGCTGTATGTCACAGGACAGAAAAGCGCCGCCAGAACTGCCAGCAAAAGAATCCCAAGTACTATGAGCAGAAGAATCCCCACAACCTTTAATATGCCTAGAATTATATGTATGATTCCCATGTCATGTCACCTGCTGCTTCCCTCTCATCTGATTTTCCAGCCACTCTCTTACCCTGGCCGTACCGGTTTCCTCATAAGCCTGCTGCACCAGTCTCACCGTCATTTCCAAGGCTTCCTCATATCCCTTGCACAGTCCGATAATAAGAGGACAATTCCGCCTTCTGGCCTTTTGCTTCAGTTCATTTGCAGAAAAAATCTCCAACTGATTTTCCGGATTTACTGCCAGAGTAATGAGATAGACGTCCACTACTCCGGCTCCTATATTAATCTTCCGAATCCATTCTTTTTTCTTCTTTTTTGCATTATCACCAATATATAGCTGCTTATACCACTTTAACATAAAATTTAGTTCAGCCTTTCTTCCATGGCATTTACCACAGTCTCAAGGACCTTTACCCTGGCATAATA
>CATWQE010000131.1 GCA_958352855.1 uncultured Bacillota bacterium
GCGGTTCCCGAAGAAACCGCCAAAGGTTCTATCAGACCGAAGCCATGATATACCTACACGCAAGCAGATTATACCATGTACTTCGTCTGACAGACAACAGGAAACTTATGTTTGGAAGAAAAATGAAAGGACGATGATATTTATGGCAAGATCAACAAAGAGTTATGAGGAGCGTATGCTCCAGTTGGAAAAGAAAGAACAGGAAAGCCTTGAGAAGGCAAAACAGTATGCAGCACAGAAACGGGAACTGAAGAAACGTCAGAAAGATGTGGAAACCAAAAAGCGGACACACAGGCTCTGTCAGATTGGCGGTGCAGTGGAATCGGTGCTGGGTTCTGCGATTGAGGAAGAAGATATCCCGAAGCTGATCGGCTTCTTAAAAAGGCAGGAAGCAAATGGGAAATTCTTCTCAAAGGCAATGCAGAAAGAGCCAGTTGCAAATACGGAGGAAGTGTAATGCCGGAGGGAGTGGGTTTTCCATTCCCTTCATTGCTTTTTTATGAAGGGCGCACTTATGGACAACCAGAGGTCGTCCGTATAAGTTTGCCACAGGTGGCAACCGGTCTGCGCTAACGCTTGCCGGGCTCGTTCCGTCGGCGGGCATTTCATGCAGACCTGCTCATGTCGCAGGAGGCACTCTTCGCCAGAGGGGCGCATTCCATGCAGGCTGTTATGCACAGAGCACTCTTACGCAGAGGGCGTTCCGGCAGATACCATTCTCTTTTACAGGAAATGTTAACTGCCGGAAATCAATGCCGGGTACGGCAGAAAGGGGGGAAACGGATCATGGCGATCTTTCATTATACGGTAAAGATTGTCGGACGCAGCAAAGGGAAATCCATCATATCAGCGTCTGCCTATCTCAATGGTGAGGTAATGAAAAATGAAGAAACAGGCAGGATCAGTTACTACACTTCCAAAAGAGAAGTTGTTTATACCAGTTTGATGATGTGTGAAAATGCACCGCAGGAATGGCAGAATGTACCTGCCGAAAATATCAAACGGTTTCAGAAATCTGTCCGGTATAAAAGGGCAGACAACAAAGAAGTTGTACTGGAGAAATTCAAACTTACTTTTCAGAAACAGTGCTTATGGAATGAAGTTTTGAAGATTGAGAAAAGTTCAGACGCACAGCTTGGCAGATCGTTTGAGTTCTCACTTCCAAAAGAATGGAATCGACAGGAACAAATTGAATATACAACAGATTATATTCAGAAAAACTTTGTGGACAAAGGCATGTGTGCAGATTGGAGCATTCACGATAAGGGCGACGGAAACCCGCATGTGCATTTACTTGTAACCATGCGTCCCTTTAATCCCGACCACTCATGGGGAAACAAAGAAGTCAAAGACTGGGATTTTGTCAGAGATACTGACGGAAATATCGTGGTTGATGAATCCCACCCGGACTGGTGGCAGGATAAAAAGAATCCTGACCGTCATGGAATCCGAATTCCGGTATTGGATGAAAACGGTAATCAGAAAGTTGGTGCAAGGAACCGTAAACAATGGAAACGGGTGCTGACCGATGCTACCGGATGGAACAATCCAAAGAATTGTGAATTATGGCGGAGCGAATGGGCGAAAGTCTGTAATGACCATTTATCAGTAGAACAACAGATTGACCACCGTTCCTATGCAAGACAGGGAAAATTAGAAATCCCTACAATCCATGAGGGTGCTGATGCAAGAAAGATTGATGAGAAATTCCAGAGTGGACAGGTGCAGACAGCTTCATGGAAAGTAGAGGAAAACCAGATCATAAAAAGACAAAATGCACTGCTGAAAAAGATACAGACCAGTTTCGGAAAAGTATCTGGTGCATTATCACAGTGGAAGGAGTGGTTAAATGACCTTAGAAGAAAGCCGGGAAGTCATTCCCATGATGGAGTCAATGATAAACCAGATCGAGGAACAGCAGAACCTTATGGCAGAGATGGTACAGGAATTACAGGAACGGGACAGACAGCTTCTGTCCTTTCAGGAGCAGAACCAGAGTTTGCAGATCTTAAACAGCGAGTTATCCGGGCTTCTGAATCTTTTGCCAGATACAGAAGAACTGCTCTCCCAGATCGAACAGCAAAAAGTCAGAATCGAACAGTTGGAAAACGAGAATCAGCAATGGCAGGAATTAACGCAGAAGCTGAACAACGAGAACAGCTTATTACTGACATTAAACAGCAGATAGAGAAAGCGAGGGATATTGATGAACGAATGCGTAAACTTAGAGAACGTCGGGCGGGTGGAAGAACTCCTGGCAATGACGGAACAGATGCAGGACGAACTGGATCAGAAAGACCAGACAATTCTGGAACTGAACAGGCAGCTAAACAGATCGCTGACCTTGAACGAGAAATTGAACAGCGAAAACAGAGCCGAGAATATCGAAGCATTGCGGACAAAATTAAGGCAAACAGAGGAACAATTAACCAGCGAGACAGACAGCAGGAAAAGAGCCGACGCAGAAGTCGTGGCATGGAAATTTAAGTACGAAAAAGCGGAGCAGGCAAAACGCTATGCACAGACACACCAAAAGACGGTAGAGGTGCCTGTCGAGAAAAAAGTGCCTTATGAGAAATGCGATAACTGTGACCGCACTGCTTATCAGAAAGCAAAAGAAAAATGCGATAATCGAAAAATTCAGTTGGAGAAAAAATATAAACAAATGACAACAGGTTATGAAAGCCTTATGTTCCTGTTGGCATGGTACAGCATAGCAACTACACTGTTCACAGCTATCCTTTCTCCGGTTTTTCTTAACGACTGTATCACCTTTTTCGGTACGATTGGTAAAGGAATCATAAACCTGTTTCGAGAATTTGTTACAGGAGCAGATTCTTTCGGACAGTTAAGCAATGGAATCTCAAACAGTATCGTTTCCGGGATTGTGTACTGGCTGATCGCGGCTATTGTTATGGGAATTTTATTCATTATAACGGGATTCCTGATAATTGGGATTGGCTATCAGGTGGGAAAAATCTACCGGAAATATTGTTGGGATATCATCAGCATTATGGTGGCAATAATGAGTACAGCTATCGTAATCTACTTTGGCGAATGGATAAAATCTGTCATTCCGATAAACCTCATTGTACTGTTACTACTTGTATATGTGGTCTATATTGGAATTCGATGTTATGTAAAAGACTGGCGAGAAGAGCGGGGATATTATTAAGAAAAACACAGGGAGATGTCTTTATCTTCCTGTGTTAAAAATGAAGCATTGATTATTTTTATATGAGAGGGATTATCGGACAGACCTATATCGTGTTACAAAGTGTTGTAAAGCCTGCAATTTCGTGATTTTTAAAATTGACCGTTTTATAGGATAGTATAAAAGTTTGTTAGAGAATCTTAAAAATAAACATTAAAATTATATAAATCACCACTATTATAGGATACTATAAAAAATAATTCAAAACAAGTCTTTTATTTTTTTAAAGAGTGATATATATTAAGTGTATACAAAAGCATGCGTATTCTTTTAAAGTCGTCTATAAATCTTAAATTCCTCAAGAAAGGAGGAAAATCATGAAAAAAGAGTATTGGGCGTTATTAGTTTTTGCGTTAATAATAGTATTGCAGTGGATTGGATTAGGATTTCATGGTCAAATAAGGTTTATTTTTTTGATAATTATATTAGTTCTAATTGTTTTATTTGCAATATTATTGCGAAAATAGCAAAAGTGATTTGTGAATAGTGAGGTAAAGGAACAAGGTGAAGCCGATACACTTAGGGCAGTCCTTTACGGAACGGACACAGCCAGTACCGCAATGATACATAAGAGGGCTTGAAAGAAGGTCACAAACCTTGCAAGTCCTCTTGTTTATTCTATGTGTCGAGCCCGTCTATGTGTCAGATTGCATTTTCTGATAGACTGTTTCTTTTCGTGACTTATCAAAGAAAGTTCTCCTGTCGGGTATGTTCCAATTGTTTATTTCGGATATAAGCGTCTAATTCACAATTATATTCGTAGAGGCGAAAGACTACTTTGTTCTAAAAGGTATTTCTATATCTCTAATGAATCTTCCGCGTTCACCCACATCTGCAAATTTCCATCAAGATATAATCTTGCATATTCAAGTGGTTCATCAACTGCAAGTGAAGTTAATGCACAGTCTGATCCGGGAGTGGTTTTTAAATTCTTTTCTGCTTCCCAACAGTCAATGCGAAGCATATAGCCTGCACTGGTATAAACATCAATGCTGTTTCTGTGTGGATTGTATTCTGCAAATATCGTTCTCATCGTAT
>CATWQE010000132.1 GCA_958352855.1 uncultured Bacillota bacterium
CATTTTATTTTACCGTCTGGGGGATTTTTATGAAATGTTCTTTGAGGATGCAGAAATAGTATCCAGAGAACTGGAGCTGACCCTCACAGGAAAAGACTGCGGAATGGCAGAGAGGGCGCCCATGTGCGGCGTCCCCTTTCATGCGGCAGAAACCTATATTAACCGATTAATCAGCAAGGGTTATAAAGTGGCTATCTGTGAGCAGATGGAGGACCCAAAGCAGGCAAAAGGCATTGTAAGAAGAGAAGTAATCCGGGTGGTGACACCTGGAACTACCTTGAATACCCAGGCATTAGATGAAACCAAAAACAATTATATTATGTCTGTGGTTTATCTTTCCAACCGTTTTGGCATTGCCATTGGAGATGTGACCACTGGAGATTTTATGGTGACAGAGGTGGAAAATTCCAGAAAACTTCTGGATGAAATTTATAAATTTTCCCCTGCGGAGCTGGTGTGCAATGAAGCTCTTTGTATGAGCGGCATTGACCTGGAGGAATTGAAACACCGCCTGAATCTTACACTGTCTCCTCTGGATGCCTGGTATTTTGATGATGATTTGTGCAGCCGCACCTTAAAGGAGCATTTTCATGTAAGTTCTCTGGAAGGACTGGGGTTAAAAGATTATGCCTGTGCTGTGATTGCGGCAGGGGCTTTGTTTACCTATCTTCTGGAAACGCAGAAAACTTCTCTGGATCATATGCGGGCCATTACTCCCTATGTGACAGACCGGTATATGCTCATTGACAGTTCTACCAGAAGGAATCTGGAACTTACTGAAACCATGCGGGATAAAGGAAAACGTGGTTCTCTGTTGTGGGTGCTGGATAAAACCATGACCGCTATGGGAGCCAGAATGCTTCGCACCTTTTTGGAGCAGCCCCTTATTGACCAGGAGGCAATTAACAGTCGTCTGGATGCTCTGGAAGAACTCAATGCCCATGAGGTAGACCGGGAGGAATTGAGAGAATATTTAAGTCCGGTATATGATATGGAACGTTTAATCAGCCGGGTAAGCTATCAGTCTGCGAATCCCAGAGACATGATTGCCTTTAAAACTTCCATTGGGATGATTCCCCCTATCCGCAGGCTTCTGGCACAATTTCAGTGTGAAGAGCTGCAGCAGATTTATGAGGAAATGGATGAATTAAAAGACCTCCATGAAGTGCTGGAGGCTGCTATTGTAGAAGAACCTCCTCTTGCCATGAAAGAGGGAGGGATTATGAAAGAAGGCTATAATGCTCAGATTGATGAATTCAGAGAAGCCAAGACCAAGGGAAAGGTGTGGCTGGCAGAGCTGGAAGCCTCCGAAAAAGAAAAAACAGGTATCCGTACCTTGAAGATAAAATACAATAAAGTTTTTGGCTATTATCTGGAAGTGACCAATTCCTTTAAGGATATGGTGCCGGATTATTATACCAGAAAGCAGACTTTAACCAATGCGGAGCGGTATATTACCCCAAGACTAAAAGAACTGGAAGATATGATTCTGGGAGCAGAGGATAAGCTTTATGCTCTGGAATATGATGAGTTTGTAAAAGTCCGTACTCTGGTAGCAGACCAGGTAGAACGGATTCAGCGGACAGCCAAGGCTATTGCCAAGCTGGATGCCTATGTGTCCATGGCTCTGGTGGCATCCAGAAACCATTATGTACGTCCGAAAATCAATACCAGAGGTGTCATTGACATTAAAAACGGACGTCATCCGGTGGTGGAGAACATGATTCCCAATGACATGTTTATCCCAAATGACACATATCTGGACAATGGAAAGAACCGGATTTCCGTTATTACGGGACCCAATATGGCGGGAAAATCTACCTATATGCGTCAGTCTGCCCTGATTGTTCTTATGGCGCAGATTGGTTCCTTTGTTCCGGCGGAAAAGGCCAACATTGGTATTGTGGATCGAATTTTTACCAGAGTAGGGGCTTCCGATGATTTAGCCAGCGGTCAGAGTACCTTTATGGTGGAAATGACTGAGGTGGCCAATATTCTTAGAAATGCTACCTCCAAAAGCCTGTTGATTCTGGATGAAATCGGAAGAGGAACCAGTACCTTTGACGGACTTTCCATTGCCTGGGCGGTGATTGAGCATATCAGTAATCCAAGGCTTCTGGGAGCAAAAACCTTATTTGCCACCCACTATCATGAACTGACGGAGCTGGAAGGAAAACTGGCAGGGGTAAATAATTACTGCATTGCTGTAAAGGAACGGGGAGACGACATTGTCTTTCTCAGAAAAATCGTAAAAGGCGGCGCAGATAAGAGCTACGGAATCCAGGTGGCGAAACTGGCAGGAGTGCCGGATTCTGTTATTGAGCGGGCGAAGGAGCTGGTGGAAGAACTGGTAAGCGCAGACATTACAACAACAGTTAAAAATATTGCTTCAGAGAACAAATCAGCCAAGCCAAAGTCGGTGCCTCATTATGATGAAATAGATATGAAGCAGATGTCTTTGTTTGATACGGTGAAGGATGATGATGTACTGGAAGAGTTGAAAACAATTCAGTTAGATGAACTAAGACCTGTGGATGCATTGAATTTATTATATCAGCTTCAAAATAAGCTGAAAAACAGATGGTGATGAAAAGTGAAAAAAATTGCTGTTTTAGATCAGAATACAATTGATAAAATTGCTGCCGGTGAAGTAGTGGAACGTCCGGCTTCCGTAGTAAAAGAACTGGTGGAAAATGCAGTGGATGCGGGTTCTACGGCCATTACGGTGGAGATTAAGGATGGGGGGATTTCTTTTATCCGGGTCACAGATAACGGAGGAGGGATTCCCAAAGAGCAGGTGCCCCTTGCTTTTCTAAGACATGCCACCAGTAAAATTGAACGGGTGGAGGATTTGCTGCAGATTTCTTCCCTTGGCTTTCGTGGGGAGGCTTTATCCAGTATTTCTGCGGTTTCCCAGATGGAAGTGATTACTAAAACCCAGGAAGCCCTTACCGGGGTGCGCTATATTATTGAGGGCGGACAGGAGAAAGCCCTGGAAGAAATCGGGGCGCCCTGCGGAACCACCATGCTGGTGCGAAATCTGTTTTACAATACCCCGGCAAGGGGGAAGTTTTTAAAAACAGCCATGACAGAGGCAGGTTATGTCAGCAGTTATATGGAGCAGCTAGCTCTTTCCCATCAGGATATTTCCTTTAAATACATGGTAAATGGCCAGACCAGGCTTCATACTTCCGGAAACTCTAATTCAAAGGATGTGATTTATGGAATTTACGGAAGAGATATTACCAGAGAACTGGTTCCCATTCAATTCGAAGCGCCTGGCATTGAAATTTCCGGATTTATTGGGAAACCGGTGATTGCCAGAGGAAATCGAAATTTTGAGAATTATTATATTAATGGGAGATATGTAAAGAGCAAACTGCTGATGAAGGCTATTGAAGAAGCCTATAAGCCTTATATGATGCAGCATAAATATCCTTTTGTATGTCTGCATTATACCATAGATGGGGAAGCCATTGATGTGAATGTGCATCCCACCAAGATGGAAGTGCGGTTTCAGAATCAAAGCGCTGTGTACAATGCCACCTATGATGCCATACAGGAGGCTTTGGCAGGGAAAGAGCTGATTCCGGAGGTGGAACTGGAGAAAAAGGAGAAAGAACTTAAAAAGCAGAAGATAACTGCCCCGGAACCTTTTGAGACCGTATATAAACAACAGCAGAGGGAAAAGCAAAGCGCCTCCTATGTGAAGGAAGAACCACCGGCTTATGTGCCAAAACCGGTAGGGTTAAGACCCGCAACAGGAAATTCGGCTGCGCCGCAGGTATCCTACACAGATTCAGCGGTAAAGTCTATGGTTCAAAGTGAAATCAAAGAGCAGAGAACCATGCCAGAAGAATCCCCAAAGCAAATGGAACTTTTTGAGGATGTTCTTCTTTCTCCCAAGGCAAGGCTTCGCCACCGGATTATCGGACAGTTGTTTGATACTTACTGGCTTGTGGAATATGATGATAAATTTTATATTATTGATCAGCATGCAGCCCATGAAAAAGTGCTGTATGAGAAACTGTTAAAAGAGTATGCCAATAAGGAAGTTCTGTCCCAGATGATTTCTCCGGCTCAGGTGATTTCCCTGAACTTACAGGAGGATGCCCTTATGAAAGCCAATATGGAAGCATTCCGGGAGTTTGGGTTTGAAATCTCAGAGTTTGGCGGCAGGGAATACAGCATTCATGCAGTTCCTGCGGATTTGTACGGAAG
>CATWQE010000133.1 GCA_958352855.1 uncultured Bacillota bacterium
TCTTCTTTTCGTTGATTTTCCTCTTCCAAATTATTTCTCCACAGCCATTCATGCACATACCAGCCTAAAACCGTTGACAGTCCTGTCATTGCCGAAACACGGTTATCATAATCCTTATAACTGTCCCCACTGGCTTCAAGAACAACAGGTTGTCCATTGACATTATCATTTAGCCAGCGGATTCCAGCGGCATCATCAGGAATCGCATTTTCCAAATAGTTCGTTGCGTTTAGTGTCTGGTATGCACTTCTTTTCGGGAATCCTCCAAACCAATGAATGATTGCATTTTCCAGGTATCCGCAAGTTGAAATCAGAAGCAGGATCACAATGATCCCTGTCAGGACCTGACGTCTTGGGCACCTCAGCAGTCCTTTACATATTACAGCATTGTCAGCACCATTACATCTTTTTATCCTGGTTACTGTAAATGAAACCAATATATATGCCATCATAATTCCAAACATGATGTATGCCTGATAAGTCAGTTTAAACATGGTATTGGCTCTTGGAGCTGTTTTTTCATAAATATCCCGGACATAAACAATTTCAGGAATAAAGATCAGTCCCATAGCACAAAGTACAAGAACCAGCCCATACAAATCAGGATACTTTACATTGCTAAAAAAACTTCGTATCTTTTTATCTGGAAATGTCCGTATTTTTTTCAGAATTCCAATAACAAATAGTACACAGACCAAAAGCGGGAATGCCCATAATACACAGAACTGGTAAAAAGCAGTATGTATTTTTACGATTCCAATTCCCTGGACCATTACATTTTCAAAAGACAGATGAAATGGAAGTGATGCAAGGAAAGCAGCAGCTAGCAGTTCACCCCACTGTATCACACTCCATTTCAATGCTTGGCTTATAAAAGGATCAGAGGAATAACGTTTCAGATTTCCCAAGAGCAATGTTCCGCAGATTACAACGTAATAGATCATAAAATCCCAGGTATTAGAAAAAAGGAACATTCCCAGAAGCAATCCAAGCAGTCCGATTTCTTTCTGTCTCCAACTTTTTCCCGAATTTGTCTTCATCCAGGAATAAAGGATTCCAAGTACCGTCAGGACCAAAAAGACATTGATCACATGGGCATGAAGATCTCCCAGTACAAACGAATAGGACGGAAACTCATGGATTGTCTCATCCCCGGTCACAGCCGGATCAAAACCTATATAACGGGTAGAGCTTGGAAACCAGTAATCTGTTTTTATTTTCAGCAGTCTAAGGATGATTCCATAAATAATATAGTGGAGATTCCCACTCATAGACACCGCCATCCCTGCCAGGATACCACCAAGATCTAAAGACCATTTTCTCCCAGCCCTTAATTTGTCCTTCAGCATCTGGCGTACCAGACTAAAGGGAAGAACAAAGGCAAAAGCGGCGACCATAGTCCTCATCAGATTATAAGTGATCTCCACGCTTGTCCCGGTCAGCTTCGTAAGGAATACGGCAAGATACTGTCCACCATAATAATAATTAAAAGACTTTCCGGCAAACCACATATCTTGGGCTGGTAAGGTTGTACTTCTCATCATGGACTGCATAAAACCAAAATCCATATATTTTTCCGTTCCATGAGCCGCCGGATGAAATCCCGCCAGATATGTCCAGAAAAGAAACACCAGAAAAAACAGAATTTCTTCCCGGTAAACCAGGGTTGTCTGTTCCCAGGGAAGAGAATTCGTGATTCTGTTCTTACATTTGATTCCATACAAAATACTGCCCAGACAACAAATAACCGTGATGATAACACAGGTCATTCCCGTAAATGGAGTGATTTTTAAACAGGCCAGCAGCCACTGCACATATCCGCATACAGCGACTGCCAGTACTTTAGAAAACATCCAGCCATTATCATCAAAGCCCCTGAATATACGGGATGTTACCGGCATAAATACCAGACCTAGTAGGCATATCATTTCCCACCAGATCAGAAATGTAAAAAAATCAGAACCGAGGAGCCAGTAAGCACCAACTACTAATAAAACAGCCGGTGCAATCTTTATCAAATAATTTCGTTTTATCTTCACATCTGTAACCTTCCCTTTCCTGTTTTTGTTATTCCTGGTTTAAAATACCATTTTCTTCAAGAGTTCCTGTAAATATGGAATACGCTCCCTTTACTTCATAGTTACTGGAAATTTCACCTTCATATTCAACAATTACCAGATCCCCTTCTTTAAGTTCTCCGCTTTCAATCCATCTTCTTATTTTTATATCATCTGTATATACCTTATATTTCTTTCCTGCTTTTGATTTCTTACATAAAACGGTGTCATCAACCATAATATATCCATTTCCTATTTCTGTAACAGTTCCGGATATGGTTGGCAGACTGGTACTGGACTTTGTTTCCGTGGAATGTTTTTGTACATAACTGATGATCTGTCCTGCTGCCTCTTTTCCAATAAAATAACTATATTCATAATCAAAAATATTAGTAGCAAAGTAACCATCCTCAGAAATGTAGATTACCCGGTTATAGACACCCAATGCTTCAGAAGTTGCCGTAAAAGCCAGACCTCTTCGATTCTCTCTTTCAAAGAAGTCAATTGTATCATCAAGCTTTGCATCGCCACAGCCATAAAGGATCCGCCAGATCTTCTCATCATTATCCAGCAAAAGCTCCTCTTTTTCCTCATAACCTTCACATTTTGTCGCATAGTTCAACTCTAAGTTTTGAGAAAGTTCATAAAGTTCCAGTAACTTACTTAACGTATCTGGAACCGCCTCTTCATCAGCCGCATAAACATAAAATCCATCCTCATTGCCTACGGCAATCATCAGTTCCTCTGATATGCCCTTAATCTTCCGCACCTCAAATGTTTCCGTGTATGCCTTTCCTGTATCAGAATCAAGCCCTTCTGCCACACAGTTGCCAATTACCTCCCCCATTACCTCTGTATGAATAGAATTCTGACTTTTCACAGTAAACTGTTTTCCATTAAATTTAACAACAGGATACTTTTCAGCAGGAGTCTTGTATTTCCATGGCCATTCTATCGCCCGTTCTGTTTCAGAAACATGATATTTATATTTACTTTCAGCTATTGTAGCAGTCCGTAAAAAATGTGGAACAAGAATACCTGCAATCATGACTAGCGCCAAACAAGCGGCAACCGACATCCATTTAATCATAAGATTATGCCTTTTCCTCGGCGGATCTTCCAGTGCTGCCGTGATAAGGTCATCATCAATATAACCGATAGCATTTACAATTCTTGGTATATTCATATGTAGATTCCCTCCTCAATCAGATATTTTTTTAATTTATTTCTGGTACGGGCCAGCATATTCGTTACTTTACGTTCAGTAAAACCATATTTTTCCGCAATAGCCCTGTTAGATTCGAAATAAAAATATTTTAGAACAAACACCCTATGAACCTCTTCTTTTTGTTCACGTAGAAAAATACTAATCAATTTTCCAATCTCTTCATCGTTCCTTCCAGGAGCATACCTTTCATCCGGCAGTACATCTGTAAGTTCGTCCAATGCCATAACCATATCAGCCGACCTCTTTTTAGCTGTCAGATGCCTTACTCTATCTACAGAAGTACTTCTGACAATTCTGGAAATATAAGCTTTAAATTTGGCAGGCCTTGTCGGTGGGATTCTATCCCACATTTCTAAATAAGTGGTATTTACACACTCTTCCGAATCCTGGTGATTATTCAGAATTTTATAGGCCATATTACGACAGAACTTCCCATATTTTATATCCGTTTCCTTAATCGCCTGCTCATTTCTTTCAAAATAAAGCTCTATGATTTTTATATCGTCTATGATGTTCACCTCCTCAAAAATGTTTTCAATTATAAAGTCGTATTTTTTTGATGATCGTCTCAAAAAATTTATATTTTTTTTAATTATAGCATGAAAAAGGAGCATATCATCACGATAGCCCCTTATATTCTCCATAAATTATTTAATTCGAGTTGTCTTTCCATCCACATACAGACCTGTCATTTCCGTCTCCGTATAGAAGCTTCCATCAAAACTTACTTCCGTTACCGTTTCCTGGAAAGAATCCGTACTGCGGATAACATCCCCCTCATACACCAATCCCCGGAAATCAATACAGGAAGTATCTTCTGAATCATAAAATTCATCTGATGCCTCTTTTTCTAGATTTCTTTCATAAAACATTGTTTTATAGCCGGTAT
>CATWQE010000134.1 GCA_958352855.1 uncultured Bacillota bacterium
TATCCGACTGGCTGAAAAATGCAGGAACAGAAGCAGTGGTAAAGGATCAGTCCCTACTGGAAGGAATCAAGAATGTAAAAGGGGAAGAAACCTTTGAACATACAAATGGCAATGTGACCTGGCAGACCGATGGCAAAGATATTTACTATCAGGGAACCAGCGAAAAAGAACTTCCTGTTTCTGTGAAATTCACCTATTTTCTGGATGGGGAAGAAATCCTGCCGGAAAATTTAAAAGGTAAAAGCGGAAAGCTGAAAATAAAAATCGACTACGATAACAAAGCAAAACAGGAAGCAGTGATTGACGGAAAAAAAGAAGAAATCTACAGTCCCTTTGTTATGGTTACAGGGCTGATTCTTCCGGAAGAAAATTTTTCCAATGTGGTCATTGATAACGGAAAAGTGATTTCAGATGGTGAGAGAAATATTGTTCTGGGCGTTGGAATGCCGGGGTTAAAAGAAAGCCTGGGGCTTGACCAGGAGGATGCCTCTTCGGCAGTGAAGGATATCACCTTGCCGGAAAGTCTGGAAATTACAGCAGATGTGACGGATTTTACCATGGATCCAACCTTTACAGTAGCCCTTTCTGACCTGTTAGAGGATTTAAATCTGGATGATACAGAAGACCTGGACTCTGTCATGAATGCGCTGGATGATTTAGAAGATGCAGCTTTACAATTAGTAGATGGCTCTTCAGAGCTTTCCAAGGGCGCAGATACCCTTGGCTCCAGCTATCAGGAGTTTGACGCAGGGATCGCAACCTTAAAAAGCGGCATAGATGTGTTAAAGAGCGGTGTTTCTGAGCTGTCGGGAGGTATTAACAGCTACACAGAAGGCGCAGATACCTTAAACGCGGGAATTCAGCAGTATATGGGAAAAGATGGCGCCTTAAACAGCCAGGTGACAGAGTACGTCAATGGCGTGAATAAGGTGGTAAAAGGTGTGGAAGATTATACAACAGGCAGTGTTGCCCTGGCAGATGGCATTACTTCTTACATAAAAGGTGAGGAACAGATTGCAAATGGGGCAGGACAGCTTACACAACTGGAAACCGGATTGACAGAAATCAAAGACGCGATTACTGCTTTGAACCAGGCAGTAGACGGACAGGGAGATTCTTCACAGGATCTTTATGCAGCATCCCAGGCGCTTGCCCAGGGAACTCAGAAATTAAATGATACCTTAGAGGAAATGAGTAAGCTGATGGATCAGGTGGATGCCATGACAGAAGCAGGGAAAAACCTCACAGCTCAGGCGGGAAGTCTGGCACAGGAAGTACAGGCTCAGATTCTGGAACCAGTAAAAGCAATGATGAGTACGGGCACACAGATGATGGAAGCCCTTCAAAGCCTTACAGGACAATTAGAAAACATGAAGGCCATGTGCCAAAGTGCTGTACAGGAAGCTGCAAACAAGGCGGCTGATCAGGTAAATACCCAGGTTGCAGAAAAGAATGCTCAGATAGAAAGCGTAAAAGGAAGCGCACAGGCAGCAAACAGCCAGGTAGACGCTGCTATTGCCCAGCTAAATACACAGATTGCAAATGCAAATGCCAAGGGTGATACAGAAACCGCCAACGCTCTGCAGGCAACTGTTGCAACACTTTCAGGAGCAAAAGTAGATACAGGAAGTTTAAATGCATTAAGTCCTGTAGAAACGCCATCTGTGAATACAGAGATTCCAACACCTGATTTTAGCCAGCTTCAGACCATGGTTTCTGGTATGCAGACTCAGTTTGCCTCCCTGGAGACAGCGGTAAATGCTTTCGCACCCAAGATTGCCGCTATGAATGAGCAGTTAAATCAGCTTGCATCTCAAGAAATACCAGACAAACCAATGGAAACCCTGAAAGGGGCGGTTGCCAAATTAAATATGGGTATGCAAGGCTTAAATAAAGCTATGGGAACACTTTCTTCCCAGGTGGGTACCTTAGATCAGGCAACGAATAGTCTTCCGGAAGCGGTTGCAGGAATCAAAGCTCTGACTTCTGGCATTCAGGAGCTGTCACAGGCAAATCCCTCTCTGTTACAGGGGGTGCAGATGTTAAAAGAAAACACACCAACTCTTGTAGAAGGTGTTGAGACACTGTCCGGCGGAACAACACAGCTTAGTACCGGTCTGACTGCCCTGGGAGGAGAACTCTCAAATGGTTCTGCAGCATTGTCAGCAAACAGCAATGCTTTACGACAGGGGGCTTCCTCACTTCTTGGGGGAACAGACCAACTGGTATCTGGCGCAGGAACACTGCAGTCTGCCAGCGGTGAAGTAAAATCCGGTATTTCTGCATTGCAGGATGGAGCCCTTCAACTCAAGGATGGAACCGTAGAATTTAATGAAGAAGGAATTAAAAAATTACAGGAAACAGCCGAAGATCTTCTGGGAACCATTTTGGACAGAGTAGATGCGCTCACCTCCGAAACCTGCAGCTATGACTCATACGCAGGAAAAGCAGATAACATGGAGGGCAATGTGAAATTTATTATTGAAACAGAAGGCATTCAATAAGTAAAATCATACAAAAAAGACGTATTTCCTAAATGAAATTTTGAAATTTCAAGGGGATGCGTCTTTTTTTGCGCTGTTTTATAACTTGTGTAAAAAAATATATACAAGAAGGGGGCAGTCATGTATAATCCTATTATAAAATATCAACAAAACAGACGATGTTATGAGAGAAGGTGTTTCATAATGCGGGATAAATTAAAAAAGGAAAAATTTTTCAGAAACTCCTTGCTTTTTACAGAGGACTGTATCAGGGAGTTTGAGAAAATACTTCCGGAAATTATAAAGCAAGACCAAGTCAAGTCTCAAAGAGTAATAAATGGCTGTAATGCACTAACAGTATATTATATAAAAAAAGTAAATTTGGAATATTCGTTGGGAGAAGAGATTTGTAAAATTAAGAAAAGTTATGAACGACTTCTCACCTATTATAGCCAGGTTTGGAATGTGGAGTATGGCTATATCGAATTAGTCAGAATATTATCTTTAGGCGTGCTGCTTAGAATAGATAAAAAACAGATAGAACTTTCGGAGAGTAAGATCAGGAAGGAAAAGTTAAATGATTATTTCGTAAATTTCCTTTTGAAAGCCATAGATAAAGAATGGGATATGACAACAACAAAATTCGCATTTCCCAATTTATATGAAAACATAAAGCCTGTTATTGAGGCAAAAGACGCTCAAGAGAGTCTATTCTTACTAAAAGATTATTTGGAAAACAAATGGTATCAGATTCACAGCGAAACAGCCTGGCACAATAGCCATCTTAGTAAACAAAATACTTATTACGGATATTGGGCTTATGAGGCAGGTGCTGTAGCTAAAATACTAGATTTGGACGATGAGGCTTTAAAGGAACAAAGATATTATCCCTTTGATCTTGTGCATTGACGATAGGAAGCCAGTTGTTGTATGAAGGAGAATCGGATGATGAAATTATGTTATCAAAATAATGGCAGGAACACAGAGGAGTCTTATTTTGATTTGCAATCTCAAAAAGTATATAAAATCTGTCTTTCGGCATATTATGCAAAGCAAAATACAAAAGGGATTCCATGGCTTTTCCTCTCAGGAGGAATCTTGGCAACACTTTTAGAGCAGGTATCGCAACGTGTATTATTACCTGGAAGTGCCAGGATGTTGTTGCTGCTTCTGGTAATCGGAACCTTAGTTCTGATTGATAAAAAAGTGAAAAAATCATTTATAGAAAAGTATCAATACATAGAGGAGCACACCATTGGAATCCCTATGGAAAAAGAAGAGATATTAAAGCTCTACACTCTGGGAAAATGGAATCGAAGAGCATTGGGATTTATTGTCTTGATAGGTCTGTTAGTTTTTCTTATGGGGGTGTTTCTTACCATAAAAACCACACACCTTACAGGAGTATTTCTGGTTTTCTTAGGTGGAATTATTGGGATTATCTTTTTCCATTATGGAGAATTTATGGAGGCGGCAAACGTAAAAAAATATCTACAGACCGATTAAGTTTCACCTGGTTTGGCGGTTTTACGGGCACAGTCGCTGATTTGTGGATGCTTTGACTTAGGGAGGGATATGTTATGGGGATTTTTGACAATTTCAGAAAGAAA
>CATWQE010000135.1 GCA_958352855.1 uncultured Bacillota bacterium
CCAACACCAACGTGGAAGTTGCCAAAAAATTAACTGGCGTTCTCACTTATACTCCAGCAACAACCAGTGTTGCCGATTACACCAGCAATCTATCACAGAGCAGTTGAATAAAAAAATGCAATCCTAAAAGGAAAGAGCTTCAAAACCCTTGAAAATAAAGGCTTTGAAGCTCTGCTCCAACTATTCAAATTCGATTGTCGCAGGCGGCTTACCTGTACAATCGTATAAAACTCTATTCACATGTTTTACTTCATTTACAATTCTGCTGGTTGTCTTTCCAATGACTTCCCATGGGATGTCAGCACTCTCGGCAGTCATAAAATCTGTTGTTTTAACTGCTCTCAGTGCCACAGCATAATCATATGTTCTCTCGTCTCCCATAACACCTACAGAGCGCATATTCGTCAGTGCCGCAAAATACTGTCCAAGTTCTTTATCAACACCAGCCTTGGCAATCTCTTCTCTCCAGATTGCATCTGCATCCTGAACCATGCGCACTTTTTCTGCTGTTACTTCTCCAACGATACGAACGCCAAGCCCTGGTCCCGGGAATGGCTGTCTAAACACCAGGTATTCCGGGATGCCAAGCTCCAAACCGGCTTTTCTTACTTCATCTTTAAACAAACTACGCAATGGTTCGATAATTTCTTTAAAATCAACATAATCCGGCAAACCGCCTACATTGTGGTGAGATTTAATTACTGTAGACTCTCCTCCCACACCGCTCTCTACTACGTCCGGGTAGATGGTTCCCTGCACCAGGAAGTCTACTGCGCCGATTTTCTTGGCTTCTTCTTCAAATACACGAATAAATTCTTCTCCAATGATTTTACGCTTCTGTTCTGGCTCTTCCACACCTTTCAGCTTTTCATAAAACCGTTCCTGAGCATTTACACGAATGAAATTTAAGTCATAGGAACCTGTTGGTCCGAAAACAGCTTCTACTTCATCTCCCTCATTTTTACGAAGAAGTCCATGGTCTACAAACACGCAGGTGAGCTGATTGCCCACTGCCTTTGACATCATAACCGCTGCCACAGAAGAATCTACTCCACCGGAAAGGGCACAGAGAACTTTTCCGTTTCCTACTTTTTTCCGAATTGCTGCAATGGATTCTTCCACAAAAGAGTCCATCTTCCAGTCGCCGGAACATTCACAAATTTCATATACAAAATTAGAAAGCATGGTTTTGCCTTCCTGGGTATGCAGAACTTCCGGATGGAACTGGGTAGCATAGAGATTCTTTTCCGGGTATTCCACTGCAGCCACAGGACAGTCTGGTGTATGCGCGCAAATTCGGAATCCGGGGGCAATCTGAGAAATATAGTCATTGTGGCTCATCCAACAAATGGTCTTCTCAGATACATTCTGGAAAAGCTTTGAATTCTGATTTACGGTTACTTCAATTTTTCCGTATTCTCTTACAGGAGCCTTCTCTACTTTTCCGCCTAACAGGTGCATCATAAGCTGAGAACCATAGCAAATGCCGAGAACTGGAATACCTAATTCAAAGATTTCCTTTGTGTAGGTTGGAGAATCCGGAAGGTAAACGCTGTTTGGACCTCCGGTAAAGATAATTCCTTTTGGCTGAATTTCCTTAATCTTCTCAATGTCTGTTTTATAAGAATAAATTTCACAGTATACATTACATTCACGTACACGTCTTGCAATCAACTGATTATACTGACCGCCAAAGTCCAGTACGATAACGGTTTCTCTCTTCAAAGAAGTGTCCTCCTGTCTGTTTTTCAAAAGATAGCTTAAATTATAAAATACGATTTCCGAATTTTCAAGGGATTTTTATTCGTGAAATTTGCTGAAATCCATGCTGTATTTCCGCTTTTTTTGCACTGCCGCCCTCTTTATTAATGGGATTCACATAAAACTCTGGCTCCAAAAAGCCTGTTACGGACATATCTTCTCTTTTCCTGTATGCAAAAGCCAAAAGACATTGGAAGGACAATGTTTCTTATTGTTCTGCTCAACTTTTACACTAATGCCGCGTGTTTCCATTTTCCCCTTAGATAGCGTATCACAAAACAGATTGCACGAAACAGCCAGTCAATGGTCATGGCCACCCATACACCAAACACTCCCATGTGGAGGTATACACCCAGCACCACGCTAAATCCAATTCGGAACACCCACATGGAAATAATGGACAAAATCATGGTATACGTTACGTCCGCTGCTGCTCTTAGTGTATTTGGCAGGGAAAAAGATAATGGCCATATAGTCACTGCACAAATGGAATGATAGATTAAAATTTTGTGTGCATATTGGCTTGCTTCTGGAGACAGACCATAAATCTCAATAATAAAAGGCACAGCCAATACCACCAAAATATTGGCAGCAACCAGAGATACATACACTATTTTTATAAGCTTCTTCGTGTAATAACTTACCTGTTCATAATCACCGGCTCCCACACATTGAGCGCCTACTGTCAAAATAGCAAACCCAATGGACATCCCTGGAAGTACTGCAAAGGTAGCTACATTATTGGAAACCGCATTGGCTGCAATAGAGGCTGTTCCAAAGCTGGTAACAATACTCAGGACCAGAATCTTTCCCAACTGAAACATACTGTTTTCCAGCCCATTAGGAATACCGATATATAAAATCTTTTTCAGCAATCCCCAGTCTGTTTTAAAAGAAAATGGATGGAAAAGGTGCAAGGTCTGCTTCTGGTTATTCAGCAAAAACATCATAATCACACATGCAACAGTCCTTGAAACCAAGGTTGGAATTGCCACACCTTCCACTCCCATATGAAAACCAAAAATCAGCAGTGCATTTCCACCTAAGTTAATGGCATTCATTAACAACGAAATTTTCATGGCAACAGAAGAATTTCCCATGGCACGATAGATGGCAGCCCCTGCATTGTACAAAGCTGTCATTGGAATAGAAGCAAAAACAATGAGCATATACACATTGCAGTTATACATCACGTCCGCTTCAATTTTCCCGAACACCACATGTGTAATAAAATTTCTTCCCAGATAACACAGCACCATAACCACCAGAGATGCTTTCAAGGTAAAAGAAATCAACTGATTAGTAGATTTGCAGGCCATTTCTCCTCTCTTTTTTCCTAAAAACTGCCCTGCAATCACAGCCCCTCCTGTGGCAAGCGCTGTGAAAATGTTGAGAATCAGCACCATAATGGTATCAATCAGCGAAACTCCCGAAACTGCAGCTTCCCCTACGCTGGCTACCATAATGGAATCCGCAAGTCCTACAAAGGCCTGGAGAAACTGGTCAATAATCAGTGGTATAATCAGTTTTCGTAAGTCTGCGTTTGAGAAAAAACGGTTCTTGGTATGCATAATAAGCCCCCTTCCTTTTTGTTTCTCAAGTCATTATACTCTTGGCTTATTTAAGATACAAGAACCATTTCTACATTTTTTATCCATGCTGGTGCAGATATTTTTCCCTGGTGGCCAGTCCACCACGTATATGACGTTCCTGCTTGTTCACATCCAAAACCTTTCTGGCTTCCGCGGCCAGAGAAGGGTTTATCTGGAGGAGACGTTCTGTGCAGTCTTTATGTTTGGTCCTTACTATTTAGAGCTGTTTTATTTTCACATTCGTCTTCCACTAAAATGCTTTCATTTAATCCCAAATCACCTAGTAAACGAAGGTAAATATCCACATTTCCATCTTTGTCTACTTCTATTTTTTTAATCAGTCGCTTTAGCTGCACATTAGTCATTTCATGAACATCGGTAATATCCCCGATCTGCTTAAAGGTATCGTTTAGAATTTTTTCCATCTGATCCCCCTTTGTCAAATTGCTGGATACCATTTTCAATTCATTTTCCAGACGTTCCAATTCCTGACGTGTCCCGCCTAATTTCTCATTCAATTCTTCTCTTGAAATCAGATCATCGGTGTACATATCCATATACTTCTGTCTCGTTCTCTGTAATCTGGCAACTTGTAAATTCAATTCCTTTTCATACTCTGCATTTTCATCTTTTGCTTTGTACACTCTTTGGAATTCTTTCACAACATAATCGATCACTTTATTTTTTTGCTGAAGAACACGATTAA
>CATWQE010000136.1 GCA_958352855.1 uncultured Bacillota bacterium
GCTATCTTTTTAGAAATTTCTCCTTGACATATAACAGTCCAGCCCCTATAATGAACATTGTTCATTTTCAAAGGAGGTTTGGTTTTGAATACTGTTGTAACTTCAAAAGAAGCAATTTTAAAAGCCAGCCGGAATCTGGTGCAGACACAGGGATGGGGCGCAGTGAATATCCGCACCGTTGCTTCTGCCTGTGGAATTTCGGTAGGCTCTATCTACAACTATTTTCCTTCAAAATCTGATTTAATGAAAGCAACTGTGGAAAGTGTGTGGTGTGATATTTTTCATACTGATAAAAGCCCGTCAGACTTCGATAGCTTTGAAGCCTGTATCCAGTGGGCATTTTACAGCATGAAAAAGGGAGAAGAAACTTATCCTGAGTTTTTCACCCTGCATTCCATGAGTTTTGTGGGAAAAGAAAAAGAAGATGGCCAGCAGCGCATGGCGCAGTCCTGGCAGCATATCCGAGAGGGTCTTTGTCAGCTCTTAAAGCAAGATAAGAAGGTACAGCCTGACGTGTTTGACGAATCTTTTACCCCGGAAGCTTTTGTTGAAATTATTTTTTCTTTATCTGCGCTTCTTCGGCATTCCTATGACTGCACAGGAATCCTTGGAATGATTCGCAGAACACTTTATCATTAGGAGGCATGATTATGCAGGCTATTATGGAAACACTTTTTGATGCCGTTTACCTGGTATCAGTTATTACCATTGGAATTCTCATGATTCAGAAATGCCAGGGAGAGAAACAATACCGTCTGTTTGGTATTATGGCAGTGGTTCTTGGATTTGGAGACGCTTTCCATCTCATTCCCAGAGCTTACGCACTTTGCACCACAGGACTGGAGCACTATGCAACTGCCTTAGGCATGGGAAAATTTATTACTTCCATTACCATGACCATCTTTTATATTCTTCTGTATTATGTGTGGAGAATCCGCTATCATGTAGATGGTCAGAAATCACTTACCACTTTGGTATATTTACTGGCAGGACTTCGAATTGGCCTATGCCTGTTTCCGCAAAACCAATGGCTCAGCAGCCACTCTCCTCTTTCCTGGGGAATTTACCGTAACCTTCCATTTGCCCTCTTAGGACTTCTGGTCATTATACTGTTTTTCCAAAGCGCCAGAAAACATCAGGACCATGACTTCCGGTTCATGTGGCTTACCATTGTACTCAGTTTTGGTTTTTATATCCCTGTTGTCTTGTGGGCAGATACCATTCCTATGATTGGCATGTTAATGATACCAAAAACCTGCGCTTATGTCTGGACCGTATGCATTGGATTCCAGGCAATGAGAAAGGAGCTTAAAAAATGAAAAAATTATGGAACACTTCAATGATTTACCTGATTCTTGCCTTGGCAGGCGGTGTTTTTTACCGGGAATTCAGCAAATTTCATGGTTACACGGGAAGAACAACACTGGCATATGTTCATACCCACCTTCTGGTTCTTGGCATGTTCCTCTTTCTTCTGACTATCCTGTTTGCCAGCCAGAAGCCGGAACTTTTACATAACAAACTCTTCCAGAGATTCTTTGTTTTACATAACATTGCCCTTCCTTTTATGGTAATCATGATGCTGGTAAGAGGCGTTTTACAGGTTTTAGAAGCCCAGCTTACAAGCGCAGCCAATGCCATGATTTCCGGTTTTGCAGGCATCGCACATATTCTCATAACAATTTCTATGGTAATGTATTTGCTTGCTCTGAAAAAAAAATTTTGTAGTAAATGAAAAATAAAATATCAGGATGTCACACAAACTTCTTTTTCTGTGACATCCTGATATTCTATTTTTCCGGCTTATTTCTTTTATAATTCATATTTCTCTTTCCGTCTGGCAGCTTCGCGGTATACCTGTTCGTCTGTTCTTGCAGAAACAACTATGATTTTCATAACATCTTCCACCCGTTCTACCTTATATACCACTCGAATTCCTAAATCCCGAAACTTAATTTTTAAAAGATTTGTAAGATTTGCACCATTTTTATTTCCCAATGGTTTTCCATATCCGCCTTCTTGTACTGGAAGTGGATTCCTACTTACTTTCTGGATTCCTTTTAACACTTGAAGGCTGGCAGAACGTTCTAGTTTTTTCATATCTTTTTTTGCTTCTTCCAGAAATTCTACACTCCAAGTCATTCGATATCCACGTCCTCCATTTCTTCCAGTTCTTCTGGATGAATTCCAAGCTCAGTCATAACCGTCTCCATAGATATGCCAGGCTTATCTCCATTTTGTTCCAGACGCCTTGTTGCTTCTAGCAAAAGTGTATAATTCTCTTCAATTTCTGTTAGTCTTGCATATTCTTCAGGTGCTAAAATAACGGCAGAGGGCTGATTATTTTTCAATACAAAAAGTTCTTTTGTTTCTCTAAGTCTACTAAAAATTTTTGTAGCCTGTCCCTTATTAAATAAAGAAATTGGTACCAAACAATCCATTATATTTGCCATAGCATCACACCTCCTGGTTTTCTTACCTTTATTATATGCATTTACGAGCAAAACATCAATATATAAGAGAAAATTTATAGATAAATTTTCTCTTATATATTCACACAACATTCATCTTCTATGATATTCTGTCTCCTCCATTGAGTTCTTCCATAATACCCTCTTCCAAAATACTTTTTCCTGCCCATTCCATGGCAAGAATACAAATGATAAGATTCAGAACTAACATTACAACCACAGGCATTACCGACACCCATGCTACTGGATGCAGATAGAGGTACACTCGAACCATAACATAATAAAGAATCTTTTGCATCGGAACATATAGTGCAAACATCAGTAGATTGGCATAGATACCGTACCGGATTCCTTCTTTGAACAACATTCGTCGAAAACCTCCATCTGTAATCCCCATGGCGCGCAAAATACCAAATTCATGTTTTCTTGCCGCCACCAGATATTGCATACTGTTGATGATATGCAAAATACTGATACCTAGCAGTACAAATGCAACTCCATAGAAAAAGAGCATCTTTTGTTCTATAAAAGCATTTTCAGTCTCAATCGCCTGAGTGTAATCCTTTACCATGCATTTGGACACACTTTGGGTCAGCTTTCTTATTTCACTGGAAACAGCCGCTCCGTCTGCGCCTTCCTTCAGTGTAATCCCCATATTATGATAGCCGGTCACACCAAAATATTCTTCCATCTGCTCTTTGGTCATGATAATATCTACGGTAGACGACGCCTCATCTCCAATAAACGCATTTGTTTTGGCAAGTGGTCTGGACGCAAGAGCAGCTACCTCAAGTTTCTGTTCTGTATAGAAAGAATCCTCCTCCTGAAATCTCAGGACCTCTGCCGGTACCTCTGTGTTTTCAGGCGTTTTCAATGTAATGAAATCACCTGTTTTTATGCTAATACCATCATAGGTTCCCTGACCGCCCATAATGGTTTTAAAAATAACCGTATCTTCCTTGCGCATGGTATCTGGATCAATACTTCCTTCCAGTAAATAGTCTGAAAGCTCCAAAAGCATCTCATCATCATATCCATAGACATTGACCTTCAATTTATAATCATCATCGCCCTCAATGGTTGCCATACCATGATACTTTTCCATTAACACCGGATCCGGTTCCAGGTCGTCTGAAGGGTCTGTTTCTGCAAAATAAGAAGTCCAAATCAGCTTCCCATCATAAAGAGGAATTTCCCCCAACATGTAATTCATGGTATTCACAGACTCAACATCAGGAAGTTTTCGGATTTCCTCAGCTATATACGCTGGAATCATATGGCCTAAATCATCTGAGTCCTCGAATACCTGAATATCAGAGCCAAGCCCATCATCTGCTTTAAAAGTCAGTTCATTATGAATTTTTGTATTCTCAGTCACATAAGTGGCTCCCAAAAAAATAATACCACCAATAGAAAGGGAAAACAAAATGCCGAAAAAGCTACTTATTTTTCCAAACATAAACTTCTTTGTAAGA
>CATWQE010000137.1 GCA_958352855.1 uncultured Bacillota bacterium
GAGCTTTCTCAGGATTTCCAGGTGCTGAAGCGGCGCATGGAAGGCTTTTGTGGCGTAAGCTATGACGGCACTTCCATAGAAAACGGAATGGAACGGTTAAACCTGATCAGTGAACCCTTTAACCGGAAGCATATTCAGGAAATCAATGAGGCTATGATACAGAAATCCCGGGAGCGTGACAAGCTATGGGAACAGTGGCAAAACGCGGTATGCTTATCCGAAAAAATGGAAAACACAGAAACCTGTGCCATGGAAAAATCCCCGTTAAGAACTGCCTCTTATTTTTTCTACGCCATGGGATATGTGGCATTTCTGATGATGGCGCAAATGGGAAATGTTCTCATGCGGACCAGGTGGCATCTAAGCAGTTCTGCGCAGAACCTGCTGTTTGCCGGTATCAGCCTTTTCCTTGGAATGGCGGTACTCTGTCTTGGGGGAAAGATGATTGCCAGAATCAGTCCTTTAAAGCGCCTGCACAGTATGGGCAAAGGGGTTTTAAAGGCTTTAACAGAAAAGGGCATCATCACTTCCACCTGTCAGGTTCGTACCGAAGAAGATACGGGGATTTTCTACAGTATTGATCTGTCAGGCGGGACTGCAAGGGAAAAACATGCCTTTGCAGACTGTATGGAAGAACTGCTGATGCCGGTGGAAAATCAGCGCTACCTTTTATGCGCCAAAAAAGGACGTTTGCACATGAAGGAGTATTATTGCGTTCCATCCCTGTTTTCTGCCAAAAAAGAGGACGCCATTTTATTCCAGAAGGCCATGTCTTCTGCCCTTGGAGCTTATAACCTGGTATATACCAGAACTCCAGAGGGACGGAGAATCCTTTTAAAAGCCAGAGCCAGGGCATTTGCCAACCGAAATGACCGGCTCATAAACCGTAAGAAAAAGGTAAAGGGAGTATTAGAATAAACATGACAAACATTTTATTATTGGAAGATGATGAAACCATTTCTTTTGGTATTGGGGCAGCGCTGAAAAAGAAGGGTTATGAGGTATTAAGCTGCCCCAGTATCGCAAAAGGAAAGCTTGCCTTTTCTCAGGAGATTTCCCTGATTCTTCTGGATCTGAACCTGCCGGATGGAAACGGATATGAATTTTGTAAATGGGTGAAAGCGCAGAGAGATGTACCCATTATTTTTCTTACGGTGCGGGATGGGGCAAAGGACATTATCAAAGGGCTGGACATGGGCGGGGATGATTACATTACAAAGCCTTTCCACCTTTCTGTCCTGGAGTCCCGCATGAAAGCGGTTCTAAGGAGGGCTTCCAAAGAAGCGGTTAATCCTCCGGAGCTTTCCTGTGGATCCATACGCATCAACCTGGATAAAATGGAGGTTCAGATGCAGGGAAATTCTATCCCTCTTACGGCTGCAGAATACCGCTTACTTCTGGTTCTTATGGAAAACAAAGGAAAAACACTTCCCAGAACCCTGCTGCTGGAAAAGTTATGGGATGCCGAAGGGAATTTCGTCAATGACAATACATTAACCGTAACCATGAAACGTCTGCGGGAAAAGCTGGGACAGCCAGAGGAAATCAAAACAGTGCGGGGCATTGGTTATCGTATGGAGGATACCCATGAGTAAAGGACAAAAAGCATGGAAAACGTTTTTCTTCTGGCTTCTTCCCGGCAGTATCGCCGGAATTCTTCTGGCTGCTTTTCTCAGTGTACAGCAGTTTCAGGTTATGGAAAAGCTGGCTGGAAATGTGTTACAGGAAAACTCCCTGGAAGGGGGATTGAAGCAGGCCATGGGAGCAAATACCGGACAGGTAAAAGAGCAGGGGCAGGCTTTTCTTTCCGAATACGGCTATCGCGCCCTGTCTTCTTTTGGGAAGTATCTGCCCTTTACTGCAAGCGTAAGCATTTTGTTCTTTCAGACATTAGGATGGGTACAGTATGGATTCTGGTTAAAAGAGGAGCATACACGAAGAGAACGGATTCAGTCCCTTACCAGATATCTGAAAGCGGTGAATGCCGGACAGGCAGGCAGTCTTACCAGAAGAGAAGATGCATTTTCTTTTCTGGAAGATGAAATCTACAAAACCACAACTGCCTTAAAAGGAGCAAAAGAAATCGCAGTCAAAAATCATGAAGTGTTAGAAGCGCGGATTGCGGATATTGCCCATCAGTTAAAGACACCGCTGACTTCCATGTCCCTTATGACCGATTTGTTAGAGGAATATCAGACACAGGAAACCCGGGAATATTATAATCGGCTGACCACCCAGATTACGCGGCTGCAAAATCTGGTGTCCGGACTTCTGGCACTGGCAAAATTGGATTCTCATGGAATCGTGCTGGAGAAAAAGCAGTTCCGTATGCAGGAATTAGTAGAAATCTCTGTGGAAACCGTAAGACAGATGTTTACGCAAAAAAACGTTTATCTTCAGATTGCCAGTGAACCGGAACAGGATGCCTGGATTTCAGGGGATTTGGAATGGACCTCTGAGGCAGTGATTAATGTGTTGAAAAACTGCTGGGAGCATACGCCAAAGGATGGCACCATTTTTGTTTCCTGGAGCCACAATCCCCTGTATGTCCAGCTTATCATTGAGGACAGCGGAACCGGGTTTGCAAAAGAAGATCTGCCTCATCTGTTTGAGCGGTTTTATCGGGGCGCCAATGCTGCCAAAGACAGCGCCGGCATTGGTCTGGCTCTTGCAAAACTCATTATGGAACAACAAAACGGACACATCCTTGCAGAAAATTCTCCCCAGGGACATGCCCGATTTATCTTTAAATGGTATCATCCTTTATTGCTTCCATAATAGGTTCCTTCAAAAGCCGTCGTCCCCCCAGGACATAGGCTCCTAAAATTGCCAGAACCACCAAAACGGTATATCCCCCTATGACGCCAACAGGGAAGTAGGGAAGATATTCAAAAAAGCTTACTTCACTGCTATACAGGAAAAATCCAATCCATACTACCTGAAACGGAATGGTGTACAAAAGAGGCTTTAATCCAAGGGTTACCGCTTCCAGACAAATCATGTTCCAAAATTGTCCGGGAGTCAGCCCTAGGGATTTTAACATGGCAAATTCTCTTCTTCGCTGTCTTAAATTTCCGGAAATCGTTGCCCAGATATTGGACAGCCCTACCACAGCCAGAAATCCGGAAAGGAAGGTAAAGATAAGCGTCATGGCATAACGGGTATCTGCTGCCATCTTTTCCCGGTCTGCCAGATTGGAAATGCTATAATCCCCACTGCCATAATATTGGTTTAATACCTCTTCTACTTTGTCAGAAGCCTTCTCAATCTCCGAAAGAGAGGCGTCCCCATCCAGATTGTAATAAACCCGCAAATTTTTCACCTTGCTTTGTTTCTCTTCACAGCAGGATGCGCCAAGAACAGAAACATGTTCCATAGGCATTACGGCAATCAGAGTAAAATTAGAGTAGTCTGATGGATTTCCAAGTTCTTCTGGAAGGATATCTACAAGGGCACCTGCCTGAAGTTCAAATTGAAAATCTCCCTCCACATCATCCTGATTTTTTTCCGTAAACCTTAGGTTTTCCCCTTCCTTGAGTTTTAAAAATTCTCTTTTCACTGTCTTTCTTCTGGTACTTGCCTTCG
>CATWQE010000138.1 GCA_958352855.1 uncultured Bacillota bacterium
AACCCACATATCCAGCTTGGAAGGCTGGTGTTCTACCACTGAACTACACCCGCAAGTATTTATTTTTTTGTTCTGTCCTTAGGACAGTTATTATAATACAACAGGAAAATAGAAATGTCAACACTTTTTTGAAAAAATTTAAAAGTTTTTATTTTTGCTACAATTTATACAAAACAGAAGTGAGCAGGTAATAATTTTGCTATGGTGATAATTGCTGCATACACATTTTCTAACTCAAGAAATTGCAGAGCTTAGGAAGGGTGGTTAAGTTCCGGCGAATGTGCCGAGTACGCTTTGAGACTACAGGCTCAAAGTGAACGCAGGCTGAGCTGGAACTTGACCACTCTTCCCAATATAGCAATCTCTTATCCTTGTACAAACCGCTTATATAATTCCTGATTTGCCTGGATTTCCTGGGTGTCATCCAAAGGCTCCAGAGCTCCCTTTCCATATTTCCGCTCTAAGGCATTAGAGAGGAGATAATCACAAATATGAGGATTTTTGGGAAGCAGAGGACCATGGAGATAAGTGCCAACCACGTTTTTATACAACACGCCTTCCTGACCGTCCTCACCGTTGTTGCCATGTCCGTATACTACTTTTCCAAAAGGTTTATTGTTCCCAATGTAAGTACGTCCTCCATGGTTTTCAAAGCCGACAATGGGAAGAGTAAAATCAGGGTTTTCCAGAACAATATTATCAATGAGACGCGGGCTTCCCTGCTCTGTATACAAGTCTACCAGAGACAGCCCTTCCAGAGTATCCTCTTCGGTTTTGTAATAATGCCCCAAAAGCTGGTAGCCTCCGCAGACAGCCAGAACGCTTCCTCCGTCCTCTACATAGTGATGGAAGTTTTCCCGAATATCTCTGAGACGACTGCAGACAATGCGCTGCTCTCTGTCTGAGCCGCCCCCCAGCAGTACAATATCTAATTTAGAAAAATCAATGGAATCTTCCAGACCAAAGGCAATGGTTTCCGCCTCAATGCCACGCCAGAGACTGCGCTTCATCATACATTGAATATTGCCCCGATCCCCATATAAATTTAAAAGTTCAGGATATAAATGTCCGATGGTAAGTTTCATCACTTCTTTCCCTCCAGTTTTTTCAAAATATTGTGGGTGGAATACAAGCCTGTGTAATTCACCAATACATAGAGATTTTTGGTGCCATTTTGCAGTTTGGATGTAATTGCATTTTCAATATCCGGTTCCAAATCCGAAGGGATATCCACATATTTCAGTCTGAGCTGCATGTCCCGGCAACGTTTTCCGCATACGGTAATGGAAGCGGCATTTGCATCCTGCAGACGGTCAAAATCCACATCCCACAGCCAGGAAACATCAATTCCGTCCTGGCTGTTGTCATTGATGAGAATAATAATATCCTTTGGCGCATGGTCTGTCATAACAGCAGAAATATTCTGATTAAATCCGGCGGGATTCTTTGCAAGGTTTAATAAAACCTTGGTTCCGTTAATTTCAAACAATTCATTTCGTCCAAATTGAGGGATATAATCCCCAAGAATCCGGTTGAACTGGGAAAGGGGGATTCCTGCCATGGAAGCCGCCCCATATACAGCCAGAATATTATATACATTATAAAATCCCCGATAATTGGCTTTTATAGTATCCTCACCAACTTGGAAGGAAAGCCCGTCTGTAAGAGAAACATGAGAAGCGTCATAATCAGGAGATGGACGCTTAAAACCACAGTTTGGACATTCATAATCGCCAAGCTGGCTGTAATGATAAAAATGGTAAGTCATTTTTTCTCCACAACGTTTGCAGAACTGTCCTTCCCGGACCTCTCTGGCATCTTTTTCCTGGATGACCTGCTGACTGATACCATAGAAGGCATGAGGGTTTTCCTGCTCTAAAGCCAGAAAAGCAGACAGAGAATCATCTGCATTTGCCAGTATTTTCATATGAGGAGCCATGCCCATGGCTTTAGCAAGAAGCTCCATGGTAGTGTCAATTTCTCCGTACCGGTCAAGCTGATCCCGGAACAGATTGGTAAGAATCATATAGTCCGGCTGAAAATGTGGAAAAACCTTCACAGTGGAGGCTTCATCCACTTCAATACAGGCATAATCAGCCTTGAGATGACCGGAGAATCCGGCGTTTAAAACAAAAGCAGAAGCAACACCGTTAAGCATATTAGAGCCGGTACGGTTGCATACTACTTTTTTGTGATTTCCCTCCAGTACAGAAGCCAGAAGATTGTTGGTAGTGGTTTTTCCATTGGTTCCGCATACCACAAAAATATCTTCTTTTACTTCCCTGGCAAGCTCTCCAAGAATCGGAGGATAAAGGGTAAGAGCCGCTTTTCCTGCCAAAGTTGCGCCTTGTTTTCCAGTAAGCTGACAGGCGAATTTAATACAGTGAGCGCTCCAGACAGCTAATAATCTACGAATTTTCATTGTACCTTTTTCCTTTAGTTTATTTTTAGTATTGCAGTTTTCCTTTCCTCATTATACATAAAGAAAAGAAAGAGTACAACCAAAGAGTGACAGAAAGTTTGATTGCCTAAAATTTAATTTGAAATCCTGGAAGTTGTGTGCTACTATGAAAAAAGAAATTTGTTAAGGTAGTGTGCGAAAATGTTTTGCACACAGAAAAGGAGGCGGACTATGAAGCTGTTGACGTATAAACTTCCGGGAGAAGAAAAAGAGCGGTTAGGTGTTATGAGTTCCAGTGAGTTTGAGAAGTTCTTTCCTCTGGAAGAGCTGGGACTTCAGTTTCAGGATATGAATGATTTAATTGCCAGGGTAAGTCCAGAAGAAATGGAGCTTATGAAAAAAGCAAGCTGCGGTTTACAGGGCAAAACTTTAAACTATAAAGATGTAATGCACTGCGCGCCCATACCTCATCCCCATCAGGATATTATCTGTCTTGGGCTTAATTTTATGGATCATGCGGAGGAGTCCACCAGGTATAAAAAAGAAGTTTTTCAGCGGGAACGCACGTATGCGGTTTATTTTTCAAAGAGAGTGAATGAAGCCATTGGAGATGGCGCTAAGATTCCTTCTTATCAGGGGCTTGTAGACAGCCTGGATTATGAGGCGGAATTAGGTGTGGTTCTGGGAAAGGATGCTTTTCAGGTGAAACGTGAGGATGCCTTTGACTATGTATTTGGCTATACGGTTCTTAATGATGTCAGCGCAAGAAATATTCAAACCAGACATAAACAGTGGTACTTTGGCAAAAGTTTGGATGGTTTTACTCCCATGGGACCATTTCTGGTAACAGAGGATGATATGAAACGTCCGCCAATTCTTACTATTAAGAGCCGCGTCAATGGAGTTTTGCGGCAAAATGGAAGAACAGACCAGTTTATTTTTGACATTCCCCATGTGATTGAGGAATTATCCAGTGGTATGACCCTAAAGGCAGGAACCATTATTTCCATGGGGACTCCGGCAGGGGTAGGCATGGGAATGATGCCTCCCAGATTTCTCTCTCCCGGCGATGTGGTAGAATGTGGCGTTGAGGGAATTGGCATGATTACAAATCAGGTGGTATAAAAAATAAAAAAAGTGTTGAAATTT
>CATWQE010000139.1 GCA_958352855.1 uncultured Bacillota bacterium
AAAAGTTTATACTCACTTAGATATGCAGGTTCTTGTAGACGCAATCAACAAAACCTTAGAAGATGAGGACAGCGTAACTGCCGATACAAAATCTGCATAGCAAAAAGGACACTCTCCAGTGTCTATCACCGAAAAGTGTCCTATATTTTTTAGATATTTTTGTTGCAAACGTGTTGCAAATGCGTTGCGAACTGAGTAAATTCCACCGCTTTTCACCACATCTGACAACTCCACAAACCCTTGTAAAACAAGGATTTGAACGTAAATCCGAGTTCCGAAGATTATCTCTTGCTGAACTGTGGTGCACGACGAGCTGCTTTGAGACCGTATTTCTTTCTTTCTTTCATTCTTGGGTCACGTGTTAAGAATCCAGCTGCTTTTAATGCAGGTCTGTATTCGCTGTCAGCTTCCAGCAATGCTCTGGAGATTCCGTGACGGATAGCACCAGCCTGTCCTGTGAATCCACCGCCATGAACATTTACTAAAACATCAAATTTATCAAGTGTTTCTGTCAGTGTTAATGGCTGACGAACAACTACTTTTAATGTTTCTAATCCAAAATATTCATCAATGTCTCTTTTGTTGATTGTAATTTTACCTGTACCTGGTACTAAGTATACACGTGCTACAGATGATTTTCTTCTTCCTGTTCCATAGAATTTTGTACTAGCCACTGTTTTTTACCTCCTAATTAAAATGTTAATACTTCTGGTTTCTGAGCTGCATGATTGTGCTCTGGTCCAGCGTAAACATGTAATTTTTTAATCATGGTTCTTCCTAAAGGTCCTTTTGGAAGCATGCCTTTTACAGCCAGCTCAAGTACTCTTTCAGGTTTTTTAGCCATCATTTCTTTTAATGTGGTTTCTTTCATACCGCCAACATATTCAGAGTGATTGTAGTAAATTTTCTGTTCCATTTTTTTACCAGTAACTTTGACTTTGTCAGCGTTTACGATGATTACGTAATCACCTGTATCAACATGTGGTGTGAAAACCGGTTTATTTTTTCCTCTTAAAACTTTAGCAACTTCAGATGCAAGACGTCCTAATGTCTGTCCTTCAGCGTCTACAACATACCATTTTCTTTCAATCTTATCTGGATTAGCCATATAACTGTTCATGGTTTTACCTCCTATTATCAACAATACTGTAGAATATTTTCATTTATTAATTCATATATGTTCTATGATGAAACTGCCATACCGGGGCTTTTGGCTAGGCATTTTCAAACTATGTCACATTGATACATTATATTATAAGAAAAACCCTGTGTCAACATCTTTCTTCATATTAATATAAGTTTTTTCCTGCTCTTTTTTACGCTGCTTCCATTTCTCTGTTTTTTCCCTGATAATCATAGGTGTACGGTCTTCAAGGTCTTTTCGTCCAATACATAATTCATTACACACAAACACCATATTATCAATAGTAAGAGAAATTCCATCAGACAAATCACTGGCAAAAAAGCGAATAGGTTCTTCCCGTTCCAGACGGTATAATTTTTTCACCAACTCCTGGTCTTTTTGGAGAAATTCCAGAAGAGGCACTGAAATTGCAGAGTTTGAAAAACGTAAACGAAATTTATTCCGAATCATGGCCTCAATCTGCATGCTTTTGTAATTCCGATAAGCTAACCGTTCCAAAAGATTCACCATACTTCTGTCACAAATTTCCAAAGTAGCATAAATTCCGTTTAACTCTCTGGACAATTCATAATGCTGTTCCCACTCTTCCTTATGTTTATAGCGGACATCATGGTCTACCTCATGCCACCCTTCTGAAAATGTAGTACGAATCTGTACTTCAAAGGTCTGGTCAATTCGATAATTTTCCCAGAGTTCCTTTGGAAAACGGTCTACAAATTCTTTCGGCATTCTGCACACATAGTTCATACGCAGAGGATTAAACTCATTTACCTTAGGAATATCCTCATGGGAATCTTTCTCTATAATGGCAAATGTACTTTTCAGCATTTCCTTGCACACAGGAATATCATCCATATAGTACAAAACAATCCGAAGTCCCACTACATCCTGAAGCTTCTTATTTTTCTCCAGATATTCCTGTTTCTTCCATTCTAATTTGCGGTAGACAGAGCCTGCCTCCTTCACTCTGGCAAAGATGCGGAAATAAATGCCGCTTTTTTTGAGTTTTTTCTGCATCACAAGACTCAAATCTTTTCCAACAGGAGCCATTTTCTCTTTATCAAGCAGTTTTTGTAATTCCTCCAGTCCATTCATGTAAACACCCCCTTTACCACCGCATATTATATTCTCCATCAGATGTTACCTATTATAACAAGTTTTGAAGTTTCCGTAAACGAATTTTTGCATAAAAACGTGACCTTGTCACAGACTAATGGAAAAGCTTTGTTTATAATACAAGCATATTAAATCACAAAACCAAAGGAGAAAAATAATATGGCAATTTTACACATAAAAAATCACGATTTTCAGAAAGAAGTATTAGAATCTCAGAAACCAGTTATCTTAGACTTTTTTGCAACCTGGTGCGGTCCCTGCAAAATGCTTGGACAGGTTCTGGAACAGTTAGATGCGGAACGGGAAGATGTCAAAATCGTAAAAGTAGACATTGATGAAAACCCGTCTCTTAGAAAAGAATGGGAAATCAGCACTGTTCCTTCTGTGTTCTTTATTAAAGATGGAGAAGTAAAAGACTCTGCAGTTGGTTTTCTTCCAAAACCTGTTCTGGAAGCTAAAATCGACACCATCTAAGCATAAGGAAAGATAAAAATTTTCAGGAAAGGCGGCATCCAAATGACAAAAAAATATGATTTTCTTATTATCGGCGCCGGCCCTGCAGGAATGACGGCTGCTATCTATGCCTCAAGAGCAGGATTAAAAACAGCCATGATTGAAAGCGGCGCTCCCGGAGGAAAACTGCTGAAAACCAATGAAATCAGTAATTGGCCGGGAATTACTTCTGAGCCGGGTTCTCAGCTTGCTCTGGATATGTTCCAGCACTCCACCAGCTTTGGTGCTGTTTATGAGTACGGAAAAGTAGTAGAAATCAAAGCAGACTCCTTAGATCCAACATCTGAAAAACAAGTTCTCTGCGAAGATGGCACGATTTTCCAGGCACCGGCTGTTCTGGTAGCAACAGGAACCAGGGAGCGTCTTATGAATATTCCTGGGGAAGCCCGGAACATTGGCAGAGGTATTTCCTACTGTGCTGTATGTGATGGCGCCTTTTTCAGAGACCAGGAGGTTGCTGTTATTGGTGGA
>CATWQE010000140.1 GCA_958352855.1 uncultured Bacillota bacterium
AGGCCGCGGGTTCGAGTCCCGTCTCGCGCTTTTTTTATTTCTAAGATACGTTACGTCACAAAGTAAATCCCCTGGCATACAGAATTTTTTCTTATAATTCTGTGTGCCAGGGGATTTTTTGCGAAACTTCCTTCATTGAAATGGTAAAATGGAAGAACTACGTTGAAGTCACAAAACCAGCAGAATCTACCTACAAAAAAAGAACTTAAATAGGCTAAAATTACAAAATGCAATATAGCCACCTATAAAATCCGAAAAAAAGTAAGTGTAAAATTAAAAACAAAGAAATTCACCTTACAATTGCCTTGCCCAATGTAGGTGGCAAATCCTAAACTTTCCATTTCAACTTATTTTGCGCAACAAAAAGTAGGTGGGACTAATCATATACATGAAATCCACCTACTTTAAACACTTGCTTTATCCTCTATTCTCTCTTCCCTTCCATGGTCTGCTGTATAATGCTTCGCATGGTTTCTTCGTTTAACTGTCCCGTTGCATATCCAAACAGATTTCCATCCCGATCTATCATAATTGTAGTTGGAAAAGAAGTAATTCCATAAGTCTGGAAAAGTCCTGCCTCTGTATCCATAAGCACCGGATAAGTATATCCGTTTTCTTCCAGAAATGTCTTGATTCCATCCTCTGATTTTTCTTTTCCAAGGTTTGGAGCAGCCACACCCAGAATAATCAGGGCATCTTCTCCTTCCTGGTCAAATTCTTCATAAAGCTTCTGAATATCCGGCATTTCGGCACGACAAGGCGGACACCAGGTACCCCAGAAATTCAAAAAGATGGTTTTTCCTTTATACTGAGACAGGGTATGTGTATTCCCATACTGATCTGTAAGATTAAAATCCAACGCAGGAGTAAGTTTTTCTCCCTCTGAACCATCTGTATTGTCTGCACTTTCTTCTGCCTGTTCTGCCACATTTTCTTCCTGTCCTGTTCCTGACAGAGAAGCAGACGCTGTACTAAGCTTTCCCGTAAGCATGAGCACACCCATGAAAATCATTAAAATCCCTCCAATTTTCACAGTGTACTGTACCACCTTCATATGATTCTTGAAAAATTCCAAAAGCGTTGTGGTAAAAAGTCCTACTGCCAGAAACGGAAGCACAAATCCAAGGGTATATACCCCAATAAGCCCAAAGGCCACTACCTTGGTACTTGCAGAAGCCGCCATGAGAAGCACACTTGCCAGAGCCGGACCAACACAAGGCGTCCAGGCAAAACTAAAGGTAAATCCCATAATCAGCGCTGTCACCGGTGACATGGCAAGTAAATCCAGCCGAAAAGGAAGCCTTCTCTCTTTTCCCAGGAAATAGCTTTTTCCCAGAATCCCCAGTTGATACAGGCCAAATACAATAACCAGAATACCTCCGATTCTGGCAAACCAAATCTGGTTATCCTTCAAAAAAGTTCCCACCGCGGAAAACCCAAGTCCCAGCAGGAAAAAGGCAAAGCTTACGCCCAGAACAAAGCACAAGGTATGAACCATCACCTTGCTCCGCTTAAAATGAATCTTACCGTCTTCCCCTATTTTTCCTGTTCCTCCGGACAAATAACCAATATAAATGGGAATCAACGGTAACACACAGGGAGAAAAGAAACTAAGAAGTCCCTGAAAAAAGACGGTAAGAGCCGAAACACTTACATCAAATGAAAATCCCATAAATGATACTCCTTTTAAATATAAAAATGAAGCTGTGCATAAAAGTACAGGAATCTATTTTATGCTCCAGCTCCATTATTATATACTATTTTAGTCCGGTTTTGCAATCTTATTCTTGTTTTCCTTTATTCCCCACACTCATCCCCATGTTGATGTTCATGGCAGATAGAACCTGTAGATACCAGTTCTCCTTTCAAATAAGCTTCTGCTGCTTCTCTTGCATCTCCACTGGCTCCTACAATCACCTCTACACCTCTTTCATTAAAAATATCTACAGCGCCACCGCCCATTCCTCCGGAAATAATCACTTTGGCATTTCTATCTGCCAGAAAATTCGGCAAAAATCCCGGACGATGTCCTGGGTTTGGCACGCTCTCTTCCGAAACAATTTTATTTTCCTCTGTATCAAAGAAAATAAAATTTTCACAATGTCCAAAATGACCTGCAACTTCTTTTCCCATAGCAGCAACTACAATTTTCATAATCCTTATCTCCTTTATTATATATTTAGTTCTTCTCTGACGGCTTCATAAACCTGCAATAATGCTGTCCGCGCCCTACATTCCAGTCCGGCTACAGACTGTCCTGCATTTACAGCAGCCGAAACAGTTCTATCATATGGAATTTTCCCAACAAATGAGAGGCCCTGTTTTTTGCAATAAGCTTCTATTTCTCTTGTTTTCTCTGGATTTGTATCCCATTTATTCACACACACAGCAATTTTCATCTGAAAGCCTGCGGCAGTCTCCACCAGCCTCTGTAAATCACTTTTTCCAGAAACCGAAGGTTCCGCCACAATGAGAATTAAGTCCATCCCGCTCATAGACGCAATAACCGGACAACCGATTCCCGGTGAACCATCAATAATAGCAAGTTCTGTATCAGAAGCTTTTTTTAACATATTCTTTTTCACTTCTGTAACCAGTTTTCCAGAATTGCCCCTGCCCATTTTCAGCATGGCAGTGGAAAATACCTGCTCACCTTCATACAAAAACAACTCTCCTGCTGCATCTTCTTTCATGGCAATGGCATGTGCCGGACATACATAGGTGCAAACTCCGCAGCCTTCACAGGCATATTCCCAGATTTCGTACTTTTCTTCGCTGAAACGAATTGCGTCAAACCGGCAGGCTTTCTGGCATGCACCACATTTTATACAAAGCTCCTGGTCAAGAAAAGCCTTTTCGCCTCCCCAAAAGACTGTGCGCTGGGGTTTTTCTCTTCTATTCAAAATCAAGTGTAAATTAGGTGCATCCACATCGCAGTCCGCAACAGCGCGCGCCTTGGAAAACTCTACAAAAGCAGAAGATACCGTAGTTTTCCCTGTACCGCCTTTTCCACTTAATACCAGCAAACGCTTCACAGACATGCACCTCCTATATCACGCAGCAGTTTTTGAAATTCTGTTCGATATTCTGGCAGCTTTTCCACAAGAATTTCTCCGGTTGAAACACAAGAAGCAATACGCTCATCATAAGGAAGCCGCAAAAGCACCGGAAGTCCTT
>CATWQE010000141.1 GCA_958352855.1 uncultured Bacillota bacterium
TGAGAGAGCAGGCGCAGATTGCCATTGATACTGCAGATGTTATTGTCTTTATGACAGACGTAAAGCAGGGGCTTGTGGATGCAGATGCCAAAGTGGCAGATATGCTGCGAAGAAGCAACAAGCCGGTAGTGCTGGTAGTAAATAAGGTGGACAGCTTCCAGAAGTATATGCTGGATACCTATGAATTTTATAATCTTGGAATCGGAGAACCGGTGCCTATTTCTGCTGCCTCCATGCTGGGGCTGGGAGATATGCTGGATAAAGTGGCAGAACATTTTCCAAATCAGGAGCAGGAGGAGGAAGAGGATGATATTCCTAAAATCGCTGTGGTAGGTAAGCCAAATGTGGGAAAATCCTCTCTGATTAATAAAATCCTGGGAGAAGACCGGGTGATTGTATCAAACATTGCAGGTACCACCAGAGATGCCATTGACACAAAGGTTGTTTACAAGGGAAGAGAATATACCTTTATTGATACAGCCGGACTTCGCCGGAAAAATAAAATCAAAGAAGAACTGGAACGTTACAGTATTATTCGAACTGTAACTGCAGTGGAGCGCGCAGACGTGGTGGTTATGATGATTGACGCCACAGAGGGCGTTACGGAGCAGGACGCAAAAATCGCGGGAATTGCTCATGACAGAGGAAAAGGTATTGTAATTGCAGTCAATAAATGGGATGCCATTGAAAAAAATGATAAAACCATTTATAAATTTACCAACAAAGTAAGAGAAACGCTCTCTTATATGCCATATGCGGAAATCATGTTTATTTCTGCCCAGACAGGACAGAGGATTCCAAAGCTATTTGAAACCATTGATATGGTATTGGAAAACCAGACTCTTCGTATTCAGACTGGCGTGCTTAATGAAATTATTTCAGAAGCGATTGCCATGCAGCAGCCGCCTTCTGACAAGGGAAAACGTCTGAAAATTTTCTATACTACACAGGTGTCTGTAAAACCGCCTACCTTTGTTATTTTTGTAAATGACAAAGAACTGATGCATTTTTCTTATGTGCGGTATCTGGAAAATAAAATCAGAGAGGCCTTTGGATTTAAAGGGACTTCCCTGAAATTCATTATCCGGGAAAGGAAAGAAGGGGAATAAAAATCATGTTACCACGTATTATCTGTCTGGCAGTGGGATATGTATGCGGACTGTTTCAGACCTCTTATATTTATGGAAAGAAAAGCGGGATTGACATCCGAGAACATGGAAGTGGAAATGCAGGGACAACCAATGCCCTGCGTACCCTTGGAAAAAAGGCCGGAGCCCTGACGCTTTTGGGAGATTGTTTAAAATGTGTGCTTGCGGTTCTTATTGCCCGACTGCTGTTTGGAGACCATCAGGGAGCAGACCTGCTGGCTTTGGAATTGTATGCGGGAGCAGGATGTATTTTAGGTCATAATTTTCCTTTTTATTTAAAATTTAAAGGTGGCAAGGGCGTTGCGGCTTCTGTAGGACTGTTACTGGCTTTTGATATCAGGATTTTTCCTGTTTGCGCGGTATTGTTTTTTGCTACCTTCTTTCTCACACACTATGTATCTTTAAGCTCTCTGCTGGCTTATCTGGGCTTTCTGATTTCTGTGGTTACATTTGGACAGATGGGCATGCTGGATTGTACTCAGCCGGTGCTTTGGGAGGTTTACGGATTGTCTGCGGGACTTACCATACTGGCATACTGGAGACACAGACAAAATATTGTGCGTCTGATGCATGGAAATGAGAACAAAATTTATCTGGGGAAAAAGAGGTAACAGACATGGCAAAAGTAAGTGTAATAGGAGCAGGAAGTTGGGGAACAGCCCTGGCGATGCTCCTTGCAGGAAACGGACATGATACCATACTCTGGTCTCACAGAGAGGAACAGGCGGCGGAGCTTTCCAAAACCAGGGAGCATAAGGAGAAGCTTCCAGGTGTGATACTGCCAGAAGAGCTGAAAATTACCAGTAATCTTGAGCTGGCGGCAAAAGAGAGGGACGTTCTGGTGCTGGCAGTTCCTTCTGTTGCAGTGCGGGAAACTTCTAAAAAATTAAAAGCCTGTCTCCTGCCCGGACAACTGATTGTGAATGTGGCAAAGGGAATTGAGGCCCATACACTGACAACGCTGACGGATATGATAGAAGAAGAGCTTCCGGGAGTTCATGCCTGTGTATTGTCGGGACCAAGTCATGCAGAGGAAGTAAGCAGAGGACTTCCCACTACGTGTGTGGTAGGAGCCAGAGATAAGAAAACAGCAGAATATTTGCAGAATATTTTCATGAGTCCGGTGTTTCGGGTGTATATCAGCCCGGATATTCTTGGGATTGAGCTTGGTGGAGCTTTGAAAAACGTCATTGCTCTGGCGGCGGGAACAGCAGACGGGCTTGGATATGGCGATAATACCAAGGCTGCCCTGATTACAAGGGGGATTACGGAGATTGTCCGTCTGGGAGTTGCCATGGGTGCAAAAGCAGAGACCTTTTATGGATTGTCCGGAATCGGAGATTTGATTGTTACCTGTGCCAGCAAGCACAGCCGCAACAGAAAGGCGGGATATCTTATGGGACAGGGCAGAACCATGGAGCAGGCGATGACAGAAGTCAAAATGGTAGTGGAAGGGGTCTATTCTGCAAAAGCCGGATTAGAGCTTTCCAGAAAGTATCAGGTGGAAATGCCCATTATTGAACAGGTGAATCAGGTGCTGTTTGAAGGGAAGGAGCCCGGGGAAGCTGTGAGAGAGCTCATGGTCAGAGATAAGAAAATAGAATCCTGGGATAGCTCCTGGAAATAAAAGAAGGATGTTACATAAAAGATTTTGTGTAACATCCTTCTTTTTATTATTTTACAATGTAGGGAATCATATCCTCAGGAATTCCTGCTACACGTTGCTGAATATCCATGGCAGTAATGGCAGCCATTTCTTCTTCTGTGAGCGTAAAGTCGAAAAGCTGGCTGTTTTCTTCAATACGGTCTTTATGTACGGATTTTGGAATGACAGAGATTCCCTGTTGAAGCAGCC
>CATWQE010000142.1 GCA_958352855.1 uncultured Bacillota bacterium
ATTTGAATACGAAAATTAAGCAACAAATCGACATTTGTAAAGGAGGATTTACAATGAAGAAAATTGGATTAGGTATTGCAATACTACTCTTTGCCATTATAATTTCTCTTTGCTCATCAGGAATGGGGCTGCTCGTTATCGGGATTGGGATTGTAGGATTGATTTTTTCAATCATAGGATTTATGGAATGCAAGTAAAATAACTTCCAGTTTGTAGGGGCTATCTATTTCCCGACAGCCCCCTTTTCTTCGCTATTTTAAATCCTGTTTTTTAAATAACAGAAGCCCCAGCCTGGTAAAAACAATAATTTCAATGAGATTCATCATTAGAAATTCCCAATGATGGGATGCGTTTTTGAATATCAGGGAATTTTCGGCTTTCATATGGGCTGTTTCACATTGCATCTCTGGCTGGTATTTTGCCTGTGCAAAAGGGGAAATCAGCATATGCCCATTTGCCAGGGTTCTTTCTAATCCTTTGATGTAAAGAACATTTTCCGTAGCAGTTCCGTCTTTCTCCACACGATATTCTTCCTGTTTTAAATCTGAGACTGTATTTCCACCAAACTGCAGACCTAATATAGTCAGACTTAAGGCAACTGCAATACTGCTTAGGCGTTTATGCATAAGCATGGTAATCATGGTAAAGAGAGCAGCAATGACTGCTACGCAAACAAAGCACAGGATACATTCCATAAAGAATTCATGAAATGTAACTCCAAAGGACAAGTCAGTTATTTTAGCCAAAAGAAGAATACTGCCCATATCTATAAGCAGAAGGAAAAAGCCGCATAGGATGGAGATTAACATTTCTGTAAGATAAATTTGGCTTCGGCTATATCCTGCCATGATTTTGTTATTTATGGTGCGGACTTCGAACTCCTGCCCTATGTGTAAAGGGATGAAAATGGACAGAAATATACAGATGACCGGTGTATTATTAAAGAAAAAACTGCTTGCAGTTATGGTAAAACCATAGGAACTTAATACTATCCCATACAGATTAAGCCCAATGGGAATACATGCGGCAATCCATAAGAAAGGCGAAAGTATTGCTCTTTTACATTCGATAGAAAATAATTTTTTCATGTTAAAGTCCTCCTTTGACTATGCGAAATTTTCAAAGTAGAAGGTTTCTAAATCTGTTTTTAAGACCTCATTTGAAAATTCTTTTATTAAAATTCCATTTTTTAAAAATCCATAATGAGTGGCAACTTTTTGCAGCTCTCCCAGTATGTGACTGGATATCAAAATTGTCTTGCCATAGTTCTGATTCAACTCAACCAGCAGGGCGCGGATTGCTCTGATACCATCCGGATCTAAACCATTCAGGGGCTCATCCAGAATTAAAAAATCAGGGTCTCCAACAAGAGCCATTGCCAGGCCTAATCTTTGTTTCATGCCAAGAGAATAGTTTCTGACAGGTTTTCTGGAATCAGGCAAGCCTACAAAGTTTAACAGCTTTTTGATATCAGTTTCTTTTGCCCCCAATAGATTTTTTTGATAAGTTAAATTTCGGTATGCGCTATACATGGGATAGCATGCCGGAGCTTCAATCAGCGCGCCGATTTTTAAATCTTTTTCTGCATGGACAGAACCGGAAGTGGGCTTTTGAAGGGTTGCTAAAATGCTCATCAGGGTTGTTTTGCCAGCTCCGTTATTCCCAATCAGCCCATAAATGGCGCCTCTTGGAATGGATAGGGAAAACTGATTCAGTGCGGTTGTTGTTTTGAACTGTTTTGTTAGTTGATGGGTTTTGATTAAATAATCCATAATCCTTCTCCTTTCAAATAGCAAATGAATTGCTCTTTTCTTATAGGAGCATCATATTCCAAAGCAGGAACAAGATAAAGCAAAAGCCTATTTACAGGGCGCTAAGCTCTCTTTACATCCCATGTAAACTACAATTTGCTTGTGATATAGGGGAGACTATGGCATACTACATCTATACAGATTGAACATTAAGGGGTAAAGGATAATGACAGTGGCAGAAATGATAAAAGAGACCAGGACTTCATCAAATATGACCCAGGAGGAGTATGGGTTAAAGCTAGGTGTGTCAAGACAGACCGTATCAAGCTGGGAAAACGGACGGAGCATGCCTGACTTGCAGATGCTTATTGATATCTGCAATATGTATCATATTTCTCTGGACAAATTGTTGAATGAAGACAACAAGTTTGTAAATAAAATTGACTTTTACGGACACATTGGGAAAATTTTAAAAATTGTTTCCCTGTGCCTGGGCATAGGAATTGTAATCTATATGCTTGCATTTACCAGGTGGAAAATCATAGCAGCAGATAAAAATGAAGCATTTGCAAACAATGCAAAAGAGCTTGGCTTTGTTCTGGAAAACGGGATTTACTCCATGGAAGAAAATGGTGTTTCCTTTCAACTTCCCAATCAAAAGCTGCCATTTTTCAGAGGTGATTTTTATGCAAAAAACAGTTTTGCATATCTGGAAATTGATACCACAGAAATCAGTATTCAGGTATTCGATGAAGTAAATACAGTCAACATTATCTTTAATCATAATCGGTCATTAGAAGGAAATTTGACGAAAACAGGAGAGCTTAAAATTGTCGAAAGTACGCTGAATGAGAAAGAAACAGAGCTGCTGAAACAAAATGAAAAAGTGATTAAGGAAGCATCCAAAGAGCTGCTGGCAATACATAATTCGGTGTATGAGTATTAAACAGATGAGAAGGAGCAGATATGATACAGCAAGTTTATGAGAAAAAGGAAAAGCAAACCATTGTGAGGACTATTTTAGAGGCACTTCCGGACTGGTTTGGAATTTCTTCAGCAAGAGAAGAGTATATTGCAGAGAGTGCATTACAGACTCTTTTTGCAGCTTTTGATGGCAGCAAACCAGTTGGATTTTTGTGCTTAAAAGAGACTGGAAAAGATA
>CATWQE010000143.1 GCA_958352855.1 uncultured Bacillota bacterium
CCATTTTCACAATCTGTGTAGCTTTTTCCAATGCTGTGTGAGCATCAAAACGGATAAATTCAGAATCCGGCATCTGAGCAATCGGAGAAGTTGTAATGAATTTTGTGTGGAAGCATTTGCTCAAAGGTCCTAAAGCAGGGAAAATACACTGAACGTCAACAACGATTGCTTCACAAGCGCCTGTGAGAACAACGTTTTCCTGCTGTAAGAAGTTACCAGCCATTGGAATACCACGACGCATTGCAACTTCGTTAGAAGTACAGCAAACACCGGAAATGGTAATTCCCTTAGCGCCCATTTCTTTTGCATATGCAATCATTTCCGGGCTGTCAGCCACTTCACAAATCATTTCAGAAAGACTTGGGTCATGTCCATGAACAACAATGTTGACATTTTCTTCTACCATAACGCCAAGGTTTGCTTCTGTTTCAACCGGCTTCGGAGTTCCAAACAATACGTCTGAGAACTCTGTTCCCATCATAGAACCGCCCCATCCGTCAGAAAGACCAGCTCTGATAGACTGTTTTACCAGTGCTTCCGGTTTGGAGGAACATCCCATATGTGCCATGTGTAAGGAACGGGAAACTTCTCTGTCGATTGCATGAGGAGCCAGTTCGTTTTCTTCCCACAGTTTCTGCTGTGATTCCGGCGCTCTCTTTAAGAATTTCTGTGTTCCAAATGGTTTACCATATTCATTCAGACCTGTCAAAGCAACTTCATGTGCCAGATCATAAATGTCTTTTCCTTCTGTTTCAATATCCCACTCTTTCGCAATGCGAATCAGTTTTTCAGGGTCTTTTACTTTATAACAGCCATCAGCAGATGCTTCATATAAAGTATGACAGATTTCACGTCCATGATCAGAGTGTGTTGCTGCTCCACCAGCAGTAAATTTCAGATAGTTACGTCCTACAATGCCATGTACGTCGCATCCGCAGATTCCTCTTGGAGCCTTCTTAGTAATACGGCAAGGTCCCATAGTACAAATACGGCAGCAGATACCCTCTTCTCCAAACTTACAATGTGGTGTCTGATTTTTTACACGAGCCTGCCAGGAATCAGCGCCTACTTTTGCGCCTGTCTCCAGGAGTCTCGCAGTAGCAGCTTCAAATTCTTCTACTGTAGTTAATCTGAATTCACTCATGAATATCCTCCTTTTACTATCGCCTCTTTTTCATACTTTTTGAAGTCGGCACACTTCAAACATCGGGGCTTCCCCTTTATCCGCCCCAGGGGGTTATACAGCTTTATAAAAAACCCTCTTTGCCTCGCAGCAATCACTAAACAAAGAGGGAAAAGCCTGCGCTTTTATTATAAACCTAAGTTATCTACAATCTCCCTGATTGCTTTTTTCACTGGAGAGTCCTCCGGAAGCTGAGTCGTTGGCGTACCATCACAGTCATATTCAAAAACAGTTTCATCCTGAGGTACAACTCCCAGAAGATGAAGCCCCTGTTTCTCAATTTCCTCTTTCGTACCCTCATTCAGCACTCCACCAGGAGCTCGGTTGATAATCAGGCCAACCTGACTAGGATGCATATCACATTCCTTAATCAGCTCTGCAATTCTGCCAACTGCCTGCACCCCTCTTCTGGAGCAGTCGCTGACTAAAATTGCTGTCTGCATGCCTGGAAGCACGCCGCGGCTGATATGTTCCATACCAGCTTCATTATCTACAATAATGTAGGGATAATTTTTCTCAAGTCTCTGAAGCTGCGCCTGTAAAAGACCATTCACAAAGCAATAGCATCCTTTGCCCTGTGTGCGCCCCATAACCAAAAGATCAAAATCATCATCTTCTACCAATGCATCGTCAAACTTAAACTCCATATAATCAGCCTTGGTCATTCCCGCTGGAATCGGATTATCTTTTGCCATTTCTGATCTGGCAACTTCCTCTCTGACATCACCAAGTGTAGCTTCCACTTTCACACCCAGCACTTCATTCAAGTTTGAATTTGCGTCTGCATCAACTGCAAGAATAGGACCCTTGCCCTTTTCGCCCAGATACTGAATAATCAATCCAGTCAATGTTGTCTTACCTACGCCGCCTTTTCCGGCAACCGCAATTACATGTGCCATAATAAAGGGCACCTCCTAATTATCGTTTCTTCTTAAACTAATGTGCAAAGACCAGATCTGTCAATGATTTCAGATACGTCTTTCCATTTATTCAGAGCATACAGATGGATACCATTGATACCGCATGCGCGATATTCATCAATCTGATTAATGGTATATTCAATACCAGCTTCTCTGAATCTTTCTTTCTTGCCTTCTACATCTGCGTCAAATGGGTCTTTCACGAATGGATTCGGGAAGATCCAGTTTTTGGAGATGATTTCGCAAAGTTCACGTGGCATTACACATGCGTTACGTGAAAGAGCCATATTAATAGTAGCAGCCTGGTCTAAGATTGGCATGATACCAACGTCAACCGGCATAGTGATTCCAGCGCAGCGGATAGCGTCTAACCAGTATTTAAACTGTTCCATATCCCAGCAAAGCTGTGTCATAATGTAATCAGCGCCGTTATCCTGTTTCTGTTTCAGAACAGCAATATCAGCTTCCAGACTTCTGCAGGAAATATGTCCTTCTGGTGAACCTGCAACAGCGATTTCAAATTTGTCACCAAATTCTTTACGAACATAAGCTACCAAATCTGTTGCATATGCAAAATCTCCGCCTGTTCCTGTCCATCCAAATGGAAGGTCTCCGCGCAGTGCCAGCATATGGTCCACACCGTTATCCAGGTAGTTCTGTAACTGATCCTTGATGCCTTCTGCTGTGTTTCCAATGCAGGTGAAATGAGTTACAGGAACAGTACCTGCGTCCTGAATCATTTTACATACATCCATGTTCTTTCCTACGTTTGTTCCACCA
>CATWQE010000144.1 GCA_958352855.1 uncultured Bacillota bacterium
ACCGTAGAGGCGCTGGTAAACACAGCGCAGTCCATTTGTCCGGTTTCAAATTCTTTCTTTTAATCAATCATTTCCTGGCTTTCATAGAAAGTGTCATAGGTAGGAATATCTTCCACCTGCAAACCAGGTTTTCCCTTCAGTCCATGAAGGATTTCCTGATTTCCCATAGCCGCTCTTGGGATTAAAATATGTTCATTTCCAGCGCATCTTTCACACAATTCTCTTCCCAAAGTTTCTCCGTCATACACTTCCGGAATCAAATCCGGGAAAAATCCACGTTCTTCCAACGCTTTTGCAGTACCTTTTCCAATGGCTGCGATCTGAACCTGGTGCAGTTTACGGATGTCTGTCCTGGTCTTTCGCAGCTCTTCAAAGAAAATCCGCACACCTGTGGGACTGGTAAAGGCAATCCACTGATAGGTGTCCAGTTTTTCAAAGGCCGCATACAATCTGCTCTGGTCTTCTAAAGGCGCTGTGCGGATAGCCGGAAGCTCCAGGACTTCTGCCCCAAGGCTTCGCAGTTTCCCTGCCATAGTAGAAACCAGCTCTCTTGGTCTGGTTACCAGCACTTTATAGCCAGACAGAGGCAGTTTCTCATACCAGGCAAACTCTTCTGCCAAAGCGCAGACCTTTCCTACCACAATAATAGCCGGCGTTTCAATCCCCTGTCGCTTCACTTCCTCTTCCAGCGTAGAAACAGTAGCAACAATACGTTTCTGTCCTGCTGTAGTACCTTTTTGCAAAATAGCGGCAGGCATGTGAGGGTTCATTCCAGCCTCAAGAAGGGCCTGACAGATATCTCCAAGAGCGCTGACTCCCATTAAAAATACCAAGGTTCCCTTGGTTCGTACCAGAGCTTCAAAATCAATATCATAGGCAGCGCCCTGTTTTTTATGTCCGGTAATAATGTGCAAGGAAGAGGTAAAATCCCGGTGAGTTACCGGAATACCATTGTAAGCCGGTACTGCAATGGGAGATGTCACCCCAGGAATAATTTCATAGGGGATTCCCTCCTGTACCAAAAGCTCCAGCTCCTCTCCCCCGCGCCCGAACAGAAACGGGTCTCCGCCTTTTAAGCGAACCACACGCTGTCCTTTTTTCGCCTCTTCCACCAGAACCTCATTGATTTTTTCCTGAGGCATGGTATGATGGGAAGCACGTTTTCCCACATTGATACAGCGCGCTGTCTCTGGAATCTGAGAAAGCACGCCCTGTCCCACCAGACTGTCATACACCACCACATCTGCCTGCTGCAGAGTCTGTAAGCCCTTCATGGTAAACAGCCCCAGATCTCCCGGTCCTGCGCCTACCAGCCACACTTTTCCTGTATTTGTCATCTGCTTTTACCCGTCCTTTCTGCACAATTCCTGAAGCTGCTTTGCCAGAGTAACCCCTATCTTGCCGGCGTCCTGCTTCTTTCCTGTTATGCTGCCTTTTTGATAGCTGCCTGTTTCTTCATCATAATAAAGTCCCAGGAGGGTCATAGAATCTCCCTCTATGATTCCATGAGCCGCAATGGGGGAAGAACAGCCTCCATCCAGATATTTTACAAATGCGCGCTCTCCTGTTGCCGCGTAAAAACCGTTTTCATCCTGAAAGCCATCCAGATAGGACACATCCTCTCCTGCCCTTCCCTGGACTGCTAGGATACCCTGTCCTGCTGCAGGAATCATTTCTTCCGGCTCAAAATATCTGGAAATCCGGTTTTCCAGTCCCAGTCTTTTTAATCCTGCTGCTGCCAGAATCAGGGCGCTGTATTCTCCACTGTCCAGTTTTGCCAGTCTGGTCTGAACATTTCCCCTGACGCTTTTGCATACTGCATCCGGATATAATTCCTTTAACTGCAGAATCCTTCTCTGGCTGGAACATCCAATAGGCTTTGTAAGGTCTAATTCCCGCTCTCCTGGGGGAAGCACCAGTACATCCCTTGGATCTTCTCTTTTCGAAAAAGCCACCAAAGGCAATTCCTCTGGAACCTCCATGGGCATATCCTTCAGGCTATGTACGGAAATATCGCTTCTCTTTTCCATCAGCGCCTTATCTAATTCCTTTACGAACAGTCCTTTGCCTCCGATTTTGTCCAGCGTCTTATCCAGAATCTTATCCCCTGTTGTTTTCATGGTGAGGATTTCCACCTGGGTAGAAGGCGCATGCTCCTGAATATAAGTCTGTACCATTTCACTTTGTACCACTGCAAGTTTGCTTTCTCTGCTGCCGATGATTACCTTTCTCATTCTGCTTCCTCCCTGCTGCCCTTTAAGGCTCTTTCCAGTTCCTGCCTTACCTGTTTCACTTTTTTATGGTCTTTTCCCCCTCCATTGATTCCTATGACAATATCACCCTGTTCCAGAACTCCCGGAAAATGGAAATCACATTTGTTCTGATTGCTGGCAATGTTTACCAGAATCCCAAGGCATTTACATGCGCTGTAAATATCTTCGTTGACTTTTTCATCATTTGTGGCAGCCAGCACCATATGGGCATCATACAAATCTTCCCGTTCATAGCACTTTTTCTCATAGATTACTTCTCCCTGCTCTGCCAGCTCCAGAATTTCCCTGGAAGCCTTTGGAGCAATGACCTGAATTTCCCCCAGAAAAGGAAGCAGGGTTTTCACCCTTCTGGTGGCAATTTTCCCTGCTCCCACAACCACTGCCTTTTTTTCTGTCAAGTCTACAAACAGGGGGAATAATTTCTTCTCCTTATTCTTCATACAGCCGCTCCAATCCTTCCACACAACTGATAAACTCCTTGGGCTCCAGGAAATCACGAAGTC
>CATWQE010000145.1 GCA_958352855.1 uncultured Bacillota bacterium
AGTATCAGCAGGAAAAGATACAGATTCAGGAAACCATTGATAAACTGGTGCGGGAGAGCAATCGCTGTGAGGATCAGATTACCAGATATCAGGCAGAAATGGCAAAGGCAGGACAACAGCTTGAGACAGGGCAGACTGCCTTTCACAGAGAGGCATCCAGACTGGAATCCATGCGCAATATTGCAGAGCGCTACGATGGATATGGAAACAGCATTCGAAGAGTTATGGAGCAGAAAAAACGGGTTCCTGGCATCAAAGGTGTTGTGGCAGACCTCTTAAAAGTAGAGAAAAACTATGAGACTGCCATTGAAACTGCTTTAGGCGGCAGTATTCAGAATATCGTTACCGATCATGAGACAACCGCCAAGAACATGATTGAATTTCTGAAAAAGAACAAATATGGACGCGCTACCTTCCTGCCTCTTACCAGTATGAAGAATAAGCGGGGATTTACCAACACAGCGGCGCTGCAGGAGCCGGGGGTTATTGGCGTGGCCAGTGAGCTTGTAACCGTAGGAGAGGAGTATCAGGGTCTTGCCAATTATCTTCTGGGCAGGACGCTGGTGGTGGATCATATTGATCATGGAATCGCCATTGCAAAAAAATATCAATATACCATCCGTATGGTAACTATTGAAGGGGAATCCTTAAACCCTGGAGGCTCTCTTACTGGAGGTGCTTTTAAGAGCAGCAGTAACCTTCTGGGAAGACGAAGAGAAATTGAAGAGCTACAGGATGCGGTGGAAGCCCTGAAAAAAGAGATGGAACAGATGCAGCAAAACCTGGAACAATACAGGGAAAAGCGTAATCATTTTCGGGAGCAGGCAGCGAAATTACAGGAACAGCTTCAGGAACAGTATATACGGGAAAATACGGTGCAGATGAATTTAAATGCCATGTCAGGAAAAAGAGAGGAAATCCAGGCTGGTTATGAGAATTTGAAGCTGGAGGCAGAGCAACTGGAGAGACAGACAAAAGAGCTTGAGGAAAACAGTCTTTCCATACAACTGGAGCTGGAGACCAGCGCCAGTCAGGAAAAGGCTCTGGAAGAGCAGATTAACCAAAATCAGGAGATTCTGGAGCAAAAGAAACAGCAGGAAAACCGTCTTTCAAAGGAATTGGAGAAATCTCATCTGGAAACTGCAAATCTTACCTCCAGACAGGGATTTATTACGGAAAACCGAAACCGTATCCAGGCAGAGCTTCAGCAGCTTCAGGAACAGGGTAAAATGCTGGAAAGAAATCTTTTCCAGGGAAGAGAAGAGATTTCCGGCAAGGAGGCCAGAATAGAAGAAATTAAAAATACCATGGCAAAGGTAGAGGAAACCTTCAGACAGGATGAAGAAAAGCTTCAAAATGCCCTGAATGCCAAAGAAGAAATGAGCCGCAGCTACAAGTCCTTTTTTGCAAAGCGAGACGAATTATCAGGAAGGATGAATCTGCTGGATAAGGAATGTTTCCGCTTAAACGGTCAGAAGGAAAAGCTGGAAGAAGCCAGAGAAGCCCAGGTGAATTATATGTGGGAAGAATACGAAGTTACCTATAGCCAGGCTTTGGATGAGGCGGATGACAAGCCTTTGGAACGGGGAGAAATGAAGCAGCAAATCAGTCAGGTGCGTGGAGAAATCAAACAGCTTGGAAACGTCAATGTAAATGCCATTGAAGAGTATAAGGAGCTTTCAGAGCGTCATACCTTTATGCAGACCCAGCATGACGATTTGGTGAAGGCAGAGGAAACGCTTCTGGGTATTATTGAAGAATTGGATACAGGGATGCGCAGGCAGTTTGAAGAAAAGTTTGCACAAATCCGAAGAGAATTTGATAAGGCGTTTAAGGAATTGTTTGGCGGAGGAAAGGGAACCCTGGAGCTGGACGAGGAAGAAGACATTCTGGAGGCAGGTATCCGGATTATTTCCCAGCCGCCAGGCAAAAAACTGCAAAATATGATGCAGCTTTCCGGAGGGGAAAAGGCTCTTACAGCCATTGCCCTGCTGTTTGCCATCCAGAATCTGAAGCCATCCCCATTCTGTCTGCTGGATGAGATTGAGGCAGCCCTGGATGATTCCAACGTTACCAGATACGCTCAGTATCTTCATAAGTTGACAAAAAACACACAGTTTATTATTATAACTCATAGAAGAGGAACCATGACAGCAGCAGACAGGCTCTATGGAATCACCATGCAGGAAAAAGGTGTGTCTACCCTGGTGTCTGTGAATCTCATCGAGCATGATTTAGATAAATAGGAGGAACTATGGCAGAAGGAAAAGAGAAAAAAGGGTTTTTTAAAAGACTGGTGGAAGGTCTTTCAAAAACAAGAGAAAACATTGTATCTGGAATTGATTCTATTTTCAGCGGCTATTCCAGCATTGATGAGGATTTTTATGAGGAAATCGAAGAAATTCTGGTCATGGGTGATATTGGAATCAATACCACCACTTCCATTATTGAGCGTCTGAAAGAGCAGGTGGCCCAAAAACATATCAAGGACCCTCAGGAATGCAAACAGCTTCTCATGGACAGCATTAAAGAACAGATGTCTGTGGGAGAAAAGGCTTATGAATTTGAAAACCGGAAATCGGTAATCCTGGTGATTGGCGTCAATGGCGTAG